>JBKEDP010000056.1:0-59093 GCA_047975485.1 Vibrio sp. | reverse complement strand
GACTTGAGAACAAGGCAAAAAATTTCGATAAGTAGTTATTCTACAATCAAATTTTTTAACGCAGTTATCGAGGCTTTTAACAAGCAAGGATGAGCAGATAATTAGTACGATTGGTATAAAGACAGAAACATTTTGGAAAACACTGATGGGGCTATATTCCACAATGAGAATATAAGCCGTGTTAGCAAAATAAAATTGGTGAACTGAGCATGTCAAAACGTGATCTTTATGAAGTATTAGGTGTAAGCCGTGATGCATCGGAGCGCGATATAAAAAAGGCGTACAAACGTCTTGCAATGAAATATCACCCAGACCGCAACCAAGAAGCGGATGCAGCGGATAAATTTAAAGAAGTTAAAGAAGCGTATGAAGTTTTAACCGACTCTCAAAAACGTCAAGCATACGATCAATACGGTCATGCAGCCTTTGAACAAGGTGGAATGGGCGGTGGCGGCGGCTTTGGTGGCGGCGGCTTTGAAGATATGTTTGGTGACGTATTTGGTGACATCTTCGGTGGTGGTCGTCGTGGTGGCGGTGCGCAGCGTGCTCAACGTGGTGCCGATTTACGTTACAACATGGAACTCACGCTAGAAGAAGCGGTTCGTGGTTGTGAAAAAGAAATCAACATCTCAACTCTAGCGGAATGCGATACTTGCCACGGCAGCGGTTCAAAAGCAGGTTCAAGTACTCAAACTTGTGGCACTTGTCATGGTCACGGCCAAGTACAAATGCGACAAGGTTTCTTTGCGGTACAACAAACCTGTCCAACCTGTAATGGTCGCGGTCAAATCATTAAAGATC
Organism: Vibrio sp.; assembly: GCA_047975485.1. Lineage (GTDB taxonomy): Bacteria > Pseudomonadota > Gammaproteobacteria > Enterobacterales > Vibrionaceae > Vibrio. Next base: position 58,292 of record JBKEDP010000056.1, on the reverse strand, counting down.
CATGTAACTCATGTCATGGTGAAGGCCGTAAGAACAAGAGCAAAACGCTTAATGTTAAGATCCCAGCAGGCGTGGACACAGGCGATCGCATTCGCTTAAACGGTGAAGGTGAAGCTGGAGAACGTGGCGCACCAGCAGGTGATTTGTACGTTCAAGTGCATCTAAAACAACACCATATCTTTGAGCGTGACGGCAACAACTTACATTGCGAAGTACCAGTAAGCTTTACTCTTGCTGCGCTTGGTGGCGAAGTTGAAGTACCAACACTTGATGGTCGCTTCAAACTGAAAGTACCAGCAGAAATGCAAACTGGCCGTATGTTCCGTATGCGTGGTAAAGGTGTGAAATCGGTTCGCGGTGGCGCAACAGGTGACTTGATCTGTAAGCTAGTAGTCGAAACACCAGTGAAATTAAGTTCTCGTCAGAAAGACTTATTGCGTGAGCTTGAAGAATCTTTTGGTGGCGAAGAAGCAAGCCAAAAACACAAACCAAAATCCGACGGTTTTTTTAACGGCGTGAAAAAATTCTTTGATGATTTAACTAAATAACCCAAGTTCAGGTTAAATAGAAATCAAAGTATTTCAGTATATGGTTAAGCCTTCCTTTGATTGAATCAGGGAAGGCTTTTTCTTTGCCTATATCGTAGAGTTCACATTCTTTAGGATTTAAGGCCAACACCCCTCAACTTCTTTGCCACCTTTTTCTGCTCGCCCAATGGATGCAGTATTAAGGATCAAAGTTCCACACTTATCTTGATCTTGGTTTAAAGCTGTTTGTGGAATCGCTTTAATCTGGTAGAAATTTACACCACTCCCACCAGAAATAATTTCAAATTTATAGCGCTCAGGATTGGCTTGGCAAAACAGTCCATCCTCACAACGACCAGTTGAGTTGTTGATAATGCTGTAATCATAACTGCCTGTATTTGAACGCTCATGTTCTAACTTCAATTGAATTTTCAATAGATCAGATACAACTGCAGAGCGATGAGTTTTTAAAATATGACGTTGATAATTTGGATACACAATTGAAGCTAATATTCCGACAATGCTGACTACGACCAATAATTCGATCAATGTCATTCCTTGTAATTTAATAGTGAAAAAATTGCATACAGATCGACGAATCATTTCCATTTCTTCCAATTCATTTTTTCGCCATTTTTGATAAGTGGTAACTTTGATGCAAGTTAAATATTACATATGTAATCAATTTCAATGGAATTTGTGTGATGCCACGAGGATTGACATTAATTGAAACAGTAATTTCTATTTTTATATTAGGCATGCTTTTGATTGTCGCTGTTCCTTCTTTTTCTACCTTGAATGACAAATATAAAGTGAAACGATTTATCCATGAATTGCAGTTTATCTATCTACAAACTCGGTCTCAGGCAGTATTAAATAATCAAAATATGAATTTTAAATTTTCAGTAGACTGCCAAGATATGGATTCAACATGGTGTTTTGTTGTTAAAAGTAACGTATTAGAAAATGTCCATCTCAATGAAAACAAAGATAATTTCATGCTTTATTTAACTGATAAGAATTTTAAAAATATCAATGTTAGTGCCAATTTCGATGAGGTGAAATTTGATGCGACCAATGGTTGGCCAAGTAAAAGTGGTACCGTTATTTTCTTTATTGATGAGACTGAAAAATTTCGATTTATCTTTCATCATATTACAGCTAGACATCGTATTTGCTCAGAAGGACAGTCACTTTATGATTTCCCGATTTGCTAATTTAAACGCTCAACGAGGTTTATCCTTAATTGAATTGATGATCAGTATTGCTATAAGTGTGTTAATTCTTTCCTCGATAGGCAGCCTTTTTATCATAGGGCAAAAGCTTGTAGCGGAGAGGAGTAAACGAATTTTAGTTTTACAAAGTATGAATGATGTCATGAGCTTAATAAAAGATGATGTTCATAGAGCAGGGTTTAATGATAATTCTGATTCGGTATTAATGCTCAATCATAGTGTTACAAGTCCACAGAAACTAATACAGTACACTCATAATTCAATAGGATATGTTTATCAAAATAGTAATGGAGAATATATACGGCGTGGGTTTGTTTTTGAGGAAGGTAACCTCAAATTATGCCAAGCTACGGACCGACACTTTATAGCCAAACCTTGTCTTAATGAACATAGACGTTATTTTTTGTTTGATGAAAAACGCTTAAAAATCATTGAATTTAACATCCAATTACAACCGAGATTAAACAGCGCAAATAATCATTATTTATTTAGAGTTAGCTTAACTGTTGCATTATTAGATGGTTCATACCAACAAACATTATCAGTAGATGTTATGCCCAGAAATTGGGAGCAATAGCATGCCTACAATCAAATTAAACAAGTTAATAAAATCCAACCAGCAAGGTGCTATTACCTTATTTGTTACAGGCTTACTCTTGGTGACATCTCTTGTTATGACTATCGCTAGCTATAAACAAGCGCACCTACAAATTAAACAGGTTCAAAATCAGCTACTCGCTCGGAAAGCATATTGGTTCAGTGAGGGAGGGATAGAATGTGCATTTGCTCAAATATCTTCAAAGGTGGAAGTATTTGAACAAAAGGAACATTCAGATCCAAAAGCATTACTTGCGGAAGACTTTGCCGAATGTGTTTTTCTTATGGAGTTATCAAACATTGAAATCGATGAGTTTGCGGAGCATAGGTATTTGTTATCAGCTACTTATAAACAAGATGCAGGTGCAAAAGCCAAAATAAAGAGATCTTTTCAACATATTGAGCTAGCTAACTCTCCTGATGAGCAAATCACTGCTGATTCCAATCAGTCAAGAAGTAAGCTCAAATGGCTAAAGGGATCTTGGCATGACTTCTAGTTTATCGGCAAAGCATAAAGGCTTTAGTTTGCTGGAAACCTTAATCTCAATGCTAATCTTGACGGTTGGCATTGTCGGGCTTATTCAGTTGCAAGCATATATGGATAAACAAGCTGATTTTGCCGAAAACAGTATTCGAGCATTACACTTGGCTGAATCCAAATTAGAACTTTTTCGCTTGAAAGCAATAACGGAAGTTGGGCAGGGTGATAACTTTACATTCATTCAGAATGGCCAAGAGCAGGTTGCACATTTTACTCTTCAATGGCGAGTGACTGAGGTGTTACCTGATCAACTAAAAGCGATTGATATAGAAACCCGTTGGAATAATCAACTGAACGAGGAGGAATCGCTTCGGTTAAAAACCATGATTTTTATACCCAACAAACCCAAAGATTAATTTCCACATCCTACTGAGAGTTTGCGTATAATCTGGTTTTGTTTTCAGCCATAACCGAGATATTAGCGTGCAAGATCTTCCACATAATGACACTCCAGCAACTAATTTTACCGAGCAAGATGTGCAGTTTATGCGTCGAGCGATGGAGTTGGCTGCGCAGGCTGAATCACAAGGTGAAGTGCCAGTCGGTGCGTTATTAGTGAAAGATGGCCAAATTATTGCTGAAGGATGGAATGCTTCTATCACGGCTCACGATGCTTCGGCTCATGCTGAAATGGTGACGATTCGCCAAGCTGGACAAGTGCTGCAAAACTACCGTTTATTAGACACCACCTTGTATGTCACGCTTGAACCTTGCCCTATGTGTGCAGGAGCTTTGTTGCATAGTCGTGTGTCTCGTATTGTATTTGGAGCTTATGATTTAAAGGCGGGGGCAGCGGGTACTGTTCTGAATTTGTTTGAGAGCCAAGCCTCTTATCATTACGCTCAAGTTGAAGGTGGTTTGTTAGAAGAAGAATGCCGCACTCAATTACAGGCATTTTTTAAGCGTCGCCGTAAAGAGATTAAAGCGTTAAAAAAAGAGAAAGACCTGAAATTAAATAAAGAGTTAAAAGAAAATAAAGACCTAAAAGATCAGACTGATAATTAAGGATAATCTGGTGATAAAGAGGGAGTATTTCGACAAATAACCATTTTTACCTTGGAATGGAATCATTAAATGTAAGAGTCATTAAATGAAAGTGAGATTATTTGTCGATGTGGTTTTATTTTATATAAAAAGAACTTGTAAGTTTACGGATTAACAATCAGCAGACCAAAAAACATAAGAGCGATGACGCCATAAAACTTGTTTTTTGTTGTTTGCCAGCATGCGTTTTCTACGCGTTGAGCTAGATTTTTGCTTTACTAATCGACTTAATGATTTCTTTTTAGAGAGCATAGTCATGCCTCCTTCGCTTTCTACGAGTAATTACTTTGGTTAAATAAACAACAGCTTTGAGTGTTTTATTTTTGATTTATAAAAATATTCACTTTGAGCTTAATAAAAATATATGACAAGTTGATGACTTTCATAACTTTGTCTCTATCTTTTAGCATAGTTTGTTTTTTTCGCCAATGTTTTTATTTTTGTTGTTTTAACTACTTCAAACTCAATTGAGATATAAAACAAAACCCTGATAAATTCAGGGTTTTGTTAAAAGCAAAGGTTGAATTTTAACCAGTTCACTTTGGTATTTCAGCGATTTCTTTTTGAACTGCTTCTGTCTGAATTGCTTCTGTCTGTTTCGCCTCATCCGTTGTGTTTGATTTCTCTTGTTCTAACGGATTTGCGTTCGCTTCATCAACAGTTGTTTCATCGTGATTTTCAATGACTTGGAAATCTTTATCATCTTCAGTATTGGTTGATGAATTCACTTCAGACTCATAACCAATAATCGTTTGATAATAGCGACGAATGTTTTCGACATAGTTCTGAGCCTCATCACCACGGGCAAAACCATAACGAGTCTGCTGGTAGAATCTCGGCTGTCTTAAATATGGTAAACGGTCTTTTACATCAGCCCAGACGTCTGGATCACCATGGTCACGTTGAGTTAAGCGTCGAGCATCCATTACATGCCCAAATCCAATATTATAAGACGCTAATGCAAACCAGATCTTTTCATGTTGAGGGATCGAATCTGGAATACGTTTTACTGCGCCACGTAGATAATCAACGCCACCACGAATGGATTCCTCAGGATTTAATCGATCACTTACGCCCATCATTTTAGCCGTTGATTGAGTTAGCATCATCATGCCACGCACACCTGTTGGCGACGTAGCATAAGGGTTCCAATGGGACTCTTGATAAGACAGGGCGGCAATCAAACGCCAATCGAACTCTTTTGAATATTTCTGAAAGAGTTTTTTGTATTTAGGTAATTTGGTATCTAACGCACGGATAAATGCACGAGTATCGACATAGTCAAAGGTTTGAATATGACCGAAGTATTTTTCTTCTAAATTCGCCAATTTACCTGATTGATTGATGTCGCCGAAAAACTCTAAAACCAAGGCATAAAGGGCGTTGTTGCGAGACTTACGCATAAACCAAGAAATTGGCTGATCTTCAGTAAGTTCAAATGCCATTGCAAGGTTCGGGTGTAAACGCTGACTAATAGAAAGAGGAACAGAATCGGCAATGGTATATTCAATCTTTCCGTCCGAGACATCTTTTAGAAGATCAGTGCTGTCTTCAATTCGGGATACTTTCCATTTTAGATCTGGATAAATTTCACTGAGCTCTTTTAACGCAAATTCATAATGCGAGCCTTTTACTACGGTAATTACACCGCCTTTGTCGATTAACTGCTGCAAATTACGTGGACGCCAAGAGCCTTTTTTGTACACAACTTGTTGGCTAACGTAGTAATAAGCAGGGCCAGCATTAAACTTTTTTAAGCGTTCAGGTGTATGGGTGAGACCAGCAGCTACGATGTCGACTTCATCATTCTTCAGAGCAGGTAATAAGCCTGAAAGATGGTAAGACGGTTTGATTTCTAGCTTTACCCCAAGCTCATCGGCAAATTGTTTGGCTAAATCGTATTCCAAGCCAGTTGGTCCATTAGGGCCGATAAAGTAAGACAATTGGTCATTCAAGGTTCCAACTCTTAGTACGCCGCGTTGCTGGATTTTTTCAATATCCGTCAATGGCTTGTCTGATTTTTGGCATGCGGTTAAACCCACCAAAATAAACAAGATGGCAAAGAATCGCTTGAAGTTTGAATGAGCAAAAAAGGTCTGCAATGGGAATTCTCATCTGACAAAAGGAGGCTATTTTATACCAAATAGCGACCATATCGGCAAAATTCCTCCTTTGTTTTTGTTTTGTCGTTCAAAAGAAAGGATGTAATAAGACGAAAGAAAGAATTTGATAAGAAATAAAATCACAGCCAATTGACTGAAAATCCATCAAGAATTTCGCTTCTTTTTCCGGTTATCCAAAAAAATACGCAAACGGTTGCTTTTTGTGTTACGTCACACAAAGTTTTCCTCTATAATACGCCGCAAAAGAGCAAGGTGAGATCGAAATCCGCTTATCTGAATTTCCTAAATTCCTTACGGGATAAAGGTTTTGAACGAATTTCAATATCACTTTTTCTTTTTTACTAACCGCTAAAGAGACCTAAGCACATGAGAATTTTGCGTGGTTCCCCCGCTTTATCTGAGTTTCGAGTTAATAAGCTAATTGAGCTTTGTCGTGAATTGAATCTACCTGTTTCAGGCATTTATGCTGAATTTATGCATTTTGCTGATCTGACTGCAGACTTAAATGAAAAAGAGCTAGAAACACTTGAGAAACTTCTGACTTACGGCCCAACGATTGAAGATCATGAGCCTCAAGGTTTACTGCTGTTAACAACTCCTCGTCCGGGTACAATTTCTCCTTGGTCATCTAAATCAACAGATATTGCGCATAACTGTGGCTTAGAAAAAATCAAACGTTTAGAACGTGGTACTGCTTATTACGTTGAAACAACGGCTGAACTTTCCGAACTTCAATTAGTTGAACTGAAAGCGCTATTGCATGACCGCATGGTTGAAGTTGTTTTCACCGATTTAGAGCAAGCGAATGCGTTATTCCAAATTTCAGAGCCAACTCCACTAACAGAAGTTGATTTGCTTTCTGGTGGCCGTGCTGCGCTTGAAGAAGCAAACGTTTCCCTTGGTCTAGCTTTGGCTGAAGAAGAAATCATCTACTTAGTTGAAAGCTTTACTGAGAAACTAAAACGTAACCCAACTGACATTGAATTGATGATGTTTGCTCAAGCGAACTCTGAGCATTGCCGTCACAAAATCTTCAACGCAGGTTGGACGATTGATGGTGTTGAGCAAGAAAAATCTCTGTTCAAGATGATCAAGAATACTTTCGAAGTAACGCCAGACCACGTGTTATCAGCATATAAAGATAACGCAGCGGTAATGACAGGTTCTACGGTTGGTCGTTTCTTCCCAGATCCAAAAACTCGCCAATACGGCTATCATCAAGAACAAGCACATATCTTGATGAAAGTAGAAACTCATAACCACCCAACAGCGATTTCTCCTTGGCCGGGCGCTTCAACTGGTTCTGGTGGTGAAATCCGTGATGAAGGCGCAACAGGTATTGGTGGTAAACCAAAAGCTGGCTTAGTGGGTTTCTCTGTTTCTAACTTGAAGATCCCTAACTTCGTTCAACCTTGGGAAACTGATTTCGGTAAACCAAGCCGTATCGTTACTGCGTTGGATATTATGCTTGAAGGCCCGCTAGGTGGCGCAGCATTCAACAACGAATTTGGTCGTCCAAACTTATTGGGTTACTTCCGTACTTATGAAGAAAAAGTAAATTCTCATAACGGTGAAGAAATCCGTGGTTACCATAAACCAATCATGATCGCTGGTGGTATGGGTAACATTCGTGACGAGCACGTTCAGAAGAAAGAAATTCCAGTTGGTGCAAGCCTAATCGTATTAGGTGGCCCAGCAATGAACATCGGCCTTGGTGGCGGTGCAGCTTCTTCAATGGCTTCTGGTCAATCAGCTGAAGATTTAGATTTCGCATCTGTTCAACGTGAAAACCCAGAAATGGAACGTCGTTGTCAGGAAGTTATCGACCGTTGTTGGCAGCTTGGTGAAGAAAACCCAATCGCATTTATTCACGATGTGGGTGCGGGCGGTATTTCTAACGCATTGCCTGAGCTTGTGGATGATGGCGAACGTGGTGGTATCTTCCAACTGCGCGACGTGCCAAACGATGAGCCGGGAATGAGCCCATTAGAAATCTGGTGTAACGAATCTCAAGAACGTTACGTTTTGGCTGTAGCACCAGAAAACATGGAAATCTTTGATGCAATCTGTAAGCGTGAACGTGCGCCTTATGCGGTTGTAGGTGTGGCGACTGAAGAACGTGAATTGAAACTAGAAGATTCACACTTCGACAATACGCCAATCGACATGCCAATGGATGTATTACTTGGTAAAACACCAAAAATGCACCGTGATGCGAAAACATTAAAAGCGAACAACGCTGCGATTGATCGTTCTGAGATCAAACTAAACGAAGCGGTTGATCGTGTTCTTCGTTTGCCTGCTGTTGCAGAGAAAACCTTCCTTATCACTATCGGTGACCGTTCAGTTACAGGTTTAGTGGCTCGTGACCAAATGGTTGGTCCATGGCAGGTTCCTGTTGCTAACTGCGCAGTAACAGCGGCAAGTTACGATTCTTACCACGGCGAAGCGATGTCGATGGGTGAACGTACACCAGTTGCATTGCTAGACTTCGGTGCATCTGCACGTTTAGCGGTTGGTGAATCAATCACTAACATTGCAGCGACTGATATCGGCGACATCAAACACATTAAACTTTCTGCAAACTGGATGTCTCCAGCGGGTCACCCTGGCGAAGACGCTGGTTTGTATGAAGCAGTTAAAGCAGTTGGTGAAGAACTTTGTCCTGCACTAGGTTTGACGATTCCAGTTGGTAAAGACTCAATGTCGATGAAAACCAAGTGGGAGCAAGATGGCGAACAACGTGAAGTGACTTCTCCGCTTTCTCTAGTGATCACTGCGTTTGCTCGTGTTGAAGATGTTCGTAAAACTGTGACCCCTCAACTAAGAACAGACAAAGGCGACACTAGCCTAATGTTGATTGACTTAGGTAACGGCAAAAACCGTCTAGGTGCAACAGCATTAGCGCAAGTTTACAAACAACTTGGTGATACACCTGCTGATGTTGATAACGCTGAGCAATTGAAAGGCTTCTACACTGGTATTCAAGAGTTAGTTCGCGGCAACAAACTACTTGCTTACCATGATAAAGGTGACGGTGGTTTATTCGTTACTTTAGCTGAAATGGCATTTGCTGGTCACTGTGGTGTGAAAGTCGATATTGGTACTTTGGATTCTGATGCTCTAGCAGCATTGTTCAACGAAGAATTAGGCGCAGTAATCCAAGTTCGTGACAGCGATGTGCTTTCTGTTAAAGCAACATTAGCGGCAAATGGTTTGGCTAACTGTGTTCATGTTATCGGTGAAGTAGATAATTCTGATTCAATCGAAATCTACTCTGGTAACACAGCTGTTCTTGAACGTAGCCGTACTGAACTTCGTACTATTTGGGCTGAAACAACGCACAAAATGCAAGCATTGCGTGATAACCCAACTTGTGCAGATCAAGAGTTTGAAGCGAAGAAAGACAACAATGATCCGGGCTTAAACGTTAAATTAAGCTTTGATGTGAATGAAGACATCGCAGCACCTTACATTGCTACTGGCGCTAAACCTAAGATGGCGATTTTGCGTGAGCAAGGTGTGAACTCTCATGTTGAAATGGCTGCTGCGTTTGACCGTGCAGGTTTTGAAGCAACTGATATTCATATGAGCGACATCTTGACGGGTCAAGCGGCACTTGAAGAATACCAAGGCTTAGTGGCTTGTGGTGGCTTCTCTTACGGTGACGTACTTGGTGCAGGTGAAGGTTGGGCTAAATCAATCTTGTTCAACGACAATGCGCGTGAGCAATTTGTTAACTTCTTCGAGCGTCAAGATACGATTTCTCTAGGTGTATGTAACGGCTGTCAAATGCTGTCTAACCTACGTGATTTGATTCCGGGTGCAGATTTATGGCCTCGTTTCGTGCGTAACGAATCTGAGCGTTTTGAAGCTCGCTTTAGCTTGGTTGAAGTTCAAGAGTCTAACTCTGCGTTCTTCAGCGGCATGGCTGGTTCTCGTATGCCAATCGCAGTTTCTCACGGTGAAGGTCGTGTAGAAGTGCGTAACAACGAGCATCTTCAAGCGATTGAAAACTCAGGCACAGTAACGCTACGTTATGTGGATAACATGGGTAACCCAACTCAACAATATCCAAATAACCCGAACGGTTCACCAAACGCAATCACTGGTTTAACAACTGCTGATGGCCGTGTAAGCATCATGATGCCTCACCCAGAACGTGTGTTTAGAACTGTGGCGAACTCTTGGCACCCAGAGAACTGGGGCGAAGATTCTCCGTGGATGCGTATGTTCCGCAACGCGCGTAAGCACATCGGTTAATGGTTTGGTCTGGCGCATTGTAAGCATCATGATGCGCCTTACCAACAGAACCCCAAAATAAAAGCGATCACTTTATGGTGGTCGCTTTGTTTTTATGGGAATAATTTAATTCAGATAAGCACACCGAAAAAACGCTGTACCGTCCTTGGGCGCTTCGAAAAATACATCCATGTATTTTTAGATTTTTCTAAGTGCTTTATCTGAATTAAATCCGTTTAGCTTTATGAAGCGCTGTGATTCGTTTTTCCTAAAGAACAGCTTCAACCCAACCTTGAACGGTTGCAAACGGATAATGTTCCAACTTACCGTAACCCTCTAATTTAGTGCCTTTAAGTTGAGAGGTTAGGGGAGTGGAAATACCACACAAAAAGCGGGTTTTGGCTTCGGTTGATAATTCCCAACGATTGGCTAATTCGTGACTTTCAAACGCTTCAATATAGGGGTTCAACCAATCTTGAACTTGTTGCGGATGTACATCTTCCAGATACGTTGTCGGCAGTTTGGCTACTTGTCCACGGCACACACTGCAATGTCCACAAGCATTTGGAACATCATGATCTAAAAAGTACTCTGCAAGCTTGGAGCTCAAGCAGGATGGGCTTTCGAATAAATTGATCAGAGTTTGAATACGGTTTAGATCACCATGTTCTTTTTGCTTAAATAGCTCTGAAAGTTCTTGTGCGACAACTTGATGATCCACTTGATTCATTACTTGGTAAACATCGGTAATCTGCTTGCTTTCTAGTTCAATCCAACCTTTTTCATGGAAGTAATCTAAAGCCGCAATCACACGTTGTCGATCAGCGTTGTATTGCATCCATAAAGCATCAAAATCAACACTGCGCCATGTTTTAGCCAGTTTTGAACAATTGAAAATAGATTGAATAAATTGATGGCGCTCTGCTTTTTCGCCTACATTTGGGAAATGCGATAAGATCTGTTGCTCGCTCAGAATATGCTTGAAACGGTATTCGGCAAAATAGCTGTATTTGGCTTGAATAACTTGCTGCAATTCTAAATACACCAGCAAGGTTTTTAACGGTAATTGGCGAATGTTGGAATCACGAGAAAGGCGCGTCAGCATCACTTCCCATTGACCAGAATCGGTTTGCTCATCAAAAATCGTTTCTAAAACAAATTTGATCGATTGTGGATCGGGCGTGTCCCCATAAACAAAGTTTTCCAACACGTTTAAGCCCGATTTATTGGCAAGCACGGTGCAATAAGATTTTTGCCCATCACGACCAGCACGGCCAATTTCTTGCGAATAGTTTTCTATCGACTTAGGTAGATCAAAATGCACCACACGGCGGATATCTGATTTATCGATACCCATACCAAAAGCTATGGTCGCCACAATGCAGGGCACATCACCCGTCATAAAACGTTGTTGAATGGTCTGGCGTAAATCAGAATCTAAACCTGCGTGATAAGCCAAGGCATTGAGCCCGTGATGCTGTAAATATTGCGCAACTTGTTCTGCGGTATGTTGCAACGTGACGTAAACAATGGTCGGAAAATCAGGCTTTTTGCATAATAAATCCACCAAGGCTTGCGGCTTTTCTGATTCTTCACAAGGTACAACCGACAAATCTAAATTCGGACGATAAAATCCCGTAATAGTGATGTTATTTTTTTCAATATTGAACTTTGCGCTCATATCTTCAATAACCGCAGGGGTTGCAGTCGCGGTCAGCAATAACACTTGTGGAATATTTAACTGATCTCGATAAAACGGCAGCTTGAGATAATCAGGGCGGAAGTTGTGCCCCCATTCAGAAATACAGTGCGCTTCATCGACTACAAGCATTGAAATGGGCACTTGCGAAATAAACTGGCGGAAGCGTTCGTTCTTCAACCTTTCCACCGAAATCATCAGCACTTTAATCTCACCGTTGCGAACTTGCTGCATCACTCGGTTAGTGGTTTCGCGATCTTGGCTAGAATCAATTGAAGCAGCTGCAATGCCTTTACTCTCCAAAAACTCAAGCTGATCTTTCATCAATGCCAAAAGGGGAGAAATAACTAAAGTTAGATGAGGAAGCAAAACCGCTGGCAATTGATAACAAAGAGACTTCCCAGAACCAGTCGGAAAGATTGCAGCAGCCGATTGCCCAGACAAAACAGTATTAATGACTTGTTGTTGACCATTTCTAAGGGAATCGAAACCAAAATGATGTTTAAGTGCTTGTTGTATTGAATTCATGCCGTTCACTTTATCCCGCTGATTTGAGGCGTTATCTTAACGTAAATTATGTTGATAAAGTCAAAAATGAAAATTGATGTTAAAGATTGGGAGCAGAATAGATGGTTTTTATTGGCGATACATTTTTTTTCACTTATTGTTGACGTTAAAGTCATATTCGTTGGTAAAGTTAGCACTAAGTAAAAAAGCATTACCAAAACATAAGCATTACCAATTTCGACAGTATGACTCATCTTTAATGGGACAATGAAAATGAAAAAAACACTATTAGTGACCACTCTAGCCTTAACGTCTTCGGTTGCGATGGCTCAAACACCGCAATGTAAGCTTGAGATTAACAACGAAGTACACTTAAAAGATAATGTGGTTTCTGTGTACCAAAACAATCAACCGAAAGTGGTAATAGATAAAAGCAATCAACTATTCATCAATGGTGACAAAGTTTCATTGAACTCAACCCAGCAAAAAGCGGTGACATCTTACCGTGAAAAAATCAGCACTTATATTCCGCAAGCCAAAGAAATTGCCGATAAAGGTGTGAAGTTAGCTAGTGACGTGATTGATGATGTAAGCGATTCATTTAATGATCCAAATGCATTCGATAATTTGAAAAAGTCCGTTGATGATTATTACGCAGAAATTCAATCTCGTTATTACAACAATGGCGAATGGGTATTGAAGAAAAACGCAGTTAGCGATGCAATGGCAAACTGGAAATCGGATTCTGCAACTGCCGCTAAACGTTTTAATAATGAATTCTTCTCAAGTGCTTTTACGGCTCTTTCAGCCAAGATGAAAGAAGACGGCAGCGTAGATTTAATGGCATTACAGACCAAGTTGTCTGAATTAAAAAATAATGTTCAAACTAAGTTGGAATCTCAATCGGTTGAAATAGAAAACGAAGCCAAAGAATATTGTGGTGACTTGCAAGGCATTGCCAAAGATGAAGTTGAACTTCGTAAGCAAGTGCCGCAATTAAAAGATTATGAAGTGTTTGTGATTTAGCTCTTATCAAACTCAAACCATAAAAATATCGACTTTAAAAAACTGAGTTCAGCATGTAGTTGGGATCAGTTTTTTGTTTATTTGAAACTTATAAATCAAACAAAATAGCTAAAAAGAATCGTGACCTTTATCAAATTAGTGAATGTATAAAAACCAACTATAGCAAGTGACTGAATTAAAAGGTGTAAGGACTTTGATAACTCTGTAAATAGGGTTGCTTAAAACCTAGCCTAAGGATAAAATCACATCAAGTCTAAATATTGAATGCCAGCTTTTTTCTCATCACAGTTGGCATTTTTTATATTAAACAAATTTATCTCTGAAGAAGATACATGCCATCGGACATCAAGGAGTGGCTTGCATGAAAATGAAATTATTGAGTTCTGTTATTGCGTTATCGCTGTTAGGTACGGCTTACAGCGTATCTGCTGAGTCATTAGATACTCAAGCACCGCAACAAACAGGTAAATGGAAAGAAGGTTTCTCTGGCTCATTTATGTTGCTTTTTGGTGTGACCTCATCAAACTCAAATGAAGATGGTGGTGACGACCACATTGATGATTTAAACAGCAAAGGTGATAGAGAGTCTGAAGCTTATGTTCTTCCTATTGCTGGTAGTGATATCTCTTATACTTTCAGCGGTGGTGATAAGCAAGTATTCCTTGGTACTGATAACGCTAACATCGCTTTAGGTAAACCTCATTTAGAAATGGGTTACGGCCAACACTTTAACAATGTCGGTACTTTCAAAATTTCATACATGCCTGGTGTGATCAGCACTAAATCGTGGGAAGACCCATACACAACAGATGGCGATCGTGATGAAACTGACGTTACAATGCGTGGCTTCCGTCTTCAATATACTGATATCTTAGGCACTGGTTTCGGTGCAGAAGTATCGACAGGTCGTACATTTATTGACGATGAACATAGCGGTGAAACCTTTGGATCTAGCGTAGAAGATGACATGGATCGTGAAGGTCATGTTTACTACGGTGAGTTCTACTACGTTTACCAACTTGATAGCCGTACTATTTTGCGCCCAGCAGTTTCTTACCTACGTAATGATGCAAATGGTGAAGCGGTTTCTTCTGACAGCTATGCAGCTCAATTCGGTATTTTGCACAACTTCGATAATTCAATGATTACGTTGAACTTGAAATACCGTCGTGCTGACTACGATGAAGAGAACCCAATTTTCAAAGACAAGCGTGAAGACGATGTATTCGATGCTGTAATCAGTTACACCTACAACGATATCTTTGGTTGGAAGGGTGTAAGTGCTGGTGTTCTTGGTGGTTACACTGATAACAACTCTAACATTGAGTTCTACGAGCACGAAGGTTGGGTACTAGGTACTGGTATTGGTTATTCTTTCTAATATCCAACATATTCAACTATTTTAAACAAAACGCCGCATTGGATTTCAATGCGGCGTTTTTTATAATTTAAGCTTTCTAGTACAAAGCATGCTGATTAACGGAACTGCTTTGCTTCAGGTAAGTAATCAAAACCTGCACTTGCTAACTTAGTGATTAAAGCTTGTTTATCAATATCAAAAGCTTTGACTAAGTTATCCAAATCTCCAAATTCGTCACGCAGCTTCATATTCACAATACTCATCAGCATGACAGGATCCATGTTCTCAAAATTCGCTAAATTCATGTCGAGCTTACTTATCCTCAAAGTCTGAAATCAATAAGTTTGCCGCTGCAAATGCTGCACGATCACGGGTTTCTTTTGCGATGCTAGTGTCTGATGCAATAGCGTTCAGCGTTTTAATAACACATGAGATTGCTTGCGGTACATAAGCTTGATCACCGCTACCGATTTGCGCATATAGTTCACGGATTAAGTCACAACAATCATATACTTTCATTTTAGAAACTCTCTATAACAAATTAATTTCGCTAGGCTATTACAGCTTAGTTGAGGTTGAAAGAATTTTCTTATTCAAACTGAAAATAAGAAAGTGCTAACAACAAAATTCCTGAGAAGTGGTAATAAAAAAGGCAGCTAAAAATTCAGCTGCCTTTGTTTTTATTTTTGGGAAGGTTTAAAAGTAACAGTAACGAATTACTTTAGTTGAGATTTTACATGCTCAACAACGCTGTCCATTGCGATAGCGACTTTCTCGCCGTCACGACGGTTTTTGTATTCGAAGTTGCCTTCATCCATGCTGCGGTCGCCGATCACGATAGTGTGTGGAATACCGATTAGTTCGATATCTTTAAACATCACACCTGGGCGTTCTTTACGATCATCAAATAGCACGTCGATGCCTGCTGCAGTTAGTTCTGCGTATAGCTTCTCTGCCGCTTCTTTAACACGCTCAGATTTGTGCATGTTCATTGGAACGATAGCCACTTGGAATGGTGCAATCGCGTCTGGCCAAATGATGCCGCTTTCATCGTGGTTTTGCTCAATTGCAGCTGCAACTACGCGAGAAACACCGATGCCGTAACAACCCATTTCTAGTGTTACGCTCTTACCATCAGGACCAAGCACGTTACAGTTCATTTTCTCTGAGTAGCTTGTACCAAGTTGGAAGATGTGACCTACTTCGATACCACGTTTCAGCATTAGCGTACCTTTGCCACATGGGCTTGGATCACCTTCAACTACGTTGCGTAGATCTTCAATTTGACCTAATTCAACGTCACGGCCCCAGTTAATGCCGAAGTAGTGTTTGCCATCAACGTTAGCACCTGCGCCGAAGTCGCTCATTACTGCAACAGAACGGTCAACGATGAATGGTAGTTCTAGACCAACAGGGCCAAGAGAACCTGCACCAGCACCGATTAGTGCACGCATTTCTTCTTCCGTTGCCATTTCTAGTGGAGCTGCAACTTGTGGTAGGTTTTCAGCTTTGATTTCGTTTAACTCGTGGTCACCACGGATAATCAATGCAATGATTGGTGCTTCAACTTCATCTGAAGATTTCACAAATAAAGTCTTAACGGTTTTCTCGATTGGTAAACCGTGTTGCTCAACCAATTCTGCGATTGTTTTTGCGTTTGGCGTATCAACTAGAGTCATCTCTTGAGTTGGCGCATCAGCCGCTTGTTTTAATTCAATCGCTTCTGCTTTTTCGATGTTTGCAGCGTAATCAGATTCTGTTGAGAATACGATTAAGTCTTCACCGCTTTCTGCGATAACGTGGAATTCTTGAGAACCGTTACCACCGATTGCGCCACTGTCAGCCCATACTGGGCGGTAGTCTAAGCCCATGCGGTCGAATGCTTTACAGTAAGCATCGTGCATTGCTTGGTAAGATTTTTCTAGGCCAGCTTTATCAATGTCGAAGCTGTATGCATCCATCATGCAGAATTCACGAGCACGCATCACACCAAAACGTGGGCGGCGTTCGTCACGGAATTTAGTTTGAATTTGGTAAAGGTTGATCGGAAGTTGTTTGTATGAACTTACTTCATTACGCACAAGGCTTGTGATCACTTCTTCAGCCGTTGGGCTTAGCACAAATGGACGAGCGTGACGGTCTTGTAAGCGAAGTAATTCTGGGCCCATTTTTTCAGAGCGGCCAGTTTCTTCCCACAACTCGAACGGCTGAACTACGGGCATTAATGTTTCAACAGCACCTGCGTTGTCGATTTCTTGACGAACGATATTTTCAACCTTACGGAACACACGTAAACCTGTCGGCAACCAAGTATATAGGCCAGAAGCTAGTTTACGGATCATACCTGCACGAAGCATCAGCTGGTGGCTGATCACTTCCGCATCGTTTGGTGTTTCTTTCAAAGTAGAAAGAAGATAGTTGCTGGTGCGCATTTTTGTACCCGCTTAAATTTGTTTTATTGTTAATAACTAATATTTCAATAGCCGCAAATTGAGCTAAAACCTTAGTCAGAAGGAATCTCTCTGGCGACAATTTAGCCCGCTATGATACCAGTCTGAACAAGATCTCAAAAGTGTTCAATTGCGGTTACATGGACGAAATTTTGATTTATGGCGTCGAATTCCGCTGAATTGTGGGCTTCGATTTTAAATTTCACGTTGAGATCGAAAAGATGCACTGCGTATTCTTTATCATCCGCTTTGTTTTTCTTATAAGCAGGGCGAGGATCTTGCTGCAAAACTTGCTCGATCACGGTTTGAATATGCTGACTTTGTGGTAACGATTTTAGGCTTAATTGCGCTGATGCAGAAAATATAACAGGCAAAGTTTCTGGTTCCGTTTCTGCAAATCCACCTTTGGCATCAGGGATAGAATCGGAATAAGGCAGATATGGCTTGATGTCGATAATCGGTGTGCCATCGACTAAATCTGTGCTGCCTAATTCAACCCAAGTTTGATTACCTTGCTGCGTGATGCCTTTTAATTCCACTGCTGACATGCCAATGCCATTAGGACGAAACGTTGAGCGAGAAGCAAATACACCAATGCGTTCATTGCCGCCTAATCTTGGAGGACGAACGGTTGGCTTCCATCCTGCTTGTAAATTCTGATCAAAAAGAAACAGTAACCAAACATGGCTAAATTGCTCCATGCCTCTCACCGATTCAGGAGTGTTTGCAGCCTCTAATAATTCAATACGAGCAGTCGCTTTAGACGTAAGACGAGGTTGCCTTGGCACAGCAAACTTTTCTTTAAATGGTGTATGAATTCGGCCAATAGGTTCAATGGAAAAGGACATCTTGTTCTCAAACTGAATGATGAGTGAATTAAAATATTTCCATAATCATATACCCAAGTGACCTCAAATTTAAAACAATTCAAAGGGTGAGCAAAATCACAGACTGACAAATTTGTTAGATGTTCATTTATGACACTAGATGCTATATGAAGGAATAATATTAATTCGAAATATAAATACTTTAGATGTTGTTATTTGTTGTGTGATTGAGTTTTGTGCGGTTTTCGTAATATCGACTAACATTTTCGGCTTTTTGGAATGGTTTTATTTAACGTAACCTCCTGCTCAACTTTTGAAAGTAGTGGAAAGCCCCACTTAAAAGTCATTGATTAGGAGAGGCTGATGACTTTACCCCCATCAGGGCTGTATAAGCGGCCTAAAAAAACGCTCTTTACCCGATTTTTAGATTCAGTCGAATATCTCGGTAATTTACTTCCTCATCCAATTACCTTGTTTGTCGTTTTCTGTTTGGCGATTTTAATTTCGTCGGGAATTGCAGGGTATTTTGATGTTTCCGTAGCCGATCCTCGCCCTGAAGGCGCAAGAGGTCGCTCTGCTGATGGCGTGATCCATGTTGTGAGTTTATTAAATGCAGAAGGCTTGCAGCTTATTGTGACTAACTTAGTGAAAAACTTCACAGGTTTTGCTCCTCTTGGAACGGTTTTAGTCGCTATGTTAGGTGTGGCAGTGGCGGAACATTCAGGATTATTGTCGGCGACGATGCGTGGCATGGTGATTGGGGCATCCAAGCGTATGGTAACCTTCACGGTTATTTTTGCTGGTATTCTTTCCAACATGGCTTCTGAGCTAGGTTATGTGGTTCTTATTCCTTTGGCGGCTATGTTGTTTCACTCTTTAGGACGACATCCTTTAGCTGGCCTAGCTGCGGCCTTTGCTGGTGTTTCTGGTGGTTATTCTGCGAACTTGTTAATAGGAACCGTTGATCCACTATTGTCTGGTATTACGGAAACAGCCTCGCAAATGATTGACCCAAGCTACACCGTTGGCCCAGAAGTGAACTGGTACTTTATGTTCGTATCAACTTTCTTTATCGCCATTATTGGCTCATTTGTGACAGAGAAAATCGTTGAGCCTAAATTAGGTTCGTATCATATAGAGCAAGCAGTAGAAGATCTTTCTCAAGACAAAATGGGGTATTTGAGTCAGCTTGAAAAGAAAGGTTTAAAAATGGCAGGATTTGCAGTCATCGGTGTGATTGCGCTATTAGCTTGGACTATTATTCCTGAAGATGGAGTGCTGCGAAACCCTGAAACAGGTGGTGTGATAGGTTCTCCATTCTTAAAAAGTATTGTTGCTTTTATCTTTGTATTCTTTGCTATTCCGGGATTCGTCTACGGTAAAGTTGTGGGCACGATGAAAAACGACCGTGATGTGATTAATGCGATGTCGAACTCCATGTCATCAATGGGCATGTATATTGTGTTGGTGTTCTTTGCGGCGCAGTTTGTGGCTTTCTTTAAGTGGACGAACTTCGGTCAAGTTTTTGCAGTAACAGGCGCAGACTTCTTGCAATCAATTGGTTTAACGGGGCCATTGCTGTTCTTTGCTTTTATTGCTATGTGTGGATTCATTAACTTAATGATCGGGTCTGCTTCGGCACAATGGGCGGTTACAGCACCAATCTTTATTCCAATGCTAATGTTGGTTGGCTATGCCCCTGAAACCATTCAAGCGGCTTACCGTATTGGTGATTCAGTAACTAACCTAATCACACCGATGATGAGCTACTTTGGCTTGATTCTGGCGGTAGCATCTCGTTATGTGAAGAACCTAGGTATCGGTACACTTATTGCGACCATGTTGCCATACACGCTTTGCTTCTTAGTTGGCTGGAGCTTGTTGTTCTACGTATGGGTATTTGTTCTGGGCTTACCTGTAGGGCCTGGTGCTGCGACTTACTACACACCTTAATCCTTTATATAGAACACAAACAAAAATGCCCAAGTTCATAATAGAACTTGGGCATTTTTAATTGATATATAGTTATACCCTAAGTAATTGGAGTTGCAGCTAGGCAACAAGTTCATGAGGCTCCATGAGCATAGCTTGCCTATGTGATTGGGGCGAATGAACGCAGTTAACAACGCTGCAGCTTCAAGTACGACGGGTATGAATTACCAGCCTTTAACTACGCTACCTTTAAACAGTTTCATTGCTTCTTGGTAAACCGCATCTGTTTGGTATGCTTTTACGAAGTTTTGTACGTTTTCGCTTTTTGCATTGTCTTCACGAGCAACGATTAGGTTAACGTATGGAGAATCTTTGCTTTCAACGAATACGCCATTTTCTTCAGCTGTTAGGCCGTTTTGCGCTGCAAATGTGTTGTTGATTACTGCAATCGCGACGTCTTGTAGAGAGTTTGGAAGTTGTGGTGCTTCTAGCTCAACAAAGTCCAATTTCTTAGGGTTTTCTACGATATCAAGTGGTGTTGCTTCTAGGCCAGAACCTTCAGCAAGCTTGATCAAACCTTGAGATTGAAGAAGCAATAGTGCGCGACCTTCGTTAGTTGGATCGTTTGGTACAGCAATGCTATCGCCAGCTTTTAGCTCATCAATTGATTTGATTTTTTTCGAGTAACCTGCGATTGGGTAAACAAACGTATTACCAACTGGCGTGATTTTGTAACCACGGTCTTTGATTTGCTTATCAAGGTATGGTTTGTGTTGGAATGCGTTTAGATCGATTGAACCATCATCTAATGCTGCGTTAGGAATGATGTAATCAGAGAAGATAGTTAATTTAACGTCTAGGTCGTATTTTTCTTTTGCAACTTTAGCTGCTACTTCTGCAACTTGTGCTTCAGGACCTGCAATTACGCCCACGTTAATGGTTGCTGCGCTAACAGTAGCGGCAAAAAGGGCTGAGGCTGCAACTGCGGCGCTGAATACATTCTTCAATTTCATAGGTTTTTCTCTCCGTGTAAAAAATAATGTTTGATTCTGTCACTAAATTAATTCGAGCTTAAATTCATTTTTACTCTGAATTAGTTGTTTTTGTTTTAACGCTTTTTATCTCTTTGTTTACTGCTTTTTTCTAAAAACACTTATCTATGGTCGACTTTTTTCGCAATCTTATCGCCAACCATTTGGATGATTTGTACCACGATAACCAATAACACAACGGTGATAAACATGATGTCTGGTTGATAACGTTGGTAACCGTAACGCATTGCAACGTCACCTAAACCGCCGCCGCCAACTGTACCAGCCATTGCAGAGTAGCTAACCAATGTAACTAAAGTGATGGTTACTGTATTAACGATTGAAGGCAAAGCTTCAGGTAATAACACTTTAGTGATGATTTGCATCGGGCTTGCACCCATAGATTGCGCTGCTTCAATCAAGCCACTTGGTACTTCGACCAATGCGCTTTCTACAAGGCGAGCAATAAATGGAATTGCGCCAACGGTTAGCGGAACAATCGCTGCCGTTGTGCCGATAAATTTACCGATTAAAAGCGTAGTCAGAGGAATGATCGCTACCATCAATACTAAGAACGGCACAGAACGACCAATATTCACAATCGCACCAAGGATCATGTTAATGGCACGGTTTTCTAATAATCCGCCTTTCTTCGTTGTGTGCAAAACCACGCCCATAGGAATACCGATAATAAAACCGATAATGCCTGCAACGCCAACCATGTATAAGGTTTCCCATGTCGCGCCCCAAATCAGGCGAAACGTGCGGTGCTCCATATACCAATCCATGATGTGATCATAAAACATAGCCAAGCACCTCAACTTTAATATTGTGTTCTTTTAAGAAAGTCATGGCTTGTTCGGCTTGTTCCGGTTCGCCAAAGAATTCTGCCACCATCAAACCAAAACGCACACCGCCTGCGTAATCAATATCAGAGTTCAAAATGCTGACATCAATATCGAATTTGCGTGATAGTTGGCTAATAACGGGTGCATCAATCGAAGCACCAGTAAATTCCAAACGTACTAATGGGATCGAACCCTCAACACGCGTGGTTTGTAATCGAGCTTTGTAATCATCAGGAATAGAAAGGTCGAGCGTTGAACGAATGAAATCTTGTGCAAGTTCTGTTTTCGGATGCGCAAAAATATCGCTCACTAAACCTTGTTCAACTAAGCGACCACCACCAATGATCGCCACTTTGTCACAAATGTTTTTCACCACATCCATTTCATGCGTGATGATCAAAATCGTTAAGTTTAACTGTTTATTAATGGTTTTAAGCAGTTCTAAAATCGACTTAGTGGTTGCAGGATCAAGTGCGCTGGTGGCTTCATCACAAAGCAATACTTTTGGTTCAGATGCCAAAGCACGAGCAATTGCCACACGTTGCTTTTGACCACCACTTAAATTAGAAGGGTAACTGTCGTGTTTATCTGCTAGACCCACTAACGCCAATAGTTCAGTGACACGTTTTGTTATTTTATCTTTTGCTACATCCGCTAATTCTAAAGGCAGAGCAACGTTATCAAACACGGTGCGAGAAGAAAGCAGATTAAAGTGTTGGAAAATCATGCCAATATTGCGACGAGCGTGGCTTAATTCTGTTGAAGATAATTTAGTGAGATCCACACCATCAACAAATACTGAGCCAGAAGTTGGTGCTTCAAGCATGTTCACGCAGCGGATCAAGGTACTTTTACCCGCACCTGATGAACCGATCACACCAAAAATTTCCCCTTGAGGAATATGAAGATTAATGTCTATTAAAGCAGGGATTTGCTTCGTGCCCTGATAAAAGACTTTATTGACTTGATTTATTTCAATCATTTAACAACCTGTTAGGGGATATGTTCCATATATTCTAGTTTCTTAACTTAATGAACTTAGTGGAAAAGTGCAATCAATTAAGAATATGTAGAAGATGCTATGGTTTTCGGTGATTTCTGTCAATAGATATTTTTACGTCTAGACGGCTAAACGGTTTTTGTTATTACTGTCTTTGTTGTTGAAATGTAAAAAGTACAACTGAATAGAGGTAGTGAAGCGGTTTATAAAACATTACTTAATGAAGTCCCTGACAAACCGTGCAATAATCCGTTCATGCTTTTTTCTTCCTATATAAGAGAGTTCCACTGTGTCTAAGCCTGCTGTTTTTATCGATCGTGATGGTGTGATTAATGTTGATCACGGCTATGTAAGCAATCAAGATGATTTTGAATACATTGAAGGTGTGTTTGAAGCGACAAAAGCACTGAAAGACATGGGCTACCAGTTGGTGTTAGTGACTAACCAATCTGGCATTGCGCGTGGTTATTACACGGAAGATGAATTCCTGACTTTGACCGAGTGGATGGACTGGAACTTCGTCGATAAGGGCGTAGAATTTGATGGCATTTATTACTGCCCACATCACCCACAAGGCAGCGTAGAAAAATACACACAAGATTGCGATTGCCGTAAACCAAAAACTGGCATGTTTGTTTCGGCGCAAAAAGAATTAAAAATCGACATGGCGAACTCTGTGATGATTGGTGATAAAGCCGATGATATGCGAGCTGCAATTGCCGCAGGTGTTGGCACTAAGATCTTAGTGAGAACAGGTAAAACCGTAACGGATGAAGCGCAATCTCTAGCGACCGTTGTGCTTGATAGCATTAATAATGTAGTGAAATACTTAGCTGAACATAAGTAAAACTAAAGCTAGATTTCATTCTTAAAATCTAAAAACAAAAATGCCGCATTTTATGAAGAATAAAATGCGGCATTTTTAGGTTTAGATAATTTGAATTGAGTGAGAATTAACTCGCATTTTTCATATATTCTTCAAACGGCTGAGGTTTAGAGTATAAGAAACCTTGTGCGTGTTGGCAGCCTAAGTCTTTCAAAATCATCGCTTGATCTTGAGTTTCAACACCCTCAGAAACAACCGTCACATTCATATTTTTTGCCATGCCCATGATAATGGCCGCAATAGATGAAGTTGCGTTTTCGTCATTCAGGTCACGGATGAAAGCACGATCGATCTTCAAGCAGTTAAACGGCAGTTTATGCAAGTAAGAAAGCGAAGAATAACCGGTTCCGAAATCATCAATTGCAATACTAATCCCTTGTTCTTGTAGTGCATTCATGTTTTTCATCATCAGGTTATTATCATCTGCCATGCCCGATTCAGTGATTTCTAGTGTCAGATGTTTTTTAGCCAAACCCGATTCAGCTAGAATCGTTTGTACATCTTCTAAGAAACAATCTTGATCAAGTTGTCGCACAGAAATATTCACATGCAGATGGAAGTTTTCACTCCAAATACCTTGCATGATCGCTTGCTGAGTATCCATGCAGGCTTTGCGTAAAATCTGTTGTCCTATTTGTTTGATTAGACCAAACTCTTCAGCGATAGGAATAAAGTCGAGTGGTGAAACCATGCCTTTGGTTGGCGAGATCCAACGAGCTAGGGCTTCAACACCAATCATTTCACCAGTGTTTACATCGACAATTGGCTGGTAGAAAGGTACAAACTCATCATTAGCAATAGCATGTGTGATTTCGGTAATCGTTTTCATGCGCTTGCCAGATTCACCAGCCATATCTGAATGGTAGTAAACCGCTTGTTCATCAGAACGTTTTGCTCGGCTTAAAGCTATGCTGGCGTTTTTAATGTGAGTGCGTAAATCATCTTTCTCATTAAGCGGCGCAATACCCATCACAGGTGTAATGAGGATTTCTTTTGTACCCACTTTTAACGGTTCTTTGAAGCGGTCTTCGATGCGTTCGATAAGAGCTTCAATGTCTTTTGGTTTTTGCGTTGGAATATAAAGGATGAATTCAGCACCAGAGCTGCGTGCTAAAATATGGTCATCTTCTTTAAGATCTTTCAAATAATGGCTGATCAGCAACAAGGCTTTGTCACCTTTGTGATGGCCAAACGTATCATTAATATCTCGGAATCGCTCGATACCAACCGCAATGATGGTGCCTGATTTTGAGGTTTGTAGATTGTTAAAGGTTTCCACTAAACCTTGGCGTGTATACAGGTTGGTTAGAGTGTCGTAATACAACTGATCTCTTAAGTTATTGAACGAATCTTTTAGCTTATGAGTCATATCTGAGAAGGTGTTACTCAGCGTATTAATTTCAGCAATATGTGTATTTCTTGGCAGATCTTCAATATCCCAATGTCCGGTTGAGATTTTTTGTGCTGCTTTTGCGGTTGCGCGAAGAGTCCAAGTCACACGGCTAAAGACTAAGTAACCAAAGAAGCTCGCAATTAGGCCAGCCGCTAAACTGAACCAAAGAGCATTATTTTGTTTTTCTGGTAATGCACCTAGCAAGGTAGATTCTGGTGTGGTTAGCGCAATCGTCCACTCTAGGCCATTTTCGTCGGTAAACGGCGTGGTGTAGCTAAAGTAACGCTCATTATTAAGATTAAATGAGAAGTAGTGTTTATCTTTTAAATCAACTTTTTGCAGGATGATTTGATTTGCCGTTTCTTTAATTAGCGGATCAGCACTGTTATCAATGTAGCGATCATTAAATGGGTGTTGTTGATATTTAGACGCTTGATTTGCTTGTGTAGGATGCTCTGTATCTGAGTAAGCAACTAGGTGTTTATGCTGATCAAAAATGAAGATAGATGTGTTGTTGAGTTTTTTCTGTTCTGCTAAGAAATTACTGAAACTTGCAATACGTACGTCAGCTGAAAAAACACCCATCAACTCGTTATCTTTGTAGATTGGCGTAGAGGCTGAAAGCGAAATATCTTTGCGCTCATCTTGATCGACATAAGGTTCAGTCCATGTGGTTTGACCGGCTTTTACGGCGGGTTTATACCAAGGGCGAGTTTTCGGATCGTAATGTTCCATCGTGGTGATAAGAGGTGTGTTATCTTTTTCACCAAGGTAGATATTTAAGTTATCTTTATTTTGAGGATCGGTTTTGATAAGAGAAAGATTTTGGAAGTCGTTTTTACGGAAACCAAGAAAACTGCTACTTTTATCACAACTGAATTTGATCAGAAATAGCTGTGGCATGTAGGATTTTACGTCGTTATAGCTATCACGAAGGTAGCTTTCTAGTTCTGATTTTTTTTCAGAATCGTACAAACCGTCATTGGTGATGGTTTTGCTTACAACTTGGCTCATTTTGAATGTATCGCTTAAGAAATCCGATAAACGAGCATCGACGTTTTGCGATATAGTAGAAAGCTGCTTGTGGCTAACTTCTACGAGCATATTTTCATAACTGTGCTTTTGTCTTATGGTGATGATGCTTATAGTGAGCAGTAACACAGCGATGAAGGGAAGGATAACGGCTGTTTTTAGTGTAATAGTTGGTTTTCGCATAAAATCTTATCTGAGCAAACGATGACAGGGCATTATAGGTAATCGTTTAACAATCAACCATTAATTACTTGAAGCAGATCACATTATTTAGCCTTTATATGATTTAGCGCAATATTACAAAATACTAAACTTGACCAATGTCTATGGTCTTTATCGCTATATTTATGCATTTTTACAGGATAAAACAAAATTTCATGGATAGAGTTGAATGACAAGCTACATTTTTAGACGACTTTTATTGGTCATTCCTACCTTTATCGGCATCACTTTGCTGATTTTCACTTTAACGCGTTTTGTTCCCGGTGGACCAGTGGAGCGCATGTTGCTGAGCTTGCAAATTCAAGGTGGTGACACATCTGTTTCTCAAAGTGTTACGCAAGGTAGCAACAATTCTCTTTCTGATGATCAAATTGCCGAACTCAATGAATTTTATGGTTTGGATAAACCTATCCCACAGGCGTATTGGGAGTGGTTAACTAAGCTGGTTCAGCTGGATTTAGGTGAATCTACCCGCTATTACGAACCCGTTACCGACATGATTGGCGAGCGTTTACCTGTCTCGTTATTTTATGGTGCGATGACGTTTTTGATTAGCTATTTGGTCTCTATTCCTCTCGGTTACATCAAGGCGCTAAAGCATGGCAGCGTGATTGATGCGTCCAGTTCTATCTTCATTTTTGTTGGCTATGCCTTGCCCGGTTATGTGATTGGCGTGTTGCTGCTGAGTTTATTTAGCTTTCATTTGGAATGGTTTCCGATGGGCGGCTTCATCAGCGATGATTTTGAATATTTCACTACTTCGGAACAAGTTAAAGATGTGCTTTGGCATGCGATTTTGCCATTGTTTTGTTATTTGATTGGCGACTTTGCGCTGCTGACTATGACGATGAAAAACAACTTAATGGAAAACTTAGCAGCTGATTATGTACGCACCGCAATTGCGAAAGGTTTGCCATTTAAACAAGCCGTGCGTCGTCATGCGCTGAGAAACAGTTTGATTCCGGTTGCTAGCTCGTTCGGTAATTCCTTGATGTTCTTTATGACGGGCTCATTTTTGATTGAGGTAATTTTCAATATTAACGGCATTGGTTTGTTGGGTTATGAGTCGATTGTGGAACGAGATTACCCGGTGGTGATGGGCTTATTTGCGATTAATGCTTTGATGCTGTTGATTGGCAATATTTTGTCGGATATTTGCGTGGCGTTAGTTGATCCACGAGTGAAGTTTGGAGCCTAAGATGATGTTGAAAATGTGGCGTTCGAATCCTTTAACTCAAAAGAAAATCAAACGTTTTAAGGCGATCAAACGTGGTTATTGGTCGTTGATTTTGTTGTCGTTTTTGTTTGTTTTAGCCTTGTGTGCGGAGCTGTTAATCAATAGCCGAGCGATTATCGTGCAATACAAGGGTGAGTGGTTCTTCCCAACTTATTCTGATGTAATTTCTGGTAGCCAATTTGATTTAGGTTATCAATCGGAAACCAATTACCGCCAGTTGCAAACCGTGATTAAAGATAAAGATCCTGACGGTTTTGTGATTATGCCCTTAGTGCCTTGGAATCCGTACGAGCAAGATTTTGATAGCGAGTTTCCACCAGCTGCGCCAAGTGCTGAGCATCAACATTACTTAGGTACAGATACCATTGGGCGCGATATTTTGGCTCGCTTGCTTTACGGCTTTCGGATTGCGATGGGCTTTGCCTTATTGACGATGGCGATCTCTTATGCCATTGGTGTCACAGTGGGTTGCATCATGGGGTTTTGGGGCGGCAAGTTTGATTTGTTCTTCCAACGCTTTATTGAAATTTGGTCGATGGTGCCTTTCTTGTATGTGATCATGATTCTGGTTTCCATCATGCAGCCGAGCTTTATGCTGTTTACCTTTATTAACGTGCTGTTCGGTTGGATGGGCATGACTTGGTATATGCGCACCATGACCTATAAAGAAAAGGCGAGGGAATACACCTTGGCGGCAAAAGCGTTAGGGGCATCTAACTGGCGAATTTTGTTCCACCATATTTTGCCAAATACTATGGTGATGATTGTGACGCTAGCGCCATTTACCATTGTGGCAAACATTACCGCTTTGACCGCATTGGATTATTTAGGCTTAGGTTTAATGCCACCGACACCAAGTTGGGGCGAATTATTACAGCAAGGTAAGTCAAATTTAGATGCACCGTGGATTGCGATTTCTGTAGTTTCTGCCATTGTTGCTGTATTGGTGATGGTGACATTTATTGGTGAAGCGATTCGAGAAGCATTTGATCCAAAACGATTTACTCAATATGTTTAATGAAAACTATATAATTTGACTTCAATGTTGATTCCGAAAAGACGCTTAAATCATCCCTGAGCGCTTAGAAAAATACATCCATGTATTTTTATACTTTTCTCCACCAATCATTGAATTCAAATTCGACCCGTTGACCCGTTGACCCGTTGACCCGTTGAGTAGTTAGAACTCCATATTTAAGGAAGAAAAATGAATAAAAGAAAAATAGGACATGCAGTCAAATTAAGTCTTTGTTTTTCTATCGGTTTAACTTGTTTCTCACTTCAAGCTGCCGAATTACCCGCCGATCTCAAATGGCAAACTAACGAAAGTGATCCAACCTTTGCTTCTCCTGATGCCCAATATGGCGGCATTTATCACACCTATATGGACAGCTTTCCGCAAACTTTCCGTACCGTTGGGCCTGATGCCAATGGCGTTTTTGCTGGCTGGACACGTTCAAATATGGGCTTGCTAGATCGTCATCCAAATACCGACAACTGGTTACCGTCGATTGCTACATCTTGGGCGTTAGCTGACGATCACAAAACGGTTTACTTCAAACTCGATCCCAAAGCGAAATGGAGTGATGGCAAACCAGTTACCGCAGAAGACTTCACTTTCATCCTAAAAATGATGCGCTCGAAAGATATTGTTGCACCTTGGTATAACGACTTTTACACCAAAGAAGTCAGCGACATTATTGCTTTTGATGAACACACCATTGCTGTAGTTTCAGGCAAACCTCGCAATCCAGATGAATTAATGGATTACGTAAACCTTGCACCAATTCCTGCGCATTTCTATGCTAATCCCAAAAAAGACGAAAACGGTGACGGCATTGCTGATGATTTCGTGCGTCGTTACAACTTCAAACCAGAGCCGACAACTGGGCCTTATTACATCGACGATATCGACAAAGGCAAAGCGGTTAGCTTCAAACACGTTAAAGATTGGTGGGGCTACAGCAACAAGTATTATCAGCACCGTTTTAACGTCGATAAAATCAGCATCAAAGTGATCCGAGATCCAGATATTGCCTTTAAATATTTTGAAAAAGGGCAATTAGATTCTTTCCCACTGCTTCGACCAACACTTTGGCACGATAAAGCGACAGGGGAATTATTCGACAAAGGCTACATTCAAAAAGCGTGGGCGTATAACCAAGCTCCAGTTGGTGCTGGTGGCCTTTGGATTAATATCGCCATGCCAATGCTCGATGACATTAACGTGCGCCAAGGCATCATGTATGCGACCGATTATGACGGCATGATCAGCAAATTGCTGCGTAATGACTATGTACGTAAACCGAATCCAATTGGCACGGGGCATGGTGAATACGACAACAACGGCATTAAAGCGCCAAACTTTGATCCTAAACTTGCTGCCTCTTATTTTGAAAAAGCGGGCTTCACCAATATTGGCCCAGATGGAATTCGCCAAAATGACAAAGGCGAGCGTTTAAGTTTTGCGGTGACTTATTCCACTCCAACCCACACCCCTCGTATTGCTTATTTGCGTGAGCAGGCGAAATTGGCTGGTTTAGATCTAACTCTGAACTTAATTGATGGTTCGAGTATGTTTAAATATGTGCTTGAGAAAAAACATCAGCTTTCTTTCCATGATATGTCGGCTAATCGTATTCCTGAGTATTGGCAATATTTCGCTTCTGAAAATGCCAACAAACCTCAAAGCAATAACTTTACTAACTTTGGCACGCCAGAATTGGATAAGTTAATTGAAGCCTATCGTAACGAATTTGATTTGGCTAAAAAGCATGAGTTATCTCGTCAAATTCAAAAAGTGATTGATGATGCCAAAGTGATCGTTCCCGGCTACATGGTGCCTTACTCTCGTGAAGGTTACTGGCGTTGGATGAAATTGCCGAAAGAATTTGCTACCAAACAAACGGAATTCTTATTCTTCCCAGCTGGTTTTATGGGAAGTTTAGGCACATTCTGGATCGAGCAAGATGCGAAAAAAGAAACTCTTGATGCCATGAAATCAGGCAAAGCGTTTGAGCCAGTGACCTTGATTGATGACACATTCAAACAAGACTTTTCTAGCGCAAAAGAAGAACCACAAGCGGCTAAACCAGAAACAACTAAACCAGAAGTAGCTAAGTAATAGGTCAGTATGAGAGAAAAAGACGTATTAACCATCACTGATCTTTGTACTGAATTTGAAACCGATAACGGTGTGGTTCGAGTGCTTGATGGTGTGACTTTTCATGTGCCGAAAGGGAAAACTGTTGGCTTAGTGGGTGAGTCGGGCTGTGGCAAAAGCGTTACCGCTATGTCGATTCTAGGCTTGTTGCCGAAACCTTTTGGTAAAGTGGTCAGCGGAAGTATTCATTATCACACAGCGGATAAAAGTACGGATTTAGCGACCTTGCCCGTTGAGCAAATGTACCAAATGCGCGGCAATGCGATTTCGATGATCTTCCAAGATCCGATGACAGCATTAAACCCAGTTCATACCATTGGTAAACAGTTGATGGAGGTGTATCAACTTCATCAACCTGAGCTGAAAAAGCCGCAACGTTATCAAGCTGCGTTAGAGAT
Source organism: Vibrio sp. (assembly GCA_047975485.1). Taxonomy (GTDB): domain Bacteria; phylum Pseudomonadota; class Gammaproteobacteria; order Enterobacterales; family Vibrionaceae; genus Vibrio. The sequence continues at coordinate 26,972 of JBKEDP010000056.1, read as the reverse complement.
GCTCGAAAAAGTAGGTATTCCCTCGGCTAAGCAACGCATGTTGGAATTTCCGCATCAGCTTTCTGGTGGGATGCGTCAACGTGTCATGATTGCGATTGCGCTCGCTTGCCGTCCTGATGTGTTGATTTGTGATGAGCCGACCACTGCTTTAGATGTAACGGTTCAGGCGCAGATTTTGGATTTAATGAAATCCCTGCAACAAGAAACCGGCATGTCTATTATTTTCATCACTCACGATCTCGGCGTGGTGGCGGAAATGTGTGATCAAGTGGTGGTGATGTACGCAGGTAAAGTGGTCGAGCAAGCGGATGTGTTCGCCTTGTTTGATGAGCCAAGCCACCCTTATACGCAAGGTTTATTAGCCTCGATGCCGCATAGTCAGTCGCAAGCTAAAACACAATTACCAACCATTGACGGTTCAGTGCCGAATTTAAGCAATATGCCAAAAGGTTGTCGTTTCGCACCTCGTTGTGCCTATCGTCAAGAGCTATGCCAGAGCCAAGATCCGAAATTAGAAGTTAAGCAAAATGAGCAGCAAGTCGACCATCTTGTGAGTTGTCATTTCTGGCAAGATTTACAACCTCAGCAATCGAATCGTTAGGAATAATGACCATGACTGAATTATTGAAAGTTGAAGGCTTGAAGCAGTATTTCTATTCGGGAAAAGGGCTGTTCAAAAAAGGCTACACGGTTCATGCGGTAGATGGTGTTTCTTTCCAAATTAATCGAGGTGAAACCCTTGGTATTGTTGGTGAATCAGGTTGTGGAAAAAGCACATTAGGCCGAAGTCTATTACGCTTGTATGAGCCAACCGAAGGTAAAGTGTATTTTGATGGGCAAGATATTTGTCAGTTAGATGCACCATCGCTACGCCAGTTACGTCAAAAAATGCAGATGGTGTTTCAAGATCCAACGGAATCGCTCAATCCTCGCCATACGGTCGGCATGATTTTGCAAGAGCCGTTTGTGATCCATAAATTGGGAACGCAGCAAGAACGTGAGCAGTGGGTTGCCGAGTTATTAGTGAAAGTGGGGTTAACTCCTGATGCAGCAGAGCGATACCCGCACGAATTTTCAGGCGGTCAAAAGCAGCGTATTGGGATCGCACGTGCCATTGCCTTAAAGCCAGAATTGGTGGTGTGTGATGAGTCGGTGTCAGCATTAGATGTTTCAGTGCAGGCGCAAATCTTAAACTTGCTGATGGATTTGCAAAAAGAGATGAATCTAACGCTGATTTTTATTGCGCATGATTTATCTGTGATCCGCCATATTTCCGACAAAATAGCCGTGATGTATTTAGGACAAATTGTGGAGTACGGTGATGCTCAAACGCTGTATCAAAATCCGCAGCATCCATATACGCAGTCTTTATTGTCAGCAATTCCAATCACTCATCCAAAATACCGAGACGCAGCTTTACGCCTGAAAGAGCAAGGAGTGGGGCAACGAATTCTCCTGAAAGGGGATATTCCGTCTCCAATTGATCGTCCGAAAGGTTGCCGTTTTGCTTCTCGCTGTTTTAAAGTGATGCCTAAATGCACAGAACAAGCACCGGATTTAGTTGTACAAAAAGCGTCAAATCAATCTGTTGCGTGCTTTTTGTATTCGGAGGACGCACAATGAAATTCAAACGATTAACCGCTTTGGCATTATTCGCTCTTGTTTCTGGCTGTACAACGGTAGAAGAAGTACCGAATGTTGAACATATGAAAACCACCACCGAAGTTGGCGGAGTGGAAGTGAAAGGCGTCGCTTATCAATGTCATGCAGCATCAAAGCAAGACAAGAGTGAATTCAAAGGCCAGTTTGATGTGCCATTTTTGATTGAATTTACTGGTCAAGATAGCGCTTTGCTGGTGGTGCGTGAAGGATCTTATCCTTTGCTGCGCACTCGCTCAGGTTCTGGCGCAAAATATGAATCTCTAGACGGCAAGCAAATGTTTTGGGGAAAAGGTAACCAAGCGACGATTACCTTTGATGGTGAAACCTTTACCGACTGTTCCGTCGTAAAATAAATCCGTCGTAAAATAAAGCTATTGATAGCGAACGGTATAGCGCGTCGGTTTGTGATTCATTGCTAGAGTAATGTTCAGCATTACCGCACCAATCACCGATAATGCAATCATCATAGGTGAGATAAAAAACAGCGACGCAATGACGATGACACAATCAAGTACAACTTGGGTTTTTCCAACTGAAATGCCCATTTTGTCTTGGATAAGCAAACACATAACATTGAATCCACCCAAACTGGAACGGTGACGAAACAAAATTAGCATACCGATCCCAATCAGTAACCCACCTGCAACTGCGCTGAATAACATATTGATATGACTAAAGTTTAAAACATAATGAATATGATCAGCCATCACAGAAACTAATCCACAACACAGTAAGCTATTGAGCGTAAAAGATTTGCCAAAACGTAACCAAGCTAAAACGAAAAATGGCAAATTGATGAAGAAATAAAGAGTACCGAAAGAAAACGCACTCACTTGACTGAGCAGTAAGGCTAAACCAGCTGTTCCACCTGTGATTAATTGTGCTGAAGATAAAAAGAAAACGCCTAATGCGACAATAAAACTACCAATGAAGTGAGCAAGAAAATCTTCTTTGCGGGTATGTCTTTCTATAAAGGTCTGTTTTTCTACAAACGTATTCTTTTCCATAAACGTATGCTTTTCCATAAACATTGAATCCTAATTCGTCCAGTTGTGAAATCCATTTCAAACTCGCATTATTGGCTGATTTTAATCCAATGTTGAACGATAGGTATATTGAGACAGGAAATTCATTGTTTAATGTTTGTAAACTTAAATTTACGAATCTGTAAACTTGGGTTATTGTGGTTAGCTAAATCTTTATTAATCAGAGTTGAATTCGCCAGAGGTGAGATGAGTTAATAGCCGGTTTTTAAGGAATATTATTTTTCTTCATCTTAATAGTGAAATTTCCGCATGTAGAAATCGCATTTGCTACTTTCTGATGTGGATCAAATTAGGTAGAATACAGCCCATTCAAACAAACAACGAAAACGTTTGCTTTTTGTTGTTGCAAACACTTTTACGGAAATTACCGTTTTTATCGACCTTTGGGTTTTTTAGGAATTTGTCAGATTTATCTGAGTTAGGAGATATAAATGCTTAAGCGTGACATGAACATTGCGGATTACGATGCGGACCTATTTACCGCAATTCAGGAAGAAACACTTCGTCAAGAAGAGCACATTGAGCTTATCGCTTCAGAAAACTACACTAGCCCACGTGTAATGGAAGCCCAAGGTTCTCAACTTACTAACAAATACGCAGAAGGCTACCCAGGTAAGCGTTACTACGGTGGTTGTGAGTTCGTTGATAAAGTAGAAACTCTAGCAATTGAACGTGCTTGCCAACTATTCGGCGCAGAATACGCGAACGTTCAACCTCACTCAGGTTCTCAAGCAAACAACGCAGTTTACTCTGCACTTCTAAATGCTGGTGACACAGTTTTAGGTATGAGCCTTGCACACGGCGGTCACTTAACTCACGGTTCTCCAGTAAACTTCTCTGGTAAGTTGTACAACATCATCCCTTACGGTATCGATGAAAACGGTCGTATCAACTACGAAGAAATGGAAGCGCTAGCGGTTGAGCACAAACCAAAAATGATCATCGGTGGTTTCTCTGCTTACTCTCAAGTTTGTGATTGGGCGCGTATGCGTGAAATTGCTGACAAAGTAGGTGCTTACCTATTCGTTGATATGGCTCACGTTGCTGGTCTTGTTGCTGCGGGTGAATATCCAAACCCAATGCCACACGCACACGTTGTAACAACAACTACGCACAAAACACTAGCTGGCCCTCGTGGTGGTTTAATCCTTTCTAACGCAGGTGAAGATCTGTACAAGAAACTAAACTCAGCAGTATTCCCTGGTGGTCAAGGTGGCCCTCTAATGCACGTTATCGCAGCAAAAGCGGTAGCATTCAAAGAAGCACTAGAGCCAGAATTCAAAGAATACCAAGGCCGTGTTGTTAAAAACGCAAAAGCAATGGTTGCTGAATTTATCGCCCGTGGTTACAACATCGTTTCTGGTTCAACTGAAAACCACTTGTTCCTTGTTGATCTAATCGACAAAGACATCACTGGTAAAGATGCAGATGCAGCACTAGGCGCAGCAAACATCACAGTAAACAAAAACTCAGTACCAAACGATCCACGTAGCCCGTTTGTTACTTCAGGTATCCGTGTTGGTTCTCCATCAATCACTCGTCGTGGTTTCACTGAAGAAGATGCGAAAAACCTAGCAGGTTGGATGTGTGACATCCTAGATAACATGGGAGATGAGTCTGTTATCGAAGCAACAAAAGCGAAAGTGTTAGATATCTGTAAGCGCAAACCTGTTTACGCTTAATTTCTTCATAAAAAGGAGCAATTTCTGCGTCAGAGGTACTCATTTACTAAAGTAAACTCCGTGCCTCTTCCTTGAACTTACTCTTTTTATTTTGAAATTAAATGAACATGCAAAAGGCGATTTCTTGTTTGAGAAGTCGTCTTTTTTGTTTTTGAAACTTAATAAGCAGGTTTAATTATTGGCTTAATTTGAAATGCAGAGGAAAGTCTAAAAGTCCACGGACGGACTTTTCGAAGCGACTAGGATAGGACAGCGTCTTTTCGGTGCATTCAATTTATGCCAATGAATCCAAACAAAAAAGCCCCGATGCGTTGAACATCGGGGCTTAGTGTATTTGGTGTATCTAAATAATCTTCAAGAACGAAGAGGATTTATTTGTTAATGCTGATTAGAGAACCAGACTTACACTTGAACATGTAGTATTTGTTAGTTTCGTTGAATTGGCCTAGACCTTCACCTGAACAGTAGTTAGCGTTTAGGTCACGCATTGTGTCTAGTGTTTTAGCGTTATCTAAAGCGAATTTTGAGCCATCTGCACAAACGATACGAACTTTGCCGTCATCGCTAGTTGAGTAAACTTTTACTTCTGTATTACATAGTTCAAAAGAAGCATCCATGTAGTTATCTTCTTGAGACTGAGATGAACAGCCCGCCAATGCCAATACCATTAAGCCAGCTAATCCTAAATATTTCATAATTCGACTTCCTATAACTCACCCGTTCTAATTGGGCTGAAATGAAGATGATTGCAAAAATGACAACCAATATTTGCTGTAAGTGTAACCGCAACACCGGTTTTGCTCAAGAACGGTATAAAATTTATCCGCTTTAATCACAGTTTGTCTGCTTTAATCTCAGTTTGTCTGCTTTAATCACAATTAATAAGTTTAATAATGCATTTACGGGCAATGGTTAGAGTCAGATAGTCGATAAAACTGCTCACTTCGGATAAACTAGCGTTATTATTTTTTGCGTTAAGAGAAACGACATGCATTGCCCATTTTGTTCTGAAAATGACACCAAAGTTATCGATTCACGTTTAGTGGCAGATGGACACCAAGTACGCCGCCGCCGCCAATGTTTAGCTTGCAGCGAACGTTTTACCACGTTTGAAACTGCTGAATTAGTGATGCCACGAGTGATTAAATCAAACGGAAATCGTGAACCTTTTGATGAAGAAAAAATGATCGGCGGCATTCAGCGTTCATTAGAAAAACGCCCAGTTAGCGCAGATGCAATAGAGCTTGCGATCAGTCATATTAAATCCCAATTACGTGCAACGGGTGAGCGTGAAGTACCAAGCGAAATGATTGGTAACTTAGTGATGGAACAACTAAAAACTCTCGATAAAGTCGCTTATATCCGTTTCGCTTCTGTTTACCGCAGCTTTGAAGATATTCGTGAATTTGGTGAAGAAATCGCTCGTTTAGAAGATTGAGCTTAGCTATTAGAACATTGGCTTATTACGGATAAGGGCAGTATGACAGATTCAGTATTTTCTCACTTTGATCATCAAATGATGTCGAAAGCGATTTCTCTTGCGAAAAAAGGTATCTATACCACAGCACCGAATCCGAATGTCGGTTGTGTCATCGTTAAAGATGGAGACATTATCGGCCAAGGCGCACACCTAAAAGCCGGTGAACCTCATGCGGAAGTTCATGCTTTGCGTCAAGCTGGTGATAAAGTCCAAGGCGCAACCGCTTATGTCACTCTTGAACCTTGCTCTCATTACGGACGCACACCGCCTTGTGCTGAAGCTTTAATTAACGCCAACGTTGCCCGTGTAGTTTGTGCCATGCAAGATCCCAATCCGAAAGTCGCAGGTCGTGGCATTCAAATGTTGCGCGATGCAGGTATTCAAGTGGATGTTGGTTTGCTTGAACAAGATGCACTTGCGCTGAATGTTGGCTTCATCAAACGTATGAAAACAGGCATGCCGTTTGTTCAGCTAAAGCTTGCCGCAAGTCTTGATGGAAAAACCGCATTAAGTAACGGTGAAAGCCAATGGATTACTGGTCCTGCAGCAAGGCAAGATGTGCAAGCATACCGTGCCAAAGCGGGCGCAATTTTATCGACGTCAAAAACCGTATTGGATGATGATGCCTCGCTGAATGTGCGTTGGGATGATCTTCCTCAGTCAATTCAATCTATCTATTCTCAAGAATCCGTTCGCCAACCATTGCGTGTGATTTTGGATCGCACTGGTAAGCTTAATGCTCTCAATGCTAACAACTTGAAACTCTGGCAAACCGATGGTGACTTGCTGTTAGTTCAATCAAATCAGGTTCAAACGGAAAACCCTCACGCACCAGTATTGAAAGTTGAAGCAGAACAGCAAATTGATTTGCCTGCTCTGTTAAAGCAATTCGCATCCGAGCATAACGTTAATCATGTTTGGGTTGAAGCGGGCGCAACATTAGCGGCGAGCTTTATTGAGCAAAATTGTGTTGATGAGCTGATTGTTTATCTTGCCCCTAAATTAATGGGAACTGACGGACGAGGATTAACTGAAATTTGTGGCTTGGACTCAATGCAAGATACGATAAACTTAGACATCACAGATGTGAGAATGGTAGGAAACGATATTCGTTTGACTGCTACCTTTTCCCATTCATAGCAAATTTAAAGAGAAATTATGTTTACAGGAATTGTCGAAGCGGTTGGCACTATTTTAGCCATTACGCCTAAAGGTGAAGATGTCACGATCAAAGTGGATGCAGGCAAACTCGATATGTCTGACGTGCATTTAGGTGACAGCATTGCGACCAATGGCGTGTGTTTAACCGTGGTGAGTTACGATTCTCGTAGCTACAGCGCTGATTTATCACTTGAAACGTTAAAACGTACAGGTTTTTCGCAGTACCAAGTGGGAGAATCTGTCAATTTAGAAAAAGCCATGTTGCCAACTACTCGTTTTGGTGGACATATTGTTTCTGGACATGTGGATGATGTTGGCGTGATCGTCGATAAACAACCGATTGGCCGCGCAATGGAATATTGGATTGAAGTGCCAGAGCATTTGTCTTGTTACATTGCTGAAAAAGGTTCAATCACCATTGATGGCATCAGCTTGACGGTTAACGATGTGCGCAAGAATGCGTTCAAAATCACCATAGTTCCGCATACATCGCAAGAAACCACGGTCGACAATTTTGTGGTTGGCCGAAAAGTGAATTTAGAAGTGGATGTGATTGCTCGTTATTTAGAGCGCCTTATCACTGGAAATAAACAAGAAGAAACGTCACCAGAATCTCGTATTACAATGGATTTTCTTCAACAAAATGGTTTTGCATAAACCGGATCCTAAAGGACATAAAAATGGCAATTAGCAGTTCAAAAGAAATCATCGAAGATATTCGTTTAGGCAAAATGGTCATCTTAATGGACGATGAAGATCGTGAAAATGAAGGTGATATGATTATCGCAGCCGAGCATATTACGCCGGAAGCAATCAACTTTATGGCAACGCACGGTCGTGGCCTAATCTGCTTAACTCTAACCAAAGAGCGTTGTCACAACCTTGGTTTACCTCCAATGGTTCAAGACAACACTGCACAATTTAGCACCGCATTTACGGTTTCGATTGAAGCGGCAGAAGGTGTAACAACCGGTATTTCAGCGGCTGACCGTGCTGTAACAGTACAAAAAGCGGTAGCGAAAGATGCTAAAGCGTCAGACCTTGTTCAACCTGGTCATATTTTCCCTCTTTCTGCTCAAGACGGTGGCGTATTAACTCGCGCAGGTCACACAGAAGCGGGTTGTGATTTAGCTCGTTTAGCAGGTTTAGAACCAGCATCGGTTATTGTTGAGATTCTAAATGAAGATGGCAGCATGGCACGTCGTCCTGAGCTCGAAATCTTTGCAGAAAAGCACGGCATTAAATTAGGCACAATTGCCGACTTAATCGAATACCGTAACAACACGGAAACGACGATTGAGCGTGTAGCGGAATGTAAGCTTCCAACTGAATTTGGTGAGTTTGAGTTAGTAACTTATCGTGACACCATTGATAACCAACTTCATTACGCCTTGTGTAAAGGTAATGTGAAAGACAATGCTTGTTTGGTGCGTGTTCACCTGCAAGATACTTTCACTGATGTTCTACGTTCAAACCGTTCTGCAGATCGCAGTTGGACATTAGATTCAGCAATGCAACGTATTCAACAAGAAGGCGGTGTGTTAGTCGTTCTTGGTAATGAAGAAACGCCAGAATCCATGATTCATAAAGTGAAAATGTTTGAGCAACAAGATAACGCAACCGCTCCAACTATGGCTAAGAAACACGGTACATCTCGTCGTATTGGTGTGGGGTCGCAAATTTTAGCGGATCTTGGAGTAAAAGATATGCGCTTGCTTTCTTCTCCAGACAAACGCTATCACGCACTTTCAGGCTTTGGCTTGAACGTAGTGGATTACGTTACTGAATAAAATTTTCATCGTATTTTCTTCGTACTTGAAGCTGCAGCTTTGTTGACTGCGTTTATTCGCCCCCCTATTTCTTTTATAAAGAAGGGTTAGGCAAGCTAAGCTCATGGGGTCTCATAAACTTGTCGCCTCGCTGCAACTCCAATTACTTTGAAAATGCTGTATAAGTTTACCTCGGCGGAATTTCTCATAGATATTGCTCTTAAAATTGTGATAGAATCCGCCGATTCTCACTCTCTCAAAATAGTTAAAGGATAACTTATGAAAGTAATCGAAGGTACTTTTGCCGCTCCAAATGCAAAAATTGCTATCGTTATTTCTCGTTTTAACAGCTTTATTAACGAAAGTTTACTTTCAGGTGCGATTGATACATTGAAGCGTCATGGTCAAGTAAGCGATGATAACATTACTGTCGTTCGTTGCCCTGGTGCAGTTGAATTACCACTTGTTGCACAACGTGTAGCGAAAACTGGCAAATTCGATGCTATCGTTTCTCTAGGTACTGTTATCCGTGGTGGCACACCACACTTTGATTATGTATGTAGCGAGTGTAATAAAGGTTTAGCGCAAGTGTCTTTGGAATACAGTCTTCCAGTCGCATTTGGCGTACTAACTGTTGATACTATCGATCAAGCGATTGAACGCGCAGGCACCAAGGCTGGTAACAAAGGGCAAGAAGCTGCTCTTAGCGCACTTGAGATGATCAACGTTCTAAACGAAATTAACTAATTTTTTGCAAACTAATTCCTAATGGGGGCTCGCGTGAAACCAGCCGCACGTCGTAATGCACGTCAATTCGCACTACAAGCAATTTACTCTTGGCAAGTTACAAAAGAAAACGTAGCTACTATTGAACATCAGTTTTTAACTGGCGAAAAGTATGATGAAGAAGAACATCACGCTAACGAGCCAAGCTTAAAAGCACCAGAAACTGACGTGGCTTATTTCCAAGATTTATTGTCTGGTGTTGTAAACGCAACAAACGAATTAGACAGCAAACTACGCCCATACCTTTCTCGTCCAATGCAAGATTTGGATATGATGGAATTGGCTTTACTACGCCTAGCTATGTATGAAATGACTAAGCGTGATGATGTACCATACAAAGTGGTTATCAACGAAGCGATCGAATTAGCGAAAGTGTTTGCAGCAGAAGACAGCCATAAATTCATCAATGGTGTGTTAGATAAAGCTGCACCGCATGTGCGTAAAAAATAATCTGAATTGATTCAATGAAAAGGTCAGCATAACGCTGGCCTTTTTTGTTATCTCACTCCTATAGATCCCACTCTGTATCATTCCTTTCAATTGATTTTGTGAACTTAATTTAAACCATACATTTCTTCATAAGGGATAAATTTTCAACGGCATTGTTATTTGAAGTGTTGTTATAAAATTGACCAATACACATTTTGACAGCACTAAACCTATCATATATGATTGGTTTTAATAAAGAGAAGAAAACGATGACTTGGAATATTGAGTTTTACAAGGGGGTTGATCAGGCCATTTTAGATATGCCGCCCAAAATTCAAGCTCGAATGCTGAAGTTACTAGAATTGATTGAAATACATGGTGCAAATCTAGGTGAACCACATACGAAATCAATGGGAAATGGACTGTTTGAGATTCGATCTAAAGCTCAAGAAGGGATTGGTCGAGGTATTTATTGTTATTTTGATGGTAAAAATATAATGGTGCTTCACGCTTTTATTAAGAAAAGCCAAAAGACACCTAAAAAGGACTTAGATCTTGCAAAATCTCGAATGAATGAGGTGAAGAAATGAGTAGTAAATTACAAGCACTAAAAGCCAGAGCACTAGCTAATCCTGATGTTAAAAAAGCTTATGATGAACTCGAACCTGAATTCGAACTTATCAATACCTTGTTAAGCATGCGCAATGGCGCTGGGCTAACTCAAGAGCAAGTCGCAAAACGAATGGGAACACAAGAAACAAACATTTCTAGGCTAGAAAAAGGCCGAAGTAACCCGACACTTAGAACGTTAATGAACTATGCCAAGGCTTGTGATTGCGAATTAGGTTTCGTTTATAAAAACGTATAGAAAACAGGATAATCATGGCTGGCGAATTTAATCTGATTGAAAAATTTTTTGAGCACAAACAAGCAAATCGCTCTGATGTTGATATGGCGTTAGGAGATGATTGCGCTTTAGTTTCGCCACCAGAAGGGCATCAAATTGCTATTAGTACCGATACAGTGGTTTGTGGTACGCATTTCTTACCTGATGCCGATCCTGCGGCTGTTGCTTATAAAGCCTTAATGTCGAATATCAGCGATTTAGCTGCAATGGGCGCAACACCAGCTTGGTTTTCAATGGCGTTAACCTTGCCTGAAATGAATGAACAGTGGCTTGCTCCATTTTGTGATTCCATGTTCAAGTTAGCGGATGTTCACAATCTCCAACTTATTGGCGGTGATACCACTAAAGGCCCGTTAAGCATTTCTTTCACCATTCAAGGCATAGTGCCTAAAGGAAAAGCGTTAACTCGTAAGTCAGCAAAAGTTGGTGATTTAGTGTATGTAAGTGGTCACTTAGGTGATAGCCATGCTGGGTTGAGTGTGATTCTTAATCCTCAAAATGCCAACAAACCACACGCGGATGCTTTAATTCAGCGCCATTTTTATGCCGAGTCTCGAATCCAACTGGCTGAACAATTACGAGATCTTGCGACAAGCTGCATTGATATTTCAGATGGACTGATTTCTGATCTTCGCCATGTGTTAAAGCAATCTCAAGTCTCAGCGGTTTTAGATATCGAAAAGCTGCCACTTTCCCAAGAGTGCATCGATTTTTATCAAGATATTCAACAAGCACAAAATACTGCATTAATTAGTGGTGAAGAATACGAACTTTGTTTCACTGCTCATCCAGAAAATCAAGGTAAATTGGCTGAATTGGCAGAAAAACAAAACTGCCCGCTAACTTGTATCGGGCAAATTGTTGAAAGCCAAACCGGAAACCAAATCAAGTTAATGCGAAATAATCAGCCATTATCCGACAATGATCCGGCTAACCAACTTCATGGATTTGATCATTTCAGTTAGAATTCAGCTCTGCGTTTCTGGCGCTTAATGAAAATAATAGAAAAGGCGCAATATGACGCAATCAAATTCATCTCCATCAAACAAGGCAGAGAATCCACTGTCTCATCTTAAACTATCTAACCCGTGGCATTTACTTGCGGTTGGCTTTGGTAGTGGTTTATCGAAAATCGTTCCCGGCACAATGGGCACGTTAGCTTCCATTCCTTTTTACTTGTTGCTAGTACAACTTCCAGCTTGGGCGTATGCGATTGTACTGATTGCTGCATCGCTTATTGGTATCACTATTTGCCAAAAAACGTCTGATGATATGAAAGTTCACGATCACGGTGCAATTGTGTGGGATGAATTTGTCGGCTTTTGGATCACCATGAGCGTGGTACCATTTCTCGGTTTACCTCATTACGATTGGCAAGTGATCGGGATAGGTTTTGTGCTTTTCCGTCTATTCGACATGATCAAACCGTGGCCAATCAGTGTACTTGATCGCAACGTCCACGGCGGTTTAGGCATTATGATCGATGACATTCTGGCTGGTGTGATTTCAGGCGTAGCTCTTTGGGCGATTGTGGTTTATTGGTTGTAAATAACAATAAATTTTCCCCTTTAAGCAAAACGATAAAAGCTCAGCACTCTTAACAAAGTGTTGAGCTTTTTTGCTATTTGGGTTGCAGAATAATTGAGTTTCTTTCTAAAAATTAGATCAAAGCCAGTTCTTTATGACAAGTTGATAGTCGGCATAGGTATAGTTGTTCAAACCTAGTGAGCTAAAAATTGACATTAATTTTGCGGTTTATACCTATTTAGCTTTTGTCTTCTATACGTGATGTGCGTACAATTGTCTATGAAAAGTGTTTTTATTGAATCAAGTATTTTTGAAAAATATCGAGACGAGTATCTTAGTGATGATGAGTTTCGATATTTTCAAGCTGAATTAATGTCTAACCCTAAATCTGGGGATGTTATTCAAGGTACTGGCGGCTTGAGAAAAATTCGGTTACCAGGTAGAGGAAAAGGAAAGCGAGGCGGTTTTCGTGTGATCTACTATTTCCTTGATGAAAAACGACGTTTCTACCTGTTAACCATTTATAGAAAGAATGAAATATTCGATTTAACGCCAGAGCAGAAAAGGCAGTTAAAAGAATTTATGGAGATATAGCGAAATGAGCAATCGTGATTTATTTGCAGAGCTAAATTTAGCGTTAACGGAAGCTAAAGCTCATTCTGAAGGTAAGTTAACGCTTAAAACTCACCAAGTGAATGATATTAGTGAATTAAACATTTCTCCTGATGAGATAGTGAGTATCCGCGAGCAATTTAATATGTCTCGTGGTGTTTTTGCTCGCTTGATGCACACATCGGCTCGCACACTTGAAAATTGGGAACAAGGACGCAGCGCTCCAAATGGGCAAGCTGTTACGCTGTTAAAGTTAGTGCAGCGACACCCAGAAACACTTTCCTATATTGCTGAGCTATAGATCTTTTGCAGTGATAATAAAAAAGGACGATCGCTCGTCCTTTTGTTTTTTGTATTGTTTTGAATTAATTAAGCCAAATACTCACGGATCTGCTTTTCAATACCTTCCGCATTCAAACCTAATTCAGCATAAAGTTCATCTTGCGAACCTTGGTGAATAAATTTATCAGGTAAACCTAGTTGCAATACAGGTTTGATTTGCTTGCGTTGCATTAGACGTTCAATCACACCTGAACCTGCACCGCCAGTAATTGCGTTTTCTTCTAGAGTAACAAGCACATCATTTTCTGCTGCCAGTTTTAGCACTAATTCTTCATCTAGTGGCTTAACAAAACGCATATCAGCAACGGTAGCATTCAGATTTTCAGCTGCTTTTATCGCTTCAGGTAGGAATGTACCGAAAGACAAAATTGCCACTTTTTTGCCTGATTCTTGCTCTGTTGAACCATCACGAACAAGACGACCTTTACCGATTTCTAGCGCAGTCATCTCTTGTTGGATTTCAGCACCGCAACCAGAACCACGAGGGTAACGTACCGCACTTGGCCCTGTGTGTTTGTGGCCGGTGTAAAGCATTTGGCGACATTCGTTTTCATCACTAGGTGTCATGATGACCATGTTTGGAATGCAGCGCATAAAGCTTAAATCGAATGCACCTTGGTGAGTTTGACCATCTGCGCCAACTAAGCCAGCACGGTCGATAGCAAACATCACAGGTAAATCCATGATCGCTACATCGTGAATAAGTTGATCGTAACCACGCTGAAGGAAAGTCGAATAGATAGCGACAATCGGATTCATTCCACCGATAGCCATACCCGTTGCTAGTGTTACCGCATGTTGTTCTGCAATCGCTACATCAAAATATTGATCTGGAAATTCTTTCGAGAAACGCACCATGCCAGAGCCTTCACGCATAGCAGGGGTAATAGCCATGAGTTTTGGGTCTTGCGCAGCCATATCACAAAGGAAATCGCCAAAAATTTTAGAGAAGGTTGGTTTGCCGTTGCTGCTTTTCGGTAAGCAACTTTCGCTTGGGTCAAATTTAGGCACGCCATGGTAACCAATCGGATCTTTTTCCGCTGGCTCGTAGCCTTTACCTTTTTTGGTCATCACATGCAGAAATTGTGGCCCTTTTAAGCCGCGCATGTTTTTCAGCGTTTTGACTAATTCTTTTACATCGTGACCATCAACTGGGCCAATGTAATTAAAGCCTAATTCTTCAAACATAGTGCCCGGAACCACCATGCCTTTTAGGTGTTCCTCGGTGCGACGTACCAACTCTTTAATTGGTGGTACGTTAGAAAGCACCTTCTTGCCACCTTCACGAATTGAGGTATAGAAGTTGCCTGTTAGCAATTGAGCTAAGTGGTTATTCAATGCGCCTACGTTTTCTGAAATCGACATTTCGTTATCATTCAGAATCACCAACATATCGGCGTGAACATCGCCTGCGTGGTTCATTGCTTCAAATGCCATGCCCGCAGTAATAGCACCATCACCAATGACGCTAACGACTCGACGATCTTTGCCTTCTTTTTCGGCACTGATCGCCATGCCTAAAGCTGCACTGATAGATGTAGAGGAATGCCCGACAGAAAGCGTGTCATATTCGCTTTCTTCGCGCCAAGGGAACGGGTGCAAGCCATCTTTTTGACGAATGGTTGGCATTTGTTCACGACGACCAGTCAGAATTTTGTGCGGATAAGCTTGGTGACCAACATCCCACACCAACTGATCGAACGGTGTGTTATAGACGTAATGAAGCGCAACTGTAAGCTCAACCGTGCCTAGACCAGAAGCCAAGTGCCCACTTGATTGGCTCACAGAGTTGAGTAAATAAGTACGCAGCTCATCACATAGAGGCGATAAGCTTTCTTTTGGTAACGAGCGCAACTCATCTGGTGTATTAGCGAGTGCGAGTGTAGGATATTTTGAAATATCAAGAGTCATAGATTCTAGCGCTTTTGTTCGTTAGCTTTGTTATCGTTATTTGAAACGATAAACCGCTTTAATATTAATGGCTGCGCTCGACAGCATATCGGGCGAACTCTTCAAGTAATCGTGTATTGTACGGGATTGCTTCTAGTGCTTGAAGCGCTTCTTGTAATAAGTCTTGCGCTTTTTGCTGAGCCCCCTCTAATCCTAGCAGAGCAGGGTAGGTACTCTTGTTTAAGTTTTGATCGGAACCTTGAGGTTTACCTAGAGTTTCGGTATCGCCAATCACATCCAAAATGTCATCTTGAACTTGGAAAGCAAGACCAACCGCTTCAGCGTAACGATCTAAATGAGCCAGTTCAGCAAGGCCATTTTCACCCGCTGTAATCGCACCCATACGAATTGCACACTTGATTAATGCACCGGTTTTATTGCGGTGGATTTCTTCCAATTCCTCTAATGGAACTTGGCGATTTTCCGCTTCTAAATCGAGTGACTGTCCCATGCACATACCTTGGGCGCCAGAAGCTGAAGCTAATTCTTTGATTAATTGAATGCGTTGAGGCTCACCAACAGCAGAAAGCTTACCTTCAGCTAAAATGGTGAAAGCTAAAGTTTGCAGTGCATCACCCGTTAGAATCGCAGTTGCTTCATCAAATTCAATATGACAAGTCGGCTGGCCGCGGCGCAACTCATCATCATCCATTGCTGGCAAATCATCGTGAATTAAAGAATAAGCGTGAATGCATTCAATTGCCGAAGCTGGTGTGTCAAGTTCTTCTAAAGAAAGCCCGAACATTTGTCCAGTGATATAAACCAAAAAAGGACGAGCTCGTTTTCCACCGAGCAATAAACCGTAACGCATTGCTTTGGTTAAGGTTTGGTTTTGATGGGGAATTCGATCCAACCACGCATCCAACTGTTGGTTATTGCGGCTTTGATATTCAGTCAATGCTTTAGCGATAGTAGATGAGGTAACCATATTAAATATCGCTTTCAGGATCGAATGGGATCAGTTCAGATTCATCGTCATCTTTTAATAAAATCTCGACACGTTGCTCCGCTTCGGTCAGTTTCACTTGGCTAGAACGAGCTAAAGCGATCCCGCGTTCGAATTTCTTCAACGCATCTTCTAAATCCAAATCACCATTTTCAAGTTGATTCACTAAGGTATCTAGTTCAGAAAGGGATTCTTCAAAGCTCATATTTTCAGGTTTTTTCGAGGCCATATTTCTTCTGCCTATTGCGGTTAATTCTGCTGTGCGGTGTCAATAAAGTGACATGAATTTGCCAATGAGACGGCAAGTTACCCTAGCATCAATTTGGGGTCAAATTTAGGACGTAAAAATGTTAGCTCAATTGTATTGGAGTGGGTGGCAATGAAACAAGCGCTAATCCGTGTTTTACAAAAGAAAGTATAGGTTTAGCAGTGATTTCTAAACGAAAGGGTTAGAAGTGAGTTTGATTAAAACATAAACAATGATGAAGGTGGAGGAAATTCATACCGCCTAACAGAATTGTTGTGTATAATCTGCGCCCTAATTTTGGCAGAAGCTCTTTTTCGAAGAATGAAGCTAAATTCTCACAAACAAAGCGAAGATATTATGAAGTTTATAGTAAAGCCCCATCCAGAAATTTTTGTAAAAAGTGACTCGGTTCGTAAGCGTTTCACTCGTACATTGGAGCGTAATCTTCGTAATATCATCCAGCGTGAAACTGAATCAGTTGCGGTATTAAACCGTCGTGATCACATTGAAATCGCAGCGAATACCAGCGAATACTACGACAAAGTGTTAGAGATCCTAACGCATACGCCGGGCATTCATCACTCGCTAGAAGTATTGCAATCTGATTTCACGGATCTGCACAACATTTACGAGCAAGCGCTTGAGCAAAGCCGTAGCCTAATCGAAGGCAAAACCTTTGTGGTGCGTGTAAAACGCCGTGGTAAACACGATTTCACTTCGATTGACGTAGAGCGTTACGTTGGTGGTGGTTTGAACCAAGCGGTAGAATCAGCTCGCGTTAAGCTAACTAACCCAGAAGTGACGGTAAACCTTGAAATCGCAAGCGACAAACTAAACCAAGTTATCGCACGCCATAAAGGTTTAGGCGGTTTCCCTCTTGGTACTCAAGAAGACGTATTAAGCTTGATTTCTGGTGGTTTCGATTCAGGTGTTTCAAGCTACTTGCACATTAAGCGTGGCTCAAAAACGCATTACTGCTTCTTTAACCTAGGCGGCCCTGCACACGAAATCGGCGTAAAACAAGTTGCGCATTTCTTGTGGAATAAATACGGCTCGTCAGCAAAAGTGAAATTCATTGCGGTTGATTTCGAACCTGTTGTGGCTCAAATCCTTGAGAACATCGACGACGGCCAAATGGGCGTGGTGCTAAAACGTATGTTTATGCGTGCTGGTGGCATGATCGCAGAGAAATTTGGCATCGAAGCGTTAGTAACAGGTGAGGCTTTAGGTCAAGTATCTAGCCAAACACTGACTAACCTTCGCTTGATCGACAACGTAACAGATACTTTGATCCTTCGCCCGTTAATCAACTGGGATAAAGAAGATATCATTAATCTGGCTCGTGAAATCGGTACGGAAGATTTTGCGAAAGTAATGCCTGAGTACTGTGGCGTAATTTCGAAAAAACCGACTGTAAAAGCGGTGAAAGCGAAAATCGAGAAAGAAGAAGCTAACTTTAACTTCGATATTCTGGAAGAAGTGGTGAACAATGCTCGTGTGATGGACATTCGTGACATCGCAACCGAAAGCCAAGAGCAAGCGCCAGAAGTTGAATTGGTTGCTGAAATTGGTGCGGAAGCAATCGTGCTAGATATTCGTAGCCCAGACGAAGAAGACATGAACCCACTTGAGATTGAAGCTGTAGAAGTGAAGCATTTACCTTTCTATAAGCTAGCGACTCAATTTGGTGATCTTGACCAAAACAAAGAATACTTATTGTATTGCGAACGCGGTGTAATGAGTCGTCTACAAGCTCTTTATCTAAAAGATCTTGGCTACAATAACGTTAAAGTTTATCGCCCTTAATCTTCAATAGCGGTAATTCTTCAAAAGCGCGAATAGTGAATCGAAAACGTCGGCTTAGGTCGGCGTTTTTTTATGCGAGTATTTGTGAACAAGATCTTTAACGACTTGAAAAAATTTCACTATTACTTTTATCAGGGCTAAAAATTAAAGTTAGATTGTTCGATTTTAGTTTTTAATACTGTGATAAGTTTGGTGATGAAGAAAATCTTTTCAGGAGTTGGGTCGAGTTGTTATGCGAATTTTGAAGTCGGAAGAGTATTTTGATACTGATATTGAGTTAAAAATATTCGATCAGGAGCATCAATCCGATCTTGAAGTTCATAGCCATGAATTTTCTGAGTTGATTTTTTTCGTTGAAGGTTCCGGATCTCATCTGATTGATGACTATCAGAAAGTTATTTTACCTAATACCGTTTCTTTTGTGAGCCCTAACCATTATCACCAGTATGCTAACAGTCATCAGGTTCGGCTATTTAACGTTTTGTATAACAAGGATACATTAGGTTTACGACCTCATTGTATAGAAACGCTGAACTCTCTTGAATCTTCGTCGATGCATCGTCACTTTGAGCCGGAGTGTTTCAATCAACTTGTTAATTTAGTGAAGCAAATACAAGCCGAATTGAACAACAGAGAAAAGCATTCTTTAGACATCATTAAACTGTTATTTGAACAGCTAATTTATTTGATTGATAGAAATAACCTTTCAGTTGAAGATCGCTCACCTGTTATTGATGCCATTCGATACATATCTGAACATTACAAAGAACACGATCTTAATATTGGTTACGTTTGTAATAAGTTCGAAATAAATTCTCGAACGTTGAGTAATAAAATCAATCAGTTAACTGGTCTTTCGACTAATAAATTTTTAAATCAACTCAGGATCTGTAAAGCAATTAGTCTTATCGAGAAAGGGCATTCGATTACGGAAGTGTCATATATGGTTGGCTATAATGATAGTAATTACTTTAGCACTAAGTTTAAAAGCGTTACTGGTAAATCTCCAAGTCATTATATTGTTGACTGATTTTAAATTTGATGTCTGATGAAAAAGGCTTTGCTATTTAGTTAGCAAGCAAAGCCTTAGCGTCATTAGTTGTGCTAGTTTTAGCTATATGTGTTTATCTTTAATTTGTATTCAATGATATTACAGTCACTTGTTTCTTGAGTTAAATTCACTTTGTAGACTTCTTCTCCCCAAACATTAACATGTCGATTATCTTCTAGCTTTATGGTTTGCATGGAATTTATCGTCATTCCATAAACATCAATCACCATTTTTTTATGCTGTAAATTTACGATGATTTGGTTGTCATTAATGCTGAGATCATTGGTGCTAAAGTAAAGTGGCATACTTACATAATTACTGCTTTTGTCTGTCGTTATTTTGTCTGAAACCGTAATGGTGTGACTAATTTTTGTATACTCAATTTCTCTATAAACCGATATGATCGAATCATCTTGATAGGCATCTTTAATTTCCATGGTCAGACTTGATTTTGAATCATTATCCTGGAAATTAATTGAGTGAGCATAAGCCTGTTCATTAGACTTTTGAGTAATGCTATTTATTTCTGGTACGTGATGACCAATAGAGCTGATATACCACTTATCTTGTCTTTTTTCTGAAAAGGTATCCTTGGTGTAATCACCTGGACCGATATCAATTAGGATAGGTTTTCCATCTTGATAAACACTGAAATTACCCAAGTCATTATGCGTGTGATGGTTGTGCCTTAGGTCATTATTTCCTGCAATAGCAGCTAAAACCACACCGTCATTTTGTCTATCAGATTCACGGCAAATCATCACCTGCATATCTTTTAGCCAAGAATATTTATCTAGCTTGATTCTCTGTGCGCCATTTAATTCATCTGATTTAGGAATGTCTTTAAACAGACGGATCATTTGCATTAAGTTATAGCTTTCACCTTCAACGCTAGGATCAAAGGCTTTGAGATCATTTAATACGATATTTTTTAGCTGTTGGCTGTCGATTCTATCAGCATACTTCCAAAGCAGACCATGTGTAAGAAAAGGAGCTTTTGCTGCGCCATCGGCAAAGTTGATATAAAAATTATCACCGATAAGCATTTTCTTAACATGGTTACCAAAGTTCACTAATTTTTTATTAGATTCAATGTCAAAATTAATATTGAATCGGTTTTCGATTAATGAAATGAAACCAATCAGTCGACTTGAAGAAATATTCCAGTAACTAGGTCCTTCAATACAACTGCCTTGTGGCGTTAGGTTAGATATAAATTTATCTACAATTGATGAAAGTTTCAGCGAGATATTTATTAAGCGGCTTTTATCTTCAATGATGTACATGGCGGCATTCATAATATTGAATGAACACCAAGGGGCCCAGTTGTTAATTCCTCTATACCATTCATATAAATTATTGCTTTCAAACTTTTCAATAACTCTTTGTTCAATCGTAGCGTTTACCCTGTGGTATAGAGATGGCGTCGTTTCCATCAGAATCGGTTTGAGTAAATAGCAAGCCTCGGCTAATAGAGAAGCTGTTTCACAATTAAACAAATCTAAGTATTCATCGTCCATTAATGGTAATGGATCGTCCTCTTTCCACGGGTTAATCTTTTTGTATTTAACCATATCATGGGTATGAGCAAAGTTATGGGAGGGTAAGCACCACACGGGTTCGCTGATGATATCCCATAAGTAATCAATGATTTTTGGTAGGTAGTTACCTTTATTTTCAAAGCATTCTGACAAAACAAGAACCGATAGAGCATGTCGTTTAGAAAAATACGCTTTTTCATAATTGACTCTGTTACCGACTTGCATGAACTCCATATATAAACTGGCAGAGCAGTGCGCTATTGGAGCTTTTTGATAATGTTCTGCAATATTGATTATGTCATTTTGAATACGTTCAAATGTTGAACCATCTTTTAAGTTATTCCAAAAAGAACGTTCAGAGATATCAGGCAACGGATTCCATTCCTGTTGCGATAAACAATCTTCATATAATTGCTCGACATCTAATTTTTCTATTAACATCATTTTCTCCTAGATGCCTATTTATATGAATTTTTCATTGTTAGAGCAGAGTCGTTGTTTTCTGCTTTTTTTAGTGCCATGTTTCCCCAAGTGTACTTATGTTCCCAACCAGTAAGTTCTTCGATTAATGACTTGGTTTCAGGAGTTGCATCTTCAAGTTTTCCACCAGATCTTAAACGATCTAATTCCTCATTTAGCATGATGTTGGCTTTGGCATCGAGTTTATATTTCATCGTTGCCCAAGCAGCAAGCAACATAAAGCCAATTGGTAAAGCGAGGAAAATCCAATGTAAGCCAGATAAGGCTGCGGTGGTTTGGTTCTCTTGACCGGATTGGAATCCAACCCATTGCAAAGAAGAACTCACAAGCATTAAAGCTAGGGCCGCTGTGACTTTTCTTGCTAATTGCATGACTGAACCATAAATTCCGGCTCTTTTTGTACCCGTTAATGCCTCATCAATATCACTCATGAAATTATAATTAACCCACGGAATTAAATTGATGCCGCCACGGCCAAAGCCTAGAAGAATTGAGATTGCGACGAAAATATAAAATGGATTTGAGAATGAAGCGCCTAAACTTGTGTAAAGAATTAAGCTGCCTAATACCATTGCTAAAGCAACAAGATAAGCTTTGGCATTGGAGATTTTAAATGCTAGCCATGTAAATAAGAACACACCTAAAAATTGTGCAAACGACATAATACTCAATGCTGAACCAGCTTGTGCTTCGGAAATTCCAGCAATAAATACACCAAAGAATACTAATAATGAGCCGATAGTATCGAGAGCACAGAAGCCGCCAACATACATCAATAGGTGCAACCTGAATGTTTTTAATTTAAAGGTAGAAAACATTTCGCGGTAAATCTTTTTCATGGTTTCAAGCATGCTTAAAGAGTCAGGCTCTGGTAATTCATCGGCAGGTGTTTCCCAAGTGCCGAAGTAAACAACTAACCAAGGGATCATAAATATGATGCTAAGCGTAGCCCCCATTGCCATGAATGCATCTTGTTTATCTGCGAAGTAGTTAAGGAATAGACCTGGAATTAATGCAGAGAGAAATGCAGTGGATTGAGAAAACACCATACGAACAGAACCCATTTTTGTTCGTATTTTATGATCACTGGTCATCTCAGAAGGTAGGGTAATCCAAGGAATACTTAACACTGACATTGCGGTATTGAAGCAAAGATAAGTCATTAAGTAATAGATGTAATCGAAGCCTGAAATCCAAATGGTGCTATACAAAAGCATCAATGGTGCGCCGAATAATAGAAATACACGGCGGCGACCCCATTTGGTGCGGATATTATCAGTGGTGTATCCAATGATTGGATCGTTGATGGCGTCCCAAATTTTACCTATAGCAAAAATTGAACCTGCTTGAACTGGTGATAATCCTGCTACCTGGATATAAAAATATAGTGCCCATAGACCTAGGATAGTTCCGGTACCATTACCGACAATGTCCCCCGCCCCCCAACAGATCATGTTCTTCAGTTTTACTTCACGTTTATCCATGACAGACCTCTTTTATAATCTTTTGGAGGATTATTTACTAAGCCTTACAAATAAAACTTAACAAAATGGAATGCGATTGTCGGTTGTCAGGAGAAACTTGAAGAATTAAGGGAGAATGATCACAGATTAGCTTAAAAGTATTTAACGGGCTTGTTTGGTGGTCAACAAATTCAGGACAAAGATTTAAGCCAATGTTTTATATCAATTACCTGTAAATACGAACTCAGGCTACAATTAGTAACTTTGTACAGGCAAAAAAAAGCCCAGTTAGAATATAACTAACTGGGCGCAAAGATGATTTACTATCAAAAATCAGGACTTAGTGGCCATGAGGGATATCACCACTAAGCTATAAAACTCAAAAAGAGTTAATGCAAACACAACATTAGCATTAGTCAGTCACACATTTACAGGTTTGAGATAAAGTGCGTAACTCATTAATGTGATGTGAAATATAGAGTTTTAATGGCAGTTCGACAATGGACAATTTATAATGCTTCGCATAAGAAAAAATAATGTATGGCTTAAATTGTTAAATCATCATGGAAACCATTCACAGAATCATTGAAAAAGGTTTGATCTATGGCTAGGCGTTTACCACCTTTAAATTCATTGCGTGTTTTTGAAGCAGCTGCACGTTACTTGAGTTTTACTCGTGCTGCAGAAGAGTTGTTTGTGACTCAAGCTGCGGTTAGTCACCAAGTAAAAGCATTAGAAGAATTTTTGGGAATCAAGTTATTTCGTCGTCGTAATCGCTCACTACTTCTCACCGAAGAAGGGCAAAGTTACTTTTTAGACATCAAAGATATCTTCACTTCTATTTCTGATGCTACAGACAAAGTGTTGGAGCGCAGCGAAAAAGGTGCGCTTACCATCAGTTTGACGCCGAGTTTTGCGATTCAATGGCTTGTGCCTCGTCTGGCAGATTTTAATGCGCAAGAACCTGATATTGATGTGCGAATTAAAGCGGTTGATATGGATGAAGGTTTGCTTTCCGATGATGTCGATGTAGCGATTTATTATGGTCGTGGTAACTGGCCTGGCGTTCGAGCCGATAAATTGTATGTTGAATGCTTGGTTCCAGTTTGTTCTCCACAATTATTATTGGGCGCTAAACCGTTAAAAACATTATCGGATATTAAGAATCACACCTTGCTGCACGACAGTTCACGCAAGTACTGGAAGCAATTCACCAAAGAGCAAAGTTTGGATGAAGTGAATGTAAACCACGGCCCGATTTTCAGTCACTCAACTATGGTGATTCAAGCTGCAATGCACGGGCAGGGGATTGCTTTAGTCAATAACGTACTGGTTCAGCCTGATCTTGATTCTGGCCGTCTAGTTCAGCCGTTTGATGAAGTGCTCATTAGCCAGAATGCGTTTTATGTTGTGTGCGATAACAAGCAAGCGGACTCTGGTCGAGTAGCCACTTTCCGTGATTGGATGTTGAAAACAGCAGCAAGAGAGCAAGATCAATTGCTGGAAGAATTAGAAGAACAGGATGAATCTGCAACTGAAACACAAGCCATTCAAGGAATCGATAATGCCTGATTTAAATTCAGTGCTGATTGATGGTAATGCGGATTCAAAAGTAACTGTGTTGTTGGCTCATGGTGCGGGCGCAGGTATGGAGCACGACTTTATGCAAAGTATTGCTCACCAGTTAAGTCAGCATGATATTCGTGTCGTTCGTTTTAACTTTCCTTATATGGTGAAGCGTGCCGAAGATGGGAAAAAGCGTCCGCCAGATCGTGCGCCTAAATTGCTTGAAGCTTTTGAAGCCATGATTGAGGAGTATCGTAAATCGAGTCAGTTTCTTTTTCTTGCGGGTAAATCGATGGGCGGAAGAATGGCATCTCATCTAACTGAGCATGAAGTTGTTCGTGGCGTGATGTGTTTAGGGTTTCCATTTCATCCGCCGGGCAAGCCAGAAAATTACAAAGGTGAACATTTAGCAGAAGTGAATAAGCCGACTTTGATCTTGCAAGGTGAACGAGATACTTTCGGAACTAAAGCCGAATGTGAAGAGTTCGAGTTTTCAGATGCAGTGCAAATCGACTTTATTCCCGATGGTGATCATAGCTTCAAACCAAGAGTGAAATCGGGCTTTACCGAGCAAGGAAACCGAACGCTTGCGATCAATAAAATGGCAGAGTTTATATTCGCTCAAATCAAAAATTAGAAGGAAATAACATGTCAATTTCACAATGCCGAGGGCAGAAAGTTCTCGCATTTGCTGGAGTTTCAGGTTTAGTGACCGTGGCTCTGGGCGCATTCGCTGCACATGGTTTGTCGCATCAATTGAATGAGTATTTATTGGGCGTTTTTAAGACGGGCGTGCAATACCAAGCGTGGCATACTTTTGCTCTTTTAGCCTGTGGAATTGTGCTCATGGTGACGGCTCCAAATTCTGCAAGTGACGATAAATATGCACAAAAAGGTCGCAAAGGTGTGGCAATAGCTGCGATTTGCTTTATTATCGGCATCCTTTGTTTTAGTGGCAGTTTATATGCTTTGGCGTTAACTGGCATTAAATGGTTCGGCCCAATCACGCCGCTAGGTGGTGTGTTCTTTATGTTGGGGTGGGCAATCTTTGCGCTATCAGTTATGCGCTTATCTAAAGAATAAATAAGGTGACACAGTGAAACACGTTTTACTTTACTGCCGTTCAGGTTTTGAAAAAGAGTGTGCAGGCGAAATTCAAGACAAAGCAAACGATCTTGAAATCTATGGCTTCCCACGCCTGAAAAAGCAATCTGGTTATGTTCTATTTGAATGTTACCAAGATGGTGACGCAGATAAGTTAATCAAACTCATTGATTTCAAAGCCTTGATTTTCGCTCGCCAAATGGTTGCTGTTGCTGATGCATTAACGGATCTACCAACGGATGATCGTATTTCGCCAATTTTAGAAGCGATTGATGCACAAGCGAAATTCCCAACTTGTGGTGATATTCGTGTTGAAACGCCAGATACCAACGAAGCGAAAGAGCTATTAAAGTTCTGTCGTAAGTTTACTGTGCCGCTTCGTGCCGCAATGCGTGGTAAAGGTTTCTTATTTGCAAAAGAGAACCCGAAAAAGCCAGTGCTGCACGTTTGTTTTGTTGCACCGGGTCATTGTTTTGTGGGCTACTCGCTAACGCAAAATAACTCGCAATTCTTTATGGGTATCCCGCGTTTAAAATTCCCTGCGGATGCACCAAGCCGTTCAACGTTGAAATTGGAAGAAGCATTCCACGTATTCATTCCAAAAGAAGAATGGGATACACGTTTAGCCGCTGGTATGTGGGCGGTTGATTTAGGTGCTTGTCCGGGCGGTTGGACGTATCAATTAGTAAAACGCTCAATGTTCGTTCATGCAATTGATAACGGCATGATGGCAGACAGCCTAATGGAAACGGGTCAAGTTAAACACCACACGGTTGATGGTTTTAAATTCGAACCAATGAAGAAAAACGTCACTTGGCTTGTGTGCGATATGATTGAAAAACCATCTCGCGTAGCACAACTAATGGGTGAGTGGTTAATTCGCGGTTGGGCAAAAGAAGCCATTTTCAACCTAAAATTACCAATGAAAGGTCGTTACGACGAAGTGTTAGAAGATATCGAAAACTTGAAAATCTTCTTCAAAGAAAACGACGTACCATTCAAGCTACAAGCAAAACATTTGTACCATGACCGTGAAGAAATCACTGTTCATGTGCAGATCTTGAAGAATATCTCTCCGTATTAATTTCGAAAAATATTCAGTTAGCTTTTTTATAATAATTTCAAAAAGTTACCTGAATAACTTTACCTTCAGGTGATTTGCCTTCGGCGACTTACTTTTTTCAACAGCCAAAATGTATGGTCCGCCTCTTAATTGCAACTACAATTAACTAATGACGGAGTTGGTTTGCGCTAATGTATTCGGAGTCACGTTTGGTGAGCCCATGGCTTACCAGCTCCACGATGATATCCGCGCCAGATTATCCTTAAAAAGACTAAAGCATTTACATACTGTTTTTGTGTCAGGTTCTTAATCTGGCCGATTGACCGTTTTTGTCATCATATTCATTGACGTT
>JBKEDP010000060.1:0-47813 GCA_047975485.1 Vibrio sp. | reverse complement strand
TGGGGGCAGTAAAAAAGCTGTATAAATGATCATGTATTTTTAATGATGATTTAGATAACTCTTTGTTTTACCTTGTTTATCCTTTAATTCAAAGACTTGTGTTTAATTACTATTACACTCCCGCCAATACTTTGTTGCTGCAACTAATACTTTCCATATTGCAGATTGTCCTTTCTTTCAAAAGTCAGTATCTTTTAATCTCCTGATAATCAAATTCATTTTTGGCGCTATATGTCTATTTCCATTGATATTTATAATGAAAAAGCAGAACAATTTGTTGAGCAATATGATTCTGTTCACTTTGAATCCGTTCATAAATCATGGATAGATTTTTGGCCTAATGTTGGTGAATCTGTTCTTGATATCGGTGCTGGTTCTGGGCGAGATGCTCGTTGGTTCATTAAGCAAGGTTGCTCTGTTGTCGCCGTTGAACCTTGTGATAACTTGCGTCAAATAGGCTCTCAAAACTCATCACAAGAGATCCAATGGTTTGGTGACTATCTGCCTAACCTTGTTGGTGTTAAAGCGCTAGAGCGTCAATTTGATTTGATATTATTATCAGCAGTTTGGATGCATATACCTATAGAAAATCGCTTAGCATCATTATCTGAGTTAGCTTCACTGCTTTCTGAACAAGGAAAAATAGTGATTACCTTGCGTCATGGTAGTTTTGAAGATGGGCGAGAAAGTCACACTGTTTCGATTAATGAACTAAGGACGTTTGCAGCTCAACTTGGTTTATCTATTTTGGATGAATTTGATGATTCAGATGCCCTAAATCGCAATAGCATATATTGGCAAACCGTAGTTTTGGGTTGGTAGTATTAGATGGACTTGAATCAAATACAGGCCGAAAAACAATTAGATTTCATTGGGTATATTCAGCGTTTATTAATTGAAGGCGATTTCACTGCAACATACAAATACGCACTTTTACACGCTCTCGCTGATGTTTGCGTTGAACTGCCTTTAGCGAATGAATCTGATGAGTTATCTATTCCGTTAGAGCTATTAGCTGAAAAATTACTTGTTTTGTATTGGCATCACGCTGTGCCATTTACGAGTGAAGCTGTCGGACAGGACGCACTGCTCAAGCAAAACAGTGGTGGTCAATCAACAATTATCTCATTATTGTATAAGTGTCAGAAAAACAACATTCATACATTTAGAGCGTTAAAAGCCAGTTCCAATTGGAATGCCGTTCTAAAAGTAGCATTGAAAGCGTTAAAAGATGGGCCATTATGGCGTTTGCAGATAATTGCAAGGCAGCCAGAATGCTTCCTGTATCCACATACAAAGAGCTCGAAATACATCATTTTAAATCATGGCGTTGCAGCGAGTTTTCGTCGTTTTTATGATTTGGTTGTTCATTTGGCTAAAACGGCTTGGATCGAAAAAGTTCAGAGCTTTCCATACAATCAAACCTTAATTGGACCACAAAGTAATCTGAATGAATTTTTGTTTGGTTCAGACCGCAAAGCTTTAATTAAGGCAAAACCATTATTGGAAGATATCCAGAGTGGTTTATGTTTTTATTGTCAAAAGCCGTTAAATCGCACTGCTGAAGTCGATCATTTCATTCCTTTTGCTCGATATTCTAACGATTTAGGACACAATTTCGTCGCTGCTCATCGTGCTTGTAATAACAATAAAAGGGATTTCTTGGCCGCTCATCACCATCGAGAGCGTTGGGAAAATCAAAATTTAGTTCAGAATAAAACGCTTATAGATTCAGAATTAAGTGCTTACTTCCAATGTGACTCAGATAAATCTTTGGCGGTATCCAATTGGGCCTATCAAGTAGCATCTACAAACGGCGCCAAGTTATGGCTAGCTATTAATATATTTGAATTGGCTAAAAATTGATTTATCACGGGATATAAAAAAGGTGCGAACGTGCGCACCTTGTTATTTCTAATTTAGTTTTCAGATGTCTTTTAAATATCTTCCAAAACAGACGCTATCGCCTTATCCAATTCATCCTGAACTTTCTTAGGCAGTCTTCCAAACTCATAAGAGAAATTTCGACCTTTTACACGCTTGCGAGCAAACACGCCTTTAGTCTCAAAAGTCGCTAGAGATGTTATTTCGGCCTTTTCTTGCTCTTGTTTATTTTCAACGATTTTTAGTTCAGATTTAATCGCTGAAAGTAGAGCGTCTTTCTGATCTTCTAGTGCATATTCAGCCTGAATATTGACAACTTTTTTCTTCATCGATTTAACAAAAGAAGCTAAAGAATCCTTTGTATCACAGGCTTTCATCACCTTATCAAGTAATGAATAATCAGGATGAGACAGTTCATTGACGACAGGGAATAATGACACTAATTTGCTATCAATATTGGCTGCTTTAACCGCTTTGCTAACACCTGCTTGGCTCAAACCTAATTGTTTCGCAATGTCTGATTGAGTCAGTGTTTCATCTGCTTTTTTTAGTGCAAGGCACTGCATACCCATTTCACGCAAGTTATGTTCTTTGGCGCTTTGTAATTGTTTAGCTAGCGCTTTGGCATCAGCAATTGAAAGCTCATCTTTGGTGACAAGCATTTTAAATTCATTGATCTTACCTTCTTCTAATAAGAAGCGAGCACGACGACGAGAACCATCTAACACATCAATTTTGCCATTCACTTCACGACCAACAGCAGGGTAGAACTGTTGGAACTGAATTGAATCGAGATCTTGTAATGATGCTTTGGTAAGTAGCGACTGATCACGACCATTCACGTCGAAAGTAACAATCGTATCGTTTTTTACTTGCTCATAAGAAAGCGTGACTTCTTGGAAAGTGGCTTTTTTGCCAGATGCTAATTCCCAAACCAAGCTTTGACCAACGGCATTTAAACCAAATTGTTTAACCAGAAATTCATTGATGTTCTGGCCGGATTTATCGATTTCTTGACTTAACTGCTTAGAAAGCGATTCAATGTTGGCTTGAGTTGCACCTTGTTGAGCTTGCTCAGAACCAACTGTATTACCTAAAGGGCTAATTGTTCCACGTTTCTTGGCCATTATGCTTGCTCCTGTTCACGCCATACATTGAGAATGTCACGTAAGATTTGACTTGTGACCTCGTAACTATTTTGTTGTGCCGATTGGAATGTGGCTTTGCTTTTTGGATACTCACTCTTTGACATATCAAACACGGTAGAAAGCAAAGATGATGATTGTCGGATCGCTTCGCTGTTTTTGAACTCTTTAGAATACAGATAAGGTGCGAAGTGATCGTACAAGCTATTCATCAACTCAGTCGTGGTTGAACTGTCTTTGTGATTCGTTAGCAAGATCTTCATGAAATCATAGCCGGTATGGTTTGCATTATTTAGCAATGCCCATACTTGTGGAATATAGCTAAAGTAAGAGCAGGTCGCATCAATATCATTTTCAGTAATTGAAAGAGGGAACACTACGCTGGTTGCCGCAAAGTAGGCATTATAAGTTGCATAGCCCAAAGATGGCGGCGTATCGATAATGATGATATCGAACTCATTTTCAACTTCCGCAATTATCTCGCTCAAAATAGAGTAGGGTGATGGCAGTTGTTGTGTAAATACTTGTTCATGGAACCAACCTTCAATTGCACGATCTGTTTGGGAGGCTGGCAGAATGCGCAAATTGGGAATGGTCGTAGGCAAGAACGCTTCAGAAATGGCTTGTTGATAGGTTTCCCCTTCATCAAGATCGAAGTTTTTCATGATGAGATCACCGACAGATAAGCAACCTTCTTGTACCGCCTCGGGAGCATAGTACATAGAAAGGGTTGCCTGACCATCCATATCGATCAGACCTACACGGTATTCTTGATGAAACTCTGTCGCTAAACCACTTGCAATCGTTGCCGCAGATACCGTTTTACCCACACCACCTTTTTGGTTTTGGATAACAATAACCTGCATCTTTTGATTGGCACTACGTTGAAACTTTTCTTCTTTACGTAGGCTTTCAGGCAATAGACCTCGGACTTGATACATTTCTTCGATATCAATAGACCATTGAGAATCAGCATGGCGACGCGGGTCAATACCTGCACTAGCAACATATTTATCCAGAGTTTTAGCATCGATTCCTAAATAACTAGAAGCTTCTGCTCGGGTAAAGTTACGTAATTCCTTACGATGATTGGCTAAAAGTCGTTGATTTCTACGTTTAATGTATTGTTCAGAACCAAATTTTAGTTGCTGAAAGTCATTAGTGGTTTTTTGAGTATCCATTTCCGCCTCCATGGTGGGTGTGGAAATAGTATATACCTTGTTTTTTGAGGTTGGTAGTAAAAATTGAGGTATGGAGGAAATTTTACAATTACTTTAAAAAGGAATTATAAGAGTAAGATCTAATTCAACAAATCCATAATCGTTAAACGGGATTACTTGAAAATTGCTCGGTTTTTGATGTATGGTGTTTTTTTGTTCGAATCGATAAAGTTTGTACCTATATAAGACATAGCAAATAGAGCTACACATATACCATCTTGATATTACATCAAGCTATACCTTTAGTGTCCTAGAGTCACTAAGAATCAATAAGTTAAGAATTAATAAACACCCAATTGATTCACTAATAATATTTCAATCTGCAACAAATGAAAGGTGGTTAACTATGTCTAAACTCGATCTTCCAAGCTACGTAGAGGTAATCAAACAAACGAATTACCCTATTCCAAATTTGGTAGAGATGAAGGAAAGCTTGTTAGCACATATTGATGCTCAAGATCTTTCCACAAAGCAAGGCTATCAAAGTGTTCTATGGGCGATGGAGCATTATTTAAATGAGCTCGATATGATGTTTATGCTCACTCCAAACCTCAGTATGATTCGCAACCAAATCATACTAAACATGTGATTGAATCCGGCTTACTTCCAAACAAATGTTGTCAATATTCAGCCTGAATATTGGCAGCATTGTATTGAATCCAATATTTTTAAATAAAAACCTATCTTGTTTTGTGTCGTTTCGTTTAACGATTTAGCATGACAAGCTAACGGTTTTTTAGTTTCAGTTAAGTATTTTTTTCATTTCAAGAGAGAGTTCTTATGTCAATTTCTGCAGTTATTCCCACCAAATCCTTCGGCTGGGATTATGATGTTGTTGTGCATTCTTGGAATGAGAAACTCAATGGCTACCGACGATTTGATTCTGGTAAACAAGAACCATTAGAAGGTGGACTGGGGATTGATGTAAGCCATATCCGCCGTGGTGATGGCGGTGAAATGTGGGTGAAAACAATTCCTGAATACTTAATTAATGCAACTGAAAACTTCCCTGAAGTGCAGTATCAAATGCTGTGGCTAGCCGCAAATAGCCAAGATGCGTTAGATATATTGCATTCTAGGCCAATCATTTTAGCTCTACTCTGCGGGCATTATGCGGTTGATAATGAGGCGGTTTTACGGATCCTTGCTAAAGGGCAACGACATTGCTTATCTGCTATCGGCCTGGATGGTTCTAAAGCTGCACTCAAGTTTATTGATAAGCTTGAACTTTATTATGTTCGAGATAACGAGCTTGATTATGTAAGAGAAAAATTACGAGTTCCTCGCTGCCAATTTAAGAATTTTAATCACTATCAAACGATTATGTTCACCGACTTATTGTTAGATCACCGATACCCATTTCTTACCGGAACTCGATTTGCTCAAAGTTTAGCGAGCAGCTCTTGGAATGAGTATAAGCATGCCTCTGTTTTTATTCGTGATACGATTTTTCTGGGGGAGTGGATTGGCGATAACAATGTAATTAAACGGATTGGTCGCTTAGAAAATTTAGAACAATTGAAGCAACTTCACGACCAATGGAATGCTATTCGTAGAGAAGAATTCGAAAACCTTAGAAAAGCTCAAAGACTTGGAAAGGATATCTCTTACAAATTGCATTTAGAGGAAAGAAGTAACATTCTGCAAATAAAAAGTTACCACGCCTTGATCAAAGAAGCCGAAGAATTGAGCCATTGTGTTGAGATCTACCATTCCAAGATTATGATTGATAGGTATGTTGTATTCAAAATGGTCGAGCCAGAAAGAGTGACGATTGGGATCACTATCAACCATAATCTCAATTTTCCTTACAGCATCGATCAAATCATGGGATATAAGAATCGTCTTGCTAAAAAATCCACATTAGAGGCAGTTTATCAGTGGCTTTATGAGTGTAGAGAGAGTTGTTAGGTTGGATTAACTTTTGTTACCGAGTGAGGTTAATCCAACGAAATTAATCGTGAATGGTTATCTGCTCCAGTCAGATTGGATACTTCTAAGTGGCATGTGCGATTCAATATTTAAAGTTTCTAGCAATAACTAGCACCATGAAATAAAGGTTGTTACTCTTTGCCCCTTGTTTGATACGCTGCAGTCTGTACTGTGAAGGTTAACTGCCGCAAAGTTGGTGTGAAGATGTCTCAATATACTTTTATCGATATTCCTTTTAATTTTCGACATGTCTGCTGGTTCTGTGGAGAACCTTCTTCTCGTTCATTCGACTTTCCTAAAAACGCTAAAAACATCCAATTTTTAGATCATCCTCCAATGAGTCTTCCGGCTTGTTCGGAATGTGCCTCTGTGAATGTAGCAACTGATACTGCATCAATTTGGGCTGTGCGTGATCACGTCAAACATGCTTTGATGGATAAATATGCTTCACATTTAGCTATCGGTCAAAACTGGACACAACAAGAGCTAGAGGATTCTGAATTTAATGGCGCATTGCTTGGTGGCTTTGGTGAAAGTGCATGGGATATGTATTTGATTGCTAAAGATCGTATTTCATACCAAGGTTGGCCAGTTGCTGTCGATAGCATGTTGATTGAAGGTGAGAGTGAGACTTACGGTTTTGAGTTCGCAGGTGTGCGCTATATGTCGCTTAATACCTGTATTGAGCATTTGATCAAATCATTACGGCTAGATAAAGAGTTACTGCCTGAGTTAGTCGATGTGCTTGGCCCAGATCGCTTAGAGTATGCGTTAAAAATTGCCAAATTGAATAAGGCTATTATTCCGTACCAACGTGAAAAAATTGTCGAAGAAATTCGTCAGCAAGTTGAAGATGAGCAGGAGATTGAACGCCAAGAAGCCAGAGCAGGGGCATTTACCGATATTGAAGCAGTGTCAGTCGGTGATGGTGTCGCTACCGTTGAGGCTATTCAATGGGCGCTGAACCATGGCATTTTTGACTTACCAAAGCTATGTGAGCAAGAAGATGCTTTTTTTGATGAGTTCGCTCATTTAGGTGGCCCACAATGCTATATGAATTACTACGGATTGCAGTTGTATTTTGAAGCTAGGCAAAATGCTGATTGGGTGGAAGTCAACGATCCGAATAAAGCGGCTTTTGGTGTTTAATTTCTTTGTTCATCATTAGTTGTTTTATTGGTGACACATTCAAAATTCTGTACAAGATTGCACCAAATTCTTATGCGTGACTTGTAATTTGTATACCTGGAGGCTTTATGAAAATTATCTCTTTTACTGAAGCAAAAAATGAACTTAAATCTGTGTCCGGAATTTGTTGACCACTACAAAGATATACAGCGTGATAGTTATGTGTTTGAGTTTTTAAACTTACCCGAGCAAGCCAAATATACTGAAAAAGATCTCGAAACAGCCTTATGCGAGCATTTAGAGCATTTCTTATTTCTACTCATTGATAGTTAATCCAGATCAACGGCTTAGGCATCGAAAGATTTAGAATGTCTATAATGTTTAAATAAAAAAGGAAGTAAGTGATGAAAAAATTAGCGGCCTTATTACTAGCTTTGTCTTTATCCACTCCGGTGCTTGTACAGGCATCCGATTCAGGACCTATAGCTGAAATACAAGTGTTTGGTGAAAATTGGACTCCAAGTTACACAACAGATAAAGAGAACGAACAAGAAATTTATTCATACCTTGTGTCTAAAGAACAACTAGATAATTACGCTAAACTAATCAATCAGCAATTGATTAACAGTAAAGGTAAACAATCTCATATCGATTTGATGTTTAACCAAATTATTATTGGTTATGACATACATGTAGAAGATGGTAAATATCTTACCACTATCCATTATCCTAAAGGCGTGAGTTTGAACAAAAACGAAAGTAACGTTATGAGTATGTTCAACAAAGATCTAGAAACAAAACTAAGAGCGTTGGCTAAAGTAAGCTACCAATAAAGGAATTATCACGATTTATTGAATTGAGTGTACATTAAGCATTAGGTTGAATTTTTTACAGAAAATATACCCAGAATTTGATTAGTTGTTTGAAATTCAAGTTTAAAGCTCGTTATATGCGGGCTTTTTTACTTATCTTATTGTCCCGTCCTGAAATATGTTTATCTCACCGATCATGCAAAACTGATCCACTAACGATCACCGAAAAGTAATTCACTTGGTATTATCCGTTTCATTTTAAGGGAAGTGGATAATCTGATGCATTAAACGTCAGATATGGTACCGATAGTGAAATGTTAGATTCACCTTGGGGCTGTAAGTCACTTTGGGACAAAAGCGACTTGGTGTTTACACGCAAAATTCTCTTCCTTTATATTGAACTGATTTGCTTGAATAGTTAACTTCTTGACGTACTAATTTTCAGATATTCGTAGCAGAATCGTGGCTCACTTTATTCAGCCCCCTCTAAATTTTAGGTTTGACCATGCATGGCATTTTAAGATATAAGTCATTGAAAGAAAGGAGAATGTTTCGTGAGTTCAAATCATTTGTTTATCATTGGTAATGGCTTCGACTTGTGGCACAAGTTACCTACAAGCTACAAAGAATTTTACCAGCAATATAAGCAATATCTGGATCAGATTGAGCACTATTTCTCGGATGGTTTGCAAGAGGAAGAATTGTGGAGTGACTTTGAAAATGTACTTGGTCAATTTGATGACTCTGTATTGATAGGCGAAAACGATTTTATGGATTTTTCTGGAAATGAATTCCCAACTCAGCAAATGTATGGTCTTGAAGATGCTGTATATGACTTTAGTCGTGACATTATTAATAACATTACTGATAGCTTTACTGAATGGCTCAAAGGAATAAGTCTGAATAAATTAGCGCAACAAATGGTGTTCCCAAATCAGGCAAAATATATCAGCTTTAACTACACATCTACATTGCAACAACTCTACGCTGTTCCTGAAGCAGATGTTAATCACATTCATGGTAGTTTGGGGAAATCGGGCAGATTGATTTTTGGCCATACACAAACAGTTGTTTATGCTAGAGCGGAAGAGGACTCTTACTATACGGAAGCAATCAATCATGGTCGCAAAGTATTAGAGGTACTTCAGAAACCCGTCAACGATATTATCAGAAGTAATCTTACTCCTTGGCTTAATGCAAATAAAAATATATCGGTGATCACTGTGATTGGTCATTCACTCAATAACATAGATCTCCCCTATTTTTCACGTATCGTGAAAGAGTTTCCTGATGCACATTGGCAGTGTTACTCATTCAATAAAAAAGAAGCGTTGACACACAGTTCTATACTGCAACAGATTGGTGTACCAAAAAAAAACTTAAGAGTCGGCACCTACACCGATCTTGTTCAAGACTATCCAGTCTAGATGTTATTTAGCTTATTGTTCTGATGCAATGTTAATTAAAATAGTTCTCACACACAGGGCATTACATGGTGGCTTCTCACAACTCTCCGAAATCCTCAATGCATCTTCAATCTCAACACCAAGGAATTCAATCGTGATTTCGAGCTTAGCATGACCTAGAAGTAACTGAATAGCTCTAAGGTTCTTTGTCTTAGCGTAGATCAAAGAAGCTTTTGTTCGTCGTAGTGAACGTGTTCCGTATTGAGCTTATCCAAACCATAATCTGCCTCTTACATCATCAAATTCACTATTAAGTCAGGCAGAAACCAATAAAACTTGCTTAGTTGCTGTTATCATAAAGTCAATTTTCCGAACTCAAGATATTCACAATGAACGATCAAGAACAACTATTTCTCAAAAAGTTGGAAAGCAAGCTCTGGACAGCCGCAGACTAACTTCGTGCGTCACTCGATGCTTCTCAATACAAACATGCGGTACTGGGTTTAATTTTCGTAAAATGCGTGTCTGATGCCTTTATGCTTCGTCAGGAATAATTGAAAAAAGACTTTGCTAATCCTGACCATGAGTATTAGGAATCCTACTTTGTTTACACGCATTAACTGATTTAGCTCCATTAATGTGTAACTACATTGATTTAACTAATTGATATTATGGGTATTTTAGTGAGTTCGTAAAAAGTGCGAAATATTTAGCACTTTTATTTGTATCTTTAAGATATTGATATCTGGTGAGGAGAAAAAAGAAGTGTACAAAATATAAACCACAGGGAATTTAACATAATTTCCTTAATGTGAAATTAATATGTAAACACAAAGCGAATATGTCTTATGTCGAAAATTTGTCATTATTCAGCCTGAATAATGACAAATTTACCGTCTCTTTCTCGCCATGGCACTATCTTCAGCCAGGATACCTTTACCATAATGCAAAACCATACGTTCGGTTGACCAGCGACCTGATTGCTGAACTTGAAGCGTGGTGAATCCATCGCGAAGTAGGTCTTGTGCGGCTCCAACCCGAGCGCTGTGGCCTGTAAATTGGCGAACACCGATTTGATCAAGACCAAGCACACAAGCCACTTTTGAAAAAATGCGTTCGATAGTTTTAGTGGAAATTGGCTTAGGTTCAACTTGTATTCTAACGTTACCTTTTTTGGTAAACCCTTGAATTAAATAAGACTCTTCTGTTTTGTCTAGTTCTGGATTTTCAAGGTATTTCTTAATAAAGCCAGTTACTTGGCGTGAAATATAAACGACTTCATCGCTGCCAACTTGGTTTGTTTTTGTGTATGGTACTGTAATTAATGCGGAACCATCTTGGTTCCAATTGATATGTTTTAGCTTGATCCGAACAAGCTCTGATTCCCGCAGCAATGATTCATAAGCCAAACCTAAAACCATAAGGTCTCTTTTATTTATAGGATTAATAGATTCAGACCAAAGATCGATGATTAGATTTAAGTGGTATTCATTAAATGCTGTTGCTTGCTGTGGCGTTTCGCCATTGTATTTTTTATTGCGGATTATTTGTTTAATCTGTCCTTCAACATAAATGTCTTTGGTTGGGTCTGGGCAACCGGATATTTTATGCGTCTTAGATATCGCCCATAGGTTTACTTTTAACGTGTTACCACGTAACGCATCTTGTGTTGATTTGAGGTAATTTTCAACAATTTCAGGTGTAGATGGTAATGCTCTGCAATTGTTTTCATTACACCAGGTCACAAACAACCCCCAAGCGGACTTTAATCTTCTCAACGTAGATTCAGAGTGTTGCCCTTGTCGAGAATAGAATTGCTGCTGAAAATGCAAAATGAGCTTTTGAACATTTTCATAGTCAATCGAGTCGTTAGGATTTGAATTGAGATATTGAACCAACTGTTGTGGCCTTACAGAATTGATGTTTTGTGTAAGTGTTGAGAGTTGGTTCATTATAATGCTCTTAATATAATGTCTGAGAACTGTAATTCTAAGACATTATTATTCTTACTTCAATGTCATCTATATTGAAGATAATGAGACTAAAAAATAGAAAAAGTGACGTTATCACAAATGTATGGAGAGAACGCAATAAGCAAAACTTACTTCGTCCCCTCCAACGTAGAATTGGTTAGTGGCTGGTTGCAGGAACAAGGTATCGTTTTTGTTTTTTCATAAGCATATGAATGAACAAATAACCGAGCATAGGGACAGAGAAAGAGATAATCACATTAAAATGGTCGGCAATACTGGCTTGTATCATAGGAATAATAGCGCCACCGATACCACACATGATCAAGATAGCAGAACCTATTTCCGTCATATCACCTAATTTGTTAATACTACTTGAGAAAATTACTGGGTACATAACAGAATTAAATAAGCCAACTAATATTAAACAAGTCAATCCGAAACTATTCGGCTGTATTATTGCACAAAAAACAAGAATAAATGCAATTAAAGTATTAATGCTTAATACAGTATTTGAATCAATGTATTTAAATACCAATGAACCAAGTAATCGACCGAGCATTGAGCCTCCCCAATAAAGAGAAACTAAAAGTCCTAATGTCGATGATGTCATTGAAATGTGCATGCCATTCTTTATATAACTGATCAATAAGGTACCAATGCTAACTTCCACACCAATGTAAATGATCATAGAAATAGAGCCTAAAGTGAAATG
This sequence comes from Vibrio sp., assembly GCA_047975485.1. Lineage (GTDB taxonomy): Bacteria > Pseudomonadota > Gammaproteobacteria > Enterobacterales > Vibrionaceae > Vibrio. The sequence continues at coordinate 35,601 of JBKEDP010000060.1, read as the reverse complement.
TTTATTTTTGAACACATCAAAATAAGAATGCTTGCTTGCTGTTGGTTGTGTAACCTGTTTTGTTTCTTCCTTTTTAGAGAAAATTTGAAACAAACCTATAAGTAGTATGCAAAGAATTGAAAGAAGAATGTAAGGCTTCTGAGTTACGCTAAGTAATTGACTTATATCGGTTTGAGTTGAAAGTGCTAACAAGAAAATGGATGCACCAGCATATGATGCTGTCGACGTTCCAGCAGAGTTCAAAAAAGAACAAAAAGTTAAGTTCGTAGTCGCATCATTTGTTCCACTTATTGTAACCACATATGGGTTGGCTACAACTTGAATAACAGCAATCCCCATCGCAAGAATTAAGATAGAAAATAGGAAGAAATAAAAACTGCTCGCTTTGGATGCTGGATAAAATAAGAAACAACCAATACACAAAAATAGTAAGCTTATCTGCATCACTTTTTTATAGCCAAATGTTTTGATAAATTTGGCGGTTGGAATGCACACCAAGAATGGCGCAACATAAAAAACTACCTGGATCATCATTGAGTCTAAATAGGTCAACGAAAAAACATCTTTTAAAAATGGCACTAAAATTGAATTTAAAGATGTCAAAAATCCCCATAGAAAAAATGAGGCACTAAGCAAAATAAGAAGAAATTTATTATTCATAATCTATTGCGTCTTAATTTATTGAATAAATGATATTTATCGGTTTGAATGCATTAGAATCATTAAAAATGGCGATAGTTATGCACTATCGCCATTAAGCTTTAATTGAAATTTAATTTATGAAACCGCAACCTTGGTAAACTTCTCAGCTTTAGTGCGTTTCTTCTCACCCCAGCAAGAGTCGTAACTCCAGCCAGTTAAGTCTTCAACCACTTCAGCGGTATGTGCATCAACATTCACTTTTGAACCACCTTCTTTTAATCGCTCAACTTCTTGAACAATTGTTGCATGGTTTTCTTTAGTCAATTTGAAAGTGATTGCGCCGTATAAAGCCAAAGCTGCAAGGATTGCTGGAGCGATTAAGAAAATCCAGTAGATACCTTGTACTGCGCCTGTTGTTTGTACTGTTTCACCAGAAGCAAAACCAACAATTTGTAGACCAAAACTTGCAATCAACATTGCTGAAGCTTGGCAAACTTTACGACCTAGTGTCATCACACCAGAGAAAATACCTGCACGACGTTTACCAGAAAGCACTTCATCAACATCTGGGATTGAGTTAAATACAACCCAAGGGATCAAATAGATACCGCCACGAGCTAGACCAACAGTAATACCACCTAGAATAATTAGCTTCGAAGCATCGGCTGATAGGTGTGGAAGAATTCCAAAATAAACTAAGCTAACAAACAGTAGAGAGACAGCAATTTTGTATGCATTCGAGTTACCTATTTTCAGCGCAACCCAAGTAAAAATACTTACACCGATAAATTGCATCGCAGTCATTACACTCAGAATAGAACTGCCTTCCGTAGGTGTTAGGTTAATACCAAATACCATGTAGTGCATGAAAAGCGAGCCAAAGATATCAAGGCCAACCGTACCACCAATGTACATGCACATTAGGTTGCGGAATGCTTTTAGTTGGAAAGTACTCGCCATTTCTTTATAAAGGTGTGTGAACGTACTTTTCATATCGCTCATTTCACGTTTTGGCGGCAAGTGGCTTGGGTCACATTCCCATGTATTGAAGTAGATCCAAATCCAAGGAATAGTAAAGATAACTGCAAAAACAATACCGATATACATGAAGGCTTCAGCTTCTGTTGCAGTATGCTTCATGATCAAACCGGGAATAAATGTTACGAAGAATGCAGTAATCTGGCCAAAAATCAGACGTGAACTACTCATTTTGGTTCGTAGTTGATAATCCTCAGTCATTTCATTTGGCAGCGTGGTATAAGGCGTCATTATCAACGTTATAACTGTATTAAAAGTTAAGTACGTAATTAGGTAATAACTAAAGCTGAAGCCTGAAATAAAGAGTAGCGCAAAGACCATAATAAATGGACCAGCAAACAGGAAGAATACACGGCGACGGCCAAAACGAGTACGGATGTTATCTGTAATATAAGCGGTAATTGGATCGGTAAAAGCATCCCAAAACTTTGCAATTGCGAAGATAGAGCCCGCTTCTACAGGAGATAATCCGGCAACTTGAGTATAGAAATACAGCATCCACAAACCAATAATGGTTGCAGAGCCACTTCCGAAAATATCACCAGAACCCCAGGCGATGATATTTCTCCATTTTACTTCTCTTTTTTGATAGTTATTCATGATAGCCTCGTCAGTTATCAAATTTATAAATATGTAAGGTATTTTTTAGTTATTAAGTCGAAGTAAGCGCTAACTTCCCTGTATGAACTCAATCAAAGCCATCATCGCTAGAGCTTGTCCGTATGGAACAGGTGTATTTTGAATATCGTGGTAATACTGAAGATCGTGCCCCATTGCAGTGCCATCAGATGCTTCTAGCAGAATCCCTGTTTCATCAATTCTTTGAATAACAGCGTCAATCGCTTTCGTTGCTGTTACTTTTACTACTGCTTGTTTTTCTTTCGGTAAGATGTTGAATCGACAAGATTTTAATAAACCGTAAGCAATACCAGCAACGGCAGATGATTCTTGTGGAGATTCAGGATCGTCAAGCAAGGTATGCCACATTCCGTTATCAGCTTGCAGTTCGACTAAGCAATCAATCTGTTTTTCTAACAAAGCGATCAAATGAAGTTTGATAGCAGGGTTTAGCTTGTCGCCAATCAGCTCGATAAGTTCAGGAATCGCAACCGTGATCCATGAATTCCCTCTTGCCCAAAATGCAGCAGCAAAATGATGTTTTTCTAGTTCTGTCCAACCGTGGTACCACAGGCCCGTGACGTTATCTGCAAGGTATTGAGCATGTGAAATAAACTGCAATTCAGCTTCATTGATAAGAGAATCGAGATTAAGAATGTCCCCCGCTTTTGCTAAGAAAAGCCCAGTCATAAATAAGGTGTCATCCCACAATTGACCTTCATTTGGACGCTCTTTTACTACGTGTTGGAAACCACAGTTATTTACACGAGGAAGGTTTACTAATAAGTTTTCTGCCCACTTTAGGATCAAGTCATACCAATCTTGGCGGCCTTGGCGTTGAGCTACTAGGCATAAAGTGATCATAGGTGCAGTGGTATTAATTTGTGCCCCTGGTAACCCTTTCTCGATTTGTTCTTCAAACCATTTTTCAATCGCTGAGATCAAATACTCATTTTTGTTATAAACGGCGTATTGGAACAGGCCATATAAACCGACGCCAATTTCCCATTCCCACTCTTCAAATTCGATTTTCATTTCTTCTTGAGCGCAAGGGTTGAAGCAACCAATACCTTTTAACCCGCACAAGCCAGTACTTAACTTTAATAATTTTTGTTCTAAATTCTTATTCATCTTCTTTTCCTCAAACTGCTGGTTGCAAATCTTCTAAATTGACATCTTGTGAATAGTTGAACTTGGGTAATGGAAGCTCACCAATCATGTCTAATAAGAAATTTGCTTTGTGGACGAGAGATGACTCTGCACTTAATGCCGCCAGTGCAATTAAGGCATTCGTACATTGCGCTCCTTCTAATAAAGAGGGATTTGCTTCAACTTTCTCAAACCAAACGTTAAGTCTGTCTTTGGCTATAGCTTGTTGCTGCTCGGCGTAACGTGACGATGTAATGAATTTATCTTGAGGGAATAGCTCTGCGGCTAATAACTGACAAACGTGATAATGAATAGATTGATCTACAGACCAAAACCACATGACATCATTACCAATTTCATCGCTCCAATAGCGGTACCCTAGAACGGATGATTTAATGCGATTTAGAAGATGCTTAGAAAGATTAAGCGAATTGTGCTGCTTTTTATAAATCCAAATTAGTCCTAACAACAGGTTAATACTTTTATCTGTTCTTAGGCTTACTCGTTGTAAAGCAGCATGACAGAATTCAATAAGTTGCTGAATTTGCTCTGATGATGGGTTTTGGGTTTGAATTAATTGATTAAGATTATCAAGAGTAACCGCATCGTCGTTTGAATTGGTTAGATTACTTTGATTGGCCTTTAGGTGAGGTAATGTCAAATTTGCAAGTTCGAATGCAGGGTTTTCATCACAGCATAAACATAATGAGTGTTCACTTTTAGACGTCATTTTAAAGAAAAACTGAGTCTGTCTTTCCATCAATTGATCGATGAAAATCACCAACTCATTCATTCCCTTTTCAAGCTCCAGTGCCACATCAAAGCGCTGCTCTTGGTTGTAATCATAGTTTGTATATTGGCAGACTTTCTTACCATTAAGCCAAAGAGTTAATGAACCACAAATTGCCAAATCAAACTGATAAAAAGCCTTTTCATTGGCTTCAATATTTGTTGTTGCCCAGTAACTTTGATAAAGCGCCACACCAGAATAGTTTGAAAAATCAACATCTTGTGACCGCATTGCATCATATTGAAACCATTGATTTGGCAAACTATCGAGATTGATACTCTCATGATGATTTTGGGAAGTGAAAATTGAGCGACAAAATAGCGAAGAGAAATGTTGGTCCTCTTTGAATTGGTACTGCTCAATATCAGTGAATGAATTTGAATCTAAAACTTGGTGATCTTCAAAAACACCAAATCGACGAATAGCAACCGGAGCAACTCGAAAGTGGGAAAGTGTATCTCCGCATTCAATGGTTATTTTCTGCATTTCTTATCTCTACAACTAAAACGATACGTTAAGTACATCTTACGTTTTAGCTGTTTCCATGCAACGCTTGCACGGATGGTATATTTTGTTTGCACGAAGCTAGTCACCAAAGCTTTTCCAATAACCATGATAACGTGACAAAAATCACAAAAAACCAAGGAATTTACATTAGTATTGATACTTAGATCACGCAGAGCTGCTTTTGCAGTGCAAACTTTGCATTGATTTGTTTTTATATATTCTAAATATGTTTGATTTAATTTGAGAACGACGATGAGCTTGAAAGAAATTGCCATTGAGGCTGGAGTGTCAATTAGCACAGTATCTAGAGTGTTAAATGGTACCGCCACAATTAGTGATGAAACGATAAAGAAAGTACTTCAGATTGCTGAAGAAACGGGTTACCTACATAAACGAAAGCAGACGAAGCAACTTGAACGTTCAGCTTTGATCAACAAACAAGTGTTATTGGTCGTGCCCCAACAAGCTTTGCTGACTTCCCAGAACAACCTCATTTCAGTCAAACTGGTTGAATCAATCAAAAGCTTATGTAGTGAAAAAAATGTCAAACTCAATACCTTCATCAGTGAGCCCAATAGACTATCGATCAGTAAATTAAAATCACTTCTAGATAAAAAGCATTTCGATGGCATTTTAGCCGTATGGTCCGACACACAGGAATTATTAGACGAGATAGCACACAGACATGTTCCAGCGGTTTTGATCAATGGTGAAGATAGAGCCATGAAAATTGATTCTGTCAGTATCAGTAACCGGTATGGTGCGATATTGGGCGTGGATTACTTGATCAATCAAGGGCACAAAAATATTGCATTACTGACTTACAAAAACCGTAAGCCGATCTATTTACGAGAAAGCGGATTTCGAGACAGCCTGCATGAAGCAAAGCTGGATACACAGCCACATACTCAAATCATTTCAAATAGCTTTAACTATGACGATGCTTATCAAGCGGTTACTGATTGGCTCCCAAATAGAGACAAATCCGTAACTGCTATTTTTTGTGTGACAGATATGCTTGCATACGGTGCAATTAAAGCCATTCAAGATCATGGATTGAATGTTCCCGAAGATATCTCGGTAATGGGTATGGACGATGTGTTACCCATTGAGCTTATGCATCCACAACTGACCACAGTGCGCCTCCCCTTTGATGCTTTAGCACTTGAAGCGCTAGCTTTACTTGATGAACAATTATTTAGGGAAGAAACAGAGAAAGCTTATTATAGACATTTAGAGTTAAGTTCAACGCTTGTGGTTAGGGATTCGGTTAGTTGCATCTAAAGCCAACTATTCTTTTGCTAACTTCGCAAATTTACTATATGTGCTCACTTTGCCATTAATATATTCAATACCACAGTGGAGGTTATTTTTTAGTTGCCCAACAATTTGGTATTCAACAATGAATTCACCACTGATGATTTTTATAAATAAAAAACCATCAGTGACTTTCCATAAGCCCTGTAGTTCTCTATTACTAAAAAGATCCTTTTCAGTCAGTTTACCATTCGGTTTCAACTCTAAAATAGAGGAAAAACCATCAATATTTACTTTCACCCATGGTTGTTGATGAACTTCGAAAGTTAAAATTTTTCGACGAGTTTTAATCCATTCTTTTAATTCTTGTTCTTGCGTTGGACTAAGAATAGGAAGATCTTCCATTTCAAGGAGAGCATGGTATTTCTCGTACCAAAAAAGTTGCAGGTGTAATAATTTCATCTAATAAATAAGTTAACTGAACAACAAGTAGGCAACTCTGAAGCATATAAAATGTGAAGTCAACCACAATTATGGTTTGTTAGAATTTTTCTGAAGAATGAAAACAAAAAAAAGGTGCTCAGAAATGAGCACAAAATATTTTACATAATATTGTTTTTATAAGAGGAGTTTATGCCGCAAATAACCGTGGTAGTTCAGCTTGGTCACAAGCAACATTTAAACGTTGTTGCGCATGCTTTATGTGCTCTTTCCAGTTGTCATCATTTGCCCACATTTCAATAACAAGAGGCACTACACAGTCTGTTTCTTTCAAGGTACGGAAAATCGCTTCAAAATTCACTTCACCATCTCCGATCACTAAATCTCTAAATTGGCCTTGAGAATCTGGTGTAACTTTGTAGGTATCTTTTAAGTGAATTTGCGCTATATGTGGTTTGCTCAATCTAAGTTCTGTACACACATCATAATTCCACCCTGAAATATTTCCGACATCGGGGTAAGCAGTAAAATATGGCGAGTTTATTTCACGGTTTAACACTTCAAACTTGCTGAGAGAGTTTAAGTAGTTTGTATCCATGATCTCTACCGCTAACATGACTCCAGCTCGTTCGGCAAGTTTTGCAGCATGCTTCATACCTTCAATAAACCGCAAATGTGTCGATTGATTAGCCGGTTCATAATACACATCATATCCCGCCAATTGGATGGTTCGAATGCCAAGTTTATATGCAAGAGCTATCGCTTTTTCCATATGAAGGACGGCTTGTTTTCTGATTTCAGGATCAGAAGATCCAAATGGAAACTTCCGGTGAGCGCTTAAACACATCGATTGTAAGGGCAATCCGTAACGCTCACATAAGTGGCGAAGCTGGTAAATATTTTCGTCATCCCAATCTAAGCGGCTTCTCCTTTCATCAGATTCATCAATTGATATTTCTAGAAAATCAAATCCAAGTTCTTTCGTTGATTGAAGTTTTTCTTCCCAACTAAGGTCGTTTGGTAATGCTTTTTCGTAGAGTCCGACACGGTGGCGATTTAGGTTTTGGTACATGCTACCCCCTTTCGTCTTAATTCCAATAACGATCGATTTGTGCTTTTAGTGCTTCAGCAGTTTCTTTTCCTTTTTCTCCTGCTAATGCACGGCCAGCGATGAAGGTTTTGGCTTTAATACCTTCAAATAAATGAATATCTTCAGGAACAATGCCACCCGTTATAGAAAGCTCGATACCAAGGTCAGACAGCTTACGCATTTTCACCAAGTCTTCTTCTGTCCAACCAACGCCTGCTAGTTCAGCATCTCGGGAACGATGATAAATCGCCTGAGTAATACCAAGATCTACCCATGATTTCGCATTTTCCATCGTCCAATTGCCATAGATTTCAATTTGAATTTCACCATTCAATTCATCGGCTACTTTTTTACAAGCGGCAATAGTGGCGATGTGAGCTGCAGCTGAAACGGTTATCCAATCAGCTCCGGCTTCAAAAGCCATTCGAGATAAAATTGCACCACCATCCGTCGTTTTCATATCACAAACTAAAATATGTTCCGGATGATTTTTACGAAGTGTTGACACTGCGTTCATACCTTCAGCAAAAGCGAGAATGGTTCCTACTTCAATAACATCTACATAGCTATGAACATTATTAGCAACATGAAGAGCATCTTTTAAGTTGGTTTGATCGAGTGCAATTTGAATCATTGGTTTTGTCATGATGTTTATCCTTGAATTTTTTCACGTATTAGACGGGCTAACCCATCATTGTTATTGTCGGTTTCGCAAATTATTTGGGCGCTAGAGCTAACTATTTCATCTGCATTGTGCATAGCCACACCAAGCCCAGCGTATTTAATCATTGAAATATCATTGTGATTATCCCCTACTGCAATCACATGAGTAGGTTGATAGCCGAGCTCAGATACATATTCCGAAAGTCTTAAACCTTTACTGTTTCCTTTGGCTGAAAAATCAATTCGATTTGACCAAGAACGTTCTCCATTAAATGTTTCTTTTATCCATGGATGATCTGTTAATCGTTCAACTGAACTTGGTGTCCCTTCTACAACAAATTTCCAAACAAATTCCGTTTTATTGATTTCATCGCTAAAAGAATCCACTTTATAAATTTGAGGTTTATGTTTTTCAGGTGCGTCCTCAGCCCATTTCTCTAAAGCTTCCATGTAATGGATCGGGTTGTAATTGGAATAGGTCATCGCATCTTTTACATACATAACGATCTTGACCTGAAACTCTTTTGCTAAAGCTATGAATTGAAGTGCATCGTCTTTAGCAATCGAGTTATGCTTTAAAACTTCATCGTTTTGATAGTCATAAACATAAGTCCCATTACAGCAAATGATTGGTGTTTCTAGGCCTAATTCACTATGGTATGGGCGTGCTGCAGTGTGGTGTCTCCCTGTTACGATTATGACTTTGCATAGCTTAGTTGCGTCTATGATCGCTTGTTTTACTTCAGGATGAATTTGATGTTCATCGGTAAGAACTGTGCCATCAAGATCTAAAGCGAGCACTTTATACATAGCGATTACCTCTGCCCGTAATAAGCATTCTCACCGTGTTTGCGTAAGTAGTGCTTATCTGAAAGTTCTGGTTGAATTTTTATACTTGGATTCAAAAAACGAGTTGCTAATGCCATTGCTGAAATTTCTTCTAAAACGACAGCATTATGAACGGCATCATTAGCATTTTTACCCCAAGAAAATGGAGCATGTCCTGTAATAATTGCACTAGGAACGGCCATTGGATCGACTACTCTTTTCTGAAATTCTTCAACAATGACTAATCCTGTATTTTTTTCATATTCCGTTGTGATTTCATCTTTTGTTAACTGGCGAGTACATGGGATATCACCATAGAAATAATCGGCGTGTGTTGTACCTAATGCAGGAATATCTAACCCTGCTTGAGCCCATATTGTTGCGCTACGTGAATGTGTATGAACAATCCCACCCACTTTTGGAAATGCTTTATAAATTTCAATGTGTGTTGCCGTATCACTAGAAGGATTCAAATCCCCTTCGACAATATTTCCTTTTAAATCAACGATAACAATGTGATCCACTTTCATATTGTCGTATTCAATACCTGAAGGCTTAATTGCGATAACACCTAGTTGGCGATCAATTTCTGATACATTCCCCCAAGTAAATGTCACTAAACCATACTTAGGTAACTTCAAGTTAGCATCTAAGACTCGTTGTTTTAATTCACGGTACATAACGTGCCCTTATTCAGCTAAAGCTGCATCAATAACAGCAAAAACATTATTATTGTTGCGACAACGACGAAGCTTATCTAAATCAACACCGGTCTCGCTATCTTCATCATCAAGCACTTGAGTGACTTCCATTAAGCCTTCCATATGCTCATCTGAAGAACTTCCCGCAAGCGTGATCAGTACATCTACAGGTTCATCTTCTCCTTCAAAATAAATTGGCGTATCAAGAGTAACCAAAGCAAATGCAGTACGAACAACGCCATCTTCTGGACGCGCATGAGGCATAGCAAGATTAGGTGCAATGCAGATATATGGGCCTAATTTTTCTACACTGTTAATTATTGCTTCATGGTAAGAAGGTAAGATTGCTCCCGAAGCTATTAACATATCAGTACCGATTTTTATCGCTTCTTTCCAGTTAGATGCACTTTGTTGAAGCTTTATAGAATTATTATCGATGAGTGATTGTTTAAATTTCATGTTCTTATCTCCAAGGTGCCAGGGGCCTGACACCTTTATTTTGTCGGTTATCGTTATATAAATTTAATATGGAATTAATGGGCGAAGGACTATTTCTCTGCAACAAAATTCTTATTAATTATGTCGAGCAACTCATCACCAAAGGTATTTGGATTAAGCATATTCTGAACACCAAGAACGAATTTGCCTTCACCTGGTTCCATTTCCGCTGACAAGTGTTTAGAGGAAACAATGATGTCAGTGCTAGCGAGTTTTGATTTGTAATCAGAAACAGCACATGAATCCATGACATGAGGAATACCTTTCTTCTCAAGATATTTACCTATTTTCATTTTCATCATCATGGATGAACCTTGTCCATTACCGCATACTGCAAGAATACTAACAGGTCGTAATCCATCACTTGCTTTGATTGCTTGTTCCACAGCTTTAACCACTTCTGGTTCTTCTGAAATCTCAACTATGCCTTGCTCATCTTCCTCTGCGCGTAATTTTTTTGAAGCAAAGAACATGTAAACCATTGCCAGAGCAACAATGACAAAGAAGAACATTTTTGATGCTGATAATCCTTGCATGATTGGTGGGAAAACAATTGCCCAGTCAGCCATACCCATCCATCCATTAAACTGAGCACCTTGCTCACCTAGCAAATGAATAGCCCAAGCTGAACCAAGAACTTCTATAATTCCCATAACAAAACAGATTTTCATTACAGCTTTCCAGCCACCAAAATGGTTGGCAAAGACACCAATAGTGGCGTTTGAGAAAAACATAGGAATGAAGCCCGGAATGATCATAATTGGCGCACTGCACAGCAACATGGCTATAACTGCTGCGAATTGACCTAAAGCACCCCACATAAAACCAAATACCATTGCGTTTGGAGAGAATGCGTAAATAGCAGCACAGTCAATCGCTAGAACTGCATTAGGAATAACACGTTCAGATATCCCTTTAAATGCTTCAGATAATTCAGCAACAAACATACGAACACCAGCAACAATGACTTGTACTGCCACCGCAAATTTCAAGCCTGTTTCTAGGATGTAAATTGTCCAGTGCGTTGAACCTGCCATTGTTTGGAGATTATCTAAGCCAAATGAAAGTAAAATAATTCCGAAAAACACAGTCATCACAATAGCTGTTGCAGCAATGCTATCGTGGAAAATATGTAACCATTTAGGAAGCTCTAAATGATCAACGCTATCATTTTTATCACCTAGTTTAGGTGCAATTTTAGTTGCTATCCAAGAAGCGACCTGTTGTTGGTGACCAATAGAGAAACCCGCACCACCAGTAACTTCTTCCGTAGCTTTAAACATAATGTTAGAAGAAATACCCCAGTACAATGCCATTAATACTGCAGAGTAAATGATGGTTTCCCACATACTTGCACCAAGCACATAGTAGAACACTGCGATTAAGCCAGCTTGCTGGAACATAATATGGCCAGTTAGCATAATGGTTCGAATGCCTGTCACTCGGCGGAATAAAACTAGGAGAATATTGATAGCAAGAGCTAAAAGAACAGTGTATCCAACCCAAGAATAGTAATCACCCATCGTTTCCATTGTAGACATCATGGAAGTATAAGGGTCAATAACAGAGCCCGTAAGCCCATAAACCTCAGATAGTTTATCGATGACAGGTTTAAATCCAGCAACCAGAGTGCCAGAGCCTACCTGAACTAGCATAAAGCCAACAATTGTTTTAATTGTGCCTTTAATGATAGTTGTTGTATCTCGTTTAAGAAGCGAATAGCCAATTAACGTAACCAAACCCAATAGCAATGGAGCCTTGGTCATTACTTGGCTGTAGAAAATATAGAAGATGTTATACAAGAACTCCATATTTTACCCCTAAAATAGTTTTTATTGTTGATCGTTATGTAGGTCAGAGATGTTTGAAATTTCATTCAAAGCGACTCTTTTTGCTCACGAGTTAGACTTTAACACTCAAAAGTAATCACGCAATGGTCATTTGTGATTATTTTGATTTTTATCAAATTTATGAGATTAAAAAATCGTTAAATGTTGGAACGATCACGTTTTTATTTTTAATTTCAATAAAATCAACAGGTTATTAAATTTAGTGATCTCTATCTAAATTTTCCTGTAGGTTAGTTTGACAAATTTATCTGTGATTAATAGAATCATAAAAAATCAAAAGTAATCACAAGCGACTCAAGTTGATGCGTATTGGATGACTTAACTGAATTAGAGTGCTTAAAATTTAAGGTGCTAAGATGAATGAAGTGCAAAGACATAATGGTATTTTGTCTTTATTAGAAGAAAATCAGTCAATCAATGTTTCTCATATCATTGATGAATTTAATGTTTCTCCTGCAACAGCTCGTCGAGATATTTCAAAGTTAGACGAGCTTGGAAAGTTGCGTAAAGTTCGCAATGGTGCAGAGCGAGTAGAAAATCAAAAGAAAAATTGGCTCCCTCTGAGTATAAATGGCACTGACTTTTATGAAGAAAAATCTTTAATCGCAATGAAAGCAGCTGAATTATGTCAGCCTGGTGACAGTGTCGTAATAAACTGTGGTTCAACGGCTTTTTTGCTTGGTCAAAAACTATGTGGCCAGCAAGTACAAATAGTGACAAATTATTTCCCGTTAGCGAGTTATTTAATAAACGAAGAACACGATGATGTGATTATTATCGGAGGCCAATATAATCGTTCACAGAGTATATTTTTAAATCCAGTTCCAAATTCATTGAATGGATATGCTGGAAATTGGATGTTTACTTCTGGGAAGGGTTTAACTGAAGCTGGATTATACAAAGCTGATATGTTGACTGCCGTTGCCGAACAACAAATGCTTGAACAAATAGATAAACTCGTCGTTGTTGTCGATAGCTCTAAAGTTGGCCAAAGAGCAGGAATGCTTTTTTGCCCAACTGAAAATATTGATATTTTGATTACAGGGAAAGATGCAAATAAAGATGTAATTAAAGCAATGGAAGACCAAGGAACTCAGGTTATCTTAGTTTAAAACACAAAAAGAATATTAAACCATTAGTTAGGTGGCTTATTTTTATTAAGCTGCTTAGCTCCCTACACCCAAAATTAAACAACAAAATAATCAAAAGTTGTGAAAACAAAAAGGTATTATTATGAGTAATGTAAATGAAATCACTCGTGAGTCATGGATCCTAAATACATTTCCAGAATGGGGTACTTGGCTAAATGAAGAAATACAAAATACAAAAGTTGAACCTAATACATTTTCAATGTGGTGGTTAGGATGTACGGGTATTTGGTTAAAGAGTGAAGGAAATACAAATATCTCTATTGATTTCTGGTGTGGTACAGGTAAAAAAACACAAAAAAATGCTTTCATGAAAAATCAGCACCAAATGATGCGCATGGGTGGGGTTGAAGCATTACAGCCAAATTTACGTACTTCGATTTTCCCTCTTGACCCTTTCGCAATTAAAGAGATTGATGCAGTTTTAGCTTCTCATGACCATGGTGATCATATTGATGTGAATGTCGCTGCTGCTGTTTTACAAAATTGCGGTGATCATGTGAAATTTATCGGTCCACAAGCTTGTGTCGACTTATGGACGGGTTGGGGTGTACCAGAAGAACGCTGTGTTATAGCGAAAGTGGGTGATGTATTAGAAGTTGGCGATATGAAGATCCGTGTACTGGATTCATTTGACCGCACTGCTTTGGTAACTCTTCCTGAAGGAACATCATCTTACGATAAAGAAATTTTAGACGGAATGGATAAACGAGCGGTTAACTATCTCATCGAAACAACTGGTGGTTCGGTTTATCACTCTGGTGACTCACACTACTCAAACTACTACGCAGCTCACGGCAACAAGTATCAAATTGATGTGGCATTGCTATCATTTGGTGAAAATCCAAGAGGTGTAACAGATAAAATGACTTCATCGGATATTCTACGCGCAGCAGAATCATTAAATTGTGAGGTCGTTGTTCCGTTCCATCATGACATTTGGGCTAACTTCCAAAATGATCCTCGTGAAATTGAAGTACTTTGGAATATGAAAAAAGAAAGACTGCAATATCAATTTGCACCATTCTTCTGGCAAGTAGGCGGTCGATATACGTTCCCAACAGATAAAGGAAGAATGCATTATCAACACTTCCGTGGCTTTAGTGATATATTCAAAAACGAGCCAGAATTACCATATAAAGCATTCCTGTAATGATGGAAAATCTATTCAAAAGGCAGCATTAAACGCTGCCTTTCTTTTTACCTAACAATCCTAGCCTGAGAATATTAAGTTAACGGAATATAAATATCCCCTACTCCAACCTTTACAAAACCACACCCAACAAGTTAGATTAAAACCCATTAGTCGGGGGGCCATTTGGCTGAGATCAATTGTGCTAAAAGTACGATGAGACCCGTTGAACCTGATCCAATTAACATTGGCGTAGGGAACTAATTAACGTGTCGAGTTCGGTTTTCTTTCATCTGTAACCTCCCCTTGTCTACACGTCTATTACTTCCATGCGTCTCAAGGAAGTAATATGACTCAAGTAGTTACTCAATCAACAACGCATTCCTCTTCTCAAATTCCCAATATTTTAACCATTGCTGGCTCGGATTCAGGCGGTGGCGCTGGTATTCAGGCAGACATCAAAGCCATTTCTGCAACAGGTGGTTTTGCTTGTTCAGCCATCACAGCATTAACGGCGCAAAATACCCTTGGTGTTCGTTCTATCTTCCCTGTTTCCGCTGAATTTATTGGTCAACAATTGGATGCGGTATTTTCAGATATTTCCATTTCAGCTGTAAAAATTGGCATGCTTAACGATAGCCAAATTATTACAGCTATAGCCCAAAAGCTTCGCCAATATTCCGTGAAAAATATCGTGCTTGACCCTGTAATGGTGGCCACCAGCGGCGATCCTCTGATTCAGCCTGAAGCTATTCAAACCTTGAAAAGTGAATTCATTCCATTAGTGGATGTTATCACCCCAAATCTTCCAGAAGCAGGGTTATTACTTGGTTTGCCTATGCCGAAATCTGAGTTAGAGGTTGAGGATTTTATTAAGCAAATTCAATCAAATTCTGAACTTAACCAAGTAAATGTATTGCTCAAGGGCGGGCATTTTACTGGTGAGCAAAGTCAAGATTGGCTAATTCAGCAAGACAAAGTTTCTGTTTATAGCCACAAACGAATTCAAACCTCAAACACTCATGGAACGGGATGTACTCTATCTTCTGCTCTGGCTTCTTATCTTGGTCAAGGTTATCCATTAACAGATGCAGTGACTGCTGCGAAAGCTTACTTATCTCAAGCATTAGTTCATGCCAATAATTTGAATGTGGGACAAGGTTCAGGCCCTGTTGATCATTTTTATGCCATTCACCAAGCGTGTGATAACAAGGCTTGAGCACAATGAATTCAAGCATAATCAAAGCGCAAGTTGAGCTATTTCAATTAAGTTTTCGCTATCAAGACCAAGCTGAAAACCTGTTTGAGAAACTCACTCACACTTTTAAAACTGGAACTTGGACAAGCATTTTAGGGGCAAGTGGTTGTGGCAAAACGACCTTGCTGAAATTGATAGCGGGTTTGCAAAATGGTAGTGGAATTCAATCGGGGAAAATTCATCTGCGAGCCTTAGGTTTGGATGAATCACTACTATCAAATCCTATTGCTTATATGGGGCAAAAAGACTTCCTGTTCCCTTGGCTCGATGTTCTGCATAACGCTTGTTTGGAAACTTACCTAAGCACGGGGAAAATCTCGGCGCAGCAAAAAACAAAAGCGCTCGCTTTGTTGAAACAATTAGGATTAGCAGATGTTGCACAGGCTAGACCGCAACAGTTATCTGGCGGAATGAGACAACGAGTAGCTTTAGCTCGAACCTTAATGCAGCAAAAGCCGATTGTTTTAATGGATGAGCCTTTCTCTGCTTTAGATGCATTGACTCGCTACGAATTGCAGCAGTTGTCATGCGAAATGCTAGCGGATAAGACGGTGATTTTTATTACTCATGATGTGCAAGAAGCGTTACGAGTGAGCGATGACATCTTATTGATGAGTGGTCAGCCAGCCCATTTAGATCCTTGTTGTGTTCCTAAGTCCACCCAACCTCCACGAGACATTGATGCTGAATTTGCTCAGGCACAACAAAAGATTTTGGCAATGCTGACTCAAACTCGACATGGAGTGAGATTGCATGGCTAATTCAAATCTTCAACCTGGCTCATCTGTTAATCAAACGCCAGCTAGAGCCTCAGTAGTTAAAACAACAAGCCTTAATAAAGCCGTTCATGCTTTGATGACTTGCGCTGTGATCCTGATTTTATGGCAAGCAATAGTGGTTTTATTTGCTTTGCCTAAATTTATCGTGCCAAGCCCATTCGATGTTTTCCAATCCATTGTTTCACAACCTGCAAACTTGTTGAGGCACACATGGGTCACTCTACAAGAAATCTTACTCGGTTTGGTTCTTGGCTGTTGGATCGGTGTAAGTGCATCGTTGTGCATGTTAATGAGCAAAACACTCAACCGCTGGTTAATGCCCATTTTGATCATTAGTCAGGCGATCCCAGTTTTTGCCTTAGCACCCGTTTTAATGTTGTGGTTTGGCTATGGCATGGCATCCAAAATTGTCATGTCTGCCATCATCATTTTCTTCCCAATTACAGTTTGCTGTTACGACGGTTTGAACAACACACCTAAAGGCTATCTCGAATTGGGACAGACCTTTCAGTTAACTCGTTGGCAAATGTTATGGCGAATCCGATTCCCTGCCGCTTTACCTGCACTGGCTTCAGGCTTACGAGTTGCAGTTGTGATTGCGCCCATTGGTGCGGTGATCGGCGAATGGGTCGGCGCCAGTTCTGGCCTTGGCTATTTTATGCTGCAAAGTAATGCTCGCATGCAAACCGCAGACATGTTTGCTGCACTGACCGTGCTATCACTGGTTTCTATCTCTTTGTATTTCATCGTGAATTATTTACTCAATCGCTTAATCAACTGGGATCAAGGCGAATAAAAGGACGTGTTATGTTTCATCTAAAACTAAGAAAAAACTTCAAATCAAATGGCAATAAACCTTGGGCTATCGCCTTACTAGGGGCTTGTGCTGCATTCGGTTCACTCCAAGCACAAGCGGCTGAAAAACTCACCGTAATGCTTGATTGGTTTGTGAATCCGAATCATGGTCCAATCATCGTGGCGCAGCAGCAAGGTTATTTTAAGCAAGCAGGGTTAGATGTAGAGATCCAAGAACCTGCTGACCCAACTATGCCTCCAAAACTGGTCGCAGCTGGAAAAGTTGATTTAGCCGTAACTTATGAGCCAAATTTTGTGATGGATTTAGATGCCGGTTTGCCGTTAAAACGTGCAGCAACGTTGATTGCGACCCCACTTAACACCATTTTGGTTTTAGATGGCAGCGATATTCATAAAGTTGCCGATTTGAAAGGAAAAACCATCGGCATTGCGGTTGCAGGAACAGAAGATGCGATGGTCGGCACCATGTTACGAGATTCTGGCTTAAATCTTAGCGATATCAAAATGGTCAATGTTGGTTGGAATTTATCGGCTTCATTAGCTTCAAAACAAGTCGACGCAGTTTGGGGTGGTTTGCGTAATTTCGAGCCGAATCAAATGGATTTAGAAGGTGTAAAAGTGCGAGCTTTTTATCCTGAAGAACATGGAGTCCCAAGTTATGAAGAACTGATTTTTGTGGCGAATCAAAACACTCAAAAAGCCAAGCAAATCCAAGAATTTAATCAAGCAATGACCAAGGCAACTCAGTTTATTGTCAATCATCCAGACCAAGCATGGAAAAGCTTCGTCAGCTACAACCCAAAAACGTTAGATACCGAGCTAAATAAAAAAGCATGGCAAGACACCTTAACTCGTTTTGCGTTGCGACCAAGTGCGCCAGATGTTGATGGCTATAAAGCGTTTGCCGATTTTATGTATCAAAACAAAGTCATCAAGAATGCGGTCGATACCACGCCTTACTTATCAGTGAATTAATCAGGGAAGAAAAATGCACGAGCAAATATCAAATGCACTCAACGTATTACGTCAACAAAACCCGTTAGTGGTAAACATTACTAACTATGTAGTGATGAATAACACAGCGAACGCACTATTGGCTTTAGGCGCTTCACCTATCATGTCTCATAGCCGAGCGGAAATGGCTGAGATGATGAGCTTTGCGGGTGCACTGGTGATTAACATGGGAACTCTGGATGAAGTCGGGATTGCTCGAATGCGCTATGCCATCACTCAAGCTAATCTCAATTCAAAACCCGTTGTGCTTGATCCTGTTGGATGTGGAGCAAGTCAAATTCGAACTCAAACTGCACGCGAATTTTGCCAATTAGCCGATAAATTAATTGTGCGAGCGAATGCATCGGAAGTGATGGCTTTGGCGGATGTACAAAGCCAAACCAAAGGTGTAGATGCATTAGACAGCAGCGATTCAGCCATTCAAGCAGCTCAAAAAATCATCCAGCAATACCAAGCACAGCAAGTGGTGATTTCTGGTGAAAATGATTATGTGGTGACTGCTGATAATATTTATAAGCTATCGAATGGTCATGCAATGATGCCTAAAATCACCGGCATGGGTTGCTCTCATTCAGCATTAACTGGTGCGTTTGCTGCGATTGATTTTGAACATGCAGGTTTATGTGCGACTGCAGTTCTAGGGATTGCAGGACAAATAGCCGCCGAAAAAAGCCGAGGCCCTGCGTCTTTACAAGTGAATCTAATCGATGAGTTATACCGGTTAGAACCACAAGCGATTGAAAGAATTTTAAAGTGTGAAATGTACACAGACCATTTGAAAACTAAATTAGAGACGACTGATGCCAAATAACCAAGCATTCCCATTTCCACTGTATCTAGTCAGCGATGAAACGACTCAAGGTGAAGAACTCGCTTACCTATTGCGCCAAGCTTTAGAAGGTGGTGTTTCAATTGTACAAATTCGTCATAAAGGCACGGCTCAATCAAGTGATATTCGAACTTTCATCGAGCGAGCACAAACTGCTAAAGATGTGATCGACCAGTTTAATCAGGAAACAGTAGAACGAAATCCACGAGCGACACAAGTACCCTTGATTATTAATGACCGAGTTGATGTGGCACTGGCTGTTGATGCTGATGGCGTACATCTTGGTCAATCTGATATGCCGGTGACGTTGGCGAAAAGATTATTAAGCCCCAATCAATTAGGTAAAAAAAAGATAATTGGCTTAACCGTTGAAAGCCCTGAACAGTTACAACAAGCTCAATCTCTGGATATCGATTATTTAGGGATCAGCACGGTTTTTAATACTGCAACCAAGCAAGACACTAAACATGAATGGGGATTATCTGGTTTAGCCGCAGCGGTAAAGATAAGTGAAAAACCATTAGTGGCGATTGGTGGTATTGACTATGAGAACATCGGCCAAGTAGCCAAAACAGGAGTGGCTAGTATTGCGCTCGTCTCCGCTATTTGTGCTGCAAAAGATCCGAAACAAACTAGTGAGCAGTTGAAGGCGAAAATGTCTTTTGGAGAAAAAATCCAACTGTAATTTAAGTGGTTAAAAATTAGTAAATCAGTCATTTATCGACAAAAACGCCACTTCAAATTGAGTGGCGTTTTCATGGTTAACTAGGATGCTAGTATATTAAAGAATACTCGCTCCTAGTTCAGCGCTTGATACATTGTCTCTAAAAATTTTAAAAATCTCTCTACCTAGGCCAAGTTGTTCATTTGCAGTCGAGAACAAAACACCCTCTCGTTCTTCAAGTAAAGCATCAACTGAAATGATCCCGTTTTCAGCATCTAGAGTGATAACATCACCATCAATCAATTTAGATAATGGTCCACCTTTCGATGCCTCGGGTGTGATGTGGATTGCAGCAGGTACTTTTCCAGACGCACCAGATAAACGCCCATCGGTGACTAATGCTGTTTTATATCCGGCTTTCATTAAATTACCCAGAATAGGCATTAGTTTATGTAATTCAGGCATACCATTGGCACCAGGCCCATTTTGGCGCACAACAATGATTACATCCTTGTTCAGCTCACCTTTTTGGTATGATTTTTCCACATCATGTTGTGAATCAAAGACTTGAACGGGTGCTTTGATATAACGGTTTTCAGGCGCAACTGCACTTATTTTTATGACACCTCGGCCAATATTTCCATCCAGTACTTTCAAGCCACCTTGATGAGAAAACACACTCTCATCCGTTGAAATAACGTTCGGGTCTAAGCTTGGAGTTGCCGGTTTATAATGAATTTCACCATTTCGCAATTCCGGACTCATTAAGTAATCTTGCATAGAACCGTAAAAAGGCGTCGCATCCATATGAATAAGTTTAAGCTGATGCAAACGGCGCATTAATGTAGGCACACCACCCGCTTGTTCAAAAGCATTAATATCTGCAGGTCCATTTGGGTACATTTTTGTAAGCTGAGGAACAACATTGGAAAGCGCATCGAAATCGTCCCAAGTTAGAATCAAACCCGCAGCTTTGGCTATGGCTATCATATGAATAGTGTGGTTTGTACTTCCGCCAGAAGCTAACAGTGCCACAAGGCCATTTACCAATGACTTTTCGTCAACAACTCTACCAATTGGTTTGAAGCTATGTGATGCAGGATTAGAGGTTTGAATAATATGTTTAGCCGTTAATTCAGTTAAAGCCCGTCTCAATGGATTTGTCGGTGAAACAAAAGCAGAGCCTGGCAGCATTAAACCCATAGCTTCAAAAACAAGCTGATTGGTATTTGCTGTACCATAAAACGTACAAGTACCAGGAGAATGGTAAGCGTTACATTCCATCTCTTGTAAAGCGGATTTATCTAACTCACCAGCAGCATATTTTTGTCTAATATTTACTTTTTCATCATTAGAAATTCCGGTTGGCATAGGACCCGATGGGATAAAAGCAGTTGGTAGCTGACCGAATGACAATGCACCTATAATTTGCCCTGGTGCTATTTTATCGCAAACCCCGAGTAATAATGTTGCATCAAAAGCATTGTGACTTAAACCAATCGCTGTCGCTTGCGCAATAAGATCACGAGAAAATAATGAGAGATCCATGCCATCTTGCCCTTGGGTAACCCCATCGCACATAGCTGGAACACCACCTGCTACCTGAGCACTGTGGCCAATTTTCGATAAGGTAGCTTTAATATGATCTGGATAAGTTTGGTATGGCTGGTGAGCGCTCAACATATCGTTATAAGCGGTAATAATTCCTACATTCAATTTTGTTAGGTCAAGAATACTACTCGATGCACCACCGCATGCAGCGGCGGTATGAGCCATATTGCCGCACGATAAAGTAGAGCGACCTTTGCCTTTGTCCACATAGGATTGCAATTGCTCAAGATAAGCTTTTCGAAGCGCTTTACTACGATTCAATATACGAGCGGTTACTTCTAAAACCGTTTTATTCATAATTAATAACCTTCTATCAAACCATTTCAGCAGAAGTTAAATCTTTTAAAAGAGATGCAGCTTTCACACATCGACCAACAACTGCATTGAAATCACCATCGATACTGATTTCAATAACATCTGGCTCATCCAATGTTGGAACTTCTAGTGTGTCGAATTGATTCTGTAATAAAGATAAAGGCATAAAATGGCCCCTTCGATCTTGCATTCTTCCTTTTACTAATTCGAAATCACCATACAGATGTAAAAAAGTAATATTCTGATTTCCATCTCGGATTTGATCTCTATATTTTCTTTTAAGTGCGGAACACACAATCACTGCCGTTTCACTTTTTTGTTCAATACTAAATACTGCATCACGAATTCGCTCAAGCCAGGGAGCGCGATCGTTGTCATCTAAAGCCATTCCGGATGACATTTTCAAAATATTCGCTTTTGGGTGGAGGTCGTCGCCATCTATAAATTTCGAGTTCATAACATTAGCAAATGCTTGTCCAACACTTGATTTACCAGTACTTGATACACCCATAATTAAGAACACTTTGCCAATTTGCTGCTTTCCCATTTTTGACCTCTACCAAATGTCATTAAATTCGTTCAAGTATTGATAAGCATCATAACAAGTTACGGGTAACATGTTACCCGTAACTTGCGGTTATGTGAAGTACAACAACTTAAAATACAAAGAAAATAATTTAACGAGCTAAGCCTTAACTACATAAAGACTTTTAAAGAGGTGCTTATAGGTTCTATCGAAGCAGATTTGATTAAATTTAAGCTAAATTGTTCCACCAGCAAATAATGAAAATCCTAAATCTAAGCTACTTTTCTTCAAACGAACGCCATTGATACAATCAAGGAGTTGTTTTGCTGATTCTTGTCCGATTTCAAATCGAGGTGTAATGACACTGGCTAATTTCGGTTCCATAGCCTGCCCAACATCGTGACCATGAAAACCCGCTATAGCGAGGTCTTCAGGAACATTAATGCCTCGGCGCTGACATTCAAATAAGGCACCGATGGCTAAATCGTCATTAGTACAAAATATGCCATCCGTTTCGGGGTATTGTTCAATAGCCTTAACTAATAATTCTGCACCTAAACTAAACGTTGATGATTTGTCCGTCATAACACTCACCGGCAAAATATCTCGTTCTAACATAGCTTTCGTATAACCAGATAATTTTAACTTTGTGCGATGATCTAGACGAGCACCAAGATAAACCACATGCTTGCAGCCCCGTTCTATCATCAATGACGTCATTTCATAACCGGCTTTTTCATTATCAAAACCAATAGATTTACATATCGGATCAGTAACTAAATCCATTATTTCAATAACAGGAATATCCGCTGTCTCAATCATCTTTAAGGTTCTTTCACTGTGATGACTCTCAGACAAAATCAAACCATCAACATGATAAGCGAGTAAATTAGAAATTCGTTCTTCTTCTATTTCTTCACTGTAACCATAGTGAGCTAACATCGTTTGATAACCTTGCGCTTGCGTAACATGCTCTATTCCTCTGATTACTTCAGCAAAAACATGGTTTGTTAATGAAGGGACTAATACTCCTATTGAACGACTTTTGGCATTTGATAATAATTCAGGTGCTTTATTGGGGATATAACCGAGTCGATCAATTGCTTCCATAACTTTCTGGTACGTTGTTTCCGAGACTTTTGATGGATCTCGTAAACAGCGACTCACGGTCATTTTAGTAACACCAATTTCATCAGCAATATTCTGTAAATTAGGACGACGTTTCTTCATATCTAGCTCATTATGTTCATATGTTACGGTAACATAATAAAGGAAGCTCTGAATGAGAGCTATTAAAGATTGATAAGTCTCCTGTGAAGCCTTTGGCAAAAATAAAAATATCTGGATAAAACTATAATTATCCAGATATTCAAATTTTTATTTATAGGGAAGTCCAGCAGCTGGCATCAACTAAGATCAATGCCATTGGAAGCTATCACTTTTTTATACCAATAAAATGACTTCTTCGGTATTCGGTTTAAAGTACCATTTCCTAGATCATCTCGATCAACATAGACAAAACCATAACGTTTACTCATTTCACCTGTGGAAGCGGCGACTAAATCAATGCAGCCCCATGATGTATAACCCATTAAAGGAACGCCATCGTCTATGGCTTCTTTCATCGCAATAATATGCTGCTTCAAGTAATCAATACGATAGTCATCAATCACTTCATTTTGTTGCGTTAACTCATCTTTTGCACCCAAGCCGTTCTCAACTAAAAACAATGGTTTCTGATAACGATCATATAAGGTGTTCATTGTTATTCTTAACCCCAAAGGATCGATCGTCCATCCCCAGTCACTGGCTGATAAATATGGATTTTTTATCGATTTGACAACATTTGCTTCACTTGTATTTTTCTCATTCATATCCGCTGATGCGCAGCGTGATGCGTAATAACTAAATGAAATGAAATCAACCGTATTCTTTAAGAGCTCTAGATCCTCGTCTTCAATATCTAAAGTCACATTTTTTTCTTTAAATACTTTCTTAGCATACGATGGATAATAACCACGTGACTGCACATCAATGAAAAACAAATTTTCTCTATCTTTTTCCATCGCAGTAAACACATCTTCTGGCTTACAGGAAAATGGATAAAAATTACCACCAGCCAGCATACAGCCGACTTGGTTTTCTGCATTAACTTCATGAGCAATTTTTGTCACTAACGCACTTGCTACTAGTTCATGATGCGCTGCTTGATACTTTATTTGCTCTTTATTTTCTCCATCTTGGAATAAAAGCCCTGCCCCAGAGAATGGACTATGCAGGAGAATATTAATCTCATTAAAAGTAAGCCAGTACTTAACCAATCCATTAAACTCTTCGAAACAAGTACGAGCATAACGCTCAAAGAAAGCAATCATTTTTCTATTACGCCATGAGCCATATGTGTCAACTAAATTCATAGGCACATCAAAATGACATAAAGTCACAAGTGGCTCGATACCGTACTTCTTACATTCTTTGAATACATTTCGGTAAAATTCAATACCGGCCTGATTTGGCTCGAATTCATCACCATTAGGATAAATACGGCTCCATGCTATAGACATTCGGAAAACCTTAAACCCCATCTCGGCAAGTAGTGCTATGTCTTCTTTATATTTATGGTAAAAATCGATCGCACCATGACTTGGATAATATTCATCGTCTTTCAATGAGACGTCGGTCACCAGCCCTAACTTGGTCGGCATTCGATTTTGTCCAAATGGGATCATATCAACCGTTGTGAGCCCTTTTCCATCTGTCTTATATGCACCCTCAGCTTGGTTGGCCGCGATGGCTCCTCCCCATAAGAAACCTTCAGGAAATTCCGTATTGCTCATTTCTATCGTCTCCTCATTAACTGTTTACACACTTACAGAAAGCTACAGTGCATTAGACATTAACTTGTTTAATCGAAGTGTTCGTAATCTCTGATTCAATTTCATCTTCTTGCAGTTTTTTCATATCACTACTTTCTTCTGGAATATCTTCAAACCCTAATAACAGTGTGAATATAAAGGAAAGTACAATCGATAATGCAATCAGCCCAAATACCCAGACAATACTCATTGGATCGTTAACATCAAAAAACTGAACACTAGTAAATAAACTTGGCGATGCCATTGAGTGGCTAGCTAAACCAATAGCCCCAGCAATACCACCAACAATAAACCCAGTCATCATAGTGGCAATTAAAGGTCGTTTTAATCGGATCAAAACACCATATAAAGCAGGTTCAGAAATCCCTGCAAAGATTGCTGATGCGCCAGCAGCTAAAGAAGTCTGTCTTAATTCTGAATTTTTTGTTTTCCAAGCAACGGCCAAACATGCGCCACCCATTCCAAGGTTTGCACCTATTTCTGAAGGCATAACCATTCCTTCTTTTCCAACTTCAGCAATAGTTTGAATAATGGTTGGAGTAAAAACTCGGTGCATACCTGTCATTACAAGTAATGGCCATAATGCGCCCATAATCGCCACTGAAAGCCATCCCAATGTACCGTGAATGGTATAAACCAAAGCAGAAATAGCAGTACCAACCCAAATCCCAAATGGCCCAATTAAAGTGATCGCTATAGGCGCTGCAATTAATACAATTAGCATTGGTTTTAGGAAGTTTTTAGTTACAGCTGGAGTAATTTTATCTACCCAACGTTCAATGTAAGACAGAATCCATGTCATAACTAACACTGGGATTACGGTATATGTGTATTTCACTGAGGTGATCGGCACACCAAATAAATCAACAGCATTACCTTTTGCAGCTTCAGCCATTAAATCAATAAAACTTGGATGAATCAGAACACCAGCAATTGCAATTGATAATGACATGTTGGTTTTAAATTTGATCGATGCAGAAGCCGCAACCATAACAGGAAGAAAGAAGAAAGCCCCATCACCAATGGCTTTTAATATTATCATTGTTGGAGCATTGTCAGCATACATACCAGTCATGCCAAGAACCATCACAAGCAACTTAACCATTGATGCGCCAATGATAGCAGGGATCAAAGGAGACATAGTTCCAACTAAAGCATCAAGGATTTTTGCTCCAATAACTTTGAGCGTTAACTTTTCCTTTTTTTCTTCAGGTCGAGAGGCCCCTGAAAAATCACAAAGCTCCATTACCATCTGATAAGCTTTTGATACTTCGTTTCCGATAATAACTTGAACTTTATCTCCATTATCAACGACACCCATTACTCCATTGATACTCTTCAATTTTTCAATGTTTACAATAGATTGATCATTCAAAACAAATCGCAAACGTGTCATGCAGTGAGTTAAAGCTGAAACATTATTAGCACCACCAAGGTACGTTACAACTTTCTTTGCTATTACCTGATAATCCTTTGCCATTATCTTTCTCCTATCAGCGAGTAATGTATTTTGAATAGTCTGTCAAAATGGTTAAGTTACGCATAACATGTTACCCGTAACTATTCGGTTGACAAATTCTTTCTAAGAAGAGATATCAAAAATGAGACTTACGTCTTTATTTCAAATAGATGATGACTAATTTAAATGTATTTAAATATTCTTCAGCCGCTTTAACGAATAAAACCGCTGAGAAACCATGATGCATAGAAGCAAAAGATAAGAGTAAAATAACTGGGAAATGCCTTTCAGCTAAAGCATAAAACATCTAATTTCATTATTTAAGTCGAACTACGGATCATCAATCGAGTTTCTAACTGAATTTTTCGTTTAGTCTCAGCACCTTCAATTATATCCAACAGCATTTGAGCAGATTGCGTTCCGAGTTGCAAAATAGGTGTGTCGACCGTTGTTAGGCTAACAGGCAGCATGTCGGAATTAGGGATGTTATCAAAGCCGGCAATAGCGATATCTTTCGGGATAAATAAGCCTTTTTCGAATAATGCTTTCATCGCCCCTATCGCCATTAAGTCTGAAGCGGCAAAAATAGCATCAAAGCCTGATGTGTCCATTTCCGAAATGATTTGATAGGCATCCTCTTGATAATAATCCGCTTTGAAAGCCCAGTTCACATCAAACTCAATACCATTATCTACAATAGCATTTCGGTAACCCTCAAAACGATCACGAGTCGCTTTGATTTCATTTAATAGACCTAAAAACATGATTTTTTTATAGCCGCATTGGATCAAATATTGGGTCATATCATATGCGGCTTGGTAATGTTCAACTTGAACAGAATTGACAATATCTTCAGGTAAACTTCGGGCAATCGAAACTAAAGGAACCCGGTGTTGAAACAATGATAAAAAGTCATCATCCGACATTCGGGTACCCCACACCAATACTCCATCATAAAGATTAGAGCTGAGCTCCCCTCGAATAAATCCTAATTCATTTTTAGTATTTGCCATGCGTAATGTCAGTTCATAACCCTGTTCATCAAGCACGGAAGCAATGCCATTCACTAAGTTGTAAATATATGGATTGGTTAAATACTCATAATCTGGGCCAGAGATGATCAAACAAATATGTTTCGTTGATTTACTAGCAAGCATTTTCGCCGCACGATTAGGTACATAGTTAAGGGATTGAGCAGCTTCAAGCACTTTCGTTTTTGTGGCTTCACTCACTCGATTTTTATTGTTAAGCACATACGACACAGTAACAGTAGAAACGCCTGCAACTTCTGCAATATCTTTTAATGTTACCGCCATTGTTTACCTATACCTCAATCGTAGTTCGTCATAAATAACCAGTCCGTCTACATAATAAAGAACCTTCTCTCACCAGTACAACTTTAATGAACTCGTTAGCTCACAACTTAGTGTTGAAGCTATCTATAACTATTCTCGTGATCACATTTTTTAAAAGAAAAAGTTTACATGCACTGCGAACTTGTATAATTTCGCAGCACATGCTTAAGCGATTAAGCAAATTAAAATAAACGTTAAGCTAGAGAAAAAAGATGAATACTTCATTCGAGAGTAAACGATATGACCTTGTTGTGGTCGGTGGCGGCATTTCAGGTGTTTGTGCTGCAATTGCTGCAGCTCGGCATGGCGCAAATGTCGCTTTAATCCAGAATAGACCTGTACTCGGAGGTAATGCGAGTTCAGAAGTCAGAATGCATATCTGTGGTGCGGATTATCATGCAAGCAAGAAAAATGCTCGAGAAACCGGAATTATTGAAGAGATTTTGCTCGATAACCGCTTAGCCAACCCGCAACATTCATTCTCTGTTCTAGATACGATCCTATGGGAAAAAGTAACTTTCCAGAAAGGTTTAGATTTGTATCTCAATACTCATATGACGGATGTTGAAACACAAAACAATCGCATTATCTCTATCAAAGCAGAACAAACCTCTACCGAACGTCGCTTTGAATTCATCGCTAAAAATTACGTTGATACTTCTGGTGATGCTGTCTTATCTCTACGTGCTGGTGCAGATATTAGAACCGGTCGCGAATCTCGTTATGAATATGATGAATCGCTCGCACCGGAATCGGCTGATAATGTGATGATGGGCAATACTCTCATGTTTGAATCAAAAGACATGGGTTACCCAGTTCCATTCAAAAAACCAAGCTGGGCCAACACTTATACAGAAGCTGACTTAGCTGACCGTAGCCACAAAGACATCACAGCAGGTTACTGGTGGATTGAGCTTGGTGGTACAGAGTTAAACACGACTCGTGATGGTGAAGTGATCCGTGATGAACTGTTAAAAGCGGTTTATGGTATTTGGGATCACATTAAAAATGGTGGTGAGCACGGCGCTGAAAACTATGCCCTAGATTGGGTTGGCATGCTTCCTGGTAAACGAGATAGTCGCCGTGTGCTTGGCGATTATGTTCTCAATGCGAATGACTTATTTGGTGCTCGCGTATTTGAAGACACAGTTGCTTATGGCGGCTGGCCTATGGATATGCATGTAAAAGATGGCCTTAAAAGCCAAGAATCGCCAACAAAATGGATTGAAACTAACGATATGTATTCGATTCCATACCGTTGTTTGTATTCACGCAATGTAGAAAACCTTTTTGTCGGTGGACGCAATATCAGTGCAAGTCATATGGCATTTGGGTCTACTCGAGTTATGGCAACCTGCGGTGTCATTGGACAAGCCATTGGTACTGCGGCTGCAATGACGATTGAAAAAGATACTACGCCAAAAGGTATTAACTCTCATATCAAGGAGCTACAACATCGCTTACTGAAAGATGACTGTTATCTATTTGGGATCCAAGATTCTGATCCTAAAAACTTCGCATTAAAGGCAAGGGTAACAGCAACCTCAGAACAAGCTGGATATGAAGCAACAAAAGTCATTAATGGCTTCCAACGTAATATCGGTTCAGAACAAAATTTATGGGTATCACAACCATTATCGCCACAAGGTGAAACCTTAACGCTGCGATTTGACCAAGCAATTAATGTCTCTGAAACCGTCATTAATTTTGATTCAAACCTTTCAAACGAAATCATGATTACTATTTCAAAACCGAATAAAAAAGCCCAACGAGAAGGCTTTCCGATTGAGATAGTGAAAGATTTTACTGTGACCTACAAATTAAATGGACAAACGATCCATCAGCATGCAGTTGCTGAAAACCACCTACGACATAACAAAATCACCCTCGATAATTCTATAAGCTGTGACGAAATCAACATTACCGTGACGGCAACACATGGTGATCCTTGCGCCCGAATTTTTGAAGTAAAAGTATTCTAATAACAAAGGTATAAATGATGAGCATCTTAGACGTAATAGTACTTGTTGCCTTTCTGATCTGTATGATTGGAATTGGTTACTGGTCATCAAAACGCATGACCAACAGTTCAGAAATGTTTTCTGCCGGCGGAAAATCACCTTGGTGGATGTCTGGCATCTCCGCATATATGACGATGTTTTCAGCTGGCACCTTTGTTGTTTGGGGTGGTGTTGCTTATCGTCTCGGTGTCGTTGCTATTACAGTTTGCATGAGCATGGGGGTTGCAGCTCTAATTGCTGGTTACTTCTTTGCCGGAAAATGGAAAGAGTCTGGCGCTACATCGGCTGCAGAGTTTGTCGGCGAAAAATATGGCCGCGGCGTTCTACAAATGTACACTTGGCTAGGTATTGTTACTCGCATCATCGGCGTTTCTGTTGCCCTATATTCTGTTGCTGTGATTGTAAGCTCTTTAATTCCAGTTTCTGCAGATAACTTCTTTGCCAATGCCGATGGTTACTTTAGCGTGAACTGGCTGATTATGATTGTCGGTGCAGTGATCATCTTATACACCTTCATGGGTGGGCTTTGGGCGGTATTATTGACAGATTTCACTCAGTTTGTTGTTTTGATGCTGTCTGTGTGCCTAATCTTACCGATGATTTTCAATTTAGGTGGCGGTACTGAAAACATTCTCGCAAACCTACCAAAAGGTCATTTATCTTTCTTTAACAGTGACTATACTCAGCTATTCATTTTCGGCTGGATTTTAATTCACGTATTTAAAGTGGGTGGCGAATGGGCATTTGTGCAAAGACATTTATGTGTTGAATCACCTAAAGATGCACGTAAAGCATCATACTTATTTGGCACCTTATATATCATCACTCCAATTTTATGGATGTTGCCACCTATCATCTACAGCACCATCAATCCTAACGTGAACCCAGAGCAAGCTTATATTTTATCGGCTCAAGCTGTGTTACCAATGGGAATGCTTGGCTTAGTGGTATCTTCAATGCTAGCTGCAACGGCAAGTATGGCTTCATCTGAGTTGAATGTTTTTTCGGGTGCATTAACCACTGAGTTTTATGGCAAATTGATTAACCCTAAAGCAGATGACAAAAAACTCATGCATGTCGGCCGCTTAATGACAATCATGTTAGGCTCAATGGTGATTGTGATCAGTATTTCTATCCCTTATTTAGGTGGTGCAGAAAAACTTATCGTGAGCATCACAAGCCTGTTTGTTGGTCCTATGGTCATGCCAACATTGTGGGCGCTGTTTGTAAACAAAGTAACCAAACTGCATGCGTACCTAACAGTTGTTGTGACAGCGAGTGCGGGGTTCCTACTGCAATTCGAGTTTTCTAAAATCGACTGGGTTGCAGCCAATATGAGTGTTATTACACAAGCTGTTGGCCTGCTAACTCCTGTACTAATGTTATTACTAGCTGATTATTGGATGAAAACTAAAGGTAATGTAAACCTAGTTAAAATCTAAATTTTAGTCTGTGATCTGAAAAGGTAATAAAAAGGAACGGCTTGTTATCAAAAATAGCAAGCCGTTTTTACGATCAAACCAACAAAATATATTTTTCACAATCATTCGTAGATATATAACCAAACAAAGATGAAAGCTCTAATCTTATAGTTTACTCCAACATCAAAGCCCCTATCACTTACAAACATCAAGATATATCCACCTTATTTTAAGGTAAATAAAGACAAATCAAACACTAAATTATTTCTTGATAGTCATTGATATACATAACATGCGTAAATATGCAGATATTTTAATTTTGCAAAGGACGCATAAAATGGAGAACTTACAATCAAGCATACTTTCCAAACTTGAAAGTCATATTTCATTCATTTTCACTCAAAGTAAAATAAAAAAGTACAAAGAAGCATTTTCAAAACATGGTTATGTGAAATTTTCGATTGGCGAGCTTGTTCCGACAGACCTTTTTTCTCAATTGCAAGAAGAGTGTCTTGAATTACTTGAAAGTCATTCAATTCGTCGAGATGTTGCTGTTAGTTCGACAGGAAATAGCAAACGCACCATGAGCAATGTAACAGCTCAAGCAATCCGCCAGCATGGCCAAATAATTGACGCTATTTACAATAGTGAGGCTATCAAGAATATTCTTGGGCAAATAGCTCAAGACCAACTTGTTAGTTGTTGGGAAGATGAACACTACCTTATTAATCATCTTGAGCAGCCTGGAGATACGCATGGTTGGCACTGGGGTGACTATCCATCGACTCTAATTTGGATAATTAAAGCACCAGCGATTGAACATGGTGGGATATTACAATGTATTCCGCATACAACCTGGAACAAATCCGATCCACAAATCGAACAATATATTATAAATAATTCAATTTCCTCCTATTTTCATGAAACGGGTGAAATATATTTTTTAAAATCAGATACAACATTACATCGTGTTACACCAATGAAATCATCAGAACCACGGATCATTCTGAATACATGCTGGGGTTCTAAATTTGATATTCGTGAGAATGTTGAGCATGAAACAATGTTAGCTGCATTTTGTGAAGAAGGAATTTAACTTATGTTTGATAATAATTTGTTTGAAGAAAACACGTATGATGTTGCTCAAAGAAAAGATGAAATTATAAAACCAGAAATTAAAAAATATCTTAACACTCAAATTGATAAGATTATGAGCCACAGATCTGTTCATCATCCATTTTTACTTTGGTACTCAAAAACTAAACTAACTTCAGAAGAAGAAAAGATACTTTATTTAGAGACTTACACATATTTTAAATACCTACCATTTTACGTCGCAAACATATCTACAATCACGCGAGACGAAAATGTATTACGAGAAGTGCTGCATAATTCATTAGATGAGCTTGGAAAGAAAAAATCACATTCCGATATTTATAATGAATTCTTAGCCATGATAGGCATTACTCAAGAAGATTGTTCGAATTATCAACCAATGCTTACATCAATTCGATTAAATCAAGGAATTTGCAAAGCCTATAACACAAAGCCAATTGAAAAAGCGCTAGGGGCTATTTTTGCCGATGAAACCCAGTCAGCAAAAATGTGTTATCTCTACAACGAAGGTCTTAAAAATCAGGGCTACGATAAGCGTATTCGTTTCTTCTGGGAGTTGCACATTGAAGCCGAAGTGGGTCACAGCAATTCTATTTTTAATGTTCTATCTCAATATGTGTCGACAGAAAAAGGACGTCATCAGTTTGAAGCTGGTATCGATCTCTATCTCAATTTGATGGGGAATTTCTGGGATTCAATTGATCAGGCAATTCGTCTAGGGAGAGGATAATGATCTATAACTCAGGAGCTTTTCTTGCTCTATTAGCAACGTTAATTTGGGGGATGTATCCTCTTTTTTACTCTCCGTTAGCAGATTTTAGTTCTATCGATGTATTAGCAATCAGGATCATAACTTCCGTATTGTTTTTGTATCTAACGATTCGCATTGGAAAGAATTTTCACCTGTCAGAAGTCAAATCGATTCTTCAACAGAAAGAGAGTCGATCCACCATCATACTCAGTGCATTTATTACCTTAATTTGGTGGCTCGTTTATATCTATGCGGTGACAAATGGCTTAATTTTAGAGGCAAGCCTTGGCTACTTTATTAGTCCTATCGTTTCAGTGTTGTTTGGACTGTTAGTCTTTAGAGAACGAGTCGGATTTTATGGCATCATTTCAATTTGTTTAATGATCTCAGGTGTAGCTTATCTTGTTTGGCAATATGGACAGATCCCTTATGCTGCACTGATTATCGGTATTTGCTTTTCTCTTTATGCGGTTGTGCGCAAAGGGAAAACGATTAAACCAATTGAAGGATTGATGGGAGAATGTTTGATCCTACTTCCGGTTGCTTTTTTGATAGTGATTTATAGAGTTTCGATTGGCTCATTCACCATCAATACTATCGATTTTGACATTATCACATTGGCATTATTATCTACCGGTGCTTTAAGCGTGTTGCCTCTTCTTTGGTATGGCATGTCCGCATCTAAATTGAGTTTGATTAGCTTATCTTTTTTCCAATTCATTCCGCCAATATGCAATTTATTATTCGCTGTCTTTGTCTTCTATGAAGATTTCACCAACCATCACATCGTCACTTTTAGCTTTATATGGGTAGCTCTTGTTGCGTACTTAATTGATAAATTCATCCCACGACAAAAGAAGGAATTAGTCGATGCTAAATAGTATAGCCATCATTGGTGCAACAGGTGCTGTTGGAGCTGAGTTTCTAAATGTTCTGAAACATAGAAACCTAAATATTGGGCGTTTATATCTTGTGGCATCAAGTCGAAGCGCTGGAACAGAAATTGAAACCTATATGGGGAAGTTAAAAGTCATTGATATTGAAGATTTTGATTTCTCTAAAGCTCAAATTTCATTTTTTTCTGCCGGTGGTGCGGTAAGTAAAATTTGGGCTCCTATCGCTGCGGAAGCTGGTTCAATTGTCATTGATAATACCAGTGCATTTAGAATGGATAAGGATAAGCCGTTAATCTGCCCAGAAGTGAATGGAATTACCAGCATTTACCCTATTATTGCTAATCCCAACTGCTCAACCATACAAATAGTAAAAGCGCTTGCTCCTATTCATGAGCTGTTTGGTTTGAAAAAAGTTGTTGTTTCAACTTACCAGTCCGTTTCTGGTGCGGGTAATAAAGGCATTGATGAATTACATTTTCAATTATTGAACGGCCACCATAAGTCAGACGTATTTCCAGAATCAATCGCTCACAATGTGGTTCCACAAATTGACCGTATGCTCGAGTCTGGAAGTAGTTTCGAAGAAGAAAAGGTTCGCAATGAAACAAGGAAAATTCTAGATCTCCCAGAGTTAGATGTTGTATGTACTGCGGTACGTGTTCCAGTTTTTAGAGGTCATTCTGCGGCGGTAACTGTGGAAACGGAACAACCAATTGACCTATCACTTTTGTATTCTGCCTACCAAGAACTGAAGCATATTGAAGTCAGTGTTCAGCAATTTCACACCCCAAAAAATATAGTTGATCCGGCGATTACCTATATCAGCAGAATTCGTCAGAATCCGGATAACAATAAATGTCTGAGTTGCTGGGTGGTGGCAGATAATTTGTGGGTAGGCGCAGCATTAAACGGCGTTCTGATTGCGAAACAAATATTGGAGGTTGAATAATGTCTCACAATGTCCAATTTCATCCGGTAAAACCTGAGCAATTTGAACAACTGTTTGATCAAATCTGTCTTATGACGTCGTTTTATGGAAATGGAGTCAGCATTCCTCAAAACCAAAAATTCAAGCTGTACGAAAGTTTGCTTAATGCTGAAAAAATAGGATTCAACGCAGAGTTTATTTCGACTAGAGATCAAGGTGTGTGCGGATACATAACCTATAATATTACTTTTGTTTCATCGACTTGCGGTTTCAATTTATACATTGATGATATTTATTTAAACTCCAGCGCCCAAGGAAAAGGGATTGGAAAAATCGTTTTTCAACACTTACAACGAAAAGCAAAGCTGCTTGGAAGTCGTAAATTATTATGGCAAGTAGCCAAAGTAAATGAACGAGCTATAGAGTTCTACATTAAACAAGGGGCTGAAATCGCTGACGAACATTTATCATGTCAGTTGCTCATTTAAGCTAGTTATACCCAAGTAACCTCAAGATGCGAGTTTCAGCAAGAATAAAACAAGTTTTAGGCAAGGCAAATTGAATATGATCATAGTTATTCTATCTCTGTTCAATTTAACGCAGCATAAAGCTTG
>JBKEDP010000039.1:0-51069 GCA_047975485.1 Vibrio sp. | reverse complement strand
GTTCCTTCTGAATAGCGGCCACCCTGCCCTGAAATATGCACATTCATATCCCAACGACGCCAGCTGGTATCCGGCAATGAAATGATGAATTTCTTTTGTTCACCTAAACGTAAACGCATATTGCTGTAGGCAAACATCAAAGAAAATTGCTCAAACAACACCTGATCTCGCTCGATGCGATCAAAACCTAAAGGCACCATATTGTTGTTGATGTATAAGGTAACCAATTCGTTGGTAAGACGTTCACGGGTTAAATCCAAACCAGCAATGGTAAATTCAATGCCTTGATCCATTTCGGCAATCGGCGCAAAAGATGAATCAAGGACATAATCGCCAAATAATTGCGTGTTCACCGCATCCATAATGGCTTTTTTGTCGATATCGATTTGATTCATCAATTCAGGCGTAAAGGTGTTGCTCTGAATGATTTTTTTAATGCTAAGCATGGAGCGCACGACTTTACGCAGCAGCACGTTTGCCAGCATTAAACGAGAAACGTCTTTGTGGCTATCAGATAACGCAGCAATCAGCTTTGGTCTTTCTTGCAATTCATTGAGATATTGCTGCGATACCGTTTTCAATGCTTGAGTGCCGGTCACCGATGACAAAGGCGAAGTTTGTTGCACTTTGGCACTGGTTGTCGCGGTGGTAGCAGCTCGTGGTGTATGACTGGTTTGTCTTCTAAGTTGGGCTTTCATTTTAATTCATCCTAACTTAAGTCAAACGCAGTTCATTGGAGAAGCTAAGTTTAATCTTGCCTTCCGATTGCAGCAGACGAACTTCATCCAAGATTTCTTTACGTGCAATTTCCACTTGGCTAACTGGTACTGCGCCAACGCTTTCAATGGTTTCTTTCAATTGCAACGACAAACGACTTGGCAATGAATTGATAATAATTAGGCGATTTTCTTGTGGCATACCTTTGAGCGCATAAGCCCATTGTTCAATACTCACCACACCGTTAATTTCATCAATGGTTTCTTGCTCTTGGCTGAACAAGGAGTAGAAATCGAACATCGCATCTTCCACTTGCTCTGCCGCCTGAGCATCACGCTCGTGAAGATATTCGAAGATCTTAGTTTTATCACCAGAGAATCGGTTAATAATATCGGCAACCACTTTTGTCCCTTTCAGCGTTTGCGTCGAACCGTGGTGGTAATTATCACGACACTTCACAATCAATTCTTTTAAGGTTTCGGTGATAGCTGCATTCAGCATTTGAGTTTTTGAAATTTGGAAGATCAGCTCGTTGCATTCTTCTTCTGTATATTGCTCAAGTACTTTCTGGGTGTAATCCAATGGCAAGTGCGCAATCAATAAGGCTTGCAGATTGATATGTTCTTTTTTCAGATCTGCCACCAGCAAATCGGCTGGGATCCAAGCCAGTTGCTCCGCTTCGGCTCGAATTTCATCACCGTAAATTTCAGAAACCAGATCTTTAGCTAAGTGGCCATTCAAGGTTTTTTCCAACACGTTGGTAATGTAGGTTCTTGTGCCGCCTAAAATACCTGAGTGTTTGCGGAAATCATCAAAGAAACCCGCCAATGAAGTTAAAGCATCTTTGGCTTGAATATCGTTCATCTTACTCATGGCATGGGTGATTTGTTTGATTTCATCATGCGTAAAGCCTTTCAAAACTTCGGCACTGATTTCTTCGCCCATAGTCAAAATAAGTAATGCCACGCCTTCTACCGATTGGTAGACATTTTTGTTTTCGGTTGCTGTACTCATGCGTGCATCCATGTTTTCATAATTTCAGCCACTCGCGCAGGATCTTGCTGTGCGATCAATTTCAAGTGTTTAATTTGAACTTCTAGCGGGCTATCTGGTGATGGCAAGTTATCATCCAAGGCTTTAATGCCCGCCGCATCAATTCCCAAGGCATTCAGTTTCGCTTGCAGTTCAGGATGTAGACCTTCAGAACTTGGTGCTTCACGAGTTAAGTTATTTGCCAAGGCTTTGTCTTCATTTTCACCTTCAACGCCAATTTCAAGATCAGATGACTTGGTGAGATATTGAGCCAATGGACGCAATACCATCATGATTAACAAGGCACTTAGCAATACGCCAAGAACGTATTTAAGCGGTTGAATAATTGAAGCATCTTCATACCAAGGTAGAGAAAGATCCGCCATGGCATCCACAGTCACGAATGGGAAGCTGGTAATATTGATCACATCGCCACGTTCGGCATTAAAACCAATCGCTGATTTCACCACGTTTTCCATATTGCGAAGTTGTTCTGGTGTCCAAGGTTTCGCGCCGCTTGCCGTTTCATTTACCACAATAGATACAGAGAATTTATTCAAAACACCTTGCTGATGTTGAACATGAGAAACTTTACCGCTGACTGCATAATCACGTTTGCTTTCGCTGCGTTTATTGCTGGAATCAGGTTGTGGTGCAGGTTGTTCACCTGTTACTGGTGGTGTATTACTTAATGCGCCCGGAATGCCTAAAGCTAAAGATGAGTCTTTTGAATCAGACAACAAACTTTCCGTGCGAACGATTGGGTTTGAATAAGATTCTTCAGTTTCACGACGGCTTGAGAAATCCATATCTGCTGCAACTTGTACTCGGAAGTTAGATGCACCAAGGATTGGCGTAAGCATATCAGCAGCTTGAGAAACGAGGTGTTTTTCTAAATTTTTGCGATATTCACTTTGTTTGTTTGTCGCAACGGAAATGTCACCAGAATTAGCATCAGTAGAAAGCAAGCGGCCATATTGATCCACCACGCTGACGTTTTCTGCTTTCAAGCCAATGATGGCACCAGAAACAAGGTTGATAACAGAATCCACTTGGCTTGGTTTTAGATCCATACCATTGATGATATTGACCATAACCGAAGCACGCGCTTGTTCACCGTCTTTACGTGCAAACAAAGATTCTTTTGGAATAGCCAAATGCACACGCGCTACACTCACTGCATCCATAGTTACGATACTGCGAGCCAGTTCCCCTTCCAACGCATGGCGGTAACGAGCGGTTTCCATAAACTGACTTTCACCAAGGGTTTCTTTGCTATCTAGCGCATCAAAACCGCTTGGTAATTGTTGTTTCAAACCTTTTGCTGCCAAGATCATACGAGTTTTAGCGACTTCATCTTCTGGCACCATGATTTGGCCGTTATCTTGGTTTAATTCATAACGTAAACCAGATTGATCAAGTAATTGCAGAACTTGGCTTGAATCATAATTAGATGAAGAACTATATAACGGACGAAAACGCTCTGAAGACGCCCAAAGCATAATCACAATAATTGCTGCCGATATAGTGGAAAAGATCGTGATGATAACAAGGTTGCGTTGAGAGCTACTCCAAAAGGATTTAAATTTCCCTAACGCATCTTGAAGTTTATTATTGTTACCAGTGGTCACGGTCTTATTATTATTTTTCGTCAATACCTGACTTGCTGCTTCTGTAGCCATATTTTAAAACGTCCGTATAAATTAAATAGGCATTTTGATGATGTCGTTAAAGTTCGACACCATTTTGTTCCGTACTTGCATCAATGCACTAAAAGAAAGTTGCGCTTTTTGAGCTGCAACCGTTGCGCCAATTAAGTCAGTACTTTGACCTAATTCAACAGCAGTTATTTTCTTCTCGGAATCCGCTTGAAAGGCATTAACGTTATCCAACACGCCTTTTAACGCATTAGAAAACGCCAACGGTGACGTAGACTGAAGTGTGTTTTCTTGAATAGGCTGAGCTGCAATTTGATGATGAAATTGCAGCCTATTGAGCATAGCATGCTCGATAGAGCCAATTTGACTAACATCCATATTATTTCCCTTTTATTCCCTTCCTAATATTCTCAAAGTCATTAGGTTGCAGTTTTGTTAACTAACATTCAAATAACTTTGAGAATTAATCACACGTTTAATATATTTATATTTGTCATTTCCATGACATTCGTTGTGATTATGATTTCCTATATTTATTGCAAAACTATTTATCACACAAGTTGTTGCAATTATGTAACTAATGTAGGGTAAATAAATTACTGATTAAACGTTGTTTTTAGTCCTTGAACTATTGTTTTATTTTCTCACTAAACGAATTTCAATTCTGCGATTCTTATCACGACCTTCTTCAGTATTATTGGTCGAAACCGGATATCTTTCCCCTTGGCCACGGGTTTCGATTATATTTTCATCAACCCCTTCCATCATCATCCAATAAGCAGCTTCATCCGCTCTTCTTTTTGACACTCTTAAATTAACTACATCATCACCAATATTATCGGTGTGCCCATCAATTAATATTCTTTTAATAGATGGATCATGCATAACCAATTGGCTAATGTTATTTAATTCATATTTTTGTTCTTCACTTAAACTGGATTGCCCTGATTTAAAATGAAAGACGGTTTTTTGAGCTTTTTTAAATGAAACCGGAGGCATGGTGGTGGTGCAGGTTTGAAAAGTATCTAATGCTTGGGTGATATTGGTGGTAGGAATGGTGACACCGTGAAATAAGTCTCCGACATAAAACCAAGCGCCATTTAGTAAATCACGATAAATATGATCTGCTCCTTTGACTACCGTGATATTGCCGCGGTTACGATTAACTTCATTGACCGTTGTCGTTTCGTAGTTACGGTCTTGTCCCCACACCGGCTGTACCGTCCCTACCGATAAATCATTTTTAAAGGCAGCGGCGTTTCTGCCTCCAATATTAATGGTTAATGGGCTAGAACCAGATACGCTAAATCGGACCTTTAAGCCCGCTTTAGCATCTTCAACATACAACTGGCAATTATCGGCGTTTTTAGTCGCTTTCCAACGTACCTTATCAAACGGCACGGTATAAGTTGCTGCACTAAGGTGACATGAAAAAAGACTAAGAACCAAACCATATAAAATCGACTTTTTCATGTTCAAGTTTTTCATAATGGATCTCCTACTAAACTACAGCAGGTCGAACAAAGAATTGCCCGAGATATTCACATAGGTTTTTTGCGCCGCTTGCATGGCGATCATGCTTTGCTGAAATTCAACCGAAGCTTGAGCGTAATCTAGTTCCATCAAGCCAGTTTCAACCGTTGTCGCAAACAATTCTAAATCAACACTGTTCTGCGTCATGCGGTCTAAGGTGTTGTAGCTGCTACCTAAAATACCAATGCCATTCAGTACGCTAACTTGTGTACTTTGGGTCGTATCTAATGCTTTACTGACCGTCTCTTCAAACTGATCTGTCGGTTCTTTAAATTCTTGGATTGCGGCATCTAAATCAACAAAGAAATTACTGCCGCTGCCCATCAAGTCGTTAATTGTGAAATTGTTTTGAATTGAATTACCTTCACCAACATTGGTATGACGATGAGCATCATTACCACCTAATTTATAGGTCGAATTACCGTCATCATCTGTAGTGATTACAAGTGCTGGCTGATCAACTTTGGTTCCAGAAAAAATATAAGAGCCTTCGTGTTGAGTATTGAGCACGGTGATCGCTTCTTCTTTTAGGGATTCTAATTCGGTCACGATACCGTTGCGCATCTCGGCATCTAACGTGCCATTTTTACCTTGCAGCAATAGATCTTGCACCGACATGCTGATCTCATTAAGTGTATTCATGTAGGTTTCGTATTTATCGTAAGAAGACTGCACGTTACTGATGTTGTTCTGATATTGCTGATTATCTGAAATGGTTTTCGACAAGCCTTGCAGTTTTACTGTGGCAGCTGGATCGTCGGAGAGATGGTTGATTTTATCGCCCGATGCCATTTGTTCCGCCACTTTATTCAAGCGCACATTATTTTGCATCATGGCGTTGGTCATCAATAAATTAAATTGGGAATCTGAAACTCGCATAATGTATTCCTTCTTGCATGCCAAACGGTCATTACTCGCTTACCGTTTGGCTTAGTCCTTTTATTAAATCGTTAGAACGCGTTAAGCATTACTTCAAACATTTGGTTTGCGGTGCTAATCACTTTCATATTGGCTTGGTAAGCGTTCATATAAACCATTAAGTTCGCAGCTTCTTCATCAGAATTCACTGCACTGATGTTGTCACGGGCAATTTGCGCTTCGTTATAACCAGTGGCTTTGGTGGTCATATTATTGCCCGCTTGACGAGTGATAATCCCCACATCACCAAGCACTTGAGCATAAGCATCATAAGCACTGATCGACCCACTTGCTCCTGTTGCTAAATCCGCTAGCTTTTGCAAGTTATCGCCATTACCAATTTCATCTGCTTCACTTGAAAGTGCCAATTGATCGGCTGTGATGTCAGTGATAGTTAATGAACTTGCGGCATTGTCGGGATCAAATTCAAACAGTGGAACTCCTAGATCACCATTAAGGTCACGCCCACCAGCAAGCACGTCATTCACCGAGTTGGCAAAATCTGCCGCAATAGTATTTAAGTTTTCCAAAAGAGGTTCATATTGGTTTTCTTTTAAATCAACAATCGCACCCAGTTCCCCACCGAGATCAGAGCTATCTACAGGCATGGTGGTGTTTTGGAAAGTCAGATTCAGATTCATGTTGTACTGATCTGGACTGTCTCCAATTGACAATGATGCTGCCGTGTCATTAATGACTAGCGGCTGTCCCATTGGTGTAGAAAGCTCAACCGTACCGTCTGAATGAAAAACCGTATTCACCGCCATTGATTTAGAAAGCGAATTCAACTGAACATCCATCGCATCTTGCAAGCCAGCAATATCTTCACCACGCGCCGATGCTTCCTGAATTTGCTTATTCAAATCGGCTACAGAAGTTAGTTGCGAGTTAATATCACGTACAGTGGCATTGAACTGCGTAGTTAAGCCCGAAAGTTGGTTATTCAGTTCTTTTGAAATGCCATTAAAGCGATTGGCTAACGCTTCACCTGACGTAATAATTTGTTGGCGATACACTTCCGATTCTGGAGTCACACTCGCTGCATCAATCGCTGCAAAAAAATCGTTCAAGCCATTAGTGATATTCAAACCATCCATACCAAGAACGTTTTCAATATTGCTCATACCCTCATAAAAAACTTGAGAGTATTGCATTTCTTCACCAGCAGTGCGCAAACGAGAAATAGCCGCTTGATCCGTGACTCGACGAATGCTCGACACTTGTACGCCGCCGCCAACATCGATGCCGTTAACCATGCTGCCTGCCAATACTGCTGACTGATCGACTGTTTTACGTGAGTAACCAGCTGTATTCACGTTTGCGACGTTTTGCGCTGTGGTGTTTAAAGCCACTTGGTTTGCCATCACTCCTGATAAACCAATATTAATCATGCTCATACGTTTATTCCTTTAACCTGAAGCCTTGCTTTTACACAAATTTGGTTTAAAGCCCTACTTTTTCATCGCAAGGTTGGATGACAATTGTTGATACAACATATCGGCTAATCCAAATGAAGAACCGCGTCCATCGGTGCCCTTGCTCATAGCTCCTTTACTGATAGTTCCTTTACTTAAAGAAACCGCCATTTGGTTATCTAGCATGTCTTGAAACATGGATTCCGAATTACGAGATAGCGGATTATCTTTATCGCCTAATACTTGGGTTGCGCTGCGCATTCGTTTGAACATTTCTTGAATAAACAAGGCTTCAAACTGCTGAGCGACTTGGAGTAAGGCTTCATCGCTATCTTTGTTGTATTTAATGTTGTTTAAATTCTGTGTGTCTAAATAAAATGTTTCGTTATCTTGTACTGCTAACGACGGATCTTTTCTTTTCATTTCAACTTGTTGTGAAAAGTGTGAAGCTGATTTAGTTACGTTTTTTTGTGCTGTAACAGGTGTTTCAACAGCGATAGCTTTTTCTGCTGCGACGCTTTTTTTCTCAACCGCCTTTTGAACTTCTTGAAAGCTCTGCCTCGCAACTTGAGTTTTATCTTCAACTTTTACTGCTGGCGTTTGGACTTTCTGAGCTTTCGCCAAAGATTCAAATTGAAGTTTGATGGTTTCTAACTCTGGAATATTTGAAGTATCGGGTCTCAAATCTCTTGGAATATGATTCGACGGTTTAATCGGTGCTTCACCATTCACTTTAGAAGTGGTTGGATTCACCGAGTTAATGTGATTTGTCATCGAAATAAATTGAGAGTAGTTCATTAGATCACCACCAATTCACCATTGATTGCACCCACTTCATCCAATGCCTGTAGAATTTGCATCAAAGCATCAGGTGTTGCGCCCACTTTGTTAATCGCATCGACAATCTGACGTAAGCTCGTACCTTTCGGCCAAATCATAGCGCCACCTTCATCTTCATTGACGTTCAATTGAGAATCTTGCGTAACCACTGTTCTGCCCGGAGCATTAATGTTGTCAGAGAAAGGTGCGCCTCCATTCGGTTGAGACACATATTGATCTTCTTGAATGGTAACCGTTAAACCACCTTGAGATACCGCAGCTTCGTTGACCGTCACGTTTTGGCTAATCACCACAGTGCCAGTACGTGAGTTAAACACCACTTTCGGCAACTCTGCACCTTCATCGACATCAAGTTGTTCAACCATTGAAAGGAA
This sequence comes from Vibrio sp., assembly GCA_047975485.1. Classification (GTDB taxonomy): domain Bacteria; phylum Pseudomonadota; class Gammaproteobacteria; order Enterobacterales; family Vibrionaceae; genus Vibrio. Next base: position 42,582 of record JBKEDP010000039.1, on the reverse strand, counting down.
CATCACTCGGTCTTGGCTATCTAATGGTGCTGAAATCGACACTTGGCCTTTGCTCATCGCTTTAGCAATACCGCCACCAAAGGTTTGGTTAATGGTTTTAGAAATGTTTAACGCCGTCATATAGTTCGGGCGTTTTAGATTAAGTTGTACAGTTGGATCGGCTTCGGTATCAGCACCAATAGCTTGTTCGAGGGTTGCACCGTTTGGAATACGACCAACGGTTGGTGTGTTTTTAGTAACGCTTGAACCATCTAAGCCGGTGACATTAAAGCCACCAACTACCACGTTACCTTGCGCCACAGCGTACACATTGCCGTCGATACCCAACAATTGAGTAAGTAACAAAGTGCCGCCACGCAAACTCTTAGCATCACCGATAGAAGAAACCGTCACATCCAGCGTTTGACCTGCGCCATTGTGAGAAGTCACAACTGCTGTCACGCTCACTGCGGCTACGTTTTTCAGTTTTGGATTCAAGCGGCCATCCAGTTGTACGCCAAATTGTTTGATCATGTTTACAACGGATTGTTGGGTGAATTTCACTTGGGATTTATCCCCTGTTCCATCCAAGCCCACAACCAGACCATAACCCACTAATTGGTTAGTACGGTCGCCGTAAACGTCGGTAATATTTTTGATTGGAATTGCATGCGCTTTAGTTGCCATTACAAACATCAAGCCTGTAATAATAGCAAATAAACCAAAGATGGTTACAAGTGCCATTATTGTGGTGACAATGGCATCTTTCGCATGTCGAATTGATCGATTTGAAAAGTAAATGTTCATCAGAATGGCATCCATGGGCTATTGAAGAACTGGGTTAACCAACCCGCCGTATTGGTGTCTGCAAATGCGCCGCGTCCTGCGTATGTAATTCGAGCATCTGCAATACGTTGAGAAGAAAGCGTGTTATCCGATTCAATATCATCAACACGCACATTGCCGGTTAGGCGAATAAATTCGTCACCTTGGTTTAATTTAAGCCATTTTTCACCGCGAACTCGTAATACCCCGTTTGGTAATACGTCATACACGGTCACTGTGATAGAACCACTTAAACTGTTGCCCTGTTGGGATTTAGCGGAACCATCAAAATCTCGGTCACCACTGACACTGGCAGAAACATCATCAAAGACTTTATTACCGAAAGTCGGTACGCCCATTTCGATGCCAGATTCTTTGCCATATTTGGTCGCGGCATTTTTGTCGGATTCGGTTTTTTCATCCAGAAGAACGGTAAGAATATCGCCGACACGGAAAGCACGACGATCTTGGAATAGCGTCATAGCGGAAGAACCCGTGTATAAGCTGCCCTTACTAACACGTTGAACTTCATAATTTAACTCTGGCGGAGCATACGCCTCATCGTCCGGTTTAGGCGGAATGAAGTCACTGCTTCGTCCCGCACAACCGGTTAATACCAAGGCAATAAGAAGGTAAATTGTATAAAGCGCTGTCCGCTTGCCTTTTCCCTGTTTCATAATCTCGTCCTTTTTTTCCTTTCCCATCCGCCCTTAAAACCTTCGACGATTGGTTGCTACAAGCTCTTATTCCTAAGCTTGTTGAGCAATATATTGCAGCATTTCATCCGCTGCGCTGACCATTTTGGCGCTCATTTCGTAAGCACGTTGAGTGGCGATCATGTCCACCATTTCTTCAACGACTTGTACGTTTGAACCTTCAAGCGCACCTTGTTTAATTACGCCCACACCTTCAGTACCTGCGGTTAGTTCCATCGCTTCACCAGAGGCTTCTGTTTCTGCCATTAGGTTGCCACCTTTTGCGGTTAAGCCTGCTGGATTGATGAATTTAACTAAAGTAATTTGACCAAGTTCTTCTTCTTCAACTTGTCCAGGAATGGTTGCTGACACTTCACCATCTTCAGTGATAGTGATTAACGTTGCGTTATCAGGAATGGTGATTTCAGGTTGTAGTGGATAACCTTGGCTGTTGACTAAGTTACCTTCTGAACTCACGCGGAATTGACCGTTGCGGGTGTACATGGTTTCACCGTCTGGCCCTTCGATTTGGAAGAAACCATCGCCCATGATCGCTAAGTCATATTGTTGATTGGTGTTTTGTACGCCGCCTTGGGTATAAACTTTTTCTGTTCCCACTACGCGTACACCGTTACCCAGTTGCAAGCCTGTTGGATGATCATTTAAGTCCACCGTGCCTGTACCTGCTTGTTTTGCCACTGAATAGAAAAGATCTTCAAATACCACTCGGTCACGTTTAAAACCGACGGTATTTACGTTTGCCAAGTTGTTAGAAATGGCGGTCATTTTGGCATCTTGTGCCGCCATACCGGTTTTTGAAATGGAAAGTGCGTTATGCATAGTCTAATCCTTAACCTTTTATTCCTTTATTTATACCCTTCGTACTTGAAGCTGCAGCTTTGTTGGCTGCGTTCACTCGCCCCCCTATTTCTTTTAAAAAGAAGGCTTAGGCAAGCTAAGCTCATGGGGTCTCATAAACTTGCCGCCTCACTGCAACTCCAATTACTTTGGGTATAGTGATTCTTATATCTAAATTTACGCTCTTAACAGCTGGTTGCCTGCTTTTTCAATATCGCTGGCTGCACCCATGACTTTGACTTGCATTTCAAATTGACGAGTCAGTGACATCATGGTAATCACTTCGTCTAAACTCGATACGTTACTGGATTCTAAAAAGCCCGATTGCACCACAACATCTGGATTAACCGGAATATTGTTGCCGTTTTTAGCCACAAATAAGCCCGAACTATCCATTGTCATTTGATTGTTGCCGATGTTAACCAGTTTTATATTTCCTACATCCATGCTGGCTTCACCGCCAACAGGGAAAATGCTGATCACGCCGGTGTTATCCACGCTGATATCTTGATGTTCAGGGATCACAATCGGTTGGTTGTTGTCATCTAATACCAGGCGATCTGCCAGATACAAATTACCGTCTTGATCTAAGCGGAAATTACCTGCGCGAGTGTAAAGTTGGTTTGGCTCTCCGGCTTTGCCTTGCACCGTAAAAAAGCCTTCACCTTCGATTTTTAGATCTAAAGGATTGTCAGTGCGAACGTTAAGCCCTTCCGCAAAATTGTTGACCGCAGAGTTGGTGCGGGTGGTGGTTGAGGTTTTGAAACCCGATCCTTCCACCGGCATTGGTGCAGCGTGTTCCATCAGAGCTTTAAAACCTATTGTGTTTGCTTGTGCAAGGTTATTGGCACGCACGTCCTGTGCATACATAACTCGTTCTGCGCCTTTGGCTGCGGTAAATAGAATCGGGTTCATACTCTAATCCTCAACCTAAACTACGTTGAACAAGGCTTGAGTAAGCTGATCAGCGGTAGAAATCGTCTTAGTGTTCGCTTGATAGTTACGTTGCGCTGTCATCAAGTTCACCAATTCAGATGTTAGATCCACGTTTGATCCTTCGGTTGCGCCACTCACTAACTCACCGAATTGACCAGCACCTGCTGTACCATAAGTTGGTACACCTGAACCGTAAGTTTGAGTCCAAGCAGTATCACTGGTTTTCATCAACTCTTGAGGTGCAGCAAAGTTCGCCAACACCACTTGACCTTGCAGTAGAGATTGACCGTTGCTGTAGGTTGCAAATACTTGACCGTCTGCTTCTACACGAAGATCAGCGTAATCACCTGCTGCATAACCATCTGGGCTGTTTTTTGCCACAACGAAATCACTACCGTATTGGCTCATGCCGGTTACATTCATACGTATATCCATCTGTGCTGCGCCAGGTGGATTAAAAGTAATATTATAATTATCCTCTGATTGTAATTTTCCAGACTCATCGAACTCTAGGAAATGTGATGGTTGAGGATCGGAACCATTAACAGATGTATAAACACCCCATGCATTTTCACCACTTTTCACAAAATATTGAGTGACGGTGTGTTGATTACCCAATGAATCGTAAACAGGTGTGGTATATGAATTGGTGTATGAATTTACATCAGTAGGATCACATTTATATCCCGCAACCGTTGTATCGATAATGTCAGCACGTGAATCAAGATTAGAAACAAAATCCACACCTGTAGTCGCTTTGGCAGGCAAAGAGGCAGTAGAAATTTGGATATCGCCAATCGTACCTTGTTGTAGATTATTGTTTGCATCCACTGTGTAACCTTGTAGCGCTGCGCCAGTATTGCTCACAACTGTGCCTTGCGAATCAAGGTTAAAAATACCAGAACGGGTGTACGCAACTTGTCCTTTACTGTCTTGCGTAACAAAAAAACCGCTACTGGTTAACGCTAAATCAAGCGAGCGACCTGTACCTGTAATTGAGCCAGCTTTATCAAAGTTTTGGCTGATGCTCGCCACTTGTACGCCACCTGCTTGGTTACCGTTATACACTGAAGAAAACTCTGTGCGAGACTCTTTAAAGCCTGTAGTTCCAACGTTGGCAATGTTATTGGAGATGGTATTTAGTTCTTGGTTAGAAGCATTTAAGCCGCTAAGTGCAATATTAAAACTCATAGGAAATCCTTATTCGCTGTGTGTTCCAAATGTTGTAATTTCGTAGAATGGGACGTCGCCCACTCCTGCCACATTCAAGATGCTCGCTCCGCCAGTTGACGGAATCGACACTGAACTGACTGTGCCTTTTACCGTAATGGTTGGATAATAGTTTTGACCTTCATCCACCAATACTTCCATTGAGTAGTTTCCTGACAAACCCAATGCTTTACTGTCTAATGAGTAGTCCATAACACCACTAGGTTGTGCGCCTAAAGGTACATTCACGACTAATCCTGTTTCATCGGTTAATTGCAGCGTCACCGTATTCGATGCTGCGGCTAATTCAATTGTGCCGTTGTAAGTGGTTTCACCATCTGCGGCTAATTGATCCGTTCTCACCGACACTTCTTGGTCCACAAGGCTCGCCGTGGTTAACACTTGCATGTTATCCATCATCACGGCGTTGTTTTGCATTAAGGTCACAAGGTTTTCGGTAGATTGAACTTGAGAGAATTGTGCAAGCTGAGAAACGTATTCAGTACCATCGGCAGGATTAAGCGGATCTTGGTTTTGTACTTGAGCCACCATTAAGGTGAGAAATTCGTTTTGCAGTGAATCTGCGCTATTCGCATTATTCGTCGTCACGGGTGTCGATGCCGATTGAATATTGGATGCGGTATCGGCACCGTTAATTGTGCTAGTGGTGGCCATGATTCCATTCCTTTTGAGTTAATACACTGTCCATAGCAAAGACCTAACTTTCCCAAAGGCGAATAAGGGATTGTTGCATGGCTTTAACGTTACCAAGCACTTCCACATTCGCTTCAAAACTGCGTGTTGCCGACATCATGTCCGCCATTTCATTCACTACATTCACGCCCGAGTAGTAAACATTGCCTTGCTCATTGGCGAGCGGGTTATTTGGCTCGTAACGTTGTTCAGTTAAATTCGGTACTGAAATAACATCTGCGATACGAACAGGTACAACGCCAGCTTCATTCGGTGCAGCAAAGCTGTTATAAATTGCTGAAAATACCGGTTTTAACGGCTTGTAAACGTCATTCGGGTTACCTGAAACTGAATCCGCATTCGCTAAGTTACTTGAGATGGTGTTCAAACGAACCGTTTGTGCCGCCATCGCTGAACCCGCTGTTTCATAAATTCCTACAAAAGACATAATTCACTTCCTTTTGTCTTTATTCTTCCTTTGAAATTAATAAATGATTTATTTAATTAAACGTCCGTTTGAATTGTCATTTATTAATTTATTTATTCTTTTATTAACCTAGCTATTTATTGACCTTCTATAGCCTTCTTCAAGCCTGAAACTTTGGATTTCAAGAATTGCAGGCTTTGATGGAATTCCATTGAATTCTGGGCAAATTTAGCTTGCTCCGCTTGTAATTCAACAGTGTTACCATCACGAGAACGTTGCATTGGAATTCGGTAAAGGGTTTCTTTCTGGAGGGATATGCGATCTGCGCCACTTATGTCATTCATAATGGCGTTAAAAGTCACATCTTTAGCTTTGTAGTTTGGAGTATCAACATTCGCAATATTGGAAGCAAGCACCGTCGTTCTTTCCGTACGGTACTGCAGCATCATTGGATGAACCCCGAGAGCAGCATCTAAATTAATCATGGTATTCCTTCCACGTTTCATTTCAGCCTCATCAATCAGTAAAACGAATCAATAGACTAAAATGAAATACATTCCTTCCTTTGTGTTAACAATTTATATATTTGTTAACTTTTTATTATCATATTAATTTCAAATTCAATTAATAAGATTTTGTTATATTTTCAGTCAAAACATCGAAATATCATCAGTTAATTAAAATCACACTTAATGTTAATTTAATGTAACCAAAACCTTATTTATGACATTTTCCTGACTTTCTTAACTCATTCTTTTCCAATGTAAAGTTAATGTCAATTTTAAAAACCCCAATATTTGACCCAAGTAGAAAAACGCATAAATTAAAATTGGATAATAATAAAAACAACTACACCTAAATTAATTAATATTGTAATAATAAGAACAGGCTGAGACCTTATGGATAAAGGACTCAGCTAAAGTATAAAAATAGACCATAGACGGACAAAATTTATACGAAATATATATAAGTAAAGTGGATAACAGTAAATGGACGTTATAGAAATCACAGAACTTGGTAATCCTAAGTTACTGATAAAAAAAGAGATAGAAAGAACAAAAGAGAAACGGGACGACAAAATAAAGCCTCTTTTAGAGAATTTATTCAATGCTCCGGATATCGAAATTGTTTCAAACTATGTCAGTGAAGTACCTAACGACTTGTTCTTCCTTGATTTATTGGTCAAGGACAAAGGCAAGTTGCGTTTTAGTATCCATTCAGTTGTGCTCGACAGATTGTTGTCGATTCATTTAAACCTGAATCCTAATCCTCTACAAAACCACCAAATTACGGAATCACATAAGTCATTCTTCTTAAAGTTGTGTACCAAAGCTCTGGTAGCTATCGACCTACCCGATGAAGAATTGACCCAAATAGAAGTTCACCACAACCGGTATGAACTGCATTTCAAATACGATGTACTTCTGCAAGGCATGGCAAACAGTGTTTATATTTCACTCGATAACGGCTTAGCGAACTACTTCTCAAATAATATTGTTGTGCAGCAACCGATTGCAAAAGAACAAATAGAAACCTTTATTAAAGATATTCCAACGCATTTACGCGCCGTACTAATGAAAAGGAAATTAAATATAGGCGAAGTCAATAAACTGCGTTGTGGTGATCTCATTTCATTTACACAACCTGATCACGTTGAATTAAAAATAAACAAAAAAACCATATCCAACGCAAAATTAGTTGTGAATGAAAATGCAAAATTAGGAGTTAAATATGAGCGATCTTGATATTTTAGAAACAGAAATGGATGAACTGGATCTTCTAGATGATGAATTAGATGCGGATTTAAACGATCAGCTGAATGAAAAAGCAAACACATCAATTCAAGAACCTGTTGAGATCAATTCAAACATGGATTTGATTAAAGACATTCCCGTTGAAATCACGGTGGAAGTGTCACGTAAATCTTTACCTTTACGCGAAATTTTAGCCTTTGAATCTGGCAGCACTATTTTGCTCGATAAGAACGAAGGTGAGCCAGTTGACATTAAAATCAATGGCGTTTTATTCGGCACTGGCAGCATAGTCGCACAAGATGGTAAATACGGCGTACGTATTCTGTCTATGGCCCAAAATGAAAACGATTAAGCATGAAAACGAATAGAACGCACCTCATGTTTAAGATTAAAAGCCAGATGGCATTATCTTTGCGCACTTTCTTTAGCTTAGAAAAATGGTTTAGCTTAAAAAAAGCACCTTGGTTAAAGATTTTTTTATGCACGGCATTGCTGTTTACCTCTGGCTCTATTTTTGCGGCAACCAATGATCTCAATTTGCTAACCGTAACCACTCAAGGTTCAGAAAGTGAATATTCCGTGAAGCTGCAAATTCTCATTTTGATGACCATGCTGAGTTTTATTCCAGCATTCATCATTATGTGTACCAGCTTTACTCGGATTGTGATTGTACTGGCAATTTTGCGCCAAGCTTTAGGTTTGCAACAATCGCCACCGAACCAAGTGCTAACCGGTTTGGCGTTGATTTTTACCTTGCTTGTGATGCGCCCAGTATGGACAGATATTTACGACAATGCCTATGTGCCCTACTCGGAAAATAAAGTCACGCTAATGGAAGCGATTTCGATTGGTGAAAAACCTCTGCGCCATTACATGCTCAATCAAACTCAGAAGAAAACCCTTGAGCAAGTCACCAAAATTGCTCAAGAACCACAAGCTGAAAACGATGATGACATTCCATTTTTAGTGCTACTACCTGCTTATGTATTAAGTGAGTTAAAAGCGGCATTTCAGATTGGCTTTATGTTATTCCTGCCATTTTTGATTATCGACTTAGTGGTGGCATCGGTTTTGATGTCCATGGGTATGATGATGTTGTCACCTTTGATTGTATCGCTACCGTTTAAGCTGTTGGTATTTGTTGTGGTCGATGGTTGGGGAATGCTGATGGGCAGCCTCTCACAAAGTTTCTGGTTGGGGTAGCTTATGTCTCCTGAAATGGCGATCACCATTGTTGGTAAAGCAATCTGGGTTATCGTAACCATGGTTTCGGTGTTGATCTTACCTAGCCTTGCAATTGGTTTGATTGTGGCAATTTTCCAAGCCGTAACACAAATCAACGAACAAACGCTGAGCTTCTTCCCACGTCTGATCATCACCTTGCTGTGTATTATTTTTGCTGGCCATTGGCTTTTAGAATCGATCACCGATTTCTTTAATTACGTCTTTTTTGCCATACCGCAGCAGATGAGCTAACACTGGGTCGAAAATATGGATATTACTTTCACCCAAATGGCGCAACTTATCGGTCATGTTTGGTGGCCATTTATGCGCTTTTGTGGCTTATTTTTGATTGTGCCGATCTTTGGTGATCGGGCAATTCCGGCCCAAGTGCGTTTGTTATTGGCATTTATATTTGGTCTGATTTGTAGCCCACTAATTAAAGACGTTCCAGCGTTTAATCCGTTCTCGTTAAACACGGCGGTACTAAGTGCGACACAATTGATTTTCGGCTTTGCATTCGGTTTAGCCGTGACTCTGTTTATGACCATTTTCACCATGGCTGGCCAAGCAATTTCAATGCAAATGGGTTTGGCAATGGCGGTAATGAATGATCCAAGTAACGGCGTTAGCATTGCGATTATCGGACGCATTTTTCACATTACTTCCACCTTACTGTTTTTGGCATTTGATGCGCATTTGGTGATCTTGTCGATTTTTGCCGACAGTTTCACCTATTGGCCAATTCAAGACACACTGCCCTTTGACAGTTTTGACCATATTTTAAAAATGGTGAGCTGGATGTTCTCTAGTTCGCTAATCGTGGCAATTCCGGCGATCATCACCATGCTGCTTAACAACGTGACCTTTGGTTTTATGAACCGAGCAGCGCCAGCATTGAACATTTTTGCTTTGGGTTTCCCTATGACCATGATTTTAGGGCTTGTGGCGCTCACGCTATCAATTAGTGGCGTGGGCGATATGTATTTCAGCTTTGTGTTGGAAATGAATGACCATTTACGTTATCTACTGAGGTTGGCGCAATGAGTGATGCTGGCGATAAAAGTGAAGACGCCTCCAGTCAGAAACTGAAGAAGGCGAAAAAAGAAGGTCAAACCGCCAAAGCGAAAGACTTCTCCAGTGCGGTTGCGCTGATTATGTGTGTGATTTATTACAGCACCCAGATTTCAGAAATCAAACTCGATATTGTGCAGATCTTTGGTGTTGCCTATAACTTCACTGTTCACGATATTCAAAGCACTGATTATTCATTAATGCTACTTGGCAAAGCCTTGTTCATTATGATCAAAATCTTTGCACCATTAATGCTGATTAAATTCATCATGGTGGCGCTCAGTACCATTATGGTCAGTGGCTTGCAGATGAACTTTTCCCTGATTGCTCCTAAGTTCAATAAGATCAGCCCGATTTCAGGCATCAAACGCATTTTTTCTATGAACACCATTATGGAATTTCTGAAAAGCGTTCTAAAAATCACCATCATTTTTGCCATTTTGTATTACATGCTCAGCAATAACTTTGGCATCATCGGTGGCTTAGTTCGTACTTCATTTAGAACCGTAATGGACATGTCGACCGGCATTCTTATCCAAATGGTGTTTATGCTCGTCGCGGTGATCGTCATCTTCGGCATCATTGATATGCCTTATCAAAAGTATTCGTTCAAAAAACAAATGAAGATGACTAAGGAAGAAGTAAAACAGGAGCATAAAGAGCAAGAAGGTCGACCTGAAGTTAAAGCGCGTATTCGTCAAATTCAGATGCAAAATGCTCGACGTTCGATCAACAAATCAGTGCCGACTGCCGATGTAATCTTAATGAACCCAAGCCATTATGCAGTGGCATTGAAATACGACATCACCCGTGCAGAAGCCCCGTTTGTGGTAGCCAAAGGCATTGATGAAGTCGCATTTTATATTCGTAGCATTGGCGTTAAAAACCAAGTAGAAGTGTTGGAAGTGCCCGCCCTTGCCCGTTCGATTTACCACACGACCCAAGTCGATCAAATGATCCCGAATCAACTGTTCGTCGCAGTGGCGCACATTCTGAACTATGTAAAACAACTCCAAGCATGGAAAAACGGCACTCATATGAAGCCGAATTCCCTACCAAGCTTTACGATTCCTGAGGAGTTGAGGTATTGATTCTTTATTTAAAACAGCTCACTTCACACTTTAATGCGCCAAAAAATGCAAGAAAACCACACTTTTTCGCGCATAAAAATGTGAAAATCTACACTTTTCTGCGCCAAAAAATGTAAGATCACTACACTTTTCTGCGCATAAAAGTGTGAGACTTGAAAAACAAATGGAGAATAAACAGGAAAATAAACTCAAAATGCCTTGAAAATCAAACGCTAAAACAGACGCATAATCTGAAGGACGAGCAGGAAGCAAGCTAGGCCGACGGCGACAATAACAGGAAGGAGTAAATGCTTATCGTGGTCTAAGGTCAATAAGCCTTTCGGTAAATCGACAATCGAGCGCACGAACACATAGTTATAGCCGAAAATAAATAAGGCCATTAAAAAAGAAAGGTAGGCAGATGAGTGAAGGTGCAACAGGCCGTAACCTAAAAATAACGCATAATCGCCCACTACTAGCCAGGCTATCTTGCGGCGAATTTGTGTATTCTTTGCGTTTAAAAACTCCGTTGCTAAATCCATGCTACCCACTGTTGGTGTTAATTATTATTTTATGAACAGACCTTAATCGTCTGCAAAAAATTTCTTACTTTCAAATAATTTATAGAAACAAGTAATAAATCTGTCAATACATAAATGACAACAATCATTCTATTAAATATATCTTACGTTATTGAATGAGAGTAAATAGAATGACTGCTGTCGACCAGATTTCAAATACAAATATCGGACTTATTTAATCCGTTTCACCACTTCAAACTCGGTGACAGGCTGATTAAATGCAGCTCTACGGCTCGCGCTTTGTTTCTTCTCTTTTAGCTGTTGTAAGCTAGCTTGATCATCCGCAGCATTGACTTGTTCAGCCGTTTCTACCGCGCCTTTTTTATACACACCACGCAATACATTTTTTACTTTACGAGTCAGAATGAAAAGCTCGACACGTCGGTTGTCAGCGTCCCCTGCATGAGTATTTTCCATTGGTGCGGTATCAGCCATACCTGACACTTGGAAAATACGTTCTGCTGGCATACCGCCTGCTTGCAAATAGTATCGTGCGACATTAGCTCGCTCCGCTGACAGTTCCCAGTTAGTTACTCTTTTAGAACCAACGAATTTACTGGAATCTGTGTGTCCAGTGATAATGATGGAGTTACTCAAAGACTTAAATGCAGGTGCCAAGTTCACTAATAAATCTTGATAAAACGGCGTAATACGCGAACTACTGCGGTAAAACATTGGCCCTTGCTTGGAATCGGCAATAATCAATTTCAAACCTTGTGGCGTCACACGAACATTGACGCTATCGCTACCACCCAAACTGTCTATACGTTGTTGTAATGCGCCCGCTAAGGTTTGCAGTTCTTTTTGCGTATTGTATTCCCCTTCAATCAAAGAAAGATCTTCGGTTTTGGGCAATTCAGATTCATCACGACTGGTCGCAACATTAGGCAAGGTTAATGGACTGATTGAATTACCTGTTCCGTCTCCAGAGAAATCATTCTGCATTTCCATCTCACCTTCAGAGAAGTAATGCACTAATTTCTCCTTATCCTTGTTATCGAGGATCTGAATAATCCACAACACCAAAAACAAACACATCAGGGCGATCATTAAATCCGCCATCGCCACTTTCCAACCGCCCGCTTGTAAGTGGCTTTTATTATCCTTTCGGCCCCGTTTTATAACGACTGAACTCGACATAATGCCCCCTTACGCCGCTTTGACGGTTGGCTGTTCAGGCTCGCTGTCAGCTATAGTGTGGCGCAAATTGTTGACGATATTTTCAAGCTCAAGGAAAGTCGGTTTGTATTGGGTTTCAATGTTTTTGCGGCCCGCATTAGCACATAAATGCGCTGACATACCTTGGCTATAACCGGCAATCACCGACTTAACACAATGCAAAGGTGCAAGCTGCATTTCAGCGACATCACGGATAGAACCTGACATTGGACCAAACAAACAGTAACAACCAAACACACCAGTAAAGGTTCCCACCAATGCCGAAGCAATATTTTTACCAATCAAGCCCACGTCTGCATCAAGGTTTTGCATGGTAAGAATGATCCCCATTACCGCTGCCAAAATACCTAAACCAGGAGTAGATTCCGCCATCATATGCAGCTTTTCACTTGGTTTTAGATATTCCTCCGTTAGCACTTGGATTTCATCTTCCAATAAGGCTTCGATTTCGTGAGTCGGCAATTTACTGCTGATCACTTGGCGGAAAGAGTCGACAATAAAATTCATGGTAAGCGTATCCGCTGCAACTCTTGGATACTTAGAGAAAATACTGCTGCTATCAGGATGTTCAATGTGAGAATCTAACGATTTAATGTTTTGAGTTTTTGCTACATTCACAAGCTCAAACATTAAAGCTAACAATTCTTGGTAAAAATCACTGTCGTATTTGGTTTTGCTGTACGTCATCTTGAGTTGAGTAAACATCAATTTGAGCGTACTAATTTTGGATGAAATCGCCAGTCCCGCAAAAGCAGCACCAAAGATCACGGCAATTTCAGACACTTTAAACAAGGCTTCAAAACGTCCGCCATGCAGCATAAAGGTGCCGAATACCACCGCAAAAATAACGACTAACGCTATAATCTGTTTCATTTTAATGCTCCTTCATTCTCGCTTTGAGCGCTTCAATTCCTTTGTGCTTTAATCGGTGTACTTTTACTTCATTTATTTCAAGTGAAAGTGCGGTTTCTGCTGTGCTCAACCCAACGACATACATCAAATACATCACTTGTTGCTGCTGTTCTGGCATGTCATTGAGCACTAATTCAATTTCGTTTTGCAGTTGTCCTTCTTCGGATTCTTCAAAGTGATCGGTCACATGACACAACTCGATGTCATCAAACACCATCAAATGACACATGGCATCTTGGTAATCCGCTTCGCTAATTTTCAGCACCCGACACACTTCTGCCACTTTTGCCTCACGCCCCAGTTTTTGCATCAATAAGGTTTCGGCTTTTTTGATTTGATTGACCAGTGTTCGACGTTCACGATTCAAGTAATCTCGGCTGCGTAAATCATCAATCAATGCCCCCCGAATACGTACTGCTGCGGAACGACGAAAATCTTCATTAGCAATATGGTCAAATTTTCGCAGTTCCAAAATCAGCGTCATCAATGCTGTTTGACGCAGATCTTCCATCAAACCCTCATCCACCGCCCCTCGGTAATGATTCAGCAAGCTATTGACCAGTCCCATGTTGTCAGAAATCGCTTGTGCTTCAATCTGGTGGGTTTGAATCTCACTTCTTAGCGTCGTTTTCTGGTAACTATTTTTTTGATATGGATTATGTAACATCATTCAATAACCCACTTACTGATAAACCGCTTTGGTCACGAGCACTTTGTTGATGCCAAATTCAGGATCCTTAACTAAAACGTCTTGAATATCGGCCTGCAAAGTAGAAACAAAAGTTTGGCTTAAAAAATAACTCTCAGGTTTTACGCTAAATTTTTGCAGCATCGCATTTTTGATTTTTGCTACCTTAGTCATCAATAACGGTTTATCACCAGCGTTGCAGTACAGAGCCACTTCAATTAACAATAACTTTTGTCTGCGCTCCAAGTTCACAGGGATCAGAATGTCTTTCACTTCTAACTGTTCTTGAATATTGATAGCAACATCGTCTGTAGCAACGCCATTATTAAAGGTAAGCAACTTAGTGAGTGGCATGCCGAAGTAATTTAGCCCAAGCACTACACCACACATCAACACTACTGAAACCACGGCGGTAAATACTACTTTCATCATGGTTACGCCCTCGCAAGTTCGTTGTTATTCAGATCCTCTACGGATTGTTCGCTACTCTGTTGCTCATTTCCTTGTGCTGAATTAGAAGAAAGATTTTGTGCGATTTGCTGATCGTTCAAGCCTTCATCAAAATCGTGATGCCAACTTGAATCATCGGCAGTAACCGACACTTCTACATTTAAAAAGTTTTGGTTGACCAATTCAGTGCGTAAACGATCTGCGGTCATTTGAATGGATTCACGTGTCGATTGACTGGTTGCGGCAATTTGAATTTGCAGCTTATCGTTATCAAATCGCACTGCCATATCAATACGGCCTAGATTCGGTGGATCGAGTCGAATGGTTGCAGTTGGCGTTTTTGCGCTAATTTGAACGCTTAATTTATCCGCCACAATAGAATGTAGTTTTTGACTTAATTCCGATGCTTGCATATTGGCAGCATTGGCGATCACCGTTTTGAACATCAACGGCTTGTGTAAATCCGTGGTTTGCCCAAGTTGAGTGGAAGACGTGTTAAGCAAGCTAGTGTGCGGTAATTGCTCACTGGTTTGTTGTAACACCAATTCACTGCTGGTTTTGCCTAATGAATTCATCAAAACATTGGTGGCATTATTCGACCGACCTTGCGAATTAAGCGTTTGTGCTAACAGGTTATTACTCGCTTCCGAAGCACTTTTGATTAAATTAATCGCATCAATTTTCGTGTTGGACGATTTAAGGTAGTCACTCACATTACCTACCCACTCTTCCATGGTCGCCATTTGCTGTGGAGTAAAGATGCCTGTTGTTTGCAGAAACTGGGTAAAAGCTTGTGGCAATCGGCCTTGTTCTTGGGCGGAAGAAAAATATTCCAAAGTTTGGTTATCAATATGCTGTAAGGCGTGCAGCAGATTTTCAACATCCAAATCGTCCAGCTTTAATTTTTCTAACGCTTCTTTATCAACTTTGCTTAAGCCGTCAGTGCCTCCAATTTGATAATCTTGGGTAAGACTTTCAAGAGCGGCTTTGAGATCGGCAAAGGACACCCGATTGCTTGACTCTGGCTTTGTAAAAAGAGCGTTCGTTGACGACGCTGGCGAATTTTCCTGCGCTTGGTCTGTTTGACGAATCGATTCCTGAGTGGAAACCTGTTGCGACATCTGCCCATATACATCTCCAAAACCTTGCTGTTTTTGAGTTTGCGCTCGGCTTTGTGCAGATGAATTATCCAGACTTGCCGAATTTTCTTTTGCCACTCGATTTTGGGTATTTTGAGATGGCATCATCAGATCCACCAGCCCTGAGTGAGATTTATCTAATATCATAATCTCTATCTCGCCCCCGTGACCGCTTGGGTGATCGAATAAGCTTTGTCTCTTGCTTTAGTTGAACGAGTGCTGTCCATCTTTTGTTTGAGATCGACCAATTCATCACTAACCCAATTTGTCGCAGCGGCATGAACTTGTTTCAGTTGGCTAAGCAACATACGTAGTTCAGGCTTACTTTGATCGGTTTTGGGCAGATTCTTTAGCAAGATATTGGTACAAACTTCTAGCTGCTCAACATTGTGTTGCTCTAAAGCATTACGGTAAAGAAAGAGCAATTGAGTAAGTTGTTTTTCGTTCATCATCGCTTCTCCTTAAGCAATCAATGATATGACAGACAGACGATTAAACGACTGCTGCCATTGCCCCTTCCCAACCTTCACGCAGGCTTTGTAGAGGTTCGCGTAATTTCTCTAACGCTTCTGAATCGAGATCTTTAGATGCACTGAACACCACACCAATGCTGTATTCGTAAAGATTATGGATATTCACGATCAACTCATTTGGATTGGCTAAGTCGAGGGAAGAATCTAAACCAGTGAGGATTTCGATCATCTTTTGTGCTGCTGCAGATTTCTTCTCGTAGTCTTTGTTTTCGATAGCAAAAATCAGCACGTCTAATTCCATTTCTAATCTTTCGTGCAGCATGCAAATCAGTTCAAAACTGGAGGAAACCGAGGCATTGGCTTGGACTTGTACATTGGTGTACGCCGCTTGTTGTTTATTTCCTAATAACATAATGTCGTCCTTGTTCCTTTGTGTGTTCTTTCGTGTGTTTCTTTTGTCTGTGTTTCGTTGTCTATATCATGGGCGCTCCTACCTGAACGCCCAATTTACAAACAATGAATATCTCTAAACAAACATGCCAGAGATAGAGTTCATATTGGTCATAATGGTGTTGAGTTGGCTAAACTGTGCCAAGTAACGGTTGTAGTACATGTCGTAACGGGAATCGAGCGCATCCAATGAATCATTAATGCGTGATTGCTGTTGTGAAATGCTTTCTTGACGAGTTTTAAGCGAACCAGTTGTGTAGTTGGTGTATTGATCAATCGTGGTTTCGAAAGTTTTGAATACGCCGTTTTCACCGGTAAACATGGCTTCAATATCCACGGTTTTACTGGCTTCTTCGAACTTGTCGGAATCAAGCTCTAATTTACCGTCGCGATCAATGCTGATCCCAATTTCAAATAAGCGTGTGCCATTAAAATCTTGACGAAGAATAGAACTCATTTGCGAGCGAATATTACGAACCGAGCTGTCGGAAGCTAATACGCCACGCGCTTCTGTTTCGCTGCCCGATTGCGTCTGTTTATCTAGCTCATCAATCAAAGCATTATAT
The DNA here is from genome assembly GCA_047975485.1 of Vibrio sp. Taxonomy (GTDB): domain Bacteria; phylum Pseudomonadota; class Gammaproteobacteria; order Enterobacterales; family Vibrionaceae; genus Vibrio. Next base: position 25,403 of record JBKEDP010000039.1, on the reverse strand, counting down.
TCGGTGATAAATTCATTCAGTGCGGTGGTAGTGGCTTCCATGTCTTTGCCGACTTTGACGTTAACGCTTGCTGCGCCAGTCTCTTGTGGCTTTTTGAGAGTAATATCAATGCCATCCACAATATCTTCAAAAGTGTTAGAACTGTTAGTTAATTGAACACCATTTTCACCACCCAGCATAACGATCGCATCTTGTGCTGCTGTTACAATAGTCGCATCAGCAACGTTTACACTAGCAACGTTACTCGATAGTTTGAATAAATTTTCTGCGCCCGTTTCCTCAGATGAAAACATCAGCTTTAAATCACCATCTGAACGAACTAATGTAGCATTTACCTTTCCATCCATCTGTTTATTAAAATGATTAACAAATTCGGTATATGAAACGTTGCCATCAGCACTAGAGTCAGCCGCTTTTAAATCAATACTGATATCTTTACCACCGATATTAACGGTCATAATTTGATTTTCAGAATCAGATACTTCCATAAAGGTACCTTGCGGATCGGAAGAATTCGTTTCTAAAACCATTTGTTGTGAAGTGGCCATTTGCTGCACGAACAAATCCATATTCACATCTTGCACGTTGCCAGAAGTGGAAATGTCGAAATAATCTTCTTGGGAGAGAGTGGTACTGCTTTGACTGAGGGTTGCGCCAGGTTTGGTGTATTTATAGATAATATCGTCCAAACTGTTAAGCGCAGTTTCGATGGATCGCAGGGCGGAACTCTGACTGTTTAATTCACTAAGTCGAGTATTGTAGCGTGTTTCAAATGGGGTCACTTCGTAAGACGCCCATTGAGCAGCCATACTTGCAGCATCGATATTCATAGTCTTTCTCCTTTATATACTCAACGAAGTAAAAGCGGATTGCTCCGCCCTATTCTTCATTTTGAGTATCACATTCAGCGTTGAATATTTCCGGTGAATGTTTTTTTTATTTAACGTTCTTTATTTTGATGTTTGAACGTTAAATGATCCGCAGTCCAATTTGCTAGATCTTGTATATTTGACACTAAGCTAACATTTAACCTCTAATTTAATAAAGTAATTTAGTGGTGTTTCGTGCGCTTGGTATCGAATTTCATCTTTTCGAGATCTAGCCCCGTTCACTATCTATACATAACGACATAAATCCCGATTTTATTTCATGTTTTTTTCGATTATTTCAATCACAAAATCAAAGCAAAATAGAAACAAATAAGTAACATTGAGCAATAAGATTAAATGATGTGCTTCAATAATGATTAAAGAAATGGAAAACAAAAAAGTGGAGAACAAAAAAATCCAGCTACCTAAATCATTAAATAGCTGGCCTTGCTCTTTGGGGATTTGAACAAAAGGAAAGGAATAAGGCAAAGAACGAATAAAAGATTTCAAAAATTGGAGGTTCACTTGCTTATTTATTTAAGCGGGGCTGTTGTTCGCCCCGCTCTATTATTGATGATTATTTAGATAGGTTAGCTAAGCCTAGCTTAGCCAAGCATCGACATTGCTAGTTGCGGCGTCATTTTAGTTGCACTTAGCATTTGCGCACCAGATTGCATCAACATTTGGTTTTTAGACATATTGCCCGATTCCGCTGCAAAGTCGGTATCCATGATACGTCCTTTCGCTGCTTCCACGTTTTCTGTCATGTTACCCAAGTTAGTCATGGTGTGGTTTAGGTTGTTGATTTGCGCACCTAGGGATGAGCGGGCTGCGCCTAGGTTACTGATAAAACTTGGTACAGCTGGAGTAGCTGGAACCGCTGGCGGTCCTACTTCAGCTGCTTTAGCAGGTGTACCTTCCGAAATTAACTTGATTGCAGCACCTGCATTATCAGCGCTCTTGAGGTCACCAAATCCATGAGAAGCACCAACAATCGCAACATCTGAAAGAGCTTTTAATTGTGTTGAAACATCAACCTGCAACGTTTCACTAGATGTCGAGCCAATTTGTAAACTAATACCACCTGGTGCTGGTGAGACTGCTGGAGTGGCAAGCCCTTCATCGACAAGTAGTTTAGTTCCACCAAATGTGGTGTTACTCATAATATCACCTAGCTGTTTCGCTAGAGCTTGATATTCACCATCAAGAGCATCTCTATCTTCCTGACTATTAGTACCATTCGCAGCCTGAGTAGCCAAGTCATTCATGCGGTAAGCAATGTTGGTCATTTCATCCATTGCCCCTTCTGCGGTTTGCAGCATGGAAATACCATCTTGTGCATTTCGCATTGCGACCGACATACCGCGAGATTGCGCTTCCAAACGATTTGCAATTTGCAAGCCTGCTGCATCATCTGCTGCGGAGTTAATACGGAAACCTGTTGATAGGCGTTCCATACTTTTACTTAACGCATTGTTAGTGGATTGGAGGGTATTTTGCGTCACTAAGTTCGCATAGTTTGTGTGCACTGAAATAGCCATAATGAATTCCTTTTTTAATTGATTATTTCTATCGCTTTCGGTTACTAGCTAGGTGTTGTTGACTTGGTTTAAGCCCTTTTCCTAACTGGTTCACTTATACATAACGACAGGGTTTTGGAATTCATTTCATTTTTTTGTGGTTATTTTTGAGATATTTTTTACTTTTTGATGACTTTTGAATTTACTAATTTCAGAAGTAAAAAAAACCGCCACTTCATCAATGAAGTAACGGCTTTTGGCTTAGTACACACAAAGGAATGTGTTTATGGTTTAAGTTCGTTTGTCAGCTAAATAGGGTTAGCCAAGCATCGACATTGCAAGTTGCGGTGTCATCTTAGTTGCACTTAGCATTTGCGCCCCAGATTGCATCAACATTTGGTTTTTCGACATGTTGCCCGATTCCGCTGCAAAGTCGGTATCCATGATACGCCCTTTCGCGGCTTCCACGTTTTCAGTCATGTTACCCAAGTTAGTCATGGTGTGATTTAGGTTGTTGATTTGTGCACCAAGAGCAGAGCGTGCAGAACCTAGTAGATCAATCAAACTTGGAGTCGTAGCATTGCCTTCAGAAAGTGCAATCATTGCATCTGATGCTGTTTTATTTGCTGTATCACCATCTAGCTTAAAGCTTAAAATCCCATTACCTGCTGTACCATCTCCTATAGCCTTAACCAAACTATCAATTTGGTCAGCAACGTTCACAGTAATAGCTTCATCAGAAGTAGAACCGACTTGGAGATCAAGGCCTGCTGCAAGTTTACCTGCTGGCGGATTAGAATCAGCAGATTTTAGACTAAATAGCTGAGAGCCACCAAAATTAGTATTCTCATGAATATCTGATAATTGTTTGCCTAGGGCATCAAATTCAGATTGTAGTGCTGCAATATCTTCATCACTATTCGTTCCATTCGCTGCTTGAGTAGCAAGGTCATTCATACGGTAAGCAATGTTAGTCATTTCATCCATTGCCCCTTCTGCGGTTTGTAGCATGGAAATACCATCTTGCGCATTTCGCATCGCAACTGACATGCCGCGAGACTGCGCTTCCAAACGGTTAGCAATTTGCAAACCAGCTGCATCATCGGCTGCGGAGTTAATACGGAAGCCAGTAGATAGGCGTTCCATACTTTTACTTAACGCATTGTTAGTGGATTGGAGGGTATTTTGCGTCACTAAGTTCGCATAGTTTGTGTGCACTGAAATAGCCATAATGAATTCCTTTTTTTAATTGATTATTTCTATCGCTTTCGGTTACTAGCTAGGTGGTATTGATTAGGTTTAAGCCCTTTTCCTAACTGGTTCACTTATACATAACGACAGGGTTTTGGAATTCATTTCATTTTTTGTGGGATTTTTTACTTTTTCCTAACTTATGAAATCGGCTATTTATGAATATAGAAAAACCCGTTACTCATACCAAAGCAACGGGTTAAAGGCAATTCAGTACGCATTGCGTTCTATTTTAGACAAAATTCATTCGTAATTAATCAATGACGAGGCTGACTTTCTAATCTTTCAGCTAACCAGATTTTTATGATCGACTGACGAGTCACGCCAATTCTATTAGCTTCTTTATCTAAAGATTCGAGCATCCAAGCAGGAAAATCTACATTTACTCGTTTCTGTTTCTGCATTGGTCGTTTAGCTTTTGATAAATCTAAATCCATAACTACATCTTCATCATCATTATCAAACTTGGCATCAAATTCATGCGCTTTCATACAAATTTACCTCTGCTTTGCGTGAACGTCGTACTGATATAATTCGAATATTTAAACCTCGGTAAGTGATTACACCAGACCAATGCTTTCCATCTAATAAACCGATAACTAAATACCGTAGTTCATCAGATGCGTTGGCAGGGATCTCAATAAGATTAGAATCATTCCATAGCTGTTGTGCTGTACAGAAATCGATTCCATGCTTTTCAAGATTACTACGACTTTTATTTTCATCAAATTCGAATCTAATCATGAGTAAAAATTAAACCCTTTTTACTCATTTTGCAATTATCAAACATAAAAAACCCGTTACTCATTCCAAAGTAACGGGTTTTGGCTTAGTACACACAAAGGAATGTGCTTATGGTTAGGATTTCTTTACTTAGCTAAATTAGCCAAGCATTGACATTGCAAGTTGCGGTGTCATTTTGGTTGCACTTAGCATTTGCGCACCAGATTGCATCAACATTTGGTTTTTAGACATATTGCCCGATTCCGCTGCAAAGTCGGTATCCATAATACGTCCTTTCGCTGCTTCCACATTTTCTGTCATGTTACCCAAGTTAGTCATGGTGTGGTTTAGGTTGTTGATTTGTGCACCTAGGGCTGAGCGTGCTGAGCCGAGTAATTCAAGTAAACCGCCATCACCTGAAATTGCGTCCATACCTGTTTGTGCAGTTGTTATATCATCAAGCATTCTATCTCCTGCTGTTGCAGGAAGAGCTAAATCAGCGCCAGTTTTGAATAAGCTAGCAATGCCAGTTGTATCATCAAGCTTACCTTTTACATCGACAGTTAATTTTTCACTTGATGTTGAGCCTATTTGTAAGTTCAGTGAACCTGCTGCAAGAGAGCCAGTCCCCTCAAGTAGAGCTGTACCACCGAACGTTGTATTTGTCATAATATCGCCCAATTGTTTTGCAAGAGCTTGATATTCTGAATCTAACGCCGTTAAATCCTCATCACTATTCGTCCCATTCGCAGCTTGCGTAGCCAAGTCATTCATACGATAAGCAATGTTGGTCATTTCATCCATTGCCCCTTCTGCAGTTTGTAGCATGGAAATACCATCTTGTGCATTTCGCATTGCAACTGACATACCGCGAGATTGCGCTTCTAAACGGTTAGCGATTTGCAAACCAGCTGCATCATCTGCTGCTGAGTTAATACGGAAACCTGTTGATAAGCGTTCCATACTTTTACTTAACGCATTATTAGTAGATTGGAGGGTGTTTTGCGTAACTAAATTCGCATAGTTTGTGTGCACTGAAATAGCCATAATGAATTCCTTTTTTTAATTGAATATTTCTTGAGCTTTTTCACTTACCAGTAAGGGATTAACAAATTCTTAACTGGTTCACCAATGCATAACGACACGTTTTTTTAATTCATTTCACTTTTTTCAAATTTAATTCATGTTTTTGTCTTTTTTACTTTTATTTTCTTAATTTCCCAGTGCTAAGATGAAATTTAAGAAAAGTAGATAAATCTTCGTGTTACAAGCGATATAACACCTCAGATATATTCAACGGATTGTTTATATTTTACATAAAAATAACAAAACTTTTCTTATTTCAATTTTTGATCGATTTAATGCTGTATTAGGGACAATTTCATGCTGAAACGCATTCAGGCAATTAATGCCAAAGCCGCAATTCCAATTGTTTTATTAATGATCTTGGCGATGGTTATTCTGCCGTTGCCACCATTACTACTCGATGCCTTCTTCACCTTTAACATTATGCTTGCCATTGTGGTGCTGCTGGTGAGTAGTACCGTGCGTAAGGTGTTGGACTTCTCTGTATTCCCCTCTTTGCTATTGATTGCCACTTTATTACGTTTGACCTTGAACGTGGCTTCAACCCGTATTGTATTGCTTGAGGGTCACAACGGTGGCGATGCGGCGGGTAAAGTAATCCAGTCGTTCGGTGAAGTAGTGATCGGCGGTAGCTACGTGGTTGGTATCGTGGTGTTTATCATCTTGATGATCATTAACTTCGTGGTAATCACCAAAGGTGGCGAACGTATTTCAGAAGTATCGGCTCGTTTTACCTTGGATGCCCTACCCGGCAAACAAATGGCGATTGATGCCGATTTAAATGCTGGCTTATTAGACCAAGAACAAGCGAAAGAACGCCGTAAAGAAGTGGCGGATGAAGCGGAATTCTACGGCGCAATGGATGGTGCGAGTAAGTTCGTACGTGGTGATGCCATTGCCGGTTTGATGGTTCTGTTCATCAACATGATCGGCGGTATCTTAATTGGTATGTTCGAGCATGGCTTATCTGCGATTGAAGCGGTGCAAACTTACGCCTTGCTGACTATCGGTGATGGCTTGGTTGCGCAAATTCCATCTCTATTATTGGCAACTTCTGCGGCAATTATCGTAACCCGCATCAGCGACGGTGATAACGATATCGCGCAAACCGTGCATAAGCAAATCTTAGCTTCGCCAACTGTGCTATTCATGGCGGCAGCGGTAATGTTTGTAATTGGTAGCGTGCCAAACATGCCGCACCTAGCGTTTTACTCGTTCTCGGTGGTAATGGGCTTTGTTGCTTGGCGTCAAATGAAAGCGAACGAAGAAAAACCCGACGACGATGTTCTGCCGACTGAAACGCCAATCATCACCAATCACATGCAAGAAGCACCACTTGATTGGTCGATCATTCCTCGTGTCGATGCTATTTCTCTCCGCTTAGGCTTTAAGCTCGTGCCTTTGGTGACGAAGAAACAGCAAAACTCGTTACTCAAAAGTATTCGTGGTTGTCGTAAAACCTTGAGCGAACAGATTGGCTTTGTCATCCCAGAAGTGGTGATCCGTGATGATCTTTCTCTCAAACCATCAGAATATGTGATTTATATTGATGGGGATGAAATTGAACGCGGTGAATTGTTCCCCGATATGATGATGGCGGTTGGACCAGGCATCAATAACAGTTCGCTCGACGGCAACTTAGGCGTAGATCCAGCTTATAAACTGCCAGCTTTGTGGATTAAGGAAGAAAACAAAACCAAAGCGATTAACTTGGGTATGCAGGTGATTGAAATTCACGATGTTATCGCCACCCATGTAAGTAAAGTCTGTGCCGAACATTTGGATGCAATTTTTAACTACGATGATGTGAAAGCGTTAAATAATCGTCTTGCGGTGGAACACCCTGAACTGGCTGAAAGCTTAAAAGAGATCATTAGCCCGAACTTGCAGATGATGGTGATCCGCCAATTGCTCGCCGACCAAGTGCCTATCATTAATAGTCGCACCATTGCTAATACCTTGATTGAAAGTGGTGAGAAGATTAAAGATCCGATCTTACTTGCTTCTAATATTCGAGTGGCTTTGAAACGCACAATTGCGAACTTGATTTCACCAGATTCTAAGCAGATTAATGTGTTTACTTTAGGGCAAGGCTTGGAGCAAGAAATCAAAGGAGCTATCACCCTCACCCAACAAACCGATCCAACCATTCCTTTAGATGGAATTGGACTAGAACCTGCGATTTTACAAAAATTCCAAAACCGTATGCCGTCGATTTTGCAAACCATGCAGACTCAAGGAATGGCACCTGTTTTATTGGTCACACCACTGGCTCGTCCAATGATCAGTAAATTAAGTAAAGCTTTCGCTAATGGATTGATAACACTATCTTTTAACGAAATTCCGAACGAATACCAAATCAATGTGATTGGATCGATAGATTAAGCACATTATCTAAATTTTCGTTTGAATTCAAACAATGATCTATAGACTTCTGTTTATAGGTCATTGTTTTTATTGGCTGAACAAAAAACACACAGCTTTCCTGCAACAAATCTCACCTAGATCTCGTTTTAAACAATTAAATCAACTCACTAAGTGTTTTTTCTGTGGTTAAAATGCTGTTTTTTGTCTAAAGTAAGAATGTTCCATAAATATTTTCACATTTTTGCTACTCATGTATCACAATTAGAAAACCGAATAGCTATAAAAATGAACCTTGAAAATATTGATGGATGGCAAGAAGCAAGTCAGTTTGCCCGTTTCATCATCAAGGATAAGGAAGTTCCATATGGTCAGCGCAAAAGAATTTGCTACATGGTTAAAAGATAAGTTTCTCCATGAAAAGCAAGGTGTCACACTTACTCGACGAGATATCAATCAGTTAACGGGTCGGCAGGGTTTTAACATAGGATTTGTCCACGACACTCACTACGAACTTATGCAATACGGGATCGCATTTGTGACCGATACCGCACGAGAAAATTTTTATTTGATCCCAGTGAACAATTGTAAATCTTGGCGTTCAGCATTAGATGCGCAGTTTGAAAGGGAATTATATTGCAACATTTATCCTATTGAGCGTTCAGGGTAATGGTTCTTGTAATGCTTATTCATCATAAGTCCAACTCACCTAAAGGTTCATCTCATCATTTAACTTTATCTTCGCCAGTGCTACCAACCAACACTTTCTCAATGAGACTGGCGTAAGATAAAGCTTCATAAGCCAGCTGAATACCTCTATTTGTCTCCCCTAAGCTTGTTTTATTATTACTGAAACTCGCATCTTGAAGTTACTTGGGTATATAATCACTGCTCATTTTTTCTAATAGTATTGAATTATGTTTCTAACTCCTTATTTTTCAAGTAAAAACAATACATTTGAGTTTACCCGTCAACAAGCGAGCCACTTTGCTAAAAAGGTCGCTGGTGATTTCAATCCTATCCATGATGAAGACAGCAAGCGTTTTTGTGTTCCCGGCGATCTTCTATTTGCGGTACTGCTGCAACAAGAAGGCATCAGCCAAAAGATGAGTTTTCGTTTCTCGGGTATGGTCAGTGACGGTATCGCCTTAACGGTTGAAGAAAAAGGTGAACACGATAGTGCGGTGGTTGATGCTAACGGTAAAGAATATTTACACATGCATCACGAAGGTGACGTGAACAAAGACCAAACCTTTATCGAACATGTAGTGACCAACTATGTGCAATTTTCTGGTATGAATTTCCCTCACATCATGGTTCCTTTGATGGATGAGAAGCAGATGATGATTAATACTCAGCGTCCGCTTGTGATCTATGAAAGCATGGATGTAGAGTTTAGCCGTTTAGATCTTAGCCACCCTGAAGTGGAATTTACTGGTGCAACTTTTGATGTGACAGGCAAACGTGGTGTCGTTACGCTGAACTTTGATTTTAAAGAAGGCGAAGAAGTGATCGGCCGTGGCGTGAAGAAGATGGTTGCGAGTGGTCTAAAACCATACCAACAAGCAGATATTGATGAATTTGTATCGCGCTACGTAGCGCGTAAAGAAGAGTTTATTCAAACCAATAAGTGATCTTCAACATATGACATTCATAAAAATAGCCGAAGCAATCGTAACTGCTGCGGCTATTTTTTTATCTTTCAGAAAAAGGAATAGTTCGGTTACTAAGTTCACTTCAAAGCAAACTTAGTCTTCTAACAAACTAAGCAACACATCTTCTAATTGCTGCCACGGCATAAGTTGGCTATCAATCACTTCAATGCGTGACTCAAAACCATCCAACGACATTTTATTCACCGACACCACGCCATTCGATACGTTAAATGCGTAGCAACCTTGGTCGGTATTCATCACACCTTTTACACGTTCCGCAGTTAAAGCTGATAGCATAGAAAACAATTGGTCGAAATTAAAACTTAACTCTGCGCCAAAGATCCAGCCACAACTAAAATAGCCCTGCCCTTTGTTTTCTTTACGCACAAATTTTTGTCCTGGTGCTAAACCAAATTGTGGCTCTAAATCCGCATGATGGTGGTGATCGTGAGTTGAGTGGGCTTGTTTTGTTTGATTACGAACAACATCCAGTAAATTCAACTCAAGCTGCCCTTGAGAAGTTTTCACTAAATGTAAATCCGCATTTTCTTGATCTGTGTTTTGCGCTTTAAAACCATCAAACCAAATATCAAGCTGTTGTAGATCTAGTTCACTGGCTTGCTCGATTTTATTTGCCACAATAATTTGTGCTGAATTGAGCTGATCGTTGAAATTCGGATTTGAAATGTATTTTTCATTGGAAAGGTTACGCGGATCCACCAAGGCAATCGTCGCTTTTAAATCTACATAAGGCTTAAATTGTTCCGACAGTAGTTTAGCCGTGACTTCTTTAGGGTGTCCAAGCCCAGTTGGTTCAATCAATAGACGATCCGGCTTATTGCGTAGCAAGGCATTAATACCCACCGACATTGGCACACCAGCAGTACAACACATACAACCGCCGGGAATTTCTTTAATCATTGCGCCCTGCTCGGTCATCATTGCGCCATCAATACCAATTTCACCAAATTCATTGACTAACACTGCCCAGTTTTCATTTTCTGGCTTGTGCTTCAATAAATGCAAAATCGTGGTGGTTTTACCTGAGCCAAGAAAACCCGTAATGATATTAGTGGGAACTCGCATGGTCATCGCATACTCCTTTAAATGACGGCGGTGACAAAAGGTGGAGAGCGATTATACCCAAGTGATATTAAGATGCGAGTTTAGAGAAGGCTTGAATGATAAGAAATTAAGTAAGAAAAACAGCAGACACAAAAAAGCGCACCAGTTGCAGTGCGCTTTTCCCTCGAGTCTCAATCGTGAGTATGCGAATCTTAGGCTTTAATATATAGCCATGATCATGTTCGAGGCTTTCTAAAGGTGTTTCTATAACGTCCAGATTGTAATGGATTTTTAACTTACGCAATTCGCTGCAATTGCGTGGCAGAAAGGCTCTCCTCCATTTGAAATTTGTTTCCTTTCCACTTGTCTTTATTATGGTTCAAATAAGAAAAAGCTCAAGTTTTTGAGTTCAAGAATGTGACCAAAATTGGCTTTTTTATGTGTATTTAAATCCTTGGTTTGTCGTTAGTTATCCATCTGAGAAAAATAACTTTTCGTAACATTATGATGTAATAATTTTGTATCTACTTATAATAGGCAAAAATTGTGATTGCGTAGACATTAAATCTGTTATTACCGCTAGTTTGTTAACAGTTTTTCATACGTAAACCAACAAAACCCCAACAATAATCCCGTTAACTTTCAGCAGTGGTGGAAAAATCTAACCCAATGGCCAGTTCAAGATCCTTACGTCGTTCACATTTAAAATCAAAGAAATTTGTTGGTGTCATGTGGAACCGCGATAAAACCCCCGTTTCTATCTTGTTACTTTCAACAATAGTGGGTTTATTAGCCGGTTTTATTGGCAGCTTTTTTATGATTGGCGTGCGTTGGGTATCGGAATATAGGACCGATTGGTTAAAACAAGAGCTGAACTCGATGCTGCCACTTTGGTTAGCGGCAATTATTGTTAGTGCTTGTTTAGCATTTGTTGGCTATTACCTTGTTATTCGCTTTGCGCCAGAAGCAGCAGGTTCCGGTATTCCTGAAATTGAAGGCGCCATGGATGATATTCGCCCTGTTCGTTGGTGGCGTGTTCTTCCTGTGAAATTCTTTGGTGGTCTAGGCGCATTAGGCTCAGGTATGGTGCTTGGTCGTGAAGGTCCAACCGTGCAAATGGGCGGTAACATTGGCCGCATGGTTTCCGACATTTTCCGCTTAAAAGATCCCGATGGTCGTCACTCATTATTAGCTTGTGGTGCGGCTGGCGGTTTGGCTGCAGCATTTAACGCACCTCTTGCTGGCATCATGTTTGTGGTGGAAGAAATGCGTCCGCACTTCCGTTACAACTTGCTCTCGATTAAAGCGGTAATTATTTCTTCTGTTGTGGCAACCATTGTTTTCCGCTCGATCAGTGGCCAAAGTGCTGTTATCACTATGCCACAATACGATGCACCCGATCTCAATACCTTGTGGCTATTCTTGGTTCTGGGTTTGATCTTCGGCATCTTCGGTGTGGTGTTCAACCGTTTGGTCACTTTTTCGCAAGATATGTTCGTTAAGATCCATCGCAACGAGAAAAAACGCTACCTTATTACCGGTACAATCATTGGCGGCACATTTGGCTTACTGCTTCTTTATGTACCAGAGTTAACTGGCGGCGGTATCGAGTTAATCCCGGGCGCAACTAACGGTGACTTTAGTACAACTATCCTTCTTATTTTGTTCTTAGCTCGTGTGGGTACAACTCTACTTTGTTTCGGCTCTGGCGCACCGGGTGGTATTTTTGCTCCGATGCTGGCTTTAGGTACTTTATTCGGTACTTTCTATGGCCAACTTGCGTTAGGTATTGATCCTAGCTTGAATATTGAACCAGGTATGTTTGCGATTGCTGGCATGGGTGCGTTGTTTGCAGCAACGGTTCGCGCTCCTATTACCGGTATTTTATTGGTTATTGAAATGACTAATAACTACCACTTGATTTTGCCTCTTATTATTACCTGTCTTGGTGCAACCATTGTAGCGCAAGTATTAGGCGGTCAACCTATCTATACGCAACTACTTCACCGTACGTTGAAAAATCAAAAACTGCAGCAAGGTGACCAACCGACACATGATACTAAGCCGGTTACAACAGATGATTCAAAAGCAGAAGAAACTAAAATGGAAGCTGCTCAAGAAATGAATGCAGAAGCAGTAGCGACTCAAGAGGTTGAAACTCAATCTACTGAAGCTCAAGTCACTGAAGTTGAAAAATCAAAACTTGAAGAAAACGAAGCGGCTATAGTTGAAACAAAATCATCAGACCAAGATGAAATACAAGCAAAATTAGAAATGCCATCAGACAATCACAAGGTAACGAATTCGCCATCGCATGATGATAATCCCACTCCTGCGTCTAAAGGCGTCAATGAGCCAGTGCCAACTAAGTCAAAAATGGACTTGGCAAAAGCGATGCTGAATAAACTCAAGAAATCTGATTAAAAGTGCAAAGCTTTAAGTTAATTTAAACTGACGAATATTATCGCCCGAAAGAGTCTTTATTTTCGGGCGATTTTTTTTACTACCAAGTCTATTTCGCCTGAGTCATGAGATCTCAGTCATCGCTTATGTATTTATCTCTTTGTGGCATATCTTAATGTCATCTAATTTTGCACCATTGATTTTGCCCACTTCCACTTTTAATTGCGCTTTGTTCCCAAACAAGCACTAAAACAAACCGCTCTTTGCACCACTCCCACTCATAATGCACAGATATGGTGCAACAGTTAAAGATGCAAAATAAAAAATCAAAGGCTTACATTTATTATGGTTAATTTTCACCCGTATTTTCTTTGCATTTTTATGGCACGCAAATTGCTAACTTCAAGACAATATTAAAATTGCATCAAAACGGTGCTTACTTTTTATCCACGCTTTTGAACGGTGCAAGCATCTCTATATAAAAGCGATATTTTGGGAGAAGAATGGATATGGAAAACTCCACCACGCAGGTTTATGGTGCAGTACAAGCCTTAACACAGAGTTCCGATACATTATTTTTGTTGCTCGGAGCCATTATGGTTTTCCTTATGCACGCCGGTTTTGCTTTTCTTGAAGTCGGTACTGTGCGTCATAAAAACCAAGTGAATGCTTTGGTTAAGATCCTTGGAGATTTTGGCATTTCAACCATCGCTTACTTCTTTATTGGCTATTGGGTTGCTTATGGTCATAACTTCTTTGCTGATGCAGCAACACTATCTCAAAGCAATGGCTACGAATTAGTGAAGTTCTTCTTCTTATTAACTTTTGCGGCAGCGATTCCAGCTATTGTTTCTGGTGGTATTGCTGAACGTGCTCGCTTCTACCCTATTCTAATCGCAACCTTCTTTATTGTTGGCCTAGTCTACCCATTCTTCGAAGGCATTATTTGGAACGGTAACTACGGTTTACAAGATTGGTTTGAAGCAACATTTGGCGCAGGTTTCCACGATTTTGCAGGTTCAGTGGTAGTACACGGCGTTGGCGGTTGGATTGCGCTGGTTGCCGTGATCTTCCTTGGCATGCGTAATGGCCGTATCAAACATGGTCGACACACTAACTTCGCACCATCAAATATTCCTTTCTTAGCATTAGGTGCTTGGATCTTATCTGTTGGTTGGTTCGGCTTTAACGTGATGTCAGCTCAATCTATCAATGGAATCAGCGGCTTAGTAGCAATGAACTCTTTAATGGCAATGGCTGGCGGTATTATTGCAGCTATGATTGCTGGCAAAAATGACCCAGGTTTTATTCATAACGGACCATTAGCGGGTTTAGTTGCAGTGTGTGCAGGTTCTGACTTAATGCATCCAATCGGCGCATTAATCACTGGTGTAGTTGCCGCTATTATTTTTGTTTCTATCTTTACCTATGTTCAAAACAAAACCAAGATTGATGATGTATTAGGTGTTTGGCCTTTACATGGCATTTGTGGTGCTTGGGGTGGTATTGCTGCGGGTATCTTCGGACAAACTGCATTAGGTGGTTTAGGTGGAGTTAGTCTTACAGTGCAAATTTTAGGAACAATTGCTGGGATTGCTGTTGCGGTTATCGGTGCATCTATTGTTTACGGTGTCATTCATAAGTTCACCGGCTTACGCTTGAGCGAAGAAGAAGAATACAATGGCGCAGATTTGTCGATTCACAAAATCAGCGCCACCAATGATGATTAATAGCTGAGAATGTATAACTAGATAAATAAAAGAAAGACCTGCTGAATCGTTTTGATCAGCAGGTCTTTTTAATTGATTCTTCCTTGTTCAGATTTAAGTAATCATTTCTGTTTGAGTAATTGTTAATAAATGCAACAAAAACCTGCTCAATTAATAACCACAAAAAGAAAATGGAGATAAAGGAAAGAGATGGATTAGCAATGACTTGGAAAAATATCATTCAATTTAGGCGAAAAACCACCCAACAAAAACATGATATAGATCACGTTTTTGTCATTTTATAATTTTTCAAAAACTCAACATTTGTTGCTAAAATCGTATCAATTTAGCAGATGCATTAAACAATTTTCATGAGTTGCATCTCATATTTAACTTTAACTTTACTTAAACAAACCCTTATTTTGTGTGGGTTTTAGCGGAAAATCCACTTTTCACCCTCTTATGGCTTTGAAACAGGGCCGGCGTTCAGTAACATTTTTTCCGATTTCGCTTACGACAACGGGCATTCAAAAAAGTTTCATGAGTTTGATTGAAAATTTTAAAAATCGGCTGTATTGTGTATCTCAGCTTTTGATGGATTAGAAAAATCAACTAGCTAACAATTGTGCACCGGGTAAATTTCATGCGAATTATCTGGGCACTACTATATGGACAGATTAACTTTCGCTGGTGTCAATTATGAAAATGAAAAGTGTACTTACTGGTGTAGCTTCGGCAATCGCTCTTTCTCTAGTTATGTCTTCTGCTGCTAACGCTGCTGCAGAAAACGCAGGTGAGTTCTACCTAGGTGCTAAAACTGGTTGGGCTAACTTCTCTGATACTAAATTTGCTGACAACGATGATGATGCATGGGCTGGCTCTGTATACGGCGGCTACCAATTCAACAACTGGTTCTCTATCGAAGGTGGCTACAACTACCTTGGTACTGCTTCTGATGAGTGGGTTAAGAGCCAAGTTCAAAACGGTGAATTAAGCGGTAAATTCGACTGGAACCTAGGTTCTGCTTGGAACCTATTCGCTAAAGTTGGTGGTTCTTACAACTACGTAAACCAAAAGAATACTCCTGCTGGCTATGATCACCACGATGAAGAAAACTGGTCTCTAATGCTAGGTACTGGTGTTGAATACCAACTATCTCACAACTGGCGTCTACGTACAGAATACCAATGGTTCAACAACGTTGGCGAAACTGGTACAACTGGCGTAGCAGACGTACATTACGTTTCTATGGGTGTTAGCTACTACTTCGGTGATGCTACTCCAGCTGTTGTTGCTGCTCCTGTTGTTGCTGAAGTTGTTGCTGAACCAACTCCAGAACTACCTGCTGCAACTCTATCTACTGGTGCTTTCGCACACGATTCTGCAACTCTAACTCCAGCTGCTAAAGAATCTCTAGACCCAGTAGCAACTTACCTAAACGACAACCAAGAAGTTTCTGTTGACGTAATCGGCTACACTGATTCAACTGGTGCTGCAGAATACAACCAACAACTTTCTGAAAAACGCGCTCAAGCGGCTTCTGATTACCTATCTTCTGAAGGTGTAGATGCAACTCGTATCTCTACTGAAGGTAAAGGTGAAGAAAACCCAATCGCTGACAACAGCACTGCTGAAGGTCGTGAGCAAAACCGTCGCGTAGAAGTTTACTACAAAGACTAATTGAATCTGATTCAATAAGTTGACGTTAAGAAGCTACTTTTAGTGGCTTCTTATGAAGAATTCAAGATAGCCTGACTTTTTAGTTAGGCTATTTTTTTATCTTTTATATCTATAGCCTCCACAACTCTTGCTAGAATCAGCTCTTTATCTTTAATTGACTCATATCAACATGAGCAATAGTTTCAAGCTCTAATATACGGTCAATATTTGAGGTTGATCTCATTTCTTAGCTACACTCACCTCATCCTGTTAATAGTCTTCACAACGATTTAAAGGATTTCCTGTGGCAACACTTATTCCATCCTCCGCTCAGTTTTATGCTTTGCGTTTACTTCCTAACCAAGAATTACTTTCTGAAATACGCCAGTTTATTCAACAGAATCATATCCAAGCTGCATGGATAAGCGGCTGTGTTGGAAGTTTAAGTGACGTTGTAATGCGTTATGCCGGTTGTGAAGAAAGCACATCATTACATGGCAAATTTGAAGTAGTCTCTTTGATTGGCACGCTCGAACAAAATGGCGAGCATTTACATCTATCCATTTCCGATCACACAGGGAAAATGCTTGGTGGTCATGTTATGGAAGGCTGTATTGTTCGAACCACTATGGAATTGGTGATTGGGGTTTTAAATGACGTCGCCTTTTCTCGTCAAGATTGCGCTATTTCAGGCTATCCAGAATTAACTATCACTCAGCGTTAATGCTATTTCCTAGTTACTTCTATCTCCTAGTTAATGCTATCTCCTACTTATTGAGGTTCTTATGACCAGCAAAAAATTGTCGAGCCAAATGCTTGTGCTTATTGTTATTTCTATTGCGATCAACATGATTGGTGGGCAATTAGTGTCTATGCTGAAACTGCCGATCTTCCTTGATTCTATCGGAACCATTTTAAGTGCGGTACTTGGTGGCCCTGTTATCGGCTTACTGACTGGTCTGTTGACCAATTTAATTTGGGGTCTATTAACTGGCCCGATTGCGGCAGCTTTTGCACCAGTTGCTATGGTGATTGGTTTAGTGGCTGGTTTACTGGCTAAAATGGGCTGGTTTAAATCTTTACCTAAAGTCGTGCTAAGCGGTGTTGTTATTACTGCAGCCGTAACCATTGTTGCAGTACCAATTCGTACTTATCTATTTGGTGGAGTAACTGGCAGTGGCGCAGATTTCTTAGTCGCATATGTTCACTCAATGGGTACGGATCTAATTGAATCTGTCGCATTAACAGTGGTAGGTGCAAACGTGGTCGATAAAGTGCTTACGGCGATTTTGGTATGGCTATTAGTGAAAAACATGCCGCAACGTACATTACGAAACTTCCCGTTCGTTTCCCAAAGCATAGAAAGTAAGTAATAAATCTGTAACTACAATCATGCATCCATTTACTTCGCTGACAATCTGTCTTGTACTCGGAACATCAAGTTTGCTGTTACCGTTAGGTTATCCGCTGGCGATATATTGCGCTGTTTGTTTTTTGCTATTGCTCAGCATCAAGCAAGCACGCCACCGCTGCAAATTCGTTCTGTGGATTATGTTACCCATGGCAGCCGGTTTATGGCTTGTGCATAGTAATTGGCTAGCGCATTGGATTAGCACAGGTTCAATATCTAACTGGCAAACGGGCCAAGATCTATCAAACATAATAGCCCTTTGGATTCGTCTTTTTGCCCTACTTTGTGGTGCTCAACTCTGGTTACATTTTGTTCCGTCACAAAAGATGGTTCGAGCCTTATTTGCTAGTCGTTTACCACCGGGTTTAGTCTATTTATTAGCGGGTCCAATCTTGATTTCAGAGCAATTGAAAGTGCAACTTGCCAACATTTATGAAGCTCAATTAGCGCGTGGCGTTCCTCTTGATGGCGTTTGGTATCAACGTTTTAAGTATATTCCGTCTTTATTGATTCCACTTACTTACAGCGCATTAAATGATTTAATTGATCGCAGTGCAGCGTTAGAAATGCGAGCTTTTCGTCTTCATTCCGCACGAACCACACTTTGGGCTCCTGACGACACTAGGTGGCAGAAATGTCTTCGCTACTGCTTAGTATTATTAGCCGTCACTGAAATAGGAATTTGGTTATGGCTATCGAACTAAACATTATCAATATAAAAAACCTTAGCTTTTCATTAACTGATAGCTCTGCAATAAACGAAAGCTCGAAAACTTTACTTCAAGACATTAGCCTACGTTGTGAGGCCGCTAATTTATATGGCATCGAAGGTGGAAATGGCAGCGGCAAAACTACGTTGGCTCGATTAATTTCAGGCTTTTATCCGCATTTTCTAGCAGGTGGATTAACGGTAAAAGATTCAGGATCAGCATCTGTTACAGGCATTGAAATTGGCTCTAAGCCTTTGGTAGAAATGGCACAGCATGTCCAACTCATCCAACAATCTCCCCAATTGCAATTATCAGGCTGTACTTTTACTGTCGAAGAAGAAATCGCTTTTGGTCCTGAAAATCTTTGTTTAGCTGAAGATGAAATCTGGCAACGCATAGAGCAAGCGTTAACCTTTACCAGCAGTCATAAATTACGACATCGACACCCTGCAAGTTTATCTGGCGGAGAATCGCAACGCGTGGTTATCGCTAGTGCCTTAGCCATGAAGCCAAAGCTGTTAGTGCTTGATGAAGCCTTTAGCCGCCTAACGCCAGAAAATACCGAACTCCTGATCCAGCAACTCAAAACCTTTACCCAACAAACACAATGTAGCGTGCTATTTTTTGAAAAATCGTTAACTAAACTGGCAGCACATTGTGCAAAAACGTGGAAATTAGAACAGGGAAGATTATTTGAATGTTAACCGTTTCTGACCTTGATTATCAGTGGCCGAATTCATCTAAAAAATTGCTGTATAACCTAAACCTGAATATCAACAATGGCGAGTTAGTGGCTTTGGTTGGCGATAACGGTGCAGGAAAATCGACTTTAATGCGTCTAATTGCTGGCTTATTGAAACCATCTTCAGGCACGGTCATATTTAATCAACACAATGTGCATCAACTTAAAGCGCAGCAACGTGCCCCACTCATCGGAATTTTGTTTCAAGAAGCAGAAAGACAAATATTCAAAAGTCGTGTTTTTGATGAGGTGGCTTTTGGATTAGAGCAACAAGGTATGTGCGGCGAAGCATTAAAAGAAAAAGTACAGCAAACTTTAGAGATGTGCCAATTAGCTGATGTTGCCGAGTCTCATCCTCTTGATCTTAATTCTGGTCAACGCCGCATGGTTGCAGTTGCAACATTAGCTGCCATGAATCCCCCGCTATTATTACTTGATGAACCCACTAGAGATTTTGATGCTCATTGGCTCGAAATTTTCGCTCAATGGCTCAAACAATGTCACCAACAAGGCACCACGGTTTTAGCCATCAGTCATGATTATTCTTATATCAAACAACATTTTGAACGTGTGATTACATTAGAAAATGGGCAAATTTCTATAAAATAAGCACCTCATAGACTTAAGTTCTACAGATTTTCTATCTCGTTTTCGTCATAGTATCGATAAATGAAATAGGAGGTAGAAGATGGAACTTACTTTTGTCATTTTAGAAAAATCATTTTTGATCTGCGGAATTTGCTGCGTTTTATACAGTTTATTTGTCTATGGAAAACGGAGCCAAGATTGGAAAGGTGCAGTGACGGCTTTCTATAAACGAGTAGATATGACGGTTGAGGAATTTAAATTCTATAAAATTGGCGTGAGCTTGTTGGTTTTTGCGGTAATTTTTCGAATTGGAATTTTAACTCTGTGGCCACAAATCAATTAAAATCAACAAGTTAACCAAGAATCATGCTGACTAGAAAGTCAGTTTTCAAGATATTATCTTCCGTAAGGTATCACAAAAAAAATTAAAATATCAGACTAGAAAGAAAAAAATCACAGCCTATAATGCTGAAAACCGGAGCGTCTGCCAACGCTCCGGTTTTTTTGTGCCCGAAATTCGGTTCTCTCTTCTGCCAAAGTGACAACCAACAAGCAACAGATACAACTTATCTTCTGCACCTTAAAGGCACATACAATTTATGTAATAAAGGAAACTTGCATTATGCGTATCGAACAAGAACTTAAGTTAGGCTTTAAAGATGTGTTATTCCGCCCTAAGCGCTCAACTCTAAAAAGTCGTTCTCAAGTAAATTTAACCCGTGATTTTACGTTCAAGCACAGCGGTCGTCAATGGTCTGGTGTACCTGTTATTGCGGCAAATATGGATTCTGTTGGTAGTTTTGCAATGGCGCAAGCTTTAGCTGAACACGGTGTCATGACGGCGATTCATAAGCATTACTCAGTTCAAGACTGGCAAGGCTTTATTGAAACCAATGATGCAAGCGTACTTAACAACGCAATGGTTTCAACCGGTACTTCTGATGCAGATTTCCAAAAAACCAAAGACATCATGGCAATGAGCGATGATTTGATCTTTATCTGTATCGATATTGCGAACGGTTACTCAGAACACCTTGTTGAATACGTTGCAAAAGTTCGTGCTGAATTCCCAACTAAAGTGATCAGCGCAGGTAACGTAGTTACTGGCGATATGGTGGAAGAATTGATCCTTGCAGGTGCAGACATCGTAAAAGTTGGTATTGGCCCTGGTTCTGTTTGTACGACTCGCGTTAAAACAGGTGTGGGTTATCCTCAACTTTCAGCGATCATCGAATGTGGCGATGCTGCACACGGCCTTGGTGGCATGATCATTGGTGACGGTGGCTGTACTTGTGCGGGTGACGTTTCAAAAGCATTCGGCGGCGGTGCTGATTTCGTAATGCTTGGCGGTATGTTAGCTGGTCACGAAGAATCAGGTGGCGACCGCATCGAGAAAGACGGCAAAGAGTTCATGAAGTTTTACGGCATGTCGTCTCAGTCGGCTATGGACAAGCACTCTGGCGGCGTTGCGAAATACCGTGCAGCTGAAGGAAAAACCGTGCTAATCCCATTCCGCGGTTCGGTTCATCACACCATTAGCGACATCCTAGGTGGTGTACGCTCAACCTGTACGTACGTTGGCGCGGCGAAGCTTAAAGAGCTAACAAAACGCACGACTTTCATCCGCGTTCAAGAGCAAGAGAATAACGTATACGGTAAAGAATAACTCTGAAATTCCGAATGAAAATGGCCACAGTTTTTGTGGCCATTTTTTTAACTGAAAATCGAAAATGGCGACAAAATGGCGGCATATATTTATTTCTGCCATTTCACATTTCAAATAACAACTTCAAAAGGCAAAGCGGGAATTTGGCTTTGATTATAAAGATTAACCTTATAAAAAGGAGTTGAGGCAAATTTGACCGTTACTTTTTGCTCAAAGCAACCTTTCACTATAAGCACATTGCCATAAATTTCTGTTTCCAGATATTCAACCAAATGACCATTCTCATCTTCTAAAACAAGAGCTTCTAAATTCGTACCATTAATATGCAATCCAGCTGCATGGTCAAATGTAATACAAATACAATCATGGGTTTTATCGGCTTGTTTAAATTTAGGAGCATCCGCTAAAATGTTTTTTCCATAAATGTATTTAAGAGCAAGTAACGCTAAACGCTGTCCGATTGGTTGTTTGATCTTAGGGTGGATATCAATTTCCATCCCAGCATCAGAAGCGCTCACCATCCAAGTTTTAGGTACTGTTTCTTGGACTTTCTGCTGCTGCCTACGCAGTTCTGGATATTCACTTCCATCAAACTGCATCCAGCGAGCAAATGGCGCAAGTTGCACAAAAAGAAACGGTAATTCCTCATGCCATAAATCACGCCAGCACTGGATGAGCTGTGTAAAGACTTGCTGATAAACATTAGCATGTAGAAAATCACTTTCACCTTGATACCAAATCACACCACTAATCGTAAAAGGTGCAATGTGAGACACCATATTGTCAAATAACCCACCCGCACGGCAATGATGAAATGGCCCGACAGAAGCAGTTTCACCCCCTAGCATTTCATCAAGCAATTGATTCTGTTCTGTTTCCGTCAAACCAGGAAACATCATTTTACCTTTCAATCCGGGCAAGAGTTTTAAAGGATGACTGGTATCGTTATTCGGGTCTGCCAAATACTTCTCTTTTTCTTGCTCAAGATCGATTTCAGAATGCACAGGATCACTTAACCAAACCGACCCTTGAGTATTTTCTAGATAACGTTTATCAAGCCAAGCACAAGCCGGTGTTCCGCCCCAAGTACAACCGATGATCCCGATTGGAATATTCAAATCTTGACTGATGTCGTTAGCAAAATGATAAGCGACCGAAGATAGATGCGGTAAATCATCTTTGGTCGCACATCGCCAAAAACCATAATCAGAGTAATCAAAAGATTCTTCCATTTCAGGAATTGAAAGTTGAGGATAATTAAAAAATCGAATATTTGGGTTTAGTGAATGGCTAAGAATGGCCTTTTTATCTGCATCAAAATGAATTTGGTATTTCATATTGGATTGACCGCCAGCAAGCCATACCTCACCGATACAAACATCTTTATAGCGGATACAGGTCGCCCCATCAGTCACAACTAAAGTAAGATCGTAATGAGCTTCTTGTGCAGATAATTCCACTAACCAATGACCATCACTTGAAACGGTCGCTTGTTGACTATCCAAAACCTGATGATGAGAAGTAAGTAGCTGAATATTAAGCTGCAGATCTGGCTTTCCTGTTCCCCATATTTTAATCAACTGATGACGTTGCAAGATCATGTGGTCACTAAACATTCGATTAATAGCAAACATTTTTCATCCTTTAAAGATCGCCAACTTATCTATCATTTGGCTGATATAGAGTCTAGCTAGTGTACTTTCTTATCACCTTGAGATCACACATGTTATTTGATCTCGCCATCTTCCCAATCGAAAAGTATGCTACGGCCCTTTTTACCAAACTTTATTGAAATACCCCATATTGAATCGGCTTTAATGTCTTTATCTTCAGCCGCTTGCAAAAAATCTTGTTTAAACAATTTATCTTTGACCAGTGTCGCAATATCCATGTCATACATTTCTGATTTTAACTTTAAAACCTGTTGAAAAATATCAAGGTAAAGTAAGCTAACTTGAGTTTTTACATCCCTAATCACTCACTATAAAGAAAATATTAATCACACATGCGACAACTTGTGACGCATGATTTGTTTAACTGCGTTGCCAGTGCACTCCCAAATCTAAATATTTCGGTTTGTAATTGTCAATCACAACATGCATTACACCGTTGATGCTCACCGCTTTTGCCGTTGCACCTAAGCCGCCAAGTTCTTTAGCAACTGCATAAGCGCCTTTTAATCCAGAACAGACACCAGTGTAATCTTTACTAGTAGATAATTCTCCGTGAGTATCTTTCTTAAATAGCTCTAAATATTCTCTTGCTTCTTCAATTATGAGAACTGCAAGGCTGACATTTTCTTGATGAGTAGTATCCCATTGATATATCGGATACGTTTGGTCTGCAGGGAGTTTCGGGTAGTTCCCAGTTAAGTATGCAGGATGTGTCACCGCATTTGATACCACCGCCTCTTTCCCCCTCACCAAACTCACTGACGTATCATCTACAATAATAGACTTTACTACTTAATTGGATTTTTACGTATAAATATATCCTTATCAATCTTAAAATGCAGTGATGTTGTTATTTTTTCCACCTTATATTTGTGGTAATTATTTCCCAATAAATAATCAGCTATGGCCTTTTTCCCTAACGTCCCTAGTATTATTCCTACAACAGCCAAAACACAGGGTATATATGTTCCTAACCATTTATTTTGTTTTCCAGACCATTTAGGTTTTATTTTAAATAACAAACAAATCAAACCACCTATGCCTAACAACCAAAACCAAGATAAAAGTGGTATAACCCCAAATGTCGAAGTTAATTCAACCATCTCAGGTTTGTAAAAAAATATGGCATAAATATCTTTTATTATGAAGAAAAATGACAAGGGGATACCAAATATATATAAAGGTATTCCAATAATTAACAATAATCTATTACTCATTAACTGCTTCCTTTAAACTATCTGTTATGTAATCTTCAATTTTAAACTTATCCCATATTGATGAAATATAGATATCAATACCAACCCAAAGCAAAGAACCAGCCAATACAGGAACGGTAATACTTAAAGCACCAGCTATAGCGACCCCAACAGCACTCATTGCTAATACTGCCATAGCTTTGAATAAATCACTTCCTACATGACCACACCAATCAACCAAGTGATAATCATCATTAAAAATCAATTCATTAGTATTAATTGCTGCTGAAACGACAAAGGTTATAACAGCACCTTTCTTGAAACCATTAATTGTATCTTTTGATAACACACCAAGTTGCTTAATAGTCGGATTAGTCACTAAATAAGGGTGGTTTTTCTTAACATTCAAACCATTAACAACAGCATAATGCATTTTACTATCATTCCATAAGCTAGAAATAATAATTCTGCTCTTACCTAATTCATCTTTAAATTCTTTAACGGTTATTCCAAAACCACCTAAAGCAGTAATAAGCTTTGCCGTTGATACAAACCCTGTTCCTATTTCTATTTTTGAACGAATATCATCAATAATTTTAAGAGTGTGTGTACCTAAAGTTTCGCCTTCTTTTTGTTTTTGCGCCCATAAATTCAATATACACTTTGATGCATCTTCTCGACTAAAAATACAAACTTGTACATTTTGCGTATATTGAATTTTAGCAACAGGATACGTTTGATCTGTTGGCGGTTTTGGGTAGTTGCCTGTTAAATATGCCGGATGTTGCGCTGCTATATTGTTTCTTTGAGAAGAGGCCAGCGGTTGCTGCACTGGCTCTGGCATGCTTGCCATTTGTATACGGGATGTATTTAAGCCGATAGCTCCTAATGGTGCAATAATACGATTAGAGCCATGTGGGCAATTACAATGAACAATACACCTATCTACAGCAACTTGCTTGCCCATAAAAGTAGTACGAAATTTTGTTACTCCCTCAATAACAACTCCAACTTCAGAACAAACTGGACAAGGTGAAGTTTTATCACCAATCACGATAACTCTAAATCCATGGATACTAACATTACTAACAGATGGAATAAGACGAGCGCCCG
>JBKEDP010000022.1:0-26280 GCA_047975485.1 Vibrio sp. | reverse complement strand
GCTCCACGATGATATCCGCGCCAGATTATCCTTAAAAAGACTAAAGCATTTACATACTGTTTTTGTGTCAGGTTCTTAATCTGGCCGATTGACCGTTTTTGTCATCATATTCATTGACGTTGCAAACTCGGTTATGACTGCAAAGCAGCCTTAAAAGCTTGGCGGTGTTGTAACACCGCCCAAGCTATTCTTGCTAACTTGTTAGCTAATGCTACCACCGCGACATTAAATGGCTTAGTGGCTCTTAAATTGACTAACCATTCTCCAAATACTTTTCCTACTGTTTCAGGCCTAGAGAGCACCGATCTTGCTCCATGAATAAATAAACACCTTAACTGTTTATTCCCACGCTTACTTACCCCCAATAGTTTGGGCTTTCCTCCTGTCGAAAATTGCCTAGGTACAAGGCCAAGCCATGCGGCCATATCTCGACCATTTGAAAAGTTATTTGCTGAGCTTACATCGGCGATGCAAAGTGTCGATGTTAAATCACCAATACCAGGGATTGTTTTTAGTAATCGTGCTAATTCATTTTGTTCAGAAATTTCATGAAGTTTAATATCTTGAGCTTTTACCTGTTGATTTAAATAAGAATACTGCTCATGAATTTGGCGTAGCTCTCTCAGCAAACTTGGAGGTAATTCTTGATTTTGTTCTGCCAACCACTGAAAAAGTTCTTTCATCTTCGCATGTCCTTTGGGCAAGCTCAGTCCAAATTCAAGTAATATCGCACCAATTCTACACATACATGCTGTGCGCTCTCGAATATACCCATCTCGAATTCGATGTATTACAGCTATAACTTGAGCATCTTCAGTTTTTACAGCAACAAATCGCATAGAGGGACGACTTGATGCTTCTGCTATCGCAGATGCATCAATGAAATCATTTTTGTTGCCTTTCACGTAAGGTTTTACGTATTGAGGAGGGATCAGTTTTGCTTTGTGCCCAAATTTCATGCATTTTCGAGCTAACCAATGAGCACCACCACATGCTTCAAATGCAATAGTTGTTGGTTCTAATTTTGATAAAAAAGAAAGCAGCTGAGTTCGATTAAATTTTTTACGCATAACTTCATTACCTGAGTAACTATGACCTATAGCGTGGAAAGTATGCTTACCTAAATCGATTCCTAAGATATGAATAGAAGACATATGGGTCACCTCATTTCTGAATGCCTACTCTAAGCGTAGAGCCTGAGAGTGAGGCGGACCATATAATTAAGCTTGGCGTTTCACAAAGCAAAATTTATGCAGGAAAGGGATTCTATTGCGTAATACAAATGGTATTGAAGCGAGCGGTTTTCGGCTGCGTTTTATGTTTGATCTGGTTTTGAATACGAGTCACGGTTTCTGTTTCAGACACCCAGAATTGCAATTTCACGGCGTAATTCATAATGAAATCCATATCAGACAGCAGTTCAGTGTAATCTTTTTCATTCGCCATGCGTCCATTCATATTGTGACAAATGGTTTTCGCTTGGCCGTAAGTAAAATTACCAATATTCAAGTTGTTGTATTGAGTGACTGGGCCTTGATAATCGTTGCCGTACACTGGCAGCAAAGCTACTTCGTTACCTATGGTATAAACTGGTTGCATGGTTGGCATTTCGATTTGTTCTTTCATGCCTAAGTTTTCAGCCAGCTGCGCATTAGTCGGCGCGTGACTGTCTTTGGTGTAAAACTTGATCAGAGCATCACTAAACCCTAAGCGACGCAACCGCTTGAGTGTGTAGAAAATATCATCTTCAGCAAGTGGGCCAACGAACATCCGGAATCCGTAACGATAAGGCTGGTTCGACAGCGGGAAGTTAACGTGATTCTGCAAATCGCCTTTCATATCAATATACTTTTGATAACTGGCTTCAAAGCGATATTGAACAAAAAAGAGGGAAGATGAATTCACTTCTTTGGTGTCGGCATAATATTCGCTTAACTGACAATCTTCACTTAATACAAATTCATCAGTAACCGCTGCACGTGTTAAACGGCAACCTTTTTTAGAGGGTTGAGCAAAGATCGAGCCTTGTTCAGGTTCTTGATTAAATTCGGCTTCTTCTTTCTCGCTTGCGGTGAGTTCGGGAGTTTCTGCTGCGGTATCTGAATCTTTTTCTGAAGTGGATAAAGCCTGATCGGATAAGCTATCTTTGGTGGTTTTGATTAAGGCATCTTCATAACCTAAACTTTGCAGCTGAATTAAAACTGCTTCAGCATAAGGTTTGGTCATTGGTCCGATAAAAATACGGTAGCCGTTTTTGTATGGCTGACGAGAAAGAGCATAAGGAATTTTGTCTTTGAGCTTCTCACTTTCAGCATCAAATTTTTCTAGATCCGAAACAAAAATAAACTGCACAAGATAAGGCGTCGATTCCGACAATTCACCCATTTGTGTGGTGTAAGGGGTGAGGGCACATTCTTTTTCAATTTCAAAACCAAGACTGTTGAACGGTCTATGTTCTGCTTCAGCTATTGGTGACATGTAACAAGCATGAGACGCAAAAGAAAAAGCACTGAGTAAAACAGAACAAGGCAGCAATAAAAAATTTCGGAACACAGTCAAACTCCACAACAACCGTATGCGTACTTTATATTGATTATTAAAGGAATTCGACTGCTATATGCAAACTGACGGGATTTATTGTCAATCATTTACAGATTAATTGACCCAGTCACGCAAAGTGAAAGTCAAGGTGTGTTGATTATTGGACAAGGTTAGCGTGTCTTTGCCTAAATCAATTT
Source organism: Vibrio sp. (assembly GCA_047975485.1). Classification (GTDB taxonomy): domain Bacteria; phylum Pseudomonadota; class Gammaproteobacteria; order Enterobacterales; family Vibrionaceae; genus Vibrio. Next base: position 23,542 of record JBKEDP010000022.1, on the reverse strand, counting down.
TACTCCATGTCGATAAAGTGCTCGCCATGGCACGTTCTGTATCCATCGCATCACCCTGACACATCTTCATGGTCATCGCCATTTGGTTGACTCGGAAGAAACCTGTTTTTGGATTAATTTCAGCCAAACCACGATAACTGTTACAACCTGACATACCGTGAGCAAACATGTCTTCACCGACTTCAAGATCTGGAACTTGGCCTTTGGCATCTTTAGCAACTTCATTGCCGTCAATTTTGCTTAAAACCCAATGATGATGTTGCAGATCGGTATCTTGCACAATACGCGTTTTTTCTGGAGTAGAAGAACAAGCGGCAACAAGAACAGAAAGACTTAAAGCGGTAACAATTTTCTTCATAGCATGCTCCATTTGATGCTTTTCATTTTGGTTATACCAATCACACTAATTAGGTGGTCAGAAATTGCGTAGGAAAAAGTCTTGAGAACAAGGCAAAAAATTTCGATAAGTAGTTATTCTACAATCAAATTTTTTTACGCAGTTATCGAGGCTTTTAACAAGCAAGGATGGCCAGAAAATTAGTACGATTGGTATTTTAATCTTAACAAATTCAATGAACTAAATAACAGAATAAATAGGTAAAAGTTTGAATATTTTCCTTCTTTGACAGATTCGCTTTTCTGAAATCAAAACATAGTTATAATTAACAATGTCGCAACAAGTTAAGTAGTAAGAGCCATATATCAAGGAATAAGGAGGAAATATGGAACAATTAGAATTCTTTTCCGTACCTAGTCCTTGTGTTGGCGTTTGTTCAGTAGATGAAAAGGGCTATTGCAAAGGTTGCATGAGAAACCGAGAAGAACGTTTCAATTGGCTGCAATTTTCGCCCACTCAACAACGCGACATTATTCGACTATGCAAACAGCGTTATTATCGGAAGCGGCTAGCTATGCGTAATCAAACGATTCACATCCAACCCGATGAAGAAACTGTGCCAGCTCAAGGTAGTTTATTTTAATGCTACTCTTTTGAGATAAAGACTTTAAATCCAACAGATAAAAAGAACGGCGAAATTCGGAAATGAATATTTCGCCGCTTAAATTTTTATTGTGTTAGGTAACGATTATTCGAAATCGCCTTTGTTTGCTTCGATAGCAGGGTACAGCTCTTCGTGAGATAGACGTTTTTTATCTAATTTCTGCTTAGTTTCCGCACCTAATTTTTGTAGTTTTTTACGATTATCTTCCGTTTGACGCAGGCCACAGTGGCGCAAGCAGCTATTCAATTCATGATCTTCACTAAAGTTAACGTACTTACTGTCTAATGATGCCATAAGAAACTCCTTCTTTTTCGGCGTGCTGAGTATATGAATTAAAACTCAGCAAATGTTTGATTTATAAAATGTCATTGCTTTTGAATTGGTTTCAAAAAAATTAAGTCATTGAAAAACAGTATAGAGACAAAATGTGAAATGACTCTAAAAATTTAAGAAATGAAATGAAAAATGTGAATAGAGTCAAGACTTGGGGTGATTAATTAGAACTTGAACTTGTAAAACGGCGAAAGCCCGATAGTTGGTAGCTATCGGGCTTTCTAATTTTTATTGAGTTTCGATTGGTAAGGTCGAATTCAATTTTTATGCAAAAGGTGGATTTCTCCGATAATTCCTTGGTAGGGAATTAGATGCGGATGAAGTCCATGTGTTCAACTTTTGGCTTGAATGCGTGACGTTGAACGTCTTGTGGCTTAACTTTAAGCTCTTTGCCATCAACAACTAGGATGATGCCTTCGTAGAATTCAGGCTTATCCATTTGGTTGATTACTGCATCGTGGTCTAGAGCGATAGAAACAGGTGCTGCTTCACCACCGTAAACGATTGCTGGGAATTGACCAGCGTGACGTAGGCGGCGGCTCGCACCCTTACCTAGTTCAGTACGTACTACTGCTTCGAATTTCAGAGTATTTACTCTCAAATTAGTAAATTAAAAGATGTTTAATCACATAGCGACCTAGTGATTAAGCGTGGTTTCAAGTAAATCGAAAAGATTAAGGCTTGAAACGAGCGCGGATACTATCATTCAAATGTGTTGAGAGCAATAACAAAGCGTTTATTTTGTTGATATTTCATCAGGAAAAATTTTATCGCGGATTTTCCAGAAACGTCCTGATTTTCTTGCAATAACAAATAGAGGCAATCTAAAGCGGTGTTGATTATTGACGACCTTAGTAGGCGAACTTTCTTCAAACGGACGATGCCGGTCAGCAAGGTGAGGGCGGACAAATTGTTCAGCAAAGTTTTGCTTTTGTTTTTTCGTGCTTAATGACCAAAATTCATGCACTAGCGCACTTTCATTTTCATCATTGGTATCACCAAGGTAGGTGACTTTTAGTTGTGATTTACCATCTTGGGTTTTGTGAACATCGAGCTGCATATCTTTGCATTCAAAGACAAGCGCATCTTTTAAGTTAAGTGCATCGCGCAGTTTTTTATCAGGATCAACTAAGGTTGCGTCACACTGGTGGCAAATTCGTGCAGCAATGTCATTATCTGCACCACATTCAGAACAAAACTTGGCTTTAAAACGATAATCACAATGTTCACGCTCACCAGTCGGCTGTTCGTTTTCATCCAATTCTTCAAAATAACCTTGGCAGCGACGACCATAATGTTCAATCAACATGCCGTTGTTATCCAGTTTGCCCCAAAAGGTATTATTAAAGCCGCAAGCAGGGCACGGAATGGTCACACTGTCACTTGTTGGGTCAGGTTTGTTTTCACCGACCTCAGGCTGATACAGATCGTAATTGTTGCCTGCATAGTCTAATACTAAACATTCGGTTTTATTTTCGGCTAAACGCAGTCCTCGACCAATGATTTGCTGATACAAACTCACGGATTCTGTTGGTCGCAGAACCGCAATTAAATCCACATGCGGAGCATCGAACCCTGTAGTTAATACCGAAACGTTAACCAAAAACTTAATTTGTTTATCTTTGAATTCGTTAATGATGCGGTCACGTTCAGTTTGGTGAGTATCGCCGATGACTAATGCTGATTCTGCTGGTGGAAGTAAACCTAGAATTTCTTGAGCGTGCCGAACCGTGGCAGCAAAAATCATCACGCCTTGTTTGTCTTTGGCTAACTGTACGATTTGTTGGATGATTTGTGGTGTGGCGCGTTTCGATTGCTCGATCACCAAATCCAATTCAGCTTCTTTATATCGCCCAGCAAGTGCAGGTTTTAAGTGAGAAAAATCATAACTTAACACAGGTGCATCAATCATTTTCGCAGGGGTCAGAAAGCCTTCATCAAGCAAGTACTGGATCGGTAACTCAAAAATACAATCACGGAAAAAACGCGGCTCTTGTGATTTGACTTGTCCGCTTTTACCACGCATTTGATATTGATAAATCCATCCCATACCTAAGCGATACGGTGTGGCGGTTAAGCCTAGAATTTTGATCCCAGGGTTGACACTTTGTAGATGTGAAATCACCTTGCGATAACTGCTTTTCGGGTTATCAGGTACACGGTGACATTCATCAATAACTAACAAAGAGAATTGATTAGCAAAGGAATCTAAGTTACGCACCACAGACTGAACTGAGGCAAATACCACTTGCTCGTCGGTTTCTTTACGACCTAAACCTGCTGAGAAAATCGCACCTTTTAGTGGGCGATCTTCTGTTGAATAAGCTTCATATTTAGCATGGTTTTGTTCCACCAATTCTTTTACATGAGTCAGCATCAACACTCGACCTTTTGCCAAGCGTGCTAATTCAGCAATCACTAAGCTTTTACCCGCACCAGTCGGCAACACAATAACAGCTGGCGTTGAATTGGTTCGAAAGTAGTGAATAACGGCTTTAACAGAATCGGCTTGATAGGGGCGTAATGTGAACATGTGCTGGCGAATTAGAGTTCAAATAGATGAGGTGATTGAAAGTGTTGGTAGGTTAACGAGAATAGTGGAACAAAGCCAGTGTTAGATTCTCTTATATTCGGTTGCTTGCGAAGGAGAAGATTAAGCCACCGGTTCAAATATTTTAAATCGGTGGCTTAGTGTTATGAATTTTTAACTAAAGTGGCAAGCTTAAAATGAATAGTTAAGCTGCATCGAGGTGATGTAGGCAGAACCTTCAGATTCGAATTTGACTCCTTCTTCAGTGAAGTCTTGGTCTTTTCCGTGAAGGTAAGCAAAGCCAGCATCAAGAGATAGATTGTTTGTCCATTGATATGTTAAACCCGCTGTATACCAGAAGCGATCTGTGTCTGGAATACTGGCCGTTGGTTCTGCCGCTTGTTCGTCGTAAGCAAAGCCGGCACGCACTGTCCATTGGTCATCAATGTTATAAGTGGTACCAATTGCCCAGCGTTGGTTATCATCAAAATCTTCTTCTTTTACAAAGCAAGTGCCAGGAGGATTTTGTTGCGCTGGGTTGAAACAAGCAGAGCCAGTAGCTTTAATTTCAGTAAAGCTACTATAATCTGTCCATTGCCAACTGTAATGAACAGCCCACTTTGGTGTGATTTGGTGGAAAGCGGCAATTTCAACAATTGCTGGTAAATCAATATCAAGGTCGGCATCTACATCTTGATTTAGACGTCCAGTTATTCCTCCTGTGCCATCAGTAAAATCGTCATCTTCAAATTCTAATTTAACTTTAGATTTATATGCGACTGAAAAGCGATTGTTTTGGTCTAATTCAAATAGGGCGCCTACATTCCATCCCCAACCGTATGTTTCACCTTCCAATTCTATTAATCGATCAGACAGAGAACCACCGATAAGTGGATTCATGCTCAAAATACCTTTTCTACGCTTTAAATCAGCTTTGGCGTAAGTCACATTTAGCCCAGCACCAAGGCTAAAGTGGTCATTAATGCGATAGGCGACATTTGGATTTAATTTAAAGGTGATTAAAGACGTTTCACCCGCTAATGCACCAGCTTGAAAATTGGATGAATACTCTGTTTCTAAACCATAGTCCGTATATAAACCAACTCCCCAAGCCCATTTGTCATTGATAGGATTGACATAATAAAGCGCTGGTACGAAAGCAGTTGGAGCTATGTTATTACCGTTCTCCCCGGTAGCCGTATTTTTTACATCGATCTCCGGGTTGATGATTGAACCGGCAAAAGAAAATTGTGCACGGTCAAATAGCATCATACTTGCTGGGTTGGCTGAAATTTCACTGGCGTTGTCACCAATGGCACCGTCACCGGAAAATGCACGCCCTAAACCAGAAGCGGAGTGTTCTACTACTTGGAAGCCTGCTGCATGAACTTGTGTGGCAAGCAAAATGGAAGCTGCCAAAATTGAATAAGAAGTTTTTTTCATTGTCATCCCTTATGAATATTATTTTTATTTAAATCACATCCATTCATTTAATGTTTCATTATTAGTTTATTGGTAATGTGAATTTTTTGTATTCTGATATATCGGTTTTGCAATGACGATAGAAAAAACAGAAATTAAAACATTTTGTTGCAATTTTTTTACAGTTGGCCGGTGAGAGAAAAGAAGGGAGAAAACAAATAGATGCATGTAAAAAAGAAACCCGCTGTGATAGCGGGCTTCGTAGGGAGGAAATTAGTATGGTTTTAGAAAGAGTAGTTTAGCTGTACTGCTGATAAGTACGCAGGCCCATCTGCTTTGAGTCTATAAGGTTGACCGGTAACTTGACTCGATTCAGTAAACTCAACCGTATCGCCTTGAATGTAAGCAAAACCAGCATCAAGAGATAGATTATCAGTCCACAAGTAAGTTAAACCAGCGGTATACCAGTAACGGTCTGCATCTGGAATACTTGCGGTTGGTTCACCAGCTTGTTCATCATAAGCAAAGCCAGCACGGGCTATCCATTGCTCGTTAATATTGTAGGTGGCACCAATCGCCCAACGTTGAGCATCAGAATAATCCTCACCTTTATATACACATTCACCGCCAGCACACTGACTACTTGTTGACTTAATTTCATCAAACTTGCTGTAGTTGGTCCATTGCCAGCTATAGTGAACTGCCCATTTTGGTGTTAGCTGATGGAAACCGGCAATTTCCAAAATATCTGGAAGATCTAGATCAAGATCAGAGTCAACTTTTTTGCCAGGGATCCCTGTTTTGGCTCCTGTTCCATCTGTAAAATCACCATCTCGGAATTTTAATTTCACCGCAGATTTATAACCAATTGAGAAGCGGTTATTGTCATCTATTTCTATTAAAGCTCCGACGTTCCAGCCCCAACCAACAGTATCGCCTTTCATCTTCATTAAATTATCTGATGGTGCACCAGCCAAAGCAGGAATTGGGAGTGCGCTAAGATTTCCTTTATACCGTTTTAATTCTGCTTTTGCATAAACTGCACTCACACCCGCACCAAGGCTGAAGTGGTCGTTAATACGATAAGCAAGGTTAGGGTTTAATTTAAAGGTCATTAGCGAAGTATTACCAGCTTGTTCACCAAAGGCGAAATCTTTCTCGTATTTGGTTTCAACACCATAATCTGTATACAAGCCAACACCCCAAACCCAATTTTCATTGATAGGGTTTAAATAATAAATAGCAGGAACAAATGCTGATGGGGCTATATCATCGTTAGATTCCCCAGTGGTTTTGTTATCTACATCAATCTCAGGCTCTAAGTAAGAACCTGCAATAGAGAATTGCGCACGATCAAATAACACCATGGTTGCTGGGTTGGCAGACATTTCACTGGCATTATCACCTACGGCGCCATCACCAGAGAAAGCTCGTCCAAGTCCTGAAGCTGAATGTTCCACTACCTGAAAGCCAGCAGCGTGAACTTGAGAAGCAAGTAACACTGAAACAGCAAGCAGCGAAAGTTGTGTTTTTTTCATGGTTATCCCTCACACATCATTTTTATTATGTTTAGCTTCGATGTTTTTTAATGAAAAAGAACCCGACGCTTGTTAATAGTTTTATCTTTAATTGTTTCTGGTTTGTATATCAATTTATCAAAAGTGTTAACTAGTTAATACTTTTATCAATAAAGTTATTTATTTAATCAAATAAGGTCTGACCAGTTTAAGTATTTGATTTTATTGGTGGGGAAAAATTGGCCGATTTAACAATTTAGTGCTAGCACAAAAATGACTTAGACGAATGGTGGATATTTCTTAGTATCAGGACTTAACTTTAGACTTAAGTCTAGGTAGTTAATTTATGGCAAAAATAATGTTTGCGATGGATTGAGGGATAGAAATTACTAAGCAAGGAAAGTTTTTTTAGGGAAAAATGTGAAATAGCTCAACTAATGTGGCAAAGCGTTTTATAATAACCCCCATTTTATGCCTACACACTTCTACTTTTACTGTAGAGGAAAGGTGATAAGCTCAAGCTCAACAGTACCGTTGATATCTTGCTAGACAAATAACAATAAAAGCTTTCATTTAAATGAAATTGCTGAGGAATTCATGCGTTTAGATAAATTTTTATGTGAAACATTAGGAGCGACTCGTAAAGAGGCAACCATTCTTTTACGCCGCGGTGAAGTGACTGTGGACGGAAATATCGTCAAAGTGGCTTCGGTAAAAGTATCTGAAGATAACCGAGTTGAATGGCAAGAGCGTCATCTACCTATGCCAGGGCCGCGTTATTTTATGCTATTCAAACCGGATGGCTTTGTATGTTCACATGAAGACAGCGCAAATCCAACAGCGTTTGTTTTACTTGATGAAGTGAATATCGACAAATTGCATTTTGCAGGTCGTTTAGATGTTGATACCACGGGTTTGGTTTTGATCACCGACGATGGTCAATGGTCGCACAAGATCACTTCACCAAGACATAAGTGTGAGAAAACGTATCGCGTTTGGTTAGAAGATGCGATAGGGGAAGATTACGCAGAACAACTGCAAGCGGGCATTCAACTGCGCAATGAAAAAGAATTAACGCTGCCAGCCAAAATGGAAATCGTTGATGCATCGCAAAATGAACTGTTGTTGACGATTTCAGAAGGCAAGTATCACCAAGTGAAACGCATGTTTGCGGCGCTAGGTAATAAAGTTGAGCAACTGCACCGTGAGTCAATTGGTTCTATCGTGCTAGATGAAGAATTAGAACCGGGTGAGTACCGACCATTGACGCAAGAAGAAATTGCTTCTATTTAGCCACCTTGTTTTACTTTTATTACGATGATTCATTATAGATATTTCGTTTTTAAAGTTATTTAGCTGTTAACTGGGAAAAACCATGCCACAAATTACCGCTCCTAAAAGTCATTCTGTATTGATTTTAATATTAGGTGCAATCGGGCTTTTGACCCCTTTTGCCATTGATATGTATTTACCGGCTATGCCAACCATTGCCAAAGATCTCATGGTCGATAACGGAATGGTGCAGGGCACTCTAACGGCGTACACCGCAGGTTTTGCATTAGGGCAGTTGTTGCATGGACCGCTTTCGGATAGTTATGGTCGCCGCCCGATCATGATCATCGGTATCATCTTATTTGCGATTGCTTCTATTATTTGTGCTTCTACGGCAAGTATTGAAGCCTTATTGTATATGCGTTTTGCACAAGGTTTTGCTGGTGCCGCAGCTGCTGTTATTGTTCAAGCAATTGTACGTGACATGTTTAATAAAGAAGATTTTGCTCGTGCAATGTCCTTTATTACTTTGGTTATCACCATTTCACCTTTATTAGCACCTATGATCGGTGGTCATATCGCATTGTGGTTTGGCTGGCGTTATATCTTCACTTTATTAGCTGTAGTGTCGGTAGTTGTGTTAATAGCGGTGTATTTCAAAATCCCAGAAACACTTGCACCTGAAAACAAACAACCACTGCATTTAAAAACCATTTTACGTAACTACTTCCGTTTATTTACCAACCCTGTTGCGTTCGGTTTGATTTTCTGTGGTGCATTTTCTTTTGCGGGCATGTTTGCTTTCATTACTGCTGGTTCTTTTGTTTACATCAATATCTTTGGCGTAAAACCTGAATATTTCGGCTATTTATTTGCTTTGAACGTAGTGGGCATGGTGATCATGACCAGCTTTAACGGTAAGGCTGTACGTAAAATGGGTTCACATTGGATGCTACGCTTTGGTTTAAGTGTTCAATTGCTGGCTTGTTTTGGTTTATTAATTAGTTGGTTATGTAATTTGGGATTATGGCCAATTGTTGGTTTTGTGGTGTTGTTTGTGGGTACGATTTCCATTATTGGTAGTAACTCAATGGCATTGTTATTAAGTAATTATCCTCAAATGGCGGGTACTGCGTCTTCTTTAACTAACACATTACGTTTTGGATCTGGTGCAGCAATCAGTGCATTGATTGCGGTTCTGCCAAGTGGTCAGGTTTGGCCGATGATTGTGTCTATGTTTATTTGTGGCGTGTGCTCTATCAGTTGCTACTGGTTACTTAGCCGTAAAGCCTAATTAATACCAATCGTACTAATTATCTGATCATCTAATTAGTGTGATTGGTATAATCCGATTTTTTTATAAAGATTTTGAGAACAAACATGCAATATTCTTCAGAAATTCAACGAGTAGTGAATACCGCTTTGGCTGAGTTAAAGCAGCAGCATGAGAATGGTAAACTTGCCAATACACCGATCACTAATACGCACTTTTTATCTCGTTGGGTAACCAAAAGCATTAAAACGCAAGCTTTTCATACTTGTGTGAAAGATGACTTAATCCGTTGGCAAAAGGCCAGTCGAAGCCAAGGGGCTGGTTGTCAATTGCTGACTGTGTTTGAAAATATTTCTAAGTTATATGGCAAATTCCTTCCCGTCGATGGCGAATTAAAACCTATCTTAGACAAAGACATCGAAGCTTTTATGGATTACATGGAAGAAAAAGATTGGGAAGTTGTGAATGAATTTGAGCTTATCGAAAAGTCCCAAATTTTTGCCGATAAACCTAACTCTTTTGTTTTGTGTGCAAAGCAATGTGATGATTGTTTTGATGGTGAGTTACTTATTAAACCAATGAGTTTTTTCGTGCGTGGTAATCATGCTGCTTTTATTGCAGAAGCCGTCTCTCAAGGCTTTTTATTACATAAACAAACCGATTATAAATCGATCGTGAAATATCATGGTGAGTATCTAATCTACCCAAATAATTTAGGTAAGAAACTGGCTGAAATTCCTTTGAATTATTAACGGTCTATCTTGTCTCTTACGCTAATTTAAAGATGACAACAAAAGTCCTTTGTTCACGAAGGGATTTAGTGTAAATTCGCCTGCGACCAGTAAGGCAATGTAATAAAAACTAATGTAGTACAAGAAGCAAATAGGTGGCAATTTAATGCTGTATCTTAACAACCTCTGTAAAGGTTACATCGACGGTGGTGTATTTAACCCCGTATTACAAGGTGCTGAATTATTTCTTGATCGTGGTGCGCAATTAGCACTGATGGGAGAGAGTGGCTCAGGAAAGAGTACATTATTAAACATGATCGCCGGTCTGGATGTATGTGATTCGGGTGAAATTTCATGTTCGAATTTTGATATGCATTCAGCACCAGAGAGACAGCGTACCGCTTTTCGTCGCAATAATATTGGCTTGATTTTCCAACAGTTTAATTTGCTTTCTACACTAAATATTGCTGATAACATTCGCTTTTGCCGCCAATTGAAAGGCTTGCCAGAAGATGCGAAGTTGTGGCGTCAAATTCTTTCATCTCTTGATCTGATGCCTTTGCTCGGCCGATATCCTGAAGAAGTTTCGGGTGGACAACAACAACGTGCAGCGATTGCCCGTGCTTTGTATATGGAACCATCTTTACTGCTTGCCGATGAACCGACAGGTAGCCTAGATGAAAAAAATGCCGAAGCGGTGATGCGTTTGCTTACCAGTTTATCAAAGCAAATGAATTGTACTTTGCTATTGGTAACGCACAGTGAAAAAGTAGCCGCTCACCTAGACGGTTGTGTTCGCTTACAAGGGGGCGTACTCAATGTTATGGCCCGTAGCTAAAACACTACTTGGCCATTATCGCCGACATCCTTTTCAGATTGTTCTTGTTTGGCTGGGTTTAACGCTCGGCATTTCTCTATTTGTGGGCGTTTTAGCGGTTAACTTTCATGCTAAGCAAAGTTATTCCCAAGGTGAGAAACTGTTTTCAAATCCTTTGCCATATCGAATCCAGCCTAAATTAACTGGTAATAAAATTCCTCAAGGTTTCTATATTCAGTTAAGACGCAGTGGCTTCCATCAATGTGCGCCATTTGATTCTCATCGTGTCGTTACCCAAGATGGTATGCAGCTTAATATTGTTGGTTTTGATCCTATCGCCATGTTGTCCTTTAGTTCTCATTCAGAATTAGATGCGGATGATATGTTGGAATTAATGCGCCCGCCATATCCTATTCTGATCAGTAAGCAATTATCTAATTATCTCGATGTTTACGATGGTGATTCTATTGTCTTGCAATCAGGTGAGCGCATTGGTCCTATTGTTGTTGATAGAAAAGAACGAATTACAGGGTCACGTCTTGTGGCTGATATGTCCGTGCTGAGAAACATTAACCGCAGTTCTGGTTTTGATATGATCGCTTGTTCTGCGATGTCGCAAGACAAACTTGAACAATTGCGTGATTTCTTGCCAAACGGTGTGTCTTTGCACCGCAATACTCGTGTTGAATTGAGTTCGCTAACTAAAGCATTCCACATGAATTTAACCGCAATGGGGATGCTGTCATTCCTTGTTGGTTTATTTATTTTCTATCAAGCAATGTCACTTTCTTTTATCCAGCGTCAGCCGTTAGTGGGAATTTTGCGTTTGACCGGTGTGTCCGGCTGGCAACTGGGTAAAGCATTATTACTCGAAATTTGTGCTTGGATTTTATTGGGTTGGGTCAGTGGTACATTACTGGGTCTAACATTAGCGAACCGTTTGATGCCATCGGTTTCTGCAAGTTTAAGTGATCTTTATAATGCGGATGTTGGTTTAAAGATTGATTGGAACTGGGAATGGAGCCAATACAGTTTGCTGATGGCGATTTTTGGTTGCTTATTATCTTGCTTCTGGCCTCTGGTGCGCTTACTTCGATCTCAACCGATCCGTTTAACATCGCGTTTATCTATGGTGCGTTTTGCCGGTCGAGAGTTTGCACTACAAGCTTTTGTTGCCTGTATTTGTATCATTGCTGCAATTGGTTTGTATCAGTCACCCAAAACACAAGTTGAAGGCTTTACCTTAATTGCCTTGTTGCTTGTGAGTGTTGGATTGATCATGCCGTTTTGCCTGTGGAAACTCTTTAACAGTTTCACTTATAGCCTGCCTTGGGTAAAAGTGCGCTGGTTCTTTGCTGATATTGCTTCAAGTATGAGCTATCGAGGCATTGCTGCGATGGCATTTATGTTGGCGCTAGCAACCAATATCGGTGTTGAAACCATGATCGGCAGTTTCCGTGCAACAACCGATCAATGGTTGGTTCAACGTTTATCAGCGGATCTCTATATCACGCCGACTAACTCATCGGCCGCAAAAATTGGCAACTGGTTAGAAGAGCAACCAGACGTAAAAAATGTCTGGTGGCGTTGGGAAAAATCTGTTCAAACGGAAGATGGCTCTTTGCAAGTGGTTAGCTCTGGTGAAACTGAAGGAGAGCGTAACTCTTTAACAGTTAAGATTTCAGTTCCCGATTTTTGGCATCGTTTGCATAGTGAAAAAGGGGTTTTGATCAGTGAATCTATGTCGCTTAAGCATCATTTGCAAACCGGTGATGTGATTAACTTGCCTGAACCATTAGGTGCTGGTTGGCCTGTTTTAGGTGTCTACTATGATTATGGCAACCCATATAGCCAAGTGATTATTTCGCAAAATAAGTGGAAGAGTTTATTTAATCATACTGGGGATGTGGCTCTTGGGGTGGTACTTAACAATAAAGTTGACTCAACTGAACTAATCAGTCGAATAGAGCAACGTTATAGCATGTCGCCAGAGCGAATTTATAACAATAATTCCATGCACACCCAAGCCATGATTGCCTTTGGTCAAACGTTTAAAGTGGCAGATACTCTAGGCAAAATCACCTTGTTCATTGCTGTTTTCGGCTTGTTTGTATCGACCGTTGCGGGTGAAGTTTCCCGCCAGAAGCAAATTGCTCTGCTGAGATGTTTAGGCATAACGGGTAAAGAGTGGGTAGTTCTAGGTGCATTGCAATTATTAGCTATTGGCCTCTTTACTGCCTTTATTGCTTTGCCGCTCGGCATTATTTTGGCGCAGTTAATGATTGATGTTGTGCTCCGAAATGCCTTTGGTTGGACGATGGAGTTAACCCTTTTACCACAGCAATATATTTCAACTTTTGTGTGGTCATTGAGTACTTTATTTATCGCTGGGGCTTGGCCTGTATGGATGATGTTAAAGCGTACGCCAATTAAATTGCTGAGGGAGTCATTATAATGAAGAAAACTCCATCAACTACGTCTAAATCGTCAGTCTCAAAAGATCCAGAAGTGAAATTGCTGGATGAATGGACATCTAAAGACAGTGCAGCAGAATCTTATTTTATTAAAAAGAAAGAAAACAGAAGTAGTGTAGGTAAGCTTCTGATTGCAATTGCTTTTTTCTTTACTATTACTACTTTTGTTGGTGCTATTGCTCCTCATGTAGTGAAAGTCGTGATTGCAGACGAAAGCGCACATTCCATGTTAAATGACGACCAGAAAAAGCATAAAAAAGATGTTTATGAACCAGTGCTGCCAGATTATAAGATCCAACCTCATAAAGACATTGCTGAACATAAAGGTTTTCACTCTGAGGTATGGCATTACAAAGCGAACCTTGAAGGTGATGATGGTTTAACCTACGGCCTTCAGTGGACTGTGTATCGTGTATCAAATAGCGATATTCAAGCCACGGGTTGGAACAATGCACAAATTTATACCTCGCAAGTGGTGATTTCGACTGAAAAACACACCTGGTCGCAGCAACGTTTATCTCGAGGTGGAATAGGGCAAGCAGGCTCTATGATGTACCCATTCCGTTTATGGCTTGATGATTGGAGTTGGGTGTCGAGTAATAACACAGCAACACCAAGCGAACTGAATGTAAAAACCGATGACTTCTCAATTCATCTAAAAAATACTAATTACGGGAAGTACATTTTGAATGGCGATCAAGGATACCGACGAACTCATGATTTAATGGGATCTGCATCTTATTCTTTCAGTGCACCTTATCTGGAATCACAAGGCGAGTTAAATTTAAACGGCCGCAAAGTGAAAGTGAAAGGTATGGCTTGGCTGGATAAAGGCTGGGGTAACAAGCTAATTGCGGATAACTCTTTGCGTTGGGATTATTTTACCATTCATCTTTCTGACGGGCGCTCTTTGTTGCTCACTCAATATCATAATGAGCAAGACATGCGTTATGTATCGGCTACTTTGTCAGATAAAAATGGTGGGACGATTGCATTGTCTAATGAAGATATTCACATTTATCCGTTAGAAAAAACGAAGTTACTCAGTGGACGTATGCTGCCTCTAAACTGGGTTATTGAGGTATCTTCACAGCAAATCCATTTGATCACACATCCCATCAATAATGAACTTTGGTTACCATTCTGGATCCCATCATGGGAAGGGCCGATCAATGTAGAAGGCAGTTTCAGCGGACAAGGGTTTATGCAATTGACCGGTTATTGATGCTTTTCCAATCAATTGTTTACTGATAGAAGTTCCGCTTCACATCTTTGAATAATAATTTCAAATAAAATTAACCTATTCATTAACGAGTAGGTTATTTTTTTCTGTGTTGAAATTATTGGAACGCTGTTTTAATTGATTCAAAACGAGAATATTGCAAAGGATTTGTATTCTTAGAACAATTTAATTCGGAAAAACCGAGTTTAAATCACTAAACAATCGATTTTTCTGTTGTTAGCGTTCGAGATAATATCAAAAACATATTTCGAATCCATACTTAATAACAAGATGGACATCAGTGCTTCAGGCTGAGCTAAGGAAAGGTTATGCAAGAAATGCAAGATAAAGTAATCAGTTTTTTCAAAATGGAATCCGCAAGTGGCATCATCCTTGTGATTGCCGCAATCCTTGCCATGTTGGTGGCAAACTCCTCATTCGGTGATACTTATTATCATTTACTCCATTTAGATGTTTTAGGCATGTCGTCATCCCACTGGATTAACGACGGCTTAATGGCAATCTTCTTTATGTTGATTGGTTTAGAAGTTAAAAGAGAATTGCTCGAAGGCGCATTGCGTTCTAAAGAGACCGCTATTTTCCCTGCGATTGCAGCAGTGGGTGGCATGCTAGCTCCAGCTTTAGTTTATTTAGTTTTTAACGCCACAGATCCTATTGCAGCTGGCGGTTGGGCTATCCCTGCGGCGACAGATATTGCGTTTGCATTAGGTATCATGGCTCTGCTTGGTCCTCGTGTCCCAGTCAGCTTAAAAGTATTCTTACTAGCTTTGGCGATCATTGATGACCTTGGTGTTGTAGTGATTATTGCTTTGTTCTACTCAAGCGATCTATCTCACTTAGCTCTATTGATTGGCTTTATTGCCACTGCGGTTTTGTTCTTCTTGAACATGAAAGATGTGACTAAAAGACGTTGGTATTTATTAGTAGGTTTCATCTTGTGGGTGAGTGTATTGAAGTCAGGTGTTCACGCCACTTTAGCTGGTGTGTTGATTGGTTTCGCTATTCCATTGGATGGTAAAGACGGTGAAAAATCACCACTAAAATCAATGGAACACGCATTACACCCATATGTGAGCTTTATTATTTTACCTATCTTTGCGTTTGCCAATGCAGGTATTTCACTCAAAGGTGTGTCATTTGATGGTTTATTCTCAACGGTTCCACTGGGTATTGCATTAGGTCTATTGATTGGTAAACCACTTGGCGTATTTAGCTTTAGCTGGTTATCGGTGAAAATGGGTGTGGCGAAATTGCCAGAAGGGATTAACTTCAAACACATCTTTGCTGTATCTATCTTGTGTGGTATCGGTTTTACCATGTCGATCTTTATCTCATCGTTGGCCTTTACTAACGTAGATGCAGCGTTTGATACTTATGCTCGATTAGGTATTTTGCTTGGCTCAACAACAGCGGCAATTCTAGGTTACATTGCATTGCATACGGTTCTACCGAAGAAAGCACAAGCGTAAAACTGATTAAGCATAAAAATTTAGAACTCAAAGGCTGCAGCGATGTGGCCTTTTTGATTATTTTTTGAAGAGAAGTTTTTTGAAGAGAAGTTTTTTGACGAGAAGTTTTTTGAAGCGAGTTTTTTTGAAGCGAAGTGTTGGTGATCGATCTTGCGGTGCTCGAGCTTTACGCAACAAGATGGACTAAAATGAATTTGCTGTATCTAAAAAGCAAAGTGCCAAAAAAGAAAAAAGCCCAAATCAAATGTGAAATGGGCTAAAAACAATATAGGAGTATATGAAAAAATTACAGTTAGGTGTAGAAAATCCTTTTAAATGAAATGGTTATAGGGGTGTCATCCTAAAACCATCATCATTCGCTACATTATATATGACTCGCCTTTTTTGATTCAGTTCCAATTTTTTTCAAAAAAATAAAAATAATTTTTATTCCTTTCAAAATCAGTGACTAACAGATGATGTTAAATTGTTGCATTTAAATGTTTCTTAATTGTGATCGCCAACACTTGTCTGTGTTATTCAATATGAACTAAAATTCAAACAAGTGTTTAATACAGGTAACTAACATGACGGCAAAAAATAAAACAAAAGCAAAAATCATGGATGTTGCTGAGGCTTTGTTTGCAGAGCACGGCTTCAATGATACTTCGCTAAGAACCATAACAACGAAAGCTGGCGTAAATTTGGCTTCAGTCAACTACCACTTTGGCGATAAAAAAACATTAGTTCGAGCTGTACTTAATCGCTATTTAGAAGCATTTATGCCAGAGCTGGAAAAATCGCTTCTTCAGTTAAATGAATCGGATGACTACAGTATGTCTGACGTATTCAGTAGGTTAGCGCAACCAATTTTATCACTCGATAACCTTCGTCCAAATGGCGCAAGTCGATTTATGTTGCTGATCGGTCGTGGTTATACGGATGTGCAAGGGCATTTACGTTGGTTTATTTCTACTCGATACAGCAGCGTTTTGAACTTGTTTAAAGATTTGGTAATGAAAGCTAATCCTGAACTTGATCCTGAAACGCTTTTTTGGCGCTTACATTTTACCTTAGGTACATGCATTTTCACTATGTCATCAAGCCAAGCTTTAACTGAAATTGCCCAAAACTCCTATAACCGAGAAGTAGATTCGGATGTGTTTATTCAGCAACTCATCCCATTTTTAGCAGCGGGCGTCGCAGCAGAAATCACACCAAGTGAACATGACAATCGCAATAATGTTTCGACATTAAGCATTTTTAAATAACCAATACGTTAACAACCAATACAAAGACGATTGAATAGGGCATCTGAACATTGGTGTTTTAAGTCAACCGCCTCAACGTGGAAAAGGAATATAAGTATGAGCTCACTAAGACAAAAATGGATAAGTGAACCTGCGTTTAAATGGTTTAAACAAGTGTTGCCTCCACTTTCAAGTACCGAGCGTGAAGCAATGGAAGCGGGCAGTGTTTGGTGGGATGGGCAATTATTTTCCGGTTCACCAGATTGGAATACTTTACACCAATATCCAAAACCTCAGTTGAGCGAAGAAGAGCAAGCCTTTATAGATAATCAAGTGAAAACCTTACTTGATATGCTTGATGACTACAAAGTGGTGCAAGAAGACCGTGATATTCCAGAGGAAATTTGGCAATACATCCGTAAAGAAAAGTTCTTCGCATTAATTATTGATAAAGCTTACGGTGGTTTGAATTTCTCAGCTCATGCGAACTCAACCATAGTTTCAACTATTGCAACTCGTAGTATCAGTACTGCGGTGACCGTCATGGTTCCTAACTCATTAGGTCCAGGTGAATTACTTTCTCACTACGGTACACAAGAACAAAAGGATTACTGGCTGCCTCGGTTAGCAAACGGTACCGACATTCCATGTTTCGCATTAACAGGTCCTGAAGCGGGTTCTGATGCTGGCGGTATTCCAGACACAGGCGTTGTATGTAAAGGTATACACAATGGTGAAGAAGTCTTAGGTGTACGTTTAAGTTGGAACAAACGCTATATCACACTTGCACCTGTTGCAACGGTCTTGGGTTTGGCATTTAAACTAGACGATCCTGAGCATCTATTAGGCGAGAAAACTCATTTAGGCATTACTTGTGCGCTTGTTCCAGCTGATCATGAAGGTGTGGAAATCGGTGAACGTCACGATCCACTAGGTCTTGCATTTATGAACGGTCCAACTCGTGGTGAAGATATTTTTATCCCAATGGATTGGCTAATTGGTGGTGCAGATTACGCAGGTAAAGGCTGGCGTATGCTAGTGGAGTGTTTGTCTGCTGGGCGTGGTATTTCACTTCCGGCACTTGGTACCGCAGTAGGTCACTTAACCAGTCGAACCACGGGCGCTTATGCATATGTACGTAAACAATTTGGCATGTCGATTGGTAAATTTGAAGGTGTAGCCGATGCAATGGCGCGTATTGGTGGCTTCACTTATATGTTGGAAGCGGCACGTACATTGACCACAACGTCACTAGATATGGGTGAAAAGCCGGGGATCGTAACCGCTATTGCCAAATACCACATGACAGAAATGGCTCGAACTGTGTTGAACGATTCAATGGATATTCACTCAGGCCGTGCAATTCAAAATGGCCCAATGAACTACTTAGCGCATCATTACTTTGGCGTGCCAGTGGCGATTACGGTGGAAGGGGCAAACATTCTGACTCGTAACCTGATGATCTTTGGTCAAGGTGCGACACGTTGTCATCCATTTGTTTTGCCTGAAATGGAAGCAGCAGCAAATCCTGATGAAGCAGCAGGTGCAAAAGAATTCGATGGCTTGCTATTCAAACACATGGGTTATGCAATCAAAAACAGCTTGGGCGCATTCACTATGGCGTTGACAGGTTCTCGCTTTGCTGGCTCTTATGCTTCAGGCGAAACCAAGCAATACTACCGTGATATGACTCGTTTAAGTAAAGCATTAGCGGTTACAACTGATTTCGCGATGTTGACTCTGGGTGGCGAACTGAAACGTAAAGAAATGCTATCAGCTCGTTTAGGTGATGCGTTAAGTTATTTATATCTTGGTTCTGCGGTATTGAAACGATTTGAAGATGAAGGCCAACAAGCTGACGATCTACCATTCGTTCATTATGCGATGAATCACTGTTTAAGCTGTGCTGCTGAAGGTCTACAAGAAGCGTATCGCAACTTGCCAAGCCGTGTTGCAGCGAACATGTTGAAACTCCTAGTATTCCCATTAGGTAACCGCTTTAAATTGGCAACGGACCAACAAAAAATCCAAGTGGCAGAAAGCTTAATGACTCCGGGAGCGCAGCGTGATCGTCTAACTCATCTTTGTTACTTTACGGAAGATGAAACCGATAACGTAGGCTTGATAGAACGTGCTTTCATTGCCATGTATGACATTCGAGATCTGGAACGCAAGATGTTGAAAGCGGTGAAAGACGGGCAGTTGCCTAAATCTGGCTTGCTACAAGATCGCTTAGCATTAGCACTTGAGAAAGGCGTTCTAACTCAAGCAGAAGTGGATAAAGTGATTGCAGCGGATAAAGTGCGTTCTCAATCAGTTCAAGTGGATCACTTTAGCCATGATTTCAGCGAAATTCGCAGTGATTTTGTGAAATCGAAATCAAGCCCAAAGCCTGAAATAGATAAAGAAGAACAAGCTGATAATGCAGCTTAACGTCTTTCGATAGCTAACATTTAACTTTAATGACAACGTCACGTTTATGCGTGGCGTTGTGTTTTTTGTAAGCGTCAAAAAGCAAACTAAAGTAATAAAAGAGGTCAAACCACCGCATGATCCTCTAAAAAATCCAAGAAATAAGATGCGAAAGGGCTAAGAAACTTTTATTCTACTGAAGTTTTTTAAAGGAAGCTGAATATGATTATCAAACCGAAAATCCGTGGATTTATCTGTACTACGACACATCCTGTAGGTTGTGAAGCAAACGTAAAAGAACAAATCGCTTATACAAAAGCACAAGGTCCAATTGCTAATGCTCCAAAACGCGTATTAGTGGTTGGTTCATCAAGTGGCTATGGCTTGTCTTCTCGTATCGCAGCAGCATTTGGCGGCGGCGCATCTACTATTGGTGTGTTTTTTGAAAAGCCAGGCACAGAGAAAAAAGCGGGCACAGCTGGCTGGTATAACTCTGCTGCTTTTGACAAATTCGCAAAAGAAGAAGGCTTATACTCTAAAAGCCTAAACGGTGATGCTTTCTCAAATGAAGCAAAACAAAAAACCATCGACCTAATCAAAGCTGACCTTGGTCAAGTGGATATGGTGGTTTACTCACTTGCATCACCAGTGCGCAAAATGCCTGAAACAGGCGAAGTTATCCGTTCTGCACTAAAACCAATCGGTGAAACTTACACAGCAACAGCGGTTGATACCAATAAAGATGTGATCATTGAAGCAAGCGTTGAGCCTGCAACAGAGCAAGAAATCAAAGACACTGTAACCGTAATGGGCGGCGAAGATTGGGAATTGTGGATGTCTGCACTTTCTGACGCTGGCGTTTTAGCTGAAGGCTGCAAAACTGTTGCATACAGCTACATCGGTACAGAACTAACTTGGCCGATCTACTGGGACGGTGCATTAGGTCAAGCTAAGATGGACTTAGACCGCGCTGCAACAGCTCTTAATGAGAAACTAGCACCATTAAATGGCTCGGCAAACGTTGCTGTTCTGAAGAGTGTTGTGACTCAAGCAAGTTCTGCAATTCCAGTAATGCCGTTATACATTGCAATGGTATTCAAGAAAATGCGTGAAGAAGGCGTACACGAAGGTTGTATGGAACAAATTCACCGCATGTTTACCGCTCGTCTATACAAAGAAGATGGTTCTGCTGCAGAAGTAGATGAGAAAAACCGTCTACGTTTAGATGATTGGGAATTGCGTGAAGATATTCAACAACATTGCCGTGATCTATGGCCGCAAGTAACGACTGAGAACTTGAAAGAGTTAACAGATTACGTTGAATACAAAGAAGAATTCTTGAAGCTATTCGGTTTTGGTGTTGACGGTGTGGATTATGAAGCAGACGTGAACCCATTAGTGGAATTCGACGTTCAAGATATCTAATTTTATCCTTATGTAAGGTTATCTGTTCATATTAACCAAGTCTCAAAGACGCTGTCCTGTCCTAGGCGCTTCGCAAACGACATCCATGTCGTTTGAGACTTTGCGAATTGCTCAATATCAAACAGATTTTTAGATTTAATAAAAGTAAAAAAAGACGCTCAAGTGGCGTCTTTTTTATATTTATCACTTAGTTGATATTTGGAGAGTTGAAAGTTATTCCGCTGAATCCACTTGAGGTTTTTCATTCGAATCAGTTGCTTCTGTGGTTTCTGTTTCGGCTGCTTCAGTTTCAACCACTTCCAAAGGTGCAAAAGTCTGAGTTGGTTTAGCTACGATATTGCGCTGCTCAAGGCTAACTCGAATTAATGCTACTTCAATTACATCACCTAGCTTAAATTCCACATTACCGTCGATAGCTATTGTGCCTAGCTCTTTTGAAGCCTGAATGCGTTCTTTGTTGTCCATGATTTGTGAAGCCGGAATAAACGCAGCAGCACCATTTTCTAATAGACGAACACGCATACCCGCACGATTGATATCAAAGATCTCTGCTTGATATAAAGTGCCGTTTTCTGGCTCGTTAATTAGAGTGCGAGCGTACAACCAATCACCCACGTTGCGTTCCGCTTGTCCGTGGTAACGACGACAAAGCGACAATTCTTCACCGATGGTTTCATCTGGCATTTGCACTGGTGCTTTATCCAGAATCAAGGCTTTCAGCATACGGTGGTTGATCATGTCACCATATTTACGGATAGGGGAAGTCCAAGTTGCGTAAATCGGTAGACCCATTGCAAAGTGTTGCTCTGGCTTGTGATTAATTTCGCTGTAAGCTTGGAAGCGACGAATACGTGCATCCAAATAACTTTCGTTTTGTGCGCCTAACCAACGACGTAATGCACTGAAACCTTCTAATGTTTGGATGCTTTCTTGCGTGAACATTGGGTTTTCTTCAGTATTCACTAACTCTAGAACGTCTTTCAGTTTGTCTTCTTTAAATCCTGCATGCGTATTAAAAATGCCCGATTCAAATTTTTGTTTTAAAACTGTACCCGCACAAATGTTGGCGGTGATCATCAATTCTTCAACCAACTTATTGGCACTGCGACGCATATCTGCATGAATCGCAATTACATCGTTATCTTCGCTTAGTTCGAAACGGTAATCAGGACGATCTGGGAAGATCACTGCATTATTCTTGCGCCATTGACCACGAGATAGGGCTACTTTGTTCAGTGTTGCAACAACATTAGCGATGGTATCACTTGGTTGCCATTCTTCGCTTGAGCCAGTTTCTAGCCAATCAGAGACATGATCGTAAACGAGGCGGGCGTGCGATTGCATATTGGCAGCGAAAAACTCGATATCGTTATTAATTGTGCCATCTGGTTGAACTGAAACAGAACAGCATAGCGCAACACGTTGTTCATCTTGTTTGAGTGAACATAAATCGTCGGCTAAATCACGTGGCAGCATTGGAATATTGCGACCCGGTAAGTAAATGGTAAAGCCACGTTCACGCGCCACTTTATCCATATCGGAATCAGGTGTGATGTAGGCAGTTGGATCGGCAATTGCGATAGTTAATTTAATATCACCATTGTCTAATTGTTCTGCGTAAAGAGCATCATCCATATCTTTAGTTGATGCACCGTCGATGGTTACAAAAGGAATATGAGTTAAATCGATGCGGTTAAGATCGGCATCATCTTTCAATTGCCATTGTTCACCTTCAGGCAAACCTTGCGGCTCACTATTCGGTAAATCGTTTTGAGCCAGCGTTACCCACCAAGGTGCAATTTTATCGTCGGCATCGGTGATTTTTTCTGAGATTTCGACGAAGAAGTTGTCTTTATCGCAATCTTTCGCCAGTGGGTGATCAACAAGATGAGCGACAACCCAATCACCTTCGTTTAATGTTTCAGGGTTTAATCCTTTACGAGCTTTGGCTTTTAAAGACAGCTTTTTCAGTTGCGGGTGATCTGGCACAACTTGTAAACGGCCTTTAAATAACTTAATGCGAGCAATAAAGCGGGTAAGGGCAGGTTCGATTAATTCGTCTGGCTCTGCGCTTTCTTTATCGTTTTCAGAGCGGATGATCGCAACCACTTTGTCACCGTGCATGCACTTTTTCATTGATGCCGGTGGAATGAAGTAGCTGTGCTTACTGTCGACTTCTAAAAAACCAAATGATTTATCAGTGGCTTTGACCGTGCCTTCTTTCTTCGGCAGGTTCTCTTTCATTTGTTGTTTAAGTTGGGCGAGCAAAGGGTTGTCTGAAAACATAACTAAAATCTATCTCGTTGTTTTATATGGGGAATAAATGCCTCCCCAAAACCTCCCCAAAATTCTTCCCCAAAATGAGATTGATTCTTTACTGGTGGTTATAGGAGA
>JBKEDP010000017.1:0-33039 GCA_047975485.1 Vibrio sp. | reverse complement strand
GACGGTTAGGCTTCTCGAGGACAGGGATGTCCTCTTGAAGCCGTTAACAAAAAAACAAGCGAAACAAAGATAACAAAATTTCCAGCAGCGGCCTTTTTGCCTACTTTTGGGGCTGTTGCCAAAAGTAGGTCGCCGAAGGCAAATACCTGAAGCTAAAGTTATTTAGGTAAATATTGGTATAAATAGAATCAAGATATTGAGAGCTACCATACACCAAGCACAAAAAAGCCGAGTATGATACTCGGCTTAAAATATTCTGATTTGCTTTAAATTATTTAGAGCAAAAGGTTCTTTAGAGCAAAAACTTACTCAGCGTAAAGACCTAGGTTTTCTTTAGCGTACGCTTCGAAATCTGTGAAGCCGCCAACGTGTTCTTGGTCAACAAAGATTTGAGGAACAGTTTCAACTGGCTTACCTACAGTTTTTTCTAGGTCAGCTTTGCTAATGCCTTCAGCTTGAATATCAACATAACGGTAGTTGAAATCTTCACGTTCTGTTTTTAGTTTTTCAGCAAGATCTTTTGCACGAACACAGTAAGGGCAACCAGGACGGCCAAAAATTACAACAAACATTGCTATCTCCTTTGAGTTTTGATGCGCCAACTATGCCTGAATCAATAGGCGATGAAAAGCTGAAATAGAGGTTATTTTTTTATAACTTATATTTCGCAACTAATACTTTAATCAAGTTAGCAATTAAAGCAGATTAGGTTTATCAAAACGAGAGTCTTTAAGTGCATCTTTTACACGTTTGAGGTTTTCTCTAAAGCCTGTGCCACGGCGCAAGGTGAAACCTGTCGCTAATACATCAATCACCACCATTTGCACCACACGGCTTGCCATTGGCATGTATACGTCGGTGTCTTCAGGAACATCAAGGGTAATTGCCAGATCACTGTCACGTTCAAGCGGAGAATCTTTGGCAGTAATCGCAATCACGGTTGCGCCATTTTCACGAGCAACGTGCGCAATATCGACCAAACTCTTTGTGCGACCAGTGTGAGAAATCAAAACCACCACATCGTTTTCAGTTGAATTAATGCAACTCATGCGCTGCATTACGATGTCGTCAAAATTCATAATTGGAATATTAAAACGGATGAATTTGTTTTGTGCATCTTTTGCTACTGCTGATGATGCGCCCAAGCCAAAGAAGGAAATGCGTTTCGCTTGAGTTAATAAATCCACCGCACGATTGATTTGGAATGGGTCGATGCTGTTTTTTGCTACATCCAAACAAGCCATAGTAGATTCAAAAATCTTGTGCGTGTATGCATCTGGACCGTCCGATTCTTCCACATTACGGTTCACATAAGGCGTACCATTTGCCAAGCTTTGCGCTAAATGCAGTTTGAAATCAGGGAAACCTTTAGTGTCTAAGCGACGGCAAAAACGGTTAACAGTCGGTTCGCTGACATCGGCAATTTTTGCCAGAGTCGCAATGCTAGAGTGAATGGCAGTCTGTGGTGCTTCAATAATAACCTCAGCAACTTTGCGTTCGGATTTACTGAAAATATCAAGATTCTTCTGTATTTTTTCTAACATGTTCATGACTTGTCCAAATTGCTAAATGTTGTTTTTATTTTGGTTTTATATTCTATTTACGAGTATAACCATGTCGAAGAATGAATCCGCTACTTGTGGCGTTTTTTCTGGTGAGAATATGACAAGGTTCATACTAAATTACAGTTTT
Source organism: Vibrio sp. (assembly GCA_047975485.1). Taxonomy (GTDB): domain Bacteria; phylum Pseudomonadota; class Gammaproteobacteria; order Enterobacterales; family Vibrionaceae; genus Vibrio. Next base: position 31,347 of record JBKEDP010000017.1, on the reverse strand, counting down.
GTAATAAAAATAACCATATCAAGAGTGAAAATTATGGGGAATTGCTTGTTTTAATTTTAATTTAAGAAAGAAATTTACAGTTTAGAATGGAATTTGTATGTCCAGCACAGGATAGTTCATGCTGGACAGATTTGAAATATGATTGGATTAGCCTAGAATTTTGGCCGTTAGCGCTTTTATTTTCGGCAAGATCACCGGGCTAGTTTGTGCAATTGCTTTTTGTTCTTCCAATACTGCATCAAGAATTTCGTGAGTCGTCAGCGGGTTCGCTAACACGACACGGAATACATTGGTTTCCATATTATCCCACTGCTTAGGTGTTAGCCTTGTACGAGACACAAATGAGCGGCCAGTTTCACGTTGGGTTTTCTGTATAAATTGAGTGAGTTCATTTAGCAACTGATGTAGCTCAATTCGCTGTTCAACCGTTGTCAGTTTGAGTGCTTTTTGAGTTGCAGCAGGAACATAACGATAGGTGAGTAAGCAAAGTTCAGGTTCTGAAATCAGTTCAAAATCGGCCTGTGCTTTGATCTTATCGGCAAAGTAACGTGCTTTTGCGATGCCTTGATCGATCAGCAATTCATAACCCGGACGGCTAATAATATGCATGCTTGAATACACCAGCATTGCCATTCCTGAGCGAGAACCTTCCAATGTATGCGAGCCAAGATCTTTCGAACCTTTACGCAAAATATACTCTGCGTGATGTTCAATCGCGCTCATGGCATTGGGATTTTTAAACAACACCATGCCAGCACCCATTGGAATATAAAGCTGTTTATGAGCATCTATGGTGACGGAATCAGCACGCTCAATCCCGTTAAGTAAGTGGCGATGATTGTTCGACATCAAAGTCGCGCCACCCCAAGCTGCATCAACATGGAAGTGACAATCTTCTTGCTGCGCAATGTCTGCCAATTCATTTAACGGATCGATATTGCCGGTTTCCGTTGTGCCCGCTACGCCAATAATCGCAAACGGCTTGATGCTTTTCGCTTTTAAATCCGCAATGGTTTGTTTTAAGGCTTGAGGGCAAATGCGGTTATTTTCATCGGTTTTAACAGCCACAAGATTAGATTGCCCAATGCCCAATACATCAGCGGCTTTTTTCAATGAATAATGCCCACGTTGCGACACCAAAATCGCCATGCCTGTGTAGCCGTAGTGCATCATGGCATTGAATAAGCCTTCTTTCTCAACACCTTGGAAATCAGCATCAGCTTTAAGCGCATTGTTTCGAGCAACCCATAAAGCCGTGATATTGGCAATGGTTCCGCCTGAGCAAAACGCGCCTAAAGAATGTTCTGCGCTGTGCATCCATTGTTGGTAAAAACCTTCAGATTCACTATAAATTAAACGATGCAACATGCCTAATACTTGACGTTCAAGTGGCGTAAATGCTTTTGATGTTTCGATTTTTACCAAGTTCTGATTTAACGCGATCATGATTTTCGAAAGCGGCATCAAGAAATAAGGTAAAGCTGAGGTCATGTGGCCGATAAAACTGGGCGCAGAAGTGTGAACGGAGTGGGAAACCAGTGTATCCAACAAATGCTGCGTGTGTTCAGAAACAAAAGTAGGGGATTCAGGAATGGCGGGATCAGCAAAATCTTTTTCGATTTCAGAAAGCGGTTTTTCTTCTGCGACAATATGTTCACGCAAAAATTGATTCAGGTTTTGAGACAGTTCTTTTTCAATATTGCCCAAAGTGGAATCAGGCGCTTCAGGTACGGTAAAAATGCGCAGCAAACTTTCGAAATTGACATCGACGACTTTATTTTCGTTATCTTTGTTTTTGTCATCGACGATTTTGTCATCCATTCCCATAGTGTTTTTTTCTTCTTTTATCTGCAAAACGAAATTAGTATTAGCAAAACGTAATAAGCGAGACAATTTATACGAAATAAATTCGAATGTCTCGCTTATCAGGCCATTAAATTTGCAAGGTTAACGTTGAAAAATGCAAAGATTATTTATCTTGAATTCAGGTTACTTACATTGGATTTCGTTAGCTTTGGTTACTGCTTCGTTGTATTTATCCAATGCTGGTTTAATGTTGCTCGGATGACTGAGTAGGTCAGCAAAGGCAGAGCGTAACTCATAATTTTTTTCGTTTGGCGGAGCTTGGCGATCATCAAAGGTGCGCTTAGCGATCTTTCCTAAATCATCATCACGCTGAGCTAAATCTTTCACATCGGTTTGCTCCAGTTTTAACCAAGATTCCACTTGTTCATCAGTCGCAACTTTCGATGGATCGCTAACCAGAAATTCTTTAACTGCGGCACGGCTTAATTCAAAGTGATGAGTGCGGCCATTTAAAAACCAAACGCCCACTTCTTTTAAATCCGGTTTTGAGTCAACAGTAATCGTCACTAAGTCTTGATACCACTTTAATGAAGCATCAACATAAGCATCGTATTTTCCAGTTAAACATTTTACATCTCGAACTGGAGCAGCTTCAGTTGATTGAGCCGTTTCGGTAGATGGAGTTGTTTCTGTGGGTTGAGTTTCTTCTGCCGCAAAAGCGGATTGAGCGGTTAAAAATGAGCCCGCACATAGCATCAATAATGAGAGAGTTGATTTTTTCATGTTTCTTCCTTGAATCTTAAATTCTGAAAAGCCTCAATTTTATACACTTGTTTTAATTATAAGCTGATTTTAATTATAAGATGGCTTTGCCTTGTTGTCTGAAGCACGTGCTTTTTATGCTTACAAGTTAACGAATTATTTACTTTCTGCGTGTTTTTTATACTGATTTTCTTCTTTTATTTGCCTGTATTGCAGTTTTATCAAGAGCCTAGAGAAACAAAGAAAAGCATAAGAACGGGTACAGCTAAGCTAAGAATAAAACCACTGACAATCGCAATTGGCACACACTTTACTCCGCCAGTATTTTGAATAACCGGTAAGGTGAAATCCATTGCTGTTGCTCCTGCATAGCCGATAGTTGTGCATGGATAGCGGCGGATCAACATTGGAATAGTAACCAGTGCCACTAATTCACGCATCAGTTCTAGCATAAAAGACGCACCGCCATAAACAGGGCCAAATGCGTCGCCCATTAAAATCCCTGAAAGAGAATACCAACCAAAACCTGATGACATCGCAAGCCCACGTGTAACAGGAATATCTAATACAAATGAAGCTATGATGCCGCCACACCAAGACGATAAAATCAAACACAAGGCAATCACCATGCCGCGTTTATTGATAATGATTTGGCGTAGAGTTAAGCCGCTGTTTCTAAGTTGAATACCAATCAAGAAAAGCAGTAGCAATAAAATAGCCTCACTCATTTCACTAACAAAAGGGATATGGAAAGGAACTGCTAAGCCTACGATTAAACCCGCTGCGACCACAACAATGAGTTTGAGAGATTCTAACGCCATCGCACTGATCGGCATTGCTGCTGAATGGGAATGTGCTTCAATCGGCAAGCATTTATCAACAAAAGGTAAAGCAGCAAGGTTACATAAACCAATAGCAATAAAGAAAGTCAGCGTAAACATCACAATGGTTTGTAAGTTTGCGCTTAGGTTATCTAGCCCAGCCAGACTCAAGCCCATTAAAAAGAGGATGACGTAAATTAAATAAGATACAGCACTGTTAATGCGTTGATGCCAAACTGTGTTCGACAGATGAATAAAATAGCCGGCGATTAAAGGCAAGAAAATCATAAACACGCCTGAATACATAGTTACCTCAATGTAATGTAAATCCGTAATAAAAATCGCTGTTATGGTAGCTGTTTTGTACTGATAGCAAAAGGATCTCACGATTTTTACGCGATAAAATATGCAAAAGTAAAAGAGCTCAGTCTGTATTCGTCGATCTTGACTCTGGCTCTACACTGAATGAGTCCGGTTGGGTGTTAAACAATGCAGATGTAGCAATACGCTTTGGACGTGAATTTGTTGTTTCATTAAGGTAGCTTTTTGTTGGCTATAAATGTTTCAGTTTTATGACTAAATCTCTAAAAGATGTGAATTCACTCGTAACTGAGGCTTTAATTTTGTTACTCAATGTGAACAGTGCACTTTTATTATCCTAACTATTTAGTATTATTGTCAGCGATGAATTCATAATAAGAATAATGGATATTAGTCTTAAAGTATTTGCAGTCGCAGTTAATCAAACTGCAGCTTCAGAACAAAGGCGATAGTGGTTCCGAATAAAAACTTAATCAAAAGGAACAACGAAAATATTCAATAAGAAAAATTCTGATGGTATCCCAAATACCTTTTTACGCTTGCGAAAATTCTTTATGGAGGGGATTTGCAAAAGTATGGAGGTAACAAATGCCCAGAAAGATAGAACTTTCATTTTTGAGATATGTAACAAAGTTTGATGTTTTTAATAAACGTTCGATGTTTGGAGGACTCGGTTTATTTTGTGAAGATGCCATGTACGCACTTATTTCGGATAACTCTGTTTTTATCCGTGGCGGAGGAGGACTTGATCAGCTTTTACTTGAGAGAGGCTGTAAACGTTATCGTCATGTCAAAAAGCAAAGTGTGACAACGGTGAATTATTTTGATATTACTGCCTTGTTTTTAAAGCGGGATGAAGCCTTAGACGACATTATTCAGCAATCTATTACCAACTCAATACAAGACAAAGCATTTCAAAAATCATTTGATAGTCTCCGTTTACGAGATTTACCCAATATGCAGCTAACTTTGGAAAGAATGCTTAAGAAAGCCGGTATATTCGATGTAAATACATTTATAAAAATGGAGCCAGAAGAGATTTTTAAGCAGGTTCAAAAAGTATATGGCACTGATGTTGATATTCGACTGTTGTGGAAGTTGGCGGGAGCGAAAGATGGCTGCCACTGGAAATTAATTCAAGAACCAAGAAAACAGCAGTTACTATCTAGTATTTCTATTTGAGAAAGTGAAACAAAAACGAAAAAGCCTCGTCATAGAACGAGGCTTTGTATTCTGTAGCATTTTTAAAAAGCTAAAAGCTAAAAGCTAAAAGCTAAACAGCAAAAATTAGAAATTAAAACGTGCTGTAGCCATAATTTGGTCGCCGTAGATGTAGTTCAATTTACCTTCAAGGCCAATTGAGAACAATTCTGTTGCGTGGAAACGACCAGAAATTGCACCGTACATTTCATCAGTGTCGTCATCATCATTGATTGCGTAGTAACCCGCTTTACCACCAACTTCAAATTGTGGACCTAACCATTGACGAATACCTAGGTTAACTTCAAGACCAGCATCATCTTGATAATCTTCACGACCATCAACCATCTTAAATAGCATTTCACCAGTTAAGTCAGTCCAGTTAGTTACTGGTGCGTGGAAACCTAAACCTGCTGACATATCGTAGTCATCATCAAATTTAGAATCTAATGAAAGAATCGCATGAGCGTTAGGGTGGATAGATTTGCTAATACCAGCACCAAATGTCATTGGGCTGAAACCGATGCGAGCATCAACGTAGTTATAGTTGAAATTGCTCATATTTGCAGCGCTTGTGTCACTTGCAGCAAATGATGAACCAGCGACAGAAGCAAGCAGAAGACCAGTAAAAATTAATGATTTGCGCATATTCAAGAAAACCTTTTCTTATTCACTTGTCTTAATCCAAGTTTCAAGTGACATTATTTACTAATAACGATATCGACTAAATGTGAGTGTAAAAAATAGACATGTTTAACAACGAGCTGAATTTACATCTATTTTTACTATTTAGCGCTAATTTTGTCAGAAGCAAGACAAGTTGTAAATTAACAAACATCACTTATAAGTAAAATAGTTAACATTAATTTTGACATATCTATTGCTAATCTTTGCTTTGAGCTGAATGAAATTTGTCAATGCGCAAACTTTTGTTACAACGTCAAGTGACTCCAAGATGCTGAATCACGTATCTTCAAATTACTTGGGGATATCCATGACATAAGTATGGGTCTTACGTTAAACTGAATTTTTCATTTGTTAGGGACCAATATGAATAGTATAAAAAAATTTGCAGCGATAGGTGGTGTGGTAGCGATTGCTGCATGTTGGCCACTTGCAATCGGGCAATTTGCTCAAAATACCATCCAAACTGAAATCGGGAAATTATCCAAAGATGAAGTGAATCTTGAGTTGGTGAAATACGACCGAGGTTATTTAAATTCAACGGCTCAAACCAAAGTCACCGTGGTTGAACCTGTATTAAAGCAGCAAATGGAATTAGAAGGTTTACCGACTTCTTTTACCTTTAATCACACGATCCATCATGGTTTATTTAGCTTATCTACAGATTCCAAACCGGAAGATTACCAAACCTTACCAATGGATGTGCATTCGGTGACTTACCTTAACGGTTCAAGTGCTATTGACATCAATACGCAAAAAATGACGCTGCAATTGAAACAATCGAAATCCTCTTTTGAATTGTCGCCATTGACTTTGCATGTTGATGCTAAAAAAGATGGCTATGCTGAATTTAATTATAAATTGGATTCGATGAACGGACATTTTGGTTCCGGTGAGTCGCTGATGATCACTGCACTTAATGGTTCAGGTGAAGGCCAGAAAAAAGGCAATATTTGGATTGGCAAGCAAGATGTGACTCTTGGTGAAAGCAATATGATTGATAATGTGGGCGAAAGCGTACTTGACATTAATCAATTGCATTACAAGTTTGATACGGTTGAAAATGCGAAACAGGGTACATTTAGCAGTACTCACCAAGTGTCAGCAGACAGTGTAGAAATTGAAGACGACACATTGAACAGTTTAGTGTTTAACACATCGTTTAAAGATATTGATATGCAAGCCTTCTCAAATATTTTGAGCCTGTACCAAAATCCAGATAAACAATTTGGCAATCAAGAAATGAAAGCCTTAATGGGTTATTTAGATACAGTGTTTGAAAAGGGCTTTACACTTTCTCTTGATAAAATGTCGACAACTATCGGTGAAGGTAAATTCAATACCGATTTAACCTTACAATTCCCAGCGGGTAAAAAAGGCGTTAGTCAAAATCCAATGCAGATTATGTCGTCGTTTAATGGTGGCGTGAATGCATTTGTTTCTAATGAAATGGAACAAAAATTCCCATTCATTAAGCAGGGTTTAGATAATCTGATTAAGCAAGGTGTGATGAGCCAAAAAGCTGATGGTTATTATATTAAAGGCGATATTAAGGAAGGGAAGGTCGAGTTTGAAGGCGGAAAGTCTATGCCTCTGTTTGCATTACTTGCACCATTATTTCTTTAATTTTTAATATTTAACGAAGATGAAAAGAGACCGCTTAGGTCTCTTTTTTTATTCTTTTGGTGAGAGGCAACTTCAAGTTCGAATCAAATCGCATATTTTTAACAAACTCAATTCGTGTTAGGAAATTATTCATTCTTTAGCAGAAATGTTGTTTTCACTTGGGATTAAAAAGTGGTATTACTGTTAGCCATTGAATAAATCTCTATTTCTATTATTTATGCAGGAGCAAAAAATATCATGGAATCCGTCTATAACTTCAGTGCAGGTCCAGCTGGTCTTCCAAAAGCCGTCATGCAACAGGCTCAAGCCGAATTCTTAAACTGGAATGGTTTAGGCACATCCGTTATGGAAATCAGCCACCGTGGCAAACCTTTTCTAAAAGTCGCAGCCGAAGCAGAACAAGATTTACGTGAGCTATTATCCGTACCTGAAAATTATAAAATTCTTTTTTGCCAAGGTGGGGCGCGTGCGCAATTTGCTGCTGTTCCAATGAACCTATTAGGCGATAAGAAAACAGCGGATTACGTCGACGGCGGTTACTGGGCGGCAAGTGCAATTGATGAAGCACAAAAATACTGTACGCCAAACGTGATCAAAGCGACAACGGAAATTGATGGCAAAACAGCAATCCTTCCTGCTTCACAATGGGTACTTTCAAAAGATGCGGCTTATGTGCATTTTTGCCCAAATGAAACCATTGATGGTATTGAGATTAATGATCTGCCTGAAACGGATTTACCAATTGTGGCCGATATGTCTTCAACGATTTTATCGCGTGAAATTGATGTATCTAAATACGGTGTGATTTACGCTGGCGCACAGAAAAACATCGGCCCAGCAGGCTTGTGTATTGTGATCGTGCGTGATGACTTGTTGGATCTCGCTTGTGATGTATTGCCAAGCATTTTGAATTACAAAGTGTTGTTTGAAAAAGAATCCATGTTCAACACACCACCAACATTTGCATGGTACTTGTCTGGCCTTGTGTTCAAATGGCTGAAAGCAAATGGTGGTTTGGCAGCAATGGAAGAAGTGAACCGCAAGAAAGCGCAAATTCTTTACTCTTGTATTGATGAATCGGATTTTTACCGCAACAACATCCATCCACAAAACCGCTCGCTAATGAACGTACCATTCCAATTGGCAAAACCTGAATTGGATGCGTTATTCCTAGAGCAAGCAGAAGCTCGTGGTTTGCAAGCACTAAAAGGCCACCGAGCAGTTGGCGGTATGCGTGCTTCTATTTATAACGCAATGCCAGTTGAAGGTGTTCAAGCCTTAGTGGACTTTATGAAAGAGTTTGAAGCTGCAAATGCTTAACTGTTGAAGTTTAAATAGCATATAAAAAGAAACCGCTGAAAATTCAGCGGTTTTTTGTTATCTCGATTTTATTTTTTACGCATTCTCTCTTAAGCAATATTACAAAAAATTACCGCTATCGATAGTTTCAAGCTTTTGAGGCCTATTCGCAGTAGTTAGTTTTTTACAAAAAAAACATTCATTCAAAGCAAATCTTTCGTGTCTGAATAGGGCTGATTTTCACCTTTATAATCTTCATTGTATAAAAGCACGATTAATATCACGGTATTTTATGTTTTTATTGTATTTAATTCACAGGGTAAATTTATCTTGGAAAATAACTAAAGCGAAAGTTATTTCTGTGTGCCAACAACAGTATGAAATTATAAGGACTTAATATGAAATACTTTGTTATCGCTGCTACATGCTGCTTTTCATTTTCATCATATGCTTGGGATGTGCCTGATTTACTTATAGGTAAAGAGGGGCTTGCTCAAAAAGTACAGCACGTAGAATTGTCACAGGGAGTTAATCTATACAATGTTGTTAGAGGCTCTTCTTCAAATGAGGGTTTTTTACTTTCAAGTGGCCCTTTAGAGCAAGATGCGTTAAATGATTACACGAATAAACTGAAAACAGCTTCCCAAAAATTTAGCTTGGAAGACACGCCTGAACTGACTCCAGACGGGAAAAAGATCGACAATATTCTTAGGATTAGAGGTTTTAATACACAAGAAGAAGCAACAAATGTATTAAATAAGCTGAAAGAAGATGGACTAAATTTTTCTGTAAGAGCAGCAGCACAAGATGGTTATCCGACAACAGGGCCTTTTGAAATAAGCATACTTCGCGTTGATTTGTCACAGTACAAAGGAAAGGTGCAAACGATATTGGCGCAAGATCAACTTATTGGTGCGGAAACCGTAACATCAATGGCTTCAAGGTCTGATGCTGTGGCAGCTGTTAACGGTGGTTTTTTTGCCTTTAATGATAAAGTTGGAGACCTCGGTGCCCCTGCTGGGATTTTTGTTAATGATGGCAATTTAATGAGAGAAGCCGCAAATGGTCGACCTGTTGTCGTGTTAGATAATTCTGGCAAGTCAACAAAAGTGGATATAGCAACGTCAGTTTCATCCGAGTTAAAGCTAAAAGTTAATGGTGGAGAATTGATCTCTGTCGATGGGATGAATAGAAAGCCAGGCGTCATTCTCAATTGCGGCGGTTATGGTGATAGCCCTACTAATCAGGTGGTACATGATTTTGTATGTAATGATGAAGACGAGATTATTGTTTATAACCAATTTTATGGAAAAAATACGCCTAGCGGAGACGGTACGGAAATTGTGGTTGATTCGAAAGGTCAAGTTATCGAAACCCGAAATGTGAGAGGTACGCAAATTGAGCCGGGAATGATGTATATTCAATCGACAGGGAAGCATGCACTTGAAATTAAGAAATCAGATAAAGTGGTTCTTGATTCATCAATACTTATCGATGGTCAAAAAGTAGCTCTTAAACCAAATGTGTCAATGTTTAGTGCTGGACCAACTCTCATTCAAAATAGCGACTATGCTGATGAATATAGAATGACTCAAGGCTGGAGTGCATATCCTTCAATTGGTGCGGTAGAAGGTGCGCAGGATGATGATGGCATAGGTGGTCAGTCAAAATCACAAAATCGTGAAAACTTTTACAATGGCTGGGTTCTGAGACGACACCCTCGCACAGCGTTAGGTACCACTAAAGATAACGTTTTATATGCAGTTGTCGTTTATGGTCGACAATCAGGTAAAACGGAAGGAGCGAATATCACTGAAATGTCACGACTAATGAAAGCATTAGGTGCTGACAAAGCGATTAACTTGGATGGTGGTGGATCATCTATGATGTTTGCAAATGGAAGCAGCACTGGCAGTTCATCTGATGCTGTTGAAAGAAAAGTATCAGACGCTGTTGTTTTCCTTAAAGACATCGACCTTTAAAGGTCACGATATTTAATTCCAACCGAATAAAACAAAGGCTCCAAACTAGGAGCCTTTGTTATTTCTTCACTTTATAGCTAATCACTAAATCCGCTGATGCAAACGATGATACAAGCCGCCTTGCGCTAATAGGGTTTGGTGATCGCCTTGTTCAACGATTTCCCCATGTTCCATCAAGCAAATCATATCCATGCGCTCTAGACCGACTAAACGGTGAGTAACGAATACCACAGTTTTATCTTGAGCGTGTTGCTGCAACAAGCTGATGATTTGATTTTCAGTTTGCTTATCTAAACCTTCAGTCGGTTCATCGAGCAATAGAATAGGGGCATCGTGTAAAATCGCACGGGCAATACCGATACGACGCTTTTCGCCACCAGATAATTGACGACCACCATCACCAAGCCAAGTTGCCAAGCCTTGATTTTCAGTTAAATGCGTTAAACCTACTTGCGTCAAAATCGAAATCATTTCTTCATCGGTCGCTTCTGGTTTGGCTAACTGTAAGTTGTCTTTTAACGTGCCGTTGAGAATATCAACACGTTGGCTGACGACAGAAATCGTGTGGCGCAAGCCTTTTTCTGTCCATTGCTTGATGTTGTGACCACCAAACGTAATATCACCCGAAGTGGTATCAAATTGACGAGTCAACAATTGCAGCAAAGTCGATTTACCAGAACCTGTTTGTCCTACAATCGCAAGTTTATGTTTGGCTGGCAAATCAAGTGTTACTGACTTCAACGCATCTTCTTGGCTGCCATGATAGCGGTAAGAAACATCGTTTAGTTGAATGTCATAATGTTTTGCAGCATCAAAACCATTTGTTGCAAATTCAACATCTGGCGTTGCATAAAGCACTTCATTTAAGCGACGAGCGGATTCCAGCGTTTGACCTAAATATTGGAATGCACCGGCAATTGGCATCAACAATTCAAAGCTCGCCATGGTCGCAAATACCATCATGGCAACCATTGGGCTTGGTGGTTGACCGTTTACGCCATCGGCTGCCATCCACAAAATTAGCACAAGACTCCAACCATTTGCCAATAACAATAGGGCACTTGCAAGGCCAGTGTAATGTGCATTTTTGAATTGGTTCTTAACTAGGGATTCTTGATGCTGATGAATCGTTTCACGGTATTGTGGCTCAGCACCAAACAAGACTAATTCGCTGTGTCCTTGCACCCAATCAAGAGTCGCAATACGCAATTTCGCTTTGTTTTGGGTTAGTTGTTCGCCGTTATTCTTTCCTAATTTGTAGAAGATAATCGGCCACAACAATAGCAAGCACAGTAAAATCCCACCAAGGGTTAAACCAATCGCCAAATCAAAAATGGAAATAAAGATGGTGAGAGAAATAATCCCTAAAGTGCCGACGATAATCGGGCTGATCAAGCGTAAATATACGTGATCCATTGCGTCGACATCGGCCACTAGACGGTTAAGCAAATCCGCATCACGCAACTTAGATAAACGACCTGGGATCAACGGTGTTAACTTTTGGAAGAAGAAAATGCGCAAATCGGCCAATAGCTTAAAGGTCGCATCATGGCTAACCACACGTTCACCCCAACGGCCAGCAGTACGAGCCATCGCAAAGCCACGCACACCACCGCCGGGTAGCATGTAGTTAAAGGTTTCGCGAGCAATGGTTAAACCGGCAACCGCAGCCGCAGATAAGAACCAACCTGACAGGGTTAACAAACCAATGGAAGTAACCAAGGTCGCAAAGGCCAAGAACATGCCCAGTGACAAGCTGAACCAATGCTTTTTATACAGTTTGAGATAAGGTGCTAACTCACGCATCTAAATTCCCCTTATTCTCTAGATCAGATTGAAGTTTCGACGACAACATGTCCGCAAATAATCCATCATTCTTAATTTGTTCGTATTGGCCAGATTGAATAATTTCACCCTTGTTCATCACCAAGATTTGATCAACTTGTTTTAAGTGATCGAGTTGGTGAGTCACCATCAGCGTCGTTTTACCTACCGTGTTGTCATTTAATGCTTTAGCAACCAGTTTTTCACTGTGAGCATCAAGGCTGGCGGTCGGTTCATCAAGTAGCCAGAATTGACCATTTTGCAGCATGGCACGAGCAAGGGCCAAACGCTGTGCTTGACCAACAGAAAGACCACCAGAACGATCGCTGATGTGGTAATCCAAGCCGTGTGATTGCACAAATTCTGCCGCAAAAGCATCTTCTAACGCTTTATGAACTTCTTGCTCGCTAATGTCGGTTTGACCTAGCGTGACGTTTTCATAAATGCTGCCGTTAACCAATAGCGGGTTTTGACCAACCCAACTGATCAAGCTGCGCCAGTTTTTCATGTCTAATTCTTTTACTTCTACGCCATTAATTTGTAGCGAGCCAGAATAAGGTAGGAAACCTAGAATCGCGTTGATTAAGCTCGTTTTACCCGCACCACTTGGGCCAACTAATGCGGTGGTTTGATTGGCATTCATGGTAAAGGAAATAGGGCCAACTAAACGGTCCTTTTCCGAGCTGAAAACAGTTAAGTCTTTAGCAACGATTTCGATAGATTGAGAAGCAGGAACGGCAGTATCACCGTGTTTAGCCGCCTCGGCATCAGATTCTAAAAACTCCACCAAACTTTCAGCTGCACCTAATGCTTGTGCTTTAGCGTGGTAGAAAGTGCCTAAGTCGCGTAGTGGTTGATAAAACTCAGGCGCAAGGATCAACACAAATAAACCGGTGAATAGGGTAATGCCTGCACCGTAATAGCCGAAGTCGAGCTCACCGATGTAGCTAAAACCAAAGTAAACCGCTGTGATCGCAATTGAAATCGAAGTGAAGAATTCCAAAACAGCAGAAGATAAGAAAGCGATCTTCAACACGTCCATCGTGCTCTTACGTAATACTTCGGATGCACCGCGTAATAGCTGAGTTTCTGCTTCTGCACGGAAAAATAGGCGAATGGTGGTCATCGACTGCAAACGATCATAGAAATGACCAGACAAACGTTGCAGAGATTTGAAGTTTTTCTTGTTCGCATCTGCCGCTTTCATGCCGACCAATGCCATAAATAGCGGCACAAGCGGGGCGGTGATTAAGAAGATTAAACCTGCCGCCCAGTTTGATGGGAAAACCACAACCAAGATGATAAACGGGATCAACACCGACAGAGACATTTGCGGTAGGTAGCGCGAGAAGAAGTCTTGCATTTCTTCCACTTGCTCAAGCAATAAAGTCGCCCAAGTGCCCGCAGGTTTGCCTTTAATATAAGCAGGGCCGAGATCGCGTAGTTTGTCTAACACTTGTTGGCGAATATAAATACGAACCGCTTCACCACAACGATAACCGGCAATTTCACGTGCCCAAGTACATAAAGCCCGGCCAGCGACCATAGCCCCAAGGCCTAAGAATTCAGTGATTAATTGGTGTTTATCGGTATGTTCGATGATGACTTGATGAAGAATGGAAGCCAATAAGGCTGCTTGACCAAGTAAGAAAAGAGTGGAAATGACACCTAAACCAATGGTGATCATCAGCCATTTTTTAGCTAATCGGCTTTGCTGTTTTAGCCACTTGTTCAAATGGCGTCGTTGTTGTTTATCCATGAATCTAGTTTTCCATCAGGGGTAATACATCGAGATGGGGAATATATAGAATAAAGAGGGCACGTAACCCTCTAAGTTCTTATATTAAAAATGAATTATTTAGCATGCAGTGCATCAAGATAACGTTCTGCATCAAGAGCAGCCATACAACCTGTGCCCGCAGACGTGATCGCTTGACGATAGTTATGATCCATTACGTCACCAGCGGCAAAAATACCTTCAATGCTAGTTTGAGTTGCATTGCCTTCCAAGCCAGATTTCACCACGATATAGCCGTCTTTCATTTCAAGTTGGCCTTGAAAAATCGCGGTATTTGGCTGGTGGCCGATAGCAATAAATGCGCCTAATACTTCTAGCGTTTCAGTGGCATCTGATTTGGTGTCTTTCAAGCGAACCGCGGTTACACCCATATCATCACCAATCACTTCTTCTAAAGTGCGATCTGTATGAAGAATGATGTTGCCGTTTTTGACTTTATCCATCAAACGGTCGATCAGGATTTTTTCAGAACGGAAAGTATCACGACGGTGGATCAAGTGAACTTCTGCCGCAATGTTAGATAAGTAAAGCGCTTCTTCAACCGCAGTATTACCACCGCCGACAACAGCGACTTTTTGATTGCGATAGAAGAAACCGTCACAAGTTGCACAAGCTGAAACGCCACGGCCTTTGAATGCTTCTTCAGAATCTAAACCTAAGTATTTTGCTGATGCGCCGGTTGAGATGATTAATGCATCGCAAGTGTATTCTTGTGAATCGCCAAATAAACGGAAAGGGCGTTGGCTGAAATCGACTTTTTGAATGTGGTCGAACAAAATTTCAGTGTCAAAACGCTCTGCATGTTCTTTCATGCGATCCATTAAACCTGGGCCAGTTAAGCCTTCTGCATCACCTGGCCAGTTTTCGACTTCGGTTGTCGTGGTTAATTGGCCACCTTGTTGCATTCCTGTTACTAAAACAGGTTTTAAATTAGCACGCGCAGCATAAACAGCCGCAGTATATCCAGCAGGGCCTGAGCCTAGGATCAATAGAGGAGAGTGCTTAACATTGCTCATGAAAACTCCGAATTTGAAAGCGGTGAGTCAAAATATTGTTTTGAGATTGTATGGAAAATGTCGAGTTAAAGAAAGCAATAGTTCGGTTTTACTAGATTTTTGTATGTGAACCGACAAAACCTATGAAATTTAAGACGATTTGGTTTATTCAGTGCGGATTCTACCTTAGTTGCTTAGTTACGGCTGAGATCTAGTTTAGACGATGAAAATTTAATTATTCATTGATATTGGCTACATAAGTGAAAAGAGTATTTGAATGGTGAATGAATTGCGTTGTAATATCACTGTTAATAGACGGTTTGATTTCATAGTGTGAAATAACTTCCTATTCATGTTCATTTACATCATAAAAAGGACTAAATGTGCTGATAAAAGCATATATCAAAACAGTTGTTTGGTTGATTGGCCTCAACATATTTTTAACGATTATGTATGTCACTGTAGGTGATAGCAGGACATTAGATATTACGCCTCAGAATTATCCCTTTTCTGTTGAAACAGATCGGTTTTGGAATGGCGCCAGTGTCGCTGATATTAAATTAAATAAAGACAAGGCAACGATGAGTTGTGAACTGAAAGAGAGTGATTACCAATGGCCATATTGCGAATTTACGATTCTACTTTCTCAACAAATTGATCAGGGAATAGACTTATCGAATTTTGAACAGGTTAAGTTAGATATTGATTACCAAGGGCCGACAAATAGTAGTGAGCGGGTAAGATTTTATATTCGAAATTTTGAGCCAAACGTTTCAAAACATGAAGACCATAACTCGTTGAAATATAACGGTGTTGAGTTCAGGCCTGGATTTGGTGAAGGTATAAAAGAAGTCAGTTTTGATAAATTTCAGGTGCTTACATGGTGGATCTTTGACTACAACGTACCTGTTAGTGATTCAAGTGTGAATGTAAACAATGTGCCAATGTTACAGTTGGCAACGGATTCAGGTTCCGTATTAGGTAAGCATACGATAACCATTAATAAAATCCTTTTCCAAGGACACTATATTAGTTTTAGCCGCTTTGTCGTATTACTGCTTTCTATATGGATAGGTGCAGCTGTGGTTTTTTTATTTAATTCTTTACGCCACTCACGTCACCACGCTCGAATACTAGAACAGAGAACTCATCAATTGAGTGAGTTAAATAAGGCGCTGCAGGATAAGTATGAAATTGCTAGTCAACTTGCTTTACAAGATGAGTTGACAGGAGCAAGCAACCGACATGCGATTAGAGGTTGGTTAGAAAAAACCGCTCAACAAGTGCGGGCCGGTACTTCGCAGCTATCGATTATTTATATTGACTTAGATGACTTTAAATTAGTTAACGATAAATACGGACATGATGTTGGTGATGAAGTTTTGTGTCAATTTGTGAATTTAATTCAATCATTCTTACGCTCTGATGATCATCTTGTTCGCTGGGGTGGAGAAGAGTTTATTCTTTTTTGCCCTAATACCTCACTCGAAGATGCCGTTCAAATGGCTGAAGATATTCGCATAATGGTAGAGCAGTTTAAATGGCCAACAGTTAACCATTTAACTTGCAGCCTAGGTGTCACTGAAATGTCGAGTGAAGAAGATGGTTCCACAATGATCACTCGAGCCGATGAAGCTTTGTATAATGCGAAAAAATTTGGCCGAAATCGAGTTGAAGTATTATAGAACTCAGATTGATTTATTAGTTTTAGTTTACTGGATTTCCCAGATCGGTTTGATAGGTCCTAAGAATTTAGGTTGAGCATTGAGGATGTAGAGATCCAAAAAGGCTTTGCTGCGCGCAAAAACTTCACGGATACGAATGGTTATTCCAGAATCTTCAACAGGGCCGGGAACCGCCAAACATTGTGCGTTGATGTTGTGATAACGTGCGATATACAAGGCTCGCTCACAGTGGAAGTCCTGCGTGATGATTAAGAAATGATCCGCTAAGAAAATTTCTTTTGCACGAATAATGGAATCGAGCGTTCTAAAGCCTGCATAATCAAGGTGAATTTCTTCTTCTTTTACGCCCACTTTGAGCAAGTCGCGCTTCATGGTCCAAGGTTCGTTGTAAGAACGATGGGCATTGTCGCCACTTAATAAAAAGTTTTTGATTTTGCCTTGTTGGTACAACTCAATAGCCGCTTCCATTCGGTGAGAATAGTAAGTATTGAGAGTGTGGCCAATGTATTTACTGGTTCCTAGCACAAGACCAATATTGTATTTCGGAACACTAGCGGTGTCGTGATAAATCGAATCACGAGTTTGCCAGCTGATAATACGGTCAATTAGAACAACAGAACTTAGAAACAACACAAACAGAATCACTAACACCGTCAACGTACGAATAAGCCACTTCTTCCATTGCTTGAAATTGCATTGGCGTGGCTTTTTGTCTGCTTTCGGAGTTGGATCTAAATTCGGTGGAAGGTTGCTTTTCTCTGCTTGAATTTCAGAAAGCGATCCCTCACCGTGATTGTGGTGCATAAGTGACTCTGTTCCTTGTTTTTCAAAAAATATTCATTCAAAAATGCGATTCAAAATTTCTGTTTGCTTGTTGTGTATTTTTTAGTTGTCTTCACTTTTAGCCAGTATTTATGTTTTTTCTTTATATCTAATCTGCTCAAAAATGAAGCCGTACAAACAGAGCGCTTTTGATAATAACAGCCTAAGCTATGCCTGAAAAACAAAAAAGCCCACTTCATCAAAATAATGAAATGGGCTGACGTAAATTTGTCATTATTGTTTGAATTTAAATCAATTTATAGCGTTTGTTCTTAAATCCGCAGCTTGATTTAGAATGCAGTACGTTTATAGCGACGATATTCTGGCTGCCAGAACCAGTTATCAATGGCCACTTCAATCGCTTCATCTGTGATGGATAGCGCCACACCTTGATCAATGGCTTTTTTCGCAACCGCAAAGGCGATTTTTTTCGAAACCGAGTGAATTTCTTCTAATGGTGGTAATAGCGCCCCTTTACCTTCAATAGCTAAAGGTGAGCATTTTGCTAACGCACGGCTTGATTCCATCAGCATCTCATCCGTTACTCGTGAGGCTGAAATCGCCAATACACCTAAACCAATACCTGGGAAGATATAGCTATTATTACATTGTGCGATAGGGTATTTCTTGCCCTCGTAAGTCACGGGTGCAAAAGGACTACCTGTTGCGATTAATGCTCGGCCTTTCGTCCAATGCATGATGTCGTGAGGTGTGCCTTCAACACGACTCGTTGGGTTTGAAAGCGGGAAAATAATCGGACGCTCACAATTTTCCGCCATAGTTTCGACTACTTCTTGGCTAAATAAACCCGGCACACCAGATACACCAATCAGTACCGTCGGTTTTGCATTGCGTATCACATCAATCAGTGAATAACCTTGTTCATCACCTTGCCAATTTTCGACATTCTTATTCTTTTGAACCAGTTTATTTTGGAAATCGAGTAGGTTTTTCATGCCTTGTTGTAACAAGCCCCAACGATCCACCATATAAACTTGTGAGCGAGCTTGTTCGTCGCTTAATCCTTCTGCCACCATTTGCGCAATAATGGCTTCAGCAATACCGCAACCGGCAGAACCTGCCCCAACAAAGGTAATGCGCTGTTCTGATAATTTACTGTCTGCCGCATGACAAGCCGCAATTAATGAACCGACAGTGACCGCAGCTGTACCTTGGATATCATCGTTAAAGCAGCAAGTTTTGTTTTTATAACGCTGCAACAATGGCATGGCATTTTTCTGTGCAAAATCTTCAAATTGAATCAATGCATCAGGCCAACGACGTTTAATCGCTTGCATGAATTCATCCACAAAATTGTCGTATTCAGAACCTGTAATGCGAGCGTGACGCCATCCCATATACATAGGATCGGCCAAACGTTGTGGGTTATTGGTTCCAACATCAAGCACAATTGGCAGGGTGTAAGCAGGGCTAATACCACCACAAGCGGTATAAAGCGACAATTTACCAATTGGAATACCCATACCGCCGATGCCTTGGTCACCTAAACCAAGAATACGTTCACCGTCGGTAACTACGATGACTTTTACGTTTTGGTTGGTGGCATTGTTAAGCAAATCGTCAATGCGATCACGGTTCGGATATGAAATAAACACACCACGACCGCGACGATAAATATTAGAGAAGTTTTCACACGCTGCACCCACGGTTGGCGTATAAATGATCGGCATCATCTCGGTGATGTGGTTTTGCAATAAACGGTAAAATAAAGTCTCGTTAGTATCTTGAATGTTGCGAAGGTAAATGTGTTTTTCCATATCACCTTCAAACGCCTTATATTGCAAATAAGCGCGTTCAACTTGTTCTTGAATGGTTTCCGTGGCTTCAGGTAATAAGCCTTCGAGGTTAAAGTCTTTTCTTTCTTCAAAGGTGAATCCACTGCCTTTATTGAGCAGTGGGGTGGACATTAAAATTGGACCTGCGTAGGAAATGTACAGCGGACGTTTATCGTTATTCATTATCTGGCTCTTCTGTGAATGATATCTATCAAACTTATTCGGCAATATTAAGAGTTGAGTCACAATTGTAAACAATTTCATAACCATGTTCGGTTGTAGCGCACAGAAAATGAAAAAATCACAATGACTTTCTTAGAGATACCTATTTTTAATTACCCGCTTTGTTAACAATTACTTCAGTAAGAGCCTTGTTTATCTAAGAGCTTGGAGTTGTTCAAGTATTTCAATATTAAATAGCGTGTTTTGAGTTTGCATGCGACGGTAATGCTGAACCTTTTGCTGTAAATATCGCTCTGCAATATTGTCTTGTTGATGATTAGACCAATCATAGCCACCAATCGGATGAATGATTTGATTTTGATTTTCTGGCGGTTGTGAGGAAATATAAATCACGTCGTAGATGCGGCCTTTATCTTCCACTAATTCTTCATGCTTTAAGCTCATGTTCATTTTGCTAAGGGCTTGACGTAACTCGAATTGCTGGTAGACAGGGCAAAGAATAAAATCGAGAGCAATACCTGCATGGTGGGATTGGATTTGTTGTACGAATTTCAGCATTAAGTCACCACCGACACCGGCAATCACAATTAACTGTTTTCCTTGATATTTCTCAAGTGGTAATTTAACAACATCAATACAATGAACATGCCACTTTGCTGTTACGTTGTTTGTCTCGTTTAAATGGGATTGAGGATAAAAACGCGCTAACTGTTGTTCCACTTGCTGCATGAGGTCGGGAACAATATCGACAAAATGAATATTTGCGGCTTTGTGGTTTTTTAGTAATTCGGCACCAAGGAAGCCATGATCGCAGCAAGTATCCCAAATGTGTTGATAAGAGTTTGGGATCATATTACTGATGGTTTGAAGGCGTTTGCTGAGTTTCATATTAGTGTCGTTTTAGCTAAAGTGGCGCACAGGAATAAATAAAGAACGCATCATAATAAAGAACATAATAAGGTCAAGAGATGGAAGAAATTCAAACGCTAAGTTCGGAAGTGGTTTATCAAAATAAATGGATGACGGTAAAAGAAGATAAAATCAAACGTGCAAGCGGTGCTGAAGGGATTTATGGCGTGGTTGAAAAGCCAGATTTTGTCGTGATCCTACCGATTGATGGAGATGATGTTTACTTGGTTGAACAGTATCGCTATGCAGTAAAAGAGCGCTTGTTGGAATTTCCTCAAGGTGCATGGGAAAGTAATCCAGATGTCGATCCTGTCTTGCTTGCTGCAGGCGAATTACAAGAAGAAACGGGCTTAGTTGCAGGACAGATGATTTATGTTGGTTTCCAATATTTAGCTTATGGCTATTCCAATCAGGGCTATCACATTTACCTCGCCACAGATTTAACTCAAAAATCGACTAACTTGGATGCAGAAGAAGAAGGTTTAGTCGCATTGAAAATGTCACTAAAAGACTTTGAACAGAAAATCATTGCAGGTGAAATCAAAGATGCTTCAACCGTGAATGCATATGGTTTGGCTAAATTAAAAGGTTTGATTTAAGTTTTCCTTTGCAAATATAAATGCTCGCTAGAATTTAAACTAAAGCGAGCATTTTTGTTTATTTATCTGGGTTTATTTACGTAGGCTTATTCACTTAGGCGACAGGCGATACAGTTGCCCTAAATCAGTGGTGAAATAAATATTACCTTGTTGATCTAAAGTGAGGGTTCGTACTCGTTGCTTTAGATCCGACACCAAACGTGTTTCGGTTGTGGCTTTTAGGTTGTCATCAAATGCCACCATATTGATATGCAAACCGACCAATGCGCCCATCAGCAAATTTCCGTTCCATTGTTTAAAGGCATCTCCGTAATAAACAATGGCAGAACTTGGCGCAATCGACGGTACATACACTTTCACTGGGGCTTCAATTTCTGGCAAGGTTTTCGCTTCACCTACATCTAGTGGTCCCCAGTATTCTTTGCCATGAGATGTTTTCGCCCAGCCGTAATTCTTTCCTGGTTGAATGATATTAATTTCATCACCGCCACGTGGGCCATGTTCAACTTCCCATAAAACTTGTCTTTGTTTATCGAAAACTAAACCTTGTGGATTACGGTGCCCAAAACTCCATACCGCTGGATTACCTTGTTCACTTTTGACGAACGGATTGTCAGCAGGAATAGAACCATCCAGATTCAAGCGCAAAAGGGCAGCCGCTTGATTATTCGGATTTTGTCCATTATCACGATTTCCTCTATCGCCCACGCCAAAGAAAACATGACCATTATTATCAAACGTAATTCGGCTGCCGAAATGTTGAGAGCTTGAAGCTGCGGAATCTGTGACTAATAAATCTTGCCATTTGACGAGTTTCTTATTGGAGAGATCGAGTTGAGCTCGTGCCAGTGTGGTAGCGGAATCACCGTTTTCTAAAGGCTTTACATAAGTAAAATAAAACCATGTTTGATCGGCTTGATCATAACGAGCCACATCTAATAGCCCACCTTGTCCCGCAACGTGAATATCGGGTAATTCCTCAATCATGGTTTTTTGTTTGTTAGTGATATCGAGAACAAACAACTTACCGGTGCGCTCGGTCATCAAGAGTTGAGTAGGAGAAATCCAGTCCATGCCCCATACGACACCGAGATCTTCGGCAACTAATTCTGTTTTAAATGGTGCTTGTTCTGGTGTTAATTCAATAGGTTCAGCGTGAGTGATATGTGCGGTAACTAAAAGGCTTAAGAACGCTAAGTACTGCTTTGAATTTTTAAAAAGATCTAAATTTCTTAAAGATAGTGTGCATCCCATGACTACATTTCCCCCGAAAAGTGAATTGTTTTCTCACTTTGAAGGTAAATATCAAAGAATTCGACTTTAAAAACGTAAGCAAGCGTTTCTGTATATTTCTGGTTAATTTTTAAATTCTAAAAATAATCTGCAATTTCCTTTGATTTCGGTTTGGCTTTAAGCCTCGCATTCATTACTATATAGGGCTATTTTTGTTGGCTATTTTGCCTAATTTCTTAACTCTTTTAGATTAAGGCATTACGCAAAATGGCCGTTAAACGTCAAATTAGGAACATAACTACCCAACGGTAGGTGAGGAATCAATGCAATTAGAACAAATTATTGCCAATGCAACGGCAGCGATTGAGCAAGCTGATTCTGTTGCCGCACTGGAAGATGTGCGTGTACAGGTATTAGGTAAGAAAGGGGAACTAACCCTTCAACTACAAAGCTTAGGCAAACTTCCACCAGAAGAACGTCGTAGCGCAGGTCAAGAAATCAACAAAGCGAAAGGCTTAGTTCAACAAGCGATTGCTGCTCGTAAAGACGCATTGCAACGTGCAGAACTTGAAGCAAAATTAGCAGCTGAAACAATTGATGTTTCTCTACCTGGTCGTCGTATTGAGAACGGTGGTTTACACCCAGTAACTCGCACGGTTGAACGTATTGAGCAATTCTTTGGTGAGCTTGGCTTTAACGTTGAAGCGGGTCCTGAAATCGAAGATGCATTCCACAACTTCGATGCTCTTAACATTGCAGAAGATCACCCAGCTCGTACGGATCACGATACCTTCTTCTTTAACCCTGATTTGATGCTGCGTACGCACACTTCTGGTGTTCAAATCCGCACAATGGAAAACGGCAAACCACCATTCCGTTTCATTGCTCCGGGCCGTGTATACCGTAACGATTACGACCAAACGCATACTCCAATGTTCCACCAAGTGGAAGGTATGTTGGTTGATGAAAACGTAAACTTTGCACAGCTAAAAGGTATCTTGAACGATTTCTTATGTAATTTCTTTGAAGAAGAAGTGCAAGTGCGTTTCCGTCCTTCTTACTTCCCATTCACAGAGCCTTCTGCAGAAGTGGACGTAATGGGTAAAAACGGCAAATGGTTGGAAGTTCTAGGTTGTGGCATGGTTCACCCTAACGTACTTCGCAGCGTTGGCATTGATCCTGAAAAATACTCGGGCTTCGCATTTGGTATGGGCGTTGAGCGTCTAACCATGTTGCGTTACGGCGTAAATGATTTGCGCGCGTTCTTCGAAAACGATCTTCGTTTCCTAAAACAATTCAAGTAACCGAGAGGATTAATCACTATGAAATTCAGCGAATCATGGCTTCGTGAGTGGGTTAACCCGTCGGTTACTACTGATGAATTAACGCACCAAATTACAATGGCTGGCCTAGAGGTTGACGACGTTCTTCCTGTAGCTGGCAGCTTTACTGGCGTAAAAGTAGGTAAAGTAGTGGAATGTGGTCAACATCCAGACGCAGACAAATTGCGTGTAACTAAAGTTGATGTTGGCGAAGAAGAATTATTAGACATCGTTTGTGGTGCGCCAAACTGCCGTCAAGGCTTGAAAGTGGCTGTTGCGACTGTTGGTGCAGTTCTACCAGGCGATTTCAAAATCAAAAAAGCGAAACTTCGTGGTCAACCATCTCACGGTATGCTTTGTTCATTCACTGAACTTGGCATCGATGTGGAATCAGATGGCATCATGGAACTAGCAGAAGATGCGGTTCTAGGTACCGATTTCCGTGAATTCCTTGGCTTAAACGACGTTACAGTTGATGTTGACCTAACGGCTAACCGTGCTGACTGTTTCAGCATTCGTGGTATGGCGCGTGAAGTTGGCGTATTAAACCGTGCTGATGTAACTGAGCCATCTGTTGAAGTGGTTGCAGCTTCTATCGAAGACAAAGTGTCTATCGAAGTGAAAGCACCAGCAGCGTGTCCTCGTTACCTTGGTCGTGTTGTTAAGAACGTAAACGTTCAAGCTGAAACGCCACTTTGGATGCAAGAAAAACTGCGTCGTTGTGGTATTCGTTCAATCGATCCAGTTGTTGATATCACAAACTTCATTTTGCTTGAGCAAGGCCAACCAATGCACGCATTTGATCTAGCGAAGATCGAAGGTGGCATCGTAGTTCGCATGGCTGAGCAAGATGAAAAACTGACTCTACTAGACGGCACTGAAGCGAAACTGAATGCTGATACTCTAGTTGTTGCCGACCACAATAAAGCACTAGCAATCGCTGGTATTTTCGGTGGTGAGCAATCTGGCGTAACGACTGAAACTAAAGACGTTCTACTTGAGTGTGCTTTCTTCGCACCAGATCATATCCGTGGTCGTGCTCGTAGCTACGGTTTGCATACTGATTCTTCAATGCGTTTCGAACGTGGTGTGGATTACGCACTACAAGTGAACGCAATGGAACGTGCAACTGCGCTATTAGTTGAAATCTGTGGCGGTGAAGTGGCTCCTGTTGTTGCAGTGGAATCTGAAGCTGAACTTCCAACTCCAAACAAAGTAGCACTACGTCGCACTAAACTAGACAACTTGCTAGGTCACCACATTGCAGATAGCGATGTTGTTGAGATCCTAGAGCGTCTAGGTATGACAGTTGAAACGACTGGCGAAGGCTGGACAGCAGTTGCTCCTACATGGCGTTTTGATATCGCTATCGAGCAAGATTTGATTGAAGAAGTAGGCCGCATTTACGGTTACGACAACATTCCAAATCAAGCACCAATGGCTGCACTAAGCATGAACGATCACAAAGAAGCAAACTTGCCTCTTAAACGTGTTCGTAACTTGCTTGTTGACCGTGGTTTCCAAGAAGCAATCACATACAGCTTCGTTGAGCCTGAGCAACAAAAACTGATCGTGCCAGAAGTTGAGCCACTAATTCTGCCATTCCCAATTTCTGTGGAAATGTCAGCAATGCGTTTAGGCTTGATCCAAGGCTTGCTAAACACAGTTGTTCACAACCAAAAACGTCAACAACCACGCGTTCGTCTATTCGAATACGGTTTACGTTTCATTCCTTGCGAAACTGCTGAAAACGGTATGCGCCAAGAGCCTATGCTTGCAGGTGTGATCGCTGGTACTCGCAGCGAAGAACATTGGGACATCGAAACGAACACGGTTGATTTCTTCGATCTTAAAGGTGATTTGGAAGCGATCCTTGAATTGTCTGCAAACGAGAAAGCATACTCATTTGCTGCAACTCAACATCCAGCACTTCACCCAGGTCAAGCAGCTGCAATCATCGTTGACGGCAAACCAGTTGGTGTTATCGGTACCGTTCACCCAGAACTAGAGCGCAAGTTTGGCCTAAACGGTCGCACAATTGTGTTTGAAATCGAATGGTCTGCAATCGATACTCGCGTGATCCCAGAAGCAGTTAGCCTATCTAAATTCCCTGCAAACCGTCGTGATATCGCGGTTGTAGTTGATGACGCTATCGCAAGTGGTGACGTAGTTGACGCATGTTTAGCAAACGGTGGCGAGCTATTAACTGGCGCGAAATTGTTTGACGTTTACCAAGGTAAAGGTGTGGAAGAAGGTAAGAAGAGCCTTGCAATTGCACTAAGCCTACAATCTACCGAACGTACACTTGAAGATGCTGACATCGCAGGTTCTGTAGACGCTATCGTTGCTGCACTTAGTGAGCAATTCGGCGCTTCACTACGCGACTAGTTTCTCTTTGTGACTAAGAGATGCATGACAAAAAATTGGCTGAAATAAGATTAAATACTTAGTATCAGCCAAAGATAAAAATCCACTTTCCAGAATTTTGGTGAGTGGGTTTTTTTATGAAATTAAGCAGCATATTGAGTTTATTATTGAGAGTTTATAAGTTTTCAGGGAAATAGACTGGATGTTCTGCAGCAACTCCTTGTTTTACTTGTTGAGTCAATTCATCTCCCAGTACTTCATGTTTACCTGCTTCTAAGCCATCAAGTGCCCGTGTAACAATTTCTTGAGGACTGATTTTCGGCATATCAATTCCATGAGTTAACTCTGTATCGACAAACCCCATGTGTAAACCTACGACTTGAGTGCCTTGAGAGGCGAGTTCATATCTAAATGCATTTGTTAATGACCAAGCCGCTGATTTACTAGCTGAGTAGGCAGCAAGTTCACCTCGATTAATCCATGATGCAACGGATAAAACATTTAATATCGCACCACCACCATTGTCTTTTAATACCGGAGCGAACGCTTTGCTCATATTTAATAGACCGTAAAAGTTAGTTTCGAAAGTTCGTCTTGTTACTTCTTCACTGTCTTCAAATAAAAATCCACCCGACTGTGCAATTCCTGCATTGTTGATTAGTATAGTGACATCGGAA
Organism: Vibrio sp.; assembly: GCA_047975485.1. Taxonomy (GTDB): domain Bacteria; phylum Pseudomonadota; class Gammaproteobacteria; order Enterobacterales; family Vibrionaceae; genus Vibrio. The sequence continues at coordinate 4,636 of JBKEDP010000017.1, read as the reverse complement.
GCTTGTTTTGCTGCGGCTTTGACATCGTTAATATTAGTTACATCGAGTTTGATTGGGATTACATTCAGAAGATTCATTTTCGAAGGATCTCGGACCGCTGCATAAACTTTTTTAGCGCCTCGAGCTAGCAATTCCTGGGTAAATGCAAGTCCAATGCCTCGATTTGATCCTGTGACTAAAGCAACAGAGTTTTCAATTTTCATATACATACCGTTTGTTTTGTATCAAATATCTTGCACTTATAGTGAAACTCTTGTTTAGATCTTTATCTATGAACTAACGCTGTATTTTTAGAACGATTATTTTTAGTTAAGGGTGCAATATCGTTAAGGGATTTTATTTCTTAAGGAAGAGATCAAAGTGCGATTGAAGAATTTACGGCATAATTAACCTCCTATTAAATTTGAACAAAGAATTGGAATGATATGCTGGTTACTGTCGTTATTTTTTGTGTTGTGATTGCTTTAATCTGGATAACACACTTTAAGACTTGTTCAGATCAACCGATTAGAAACCCTCTGATCCTTTCAGCTGTTTTTATTGCCTTGAGTGGTTTGATTTATGCTCAACTCGGCTCAACTGATGCTTTGTTAGCTGAAAAAGTAGAATCTGTATCCACAACAAACATGAATCAACCAAAAGCCTTAATTCAAAGTGCTGAACATCAAAATAAAGATCAAATCAAAAAGATGCAGGCGAGAGTGCTTGAAGATAAACAAAATGGTGAAAACTGGTATGCGCTTGGTAATGCTTATATGTATGCCAATGAATTTGAAAGTGCCGCAACTGCATTCTTATATGCTGAGAAATTAGTAAAAAGCCCACAAGCCAATATTTATGCTGCAAGAGCTACCGCACTGTATTACGGTCATAACCAAAGAATGGATGCGGAAACTCAGTCTCTGGTCCAACAAGCATTAGAGATAGATAAAGATAATGTGCCAACTCTTATGCTGGTGGCGTCGAATCATTTTCTCAATGCGGAATATCAAGATGCAATTGATGCTTGGCAACAGGCGTTAGATTCCGGTCATGCCGATGCCGATCGTGTGGCAATTATTAAAGCAATTAATCAAGCAAAAGAATTAAATCATCAGTAGGTTATAAGTGAATTTAAATAAAATTACGTTTTTTGAACGGTTTGAAGCCGATATTTTGGCTGGAAGAAAAACCATTACCATCCGAGATGAATCTGAAAAAGGCTATCAACCGGAAAGTATTGTTTCTGTTTCAACATTTGAAGACGATAGATGGTTTTGTGATTTGAAAATCAATTCAGTCACACCAATTCAATTTTCTGAATTGACAGAGTTCCACGCTCAACAAGAAAATATGACTTTAGAGCAGTTAAAAGAAGTCATTCACGACATATATCCAAATACAGAACAACTGTATGTGATCGACTATACGTTAGTTTAAGAGAAAGGAAATGTCAGTGCTAAAGCCAATTTCATCAGTAAAGCTATATGTAGTAGATGCTTTCACAACTGAACCAAACACAGGCAATCGAGCGGGCGTGGTTTTAGATGCAGCCGATTTAACCGAGCAACAAATGCAAGAGATTGCGGCTTTCGCTGGGTATTCTGAAACGGCTTTTGTGTTGCCGCCAACGGATTCAAGTCACGATCTTCATGTGCGCTATTTTACGCCAACCAGTGAAGTGCCAATTTGTGGACATGCCACGGTAGCAACGCATTTCTTACGAGCTAGCCTTGGGCATCAAGATGAATATCCATTAGTCGTAAAAACGGGAGCAGGAAATTTACCGGTTGAGCTTACTGGTGAGAATGAACCGCTATTGGTGACTATGACTCAAGGTCAGGTTGAGTTTTCGGAACATTTTGATGCTAATCAGAGACGTGAACTTGCGGTTGCGCTTGGTATCAAGGAAAGTGATTTCGCTGATTGGCCAATTCAAATTGTTTCCACAGGTCACTCTAAAGTCATGGTGCCGTTACGTCCTGAAAATGCGCAGAGTCGAGACATTCTAGATGGACTAAAGCCAAACAATGAAAAGCTATCGGCGATCAGTGCAGAAATTGGCTGTAATGGTTTCTTCCCATTTGTTTTAGAGGGAACGAGGCAAGAACCTGTCACTTATGGCCGTATGTTTGCACCAGCAATTGGCATTGATGAAGATCCTGTAACTGGTAATGCGAATGGCCCAGCAGGTGCTTATCTTGTTCATCATGATTTAATCGAATGTGAAAATGAGGTGAGTTACTGGGGACACCAAGGCATTGCGATTGGCAAAGCAGGGCGTATCTTAGTGAACGTTAAGAAACTCGATTCAGAGCTAAAAGTTAAGATTTCAGGGCAAGCGGTGTTAGTTGGGACGAGAGAGGCGACGGTTTAATCTTTTAGTAGGTAATTGATACATATACCAATATTTACTATTACAACTTTAGCTTCAGGTGATTTGCCTTCGGCGACCTCTGAAACACAATATCTATTCAAATAAATCTTTGTTTCGGTAAACAAAAAAGCTCCAGCGAAAACTGGAGCTTTTGTTTTAGAGTTTTTTAAAGAAGTTGAAAGTTATTGAGGATATTTCGCCTCACGTTCTTTCGCTTCTTTATCCCATTCTGGAACAACGGTTTTCAAGAACTCGTCTTTTTCGTCGTTCAATGCTTTCATATTCATACCAACCGCAGCTTGTGCTTTTTCTTTGGTTGAAATATCTGGGATTTTAACTGGCTCTGTAATGCCGTGTTTAGCCAATACGCGGATTAACTTAGTACGAGCATCAGTCGCACGGTCAACAGAAGTACCAAGAACTCGTAGCGCAACTTCTGGTGCATGCATGTGTACACCGTGTGAAGCGATTGCGTAGTCCCAACGCCATTGAGCGTGACGAATATCCATTAGGATTGCTTTCATTTCGGCTTCAGTTGCGCCTGCATCCCATGCAGCTTTCGCTTCAAAGTGAGCAGCAACAATTTGTTTCTCGGCGATCAGTTTCATCTCTTGAACTTTGTCTTTGCGAGATTTCACTACATCTTGAAGCTGTTGCTTAGTTTGAGTATGACATTGTGCACAAGTGTCTTCGAAACGATCAAATGGGTTGCCCACTTTATGATCGGTGAACACTTTACCATCTTTGTTTTTCACTTTCGGCATGTGACAGTCAACACAAGCAACGTTATTTTTGCCGTGAATACCAAGCTGCCAAGTTTCATAACCTGGGTGCTGCGCTTTTAGCATTGGCGTTTTAGAAAGAGGGTTCACCCAATCGCTAAAGCCAATTTCGTCGTAGTATTTCTCCATGTCATCAACGGTTACGCCTTTATCCCAAGGGAATTTAACGCGGTTGTTTTTGTCTTTTTCGAAATAGTATTCAACGTGGCATTGACCACAAACTTGCGATTGTTGGCCAAAGCGATCTTGTTTGTCGAAGTCTTTGCCAATGGCATGCATAGCTCGTTCTGCAAACGGACGAGAAAGGCGTAAAGCTGGTTTACCATTTTTGAAGTCGTCACTTTGAGTATCGTGACAATCGGCACAACCAATTGGGTTTACGATTTCAGCACCTAAGCGAGACCATTTACCTTGGAAGTAGCCATCTTCACCTTTTTCATCAATTACACGACCAACGTCTGGGCTTTTACAGCTCCAACACGCCATTGGCATTGGGTTAGATGCTTCATCTTTCGGGCCACCTGTACGCAAAGTTTCACGCACATCGGTAATCGCATAGTAGTGTCCGCGAGGGGCGTTGTAGTCTTTTGCAAAACCGTAACCTGCCCACAGCACGACCATGTTTGGATCTTTGGCTAAGGCATCAGTAATTGGTTCGCTTTCAGACGTAGCTTTCCATGTTTCATATTGATGAGGATGAGCCGCTTCAAATTTTTCATTTCGCGGATCAAACTTCATGATTTGTGTGGCATCTTTCCCCGATGAGACAGATGCGGCAGGGGTTGATTCAGTGTCTGCTGCATGTGAAGAAAAGGTAATGGCTAAACTGCTTACACTTAACAATGACAACAAAACCGAATTAACTGCTGATTTTTTCCAGTTAATATTCACGATCATCACTCCAAATTATTATTTTTTATTGAGCCAAGCGTTGTGAATATGGCAATTAAAATAACACAAGAGTGCAGCATCAGAATAACATTAACCTTGCTAATGTTAAGGCTAACTAAACAGTCAATTGATTAAAATCAAACGAAGTTGCATTAAAAATATTGGTTTAAAAAAGTGTTGGTAAGTTCGCGGTTTTTCGTAAGAAAAGTCTTTATTTTGTGGCATGTTGAGCGTTGTGGCTTAAAACGAACAAGTGGCTTAAAAAAGTATATTGCTTAAAAAAATAACATACAGAATGCACTGGAAGCACCGTGGTTTGGGGTCTTCGGATTACTCACTATGGTGAAAAATGATTGTTAAAACCAAGTAACTCTTCTTCCAAATAACAGTTGAAGTTAGGGGGGATTAGTTAAGGGTTTTAACCATAATAATGATAAAGGTGCAAAAATGGATTGTTTAAAAATGACCATAAAGCGAGCAATGAACTGTCTGAAAACATAACTAAAATCTATCTCGTTGTTTTATATGGGGAATAAATGCCTCCCCAAAACCTCCCCAAAATTCTTCCCCAAAATGAGATTGATTCTTTACTGGTGGTTATAGGAGA
>JBKEDP010000064.1:0-88077 GCA_047975485.1 Vibrio sp. | reverse complement strand
ACCACATGCAGAAACTGCAGCAACAAGGCTAAGCAGAATTGCAGTTGGCATATCAACGTTGATACCTAAAGTATTTACCGCAGCTAGCGTCATTACTGTGATAGTGATTGCTGCACCACCCATGTTGATGGTTGCACCTAGTGGGATTGATACTGAATAAGTGTCTTCATTCAGTTTTAATTTCTCACAAAGCGCCATGTTTACAGGAATGTTCGCCGCACTTGAACGTGTGAAGAACGCTGTTACACCACTTTCACGCAAGCATTGGAATACAAGCGGGTAAGGGTTTTGTTTGGTTTTCAAGTAAACAAGTAGTGGGTTAATCACAAGAGCAATGATGATCATTGAGCCTAGTAAAACCGCTAACAAGTGTGCGTAACCAGCAAGAGCACTGAAGCCTGTGGTTGCAAAGGTATCAGCTACTAAACCAAAGATACCAATTGGTGCTAAACGAATAATAAAGCGCACAACGCCAGAAACGCCGTGGCTTACATCGCTGAACATTTCTTTAGTTGATTGGTTAGCATGACGAAGTGCCAAACCTAGACCTACCGACCAAGCCAAAATACCGATGTAGTTTGCTTGTACTAGCGCATTTACTGGGTTATCTACGATCTTAAATAGCAGTGTATTTAATACTTCGCCAATACCTTGAGGTGGAGCGGTGCCCGTTGCCGCATTTGCTAAGTGCAAAGTGGTTGGGAAAGCAAAGCTCATTAGAACCGCAGTTACCGCCGCTAAAAAAGTGCCGACAAGGTAAAGAGTGATAACTGGTCGCATGTTGCTGCTGGAGTCTTTTTTCTGGCTTGCGATAGACGCAGCGACCAAAATAAAAACAAGAATAGGCGCGATGGCTTTTAAAGCACCGACAAATAAGCTACCTAAAATAGACATGCTCTTTGCCGCATCAGGAGAAATCAAAGCAAGTACGACACCTGCAATAATACCCACCAAGATTTGTAGCACTAAATTTCCATTGGCCAACCGAGAGAGGAGTGTGTTGTTGTTTTGCATAGTTTTGCCTGTTTTTTGTTTATTGTCAGTCAAATTCCTGTTTGACCGGCTCTTTTGCTGAGCAACATTCACTATAACTTCTGTAGTGAATCTGTCTACAATTTGCTGCATTTAATAGCATAAAATTTAACAATATTCATGGGGTTTATATTTTTGTTTCTCAAGATGATTAAAATTTAGTCTTGTGAACAAAAATTAAACATGTTAGACATTGGAAATCTATCTGTTGTTTAACTGCATATCGTTTGTATGATGGTATAAACCTAGTTTTTAGCATCTCATTTACTCATCACAGTACTAAAAATTTAAATTATTTAGTAAGGTTTAAATTTTATTCTATTGAATGTTTTATTATTTAAATAAACTTAACCATACGTTTAGTTATATTTAATAAAAACAACTGCCTGATGATTTTTATTTTCAATGTCTATTTTTACTATTTACGAAAGTTGTTTTTATAAAAATGTTTGATTTTCTGCACCATGTCTCATTTTTATTAAATTACCTAGAAAGTGTTAGTTTTTATATTTGATAATGTTATTTGTTTTCATTCTCAAATAAAATTTTATCTAGGTCTCACTAATATTAAGAATTGTTGCTTTTAGGTTGCTGCTTGGTTTTATTTGTGATTTTATTTTTTTAACGAAATAAATTCATTTCAATATTACTTATGGTTGTGAATTGAAAGTTACTTTATGCCTGGGTTTATTCGAATGAAATGATGGATTAATATCCCGGTACTTTTATATTCTTTGCACTTTTTCTATTTATTATGTCAATCATTCTGTTGTTGTCAGAACGATTCTATGGGCATGATTTTTAACGTTAATCTGTTTGAATATATTTCCTTACACCAAGCGTAATTCTCTTTGCAGAATAAGCCTTACACAAGAAAGTACTTACATGATGAATAAAGATAATAACCCGCTAGGACTAACTCGTCGTACTTTTATGAAATGTTGTGGTGGTATTGCCGCTACATTAGGTCTAAGTCAAAACGCCTCTGCGGCCATTGCAAAAACATTAGAGTCACCGAAACGAGCGCCTGTAGTTTGGATTGGTGCTCAAGAATGTACGGGATGTACAGAATCCTTGTTACGTTCAACGCATCCAACTATTGATCAACTTATCTTGCAGCAAATTTCGTTGGAATTTCATGAAGTGCTTTCGGCAGCAGCAGGGCATCAAGCGGAAGCAAATCTTGCCAATGCGCTTGAGGAACACAAAGGTAAATATATCTTGGTGGTCGATGGCTCTATTCCTGTCAAAGATAACGGCGTGTATTGCATGGTGGCAGGAAAACCTGTCGCTGAACATATTTTAGAAGCGGCTAAAGGTGCGGCAGCGATTATTGCTATCGGATCATGCAGTGCGTGGGGTGGCGTGCCATCTATCCGTCAAAATCCAACTGGTGCCGTTAGTTTAAGTGAATTCTTAGGCGATGATTATCCGGTTGTAAATATTCCGGGTTGCCCGCCAAATCCATCCAATTTCCTTTCTACAGTTAGCTACGTATTAACTTTTGGTCGTTTGCCAAAACTCGACAAATTGAATCGTCCAACTTTTGCTTATGGACGTCTAATTCACGAGCATTGCGAACGACGCCCACATTTCGATGCTGGTCGCTTTGCTAAGCAATTTGGCGATGAAGGTCACCGCAATGGTTACTGTTTATATCGCCTTGGTTGCAAAGGCCCTGAAACTTACGGCAACTGTTCAACTCTTCAATTCTGCGATGTTGGTGGTGGCGTTTGGCCGGTTGGTGTCGGTCACCCTTGCATTGGTTGTAATGAAAAAGGCGTTGGATTTACTAAACCTATTGCCGAATTAGCAACAGTTGAAAACCAAACCCCGCAAGCAGCTAAACCATTAACTGATGCTCCAGACGGTGCAGAACCAAATATCTCTGCTGCGGCACTTCTTGGTGGTGCTGTCGGGGTTGGCATTGGTGTCACCATGATGTCGGTTCGTGAACTTGGCAAGATTCGTCGCTCGAAAGAAGCAGAATCAAAACAAGCGGGATCAAAACAAACAGTAAGTGAGACTGAATCTAACTCTGATCACGAGGCTTAACGAATATGGAACGAAGAAGTTTTCTCAAATTTGCTCTCGGCAGTTCCGTTGCCTGTGCTTCTGGTTTGGTTTATGCCGAAGGAAAAGATGCAGGTAAACCTGTGCCTGAAGAAAATCCTGATGCAGTGGGTATGTTGTATGACTCGACACTTTGTATCGGCTGTCAGGCGTGTGTTTACAAATGCCGAGAAGTGAATGGCATGGAAATGGCCGATGCTACCGACACCAGTTCTCGCAGTGAAAAATTGGATGCCAATGCGCTGAATGTGATTCAGATCTGGAAAGTCGGTGAAGCGACTCATAAAGATCAAACGGAAGATGGTTTTGCTTTTATTAAGCGTCAATGCATGCATTGTGTTGATCCTAACTGCGTCACGGTTTGCCCTGTTAGCGCGATGAAAAAAGATCCTGTGACGGGCATTGTTACCAACGATCCTGATATTTGCACTGGTTGCCGTTATTGCATGGTGGCTTGTCCGTTCAATGTGCCGAAATACGAATACAACAACCCATTTGGTCAAATTCTAAAATGCCAATTGTGTAATCAAAAAGGTGTTGAACGCTTAGACAAAGGCCAATTACCGGGTTGTGTGGAAGTGTGCCCAACTGGCGCAGTGATTTACGGCAAACGCAGTGAATTATTGGTAGAAGCAAAACGTCGTCTCGCAGCAAAAGCTGGTGATAAATACGGTTTTGCTCGCCAACGTTTAGACAGCGAAGACCTTAACTTTGCTACGGTTCCTCATTACCAAGATCATCTTTACGGTGAATTTGAAGGTGGTGGCACGCAAGTGTTAGTTCTTTCTGGTGTGCCTTACGAAAACCTGAATTTACCTAAGCTCGATAAAGACGCAACTGGTTCTCGCGCAGCGCATTTACAGCACCACTTGTACAGTGGAATGATTCTTCCTGCGGTCGTGCTAGGCGGTTTGTTGATCCGTTCTCGTAAAAACTTAGCCAAGTTTCATGGTCACGATGTAGGTGATGATGCTGATGTTGAGAAAGCGGACACTAATACAGATAAAGGAGATAACTAATGTCTGATGAAGCAAAACCGCTCGGTGGGCGATTAATCAACCGAACCATTTTGTTCCTTGCGCCATTTATCGCCTTATGTGTGTTCGTGATCCTTAAGCGACTTTTCTTCGGTATTGGAGAAGTGGCAAACCTGAATGGTGGTTATCCTTGGGGGCTATGGATTTCATTCGATCTACTCACAGGTACAGGGCTTGCGTGTGGTGGTTGGGCATTAGCGTGGGCGGTATATATCTTTAATAAAGGGGAATACCATCCGCTTGTTCGTCCAGCTTTATTAGCTAGCTTGTTTGGTTATGCCTTGGGTGGATTTTCAATCACCATGGATGTGGGCCGCTGGTGGAATATTCCTTATTTCTTCTTCCCAAATCATATCAATACTGGTTCGGTTCTATTTGAAACTGCGGCATGTATGACGATTTATATCAGCATTGTGGCAATTGAATTTGCGCCAGTTCTGTTAGAAAAAATCGGCTTTAAGAAGATACTGAAATGGCTAAATAAGTTCATGTTTATCTTCATTGCAATTGGGGCGTTATTGCCAACCATGCACCAATCTTCAATGGGTTCATTGTTTATTGTGGCAGGGCATAAGATCCACCCAATCTGGCAAAGCTATGAAATGTTGCCGCTGTTCTCGGTATTAACCGCTTTCATGCTTGGCTTCTCGATTGTGGTATTTGAAGGTTCTATCTTCCAAGCTTCGATGCGTGGTCGTTCACCTGATGAAACTAAACTGTTCTACCGCTTATCTTTTGTGACCGAGGCGATCCTAGCTATCTTCTTGGTTCTGAGATTTGGTGAACTGATTTATCACGGCAAACTGCATTACATCTTCGCGATGGATTTCTACGCCAAAGTTTTTTGGGTGGAAGTGAGCTTTATGGTCTTGCCACTCATCATCTTTAGAATGAAACAACTGCGTCAGGATTCGCGAGCATTACTTATTGCCGCATTATCCATGATTTTTGCCGGCGCAATGTGGCGAATTGACTTATCCCTTATCGCATTCGATCCGGGCGAAGGTTATCGCTACTTCCCATCTATTCAAGAAAGTTTAATGACACTTGGCTTAGTGGCAATTGAAGTTGCAGGTTACATCTTCATCGTGAAGTTATTACCAGTATTGCCAGCTATTGAACTTGTGCACAAACAACATATCGATACTCAATCACAGAAAGAAGGTCTGAAGACACCATGAGCAAACGAATTACTATCGATCCAGTCACTCGTATTGAAGGGCATCTTCGCATTGATTGTGAAATTGAAAACGGTGTCGTCACCAAAGCTTGGTCTTCAGGCACTATGTGGCGAGGAATGGAAAATATTTTACAAGGCACAAGCCCGATTGATGCTTGGACAATAACCCAACGTATTTGCGGTGTTTGTACCACTATTCACGCATTATCTAGTGTAAAAGCGGTTGAAAATGCATTGGATTTGCCAGTGCCAGTGAATGCGCAATATATCCGTAACATCATTCAAGCAGCACACGGCATTCAAGATCACGTCGTGCATTTTTACCAATTATCAGCATTGGATTGGGTAGATATCACTTCTGCACTGCAAGCCGATCCTGAAAAAGCTGCGGCATTGGCGAATTCCGTTTCAATGTGGGAAGGCAATTCAGTTGCTGAGTTCACTAAAGTCAAAGATAAAATCCAAACGCTCGTCGATAGTGGCCAGCTTGGTATTTTTGCGAATGGCTATTGGGAACACCCGAAAATGCAGCTTCCGCCGGAAGTGAATTTGATCTGTTTTGCCCACTATTTACAAGCGTTGGAGTGTCAACGTGATGCAACTCGTGTGGTGGCATTGTTAGGCGGTAAAAGCCCGCACATTCAAAACTTAGCGGTAGGTGGTGTTTCAAACGCAATCAACCTTGATGGAATTGAAGTGCTGAATATCGAACGTTTGGATTACCTAAAGAGCTTCATTGATCGCCTTTCTGGTTTTATCGAAAACGTCTACAAACCAGACGCAGCCTTACTTGCGTGTTATTACCCAGACGCCTTTAAAACGGGCGGTGGTGTGAAAAACTACATCTCGGTGCCGAACTTCCCATTGGATGAAAAAAGCACCCAGTTCGCAATGGAAGGCGGTTTTATCAAAAATGGTGATTTAGAGACTTTCACCCCGATCAAAAACTATAGCGAGCAGTGGCTAATCAAAGGCATTACGGAATCGACTAAGCACTCATGGTATGACGATGAAGGCCAGTTGCACCCGTGGGAAGGTCAAACTGAGCCAGATTACACAGGTTGGGATGAAGACGATAAATACAGCTGGGTTAAGTCACCGGCATTCTATGACGAGCCAGTTCAATTAGGCCCACTGGCGAATATGATGTGTATGATCACGGCTGGCAATGAAGATTGTAAACGCCACTTTGATGACATCATTAACATCATTGCGGATGTTAGCAAGCGTCAATATGGCTTAGAAGATATGCATTCAACTATGGGACGCATTATCGCTCGTGCAGTTCGTTGCGGCATGTTGCATGAAGTGGTGACCGACCAATTTAATCGCTTAGTTGCCAATATCAAAAGCGGAGATTTCACGACTTACAACAAGCCTGAAATTCCAGACACCGAAATTAAAGGCGTGGGTTTCCTTGAAGCACCACGCGGTATGTTGTCGCACTGGATTGTGATTAAAGACGGCAAAATCAAAAACTACCAAGCGTTGGTGCCATCAACTTGGAATGCAGGCCCACGCAATGAAGATGATGTTGCTGGCCCTTATGAGCAAGCCTTAGTGGGACTGCCAGTTGCCGATTTAGACAAGCCATTAGAAGTGTTACGAGTGGTGCATTCATTTGATCCTTGCATGTCATGTGCGATTCACTTGTTTGATACCGATGGCGCACCTGTGAAAGTGGTCAAGGTTCTATAATGGCTGCGTTATTACTTGGCGTTGGCAATATTTTGTTAACCGATGAAGGCATTGGCGTGGAAGTGATCCGCGCCTTTGAGGAAAGTTATCACACGCCATCTGATCTGGAAGTGGTTGATGGTGGCACGGCAGGGATGGAGTTGCTCGATTTTTTGGTCGATAAAGACGTGGTGATCATCGTCGATGCCGTAAAAAATAAAGCAGAACCTGGCACCGTGATTATGTTGGAAGATAATGATATTCCCGCACTATTCGCGCAAAAAGTATCACCTCATCAGTTGGGATTAGGTGATCTGCTTTCCTCATTGATTATGCTGGATCGCTACCCGAAAAAAATCTATTTAGTCGGCGCAATTCCAGAATCTATCGAACCGCATATCGGCATGACGGACACTTTATCCAGTAAGGTTAAACCTATGCTGAACTATGTGCTAGAACTGCTGCAAAAACACGGCATAGAACCTCAAGCTAAAGCTGCATTAATGGATACCTCGTCATGTGCGTAGGTATTCCAAGTAAAGTGATTGCTTTAGGGGAAGGAACGGCTCGCGTTCAGAGTTTAGATATTGAACGCGAAGTCAGCCTGTTATTGATGTCTGATGATGTAAAAATTGGTGATTATTTGGTGATCCAAGCGGGTGGATTTGCTGTCGAGATCTGGCCAGAGAAAGATGCTTTAGCGACGTTAGATCTTTTGACCAAATCACTTTTACCGGCACAAAAAGAAGCACCGACACAGAAAGAAACACCGACACAGAAAGAGACACCAACATTGCAAGAATAGAGAGCAAGATGAACGCTGAACAAACAAAAGCTCGTATTGAAAATGTCTATCAAAATATCTTAGAGCAGGAAATGCAATCCATGCCGTTTATTGCCCAGAATATCGGCATCGAAATGGTGGGACTGCAGCAATATCAAGACCACTGGCTCGGTGTAATGATCACGCCGTGGATGATGAATTTAATGATTTTACCTATTCAAAATAACCAAGTGCAAAACGAGCAAGGTTTATGGCCAGATTTGCATGTTGGAGAAGAAGTTGGCATTCGTTTAGCGGGTAATGATTATCGCTTTTACGCTTCAGAAGTGGAGGGCATTGGTCAGTTCTTAGCATGCTCGCTGATGTCGCCAATTTCAGGTATTGCAAACCATGCTCAAGCGGTGCAGCTGGCAACTGATGTGATGCGTTTAGCAACGTCATTAGCTACCGATGAAATCAACCATAGCCGCCGTCAATTATGGTCTCGCCCAATTCAAGCATCACTTGCTTAAAGTTAGTTAAAATATGACGGCTCAATTTTCAGGAAAAATATCGATCAATTGCCAGTCTCATTCTGGCTATATTCGAGATCTAACTTTAGATTATCAGCGCATCTCAATAGAGCCTTGTTTGATCGGGTTAGATAAAGAGCAAGTCATACAGCGGATCGGGCAGGTAATCACCCTCTGCCCAATTTCACACCAAATAGCGAGCCTTACCGCTTTTACTCATGTTGAACATCCATCTCAATCAGTGACGATTTCTAGCGAGCAAATTTCGCAACTCAAGCAAGAGTGGATAAGCACTTATGCCATGCAATGGATGCAAATCGCACAACTTCTCAATATGACGGAACTGTGGGCGCCAGTGGTTCGCTTATTGCTAACTGGTCAACATCAAGCCGCACTAAAAGCGATGTTGAACAAGGATATCCAATCGCTAAGTGGTGAGGATATTCAATCTCTTTTTGAATCAAATCAGTTTGAACCAAATAGCCAGATCTATGCCATCTGGAATTGGACACAAAGCTACGATTGGCATTTAAGCGAAGCTAAATATCAGCAAATAGCTATGTTGCTAGCACATGGTCAACTTGGCGATAAAGCAATAACTCACAACACGTTATGGTCGTTGTTTGAGATTAAGTTACAGCAATTAATCACGCTTATTTTAGATGAAGAAAACACGGCAAAGTTGCTCTTAGAATCATCAGGTTTTGAAAAAATAACCTATCATGTAATGGGTGATATAGGAAAAGCCGAAGTGCGAGCTCCGAGAGGGACGCTTTTTCATCAAGTTGAATGTGATGATGCTGGGAAAGTAATTCGCTACCAAATAAAAACACCAACCGATACGTTATGCAGTGAAGAATCAAGTGGAGAATTAAGTGAAGAATCAAAAGAGGCTCAAAGCGTCACACTAAAAAGTTTCCTTTCCGATTGTCCATTACCAAAGCAAAATCCACTACTGGGAATAAAGGTGTTATTAGCCTTAATTGACCCTTGCGTGCCAGTGGAGATGGCGCTGGAATGCGAATCTTCAGATTAGTTTGCGCCTGCATGGAATAGCCACCACTAGCACGCTTTCAGTTAATGTCCTTATTTATTACATTGATAATTTCATCAATTTAGTGCAATCTGCACAACAATTTTTAGGTGTGAGTAGCGAATAGCCAAGCGCTCGCATTGATGAAAAATCTGGCTATAGGATAAATAAAATGAAAAAGGTATTTTCTACACTTTGCTTACTTGCTACTGCTTTTTTGCTAACAGCATGTGGTTCACCAAAGCTTGATGGTTCTTCTAACGAAGCATTAGATCAATCTATTACAACCGTAATGAATGAATTACCGGCTGAGAAACGTGACGAGTTCAAAAAAGACTTGATGAGCATCTACATGGCAGAAGCTATGTCTAACCCAAGCCAACTAGCATCACCAGAAGCATTTAAAGCAACGGTAGCTAAAAAACTTGATGGCAAATCAGCTGATGACATCTTCAAAATGGGCGATGACATTAAAAAAGATTTAGATGCAAAAGGCGCAGCAATGAAAGCAACTATTATGAGCGGCCTGCAATCTATCATTCCTGAAAGCAAATAAGATAGATTTCTTATCTATTGAGATATTAAATTTACTGAAAACTAAAGCGAGCACTTGAAGTAAGTGCTCGCTTTTTTATTAAGAAAATATTGGTGAGTATCCTTAACTGTCTCATTCACTTCTGTTATCCCCTCTACAAATCTAACTCTATTCTTATAGCCACGTCGTGGTTTTTCTTTCGCTCGACAAACAGTAGGCAACCAATCTAAAACTTGGCTGTGTTGCTAAAATGAAAATAATCTAAATAAAAGCAAAAAACGCTTGCATTTTTATTTTTCTGCTCTCGAAGACGGAGTGTAATGATATGGAAATTTTTTTAGCTTCTGATGTTTAGGACTTTTAATAACAGTATTATGATTTTAATCAAAGTGGTTATCATAACCAATTGATTAATTGGTGTTTTTTATGCCAATTTAATGAAAGCATAAGGCTCATAAAAAGCATACATTTTTGCTCCGTTAAAATCGACTTGTGCTATTTAAACTTTAATTAAAGTGTTGATTTTTTGATGTTTGAATGCTAGCAAATATTAAAAATATATTTTTAATATAAATTTAATAATGCAGCGAACGTTAATAACGTTCTACAGCTATGAATAAATTTAATTTTTAGATCTTTTTACTTTTTTATTTTTTGAAATGGTGTTATTCCTTTAAAGAAGAAATTCATCTTACGGTTTTATTTGTCAATTGAAATGAGAATCTTACTCGACTGAATATCTTTTCTCTGAAAACTCGAAGTGTTCAAATTTGTATTTATGATTTGATTTATTACGTGATATGTCTCCCAATATTAAAACTGGCGTTAATGATTTTTATATCATCCTAGGTCAAACATAATTGTAAGAAAAATTTGTGGAATTTTATTAAAGGAATCCTATGAATAAACATATTTTACATTTAATTATTGTCCCATTATTGCTACTCATCAGTGCCCCGAGTTTTGCCGTTATTGCCGGTATTAACCACACCAAATGGGCCATTAATTGGTTTACGGTAAATGGCTGGCCAGGGTTAGATGGTGTCGATCCATTTAATGCTGGCGGTGGCGGTTATGGTTATATTCCACCTGAAAAATGGCATAAAGATTTAACTGTAAAAGTTGAATGGGAAACTGGCATTTTTTCAACAAAAGGGTTCCCTGGTTTTGCAGATCAAGATAAATATTTGAAGTGGGAAAAAAAATGAAGGCCATGAATAAGCAACATAGCAAAGTAGTGTCGGTTCCTTACTATGAATCAGGTTCACATACTTGCGGCATCACTGTTCATTTTCTGCCTTGCGACGATATTCAAGTAACAACGACTTGTTACACCTTTGATAATCCTAAATACCCTATCAAATTACCCTTAGAAATGAAGGAGCCTAAAGTATGTCCCAAGCAATAAATTTTCCGCCAGAATTTCCTAAAGAAGGTCGCTTGCCACTGCGTGAACAGCATGAGATGCTTGTTGTTGAAAATCTTGAAAAACAAAATGAATTAGGAAGAAATTACCGTAATGAATTGTGCTTAGCGGCGGGAAAACGGGTGATGCCTCCTTGTTGTAGAACGCTGCATATTAGTCTGTTTTTTGATGGTACAAGTAACAATTTATTTAATGACCAATATCGGTCCGATCCTAAACATCCAACCAATATTGCCCGTTTGTTTAATGCTAGTATTGGTGCCGGTTATGCTGGTGGTGTCCCTGAAGGACAGTCAAATCGCCTATTTGATAATGCGGAGTCATTAAATCGAGACTTTTTTAAATATTATATACCGGGTATTGGCTCGCCTTTCCCTGAAATCAATGAAGATGATTACACGACATTCGGCTTAGCAAACGGAGATGGTGGAGAAGAAAGGATAAATTGGGGTCTGATTTCGATTATCGATGCTTTAAAACAAAGTTTGATAAATGAGCGTTTAGAAACACACGACTACCGTGGTGCCTTGCTTAATATGGGGACAAACAGCGCTGTTACCTCTCCTTTATTGATAAATCGAATCGGTAAAGTATTGCGCAGAGATGAATTTACTCGCCAATTAGGCCAACTGAAATATATGTTGAGCCGATCTCTATTATCAACCGGTAATACCATGACTCGGCTATTAGGGATTAAACTTTATGTTTACGGTTTTTCTCGTGGTGCAGCATCAGCAAGGGCATTCGTCACTTGGCTTAATCAGTTATTACAACCACCTAGCGCAGAGCAAACTAATCCCTATTTTGCTTTGGGTGATTTAAAACTACCAATCAGTGTCGAATTTTTAGGTTTGTTCGATACCGTAGCCTCTGTTGGTGTGCCTTATATTGCGCCTTTTGCCGGTGGCCACATGGGGTGGGCGGATGATTCTTTAGCGCTACCGCCAGATTCTATGAACCTTGTTAAAAACTGTGTCCACATGGTAGCAGCTCACGAGCAACGTTTGTGTTTTCCGCTCGACTCGATCCGCCGCAGTAATGGTAACTATCCTGCGAACAGTGTGGAAGTGGTCTACCCTGGTGTGCATTCTGATGTTGGCGGTGGCTATCCACCAAACGATCAAGGAAAAGCCACTCAAGATAACTTATTGCTGTCACAAATTCCGCTCAATGATATGTATGCCGCTGCTTTTAATGCCGGAGCACCTTTGAAAGTGCCATTAGATGCTCTCCCTCAACATTTACAGAAAGATAAATGGCGACAATTAAGGCTTGATCTTTTAGCTCAATTTAATATTAACCCCGTTCTCACTAACCGCTTTAACGCTTGGCGCAGCTTAACTTTGGGGGTTGCACCAACAGAAGGGATTTCCGAAGAAGATACGGCGACCTATCAACCAGTATTATCTGAAAACCCGATCACACTAGAGCAAGCAATGCAAAAACAAATCGCTTGGTTAACCGCATGGCGAATAGGGCGCTATGCTAAAGGCAGCATGCAAAATACGATTTTTTACTATCGCTCACCAAATATGCTGGAAGGTACAGAGGCTTATTATACCGCTAAACAGGAACGAGAAGAGCTGCAAAGCAATATTGAAGCAATGCGTGAGGCGGAAAAGAAAAAATGGTCTATACAAGGAAATAAGTCAGGTGACTTTGTTTCTATTCCCAATTATCCTGATTTTGAGCCTGATAATGCAAAATCGCAGCTGGTGGATGCCGCTAAAGAATTTAGGCAGGATTATCAGGGGGGACAGATTGAATATATTAATCAGTCCGCTAAATTATTATTGAATTCTATTCCAGAACAACCTCTGTATTTACGTGATAGTCAGAACATTGAAAAAGCGTATTTTCATATAAAAGCGCAGGGTGAAGAAAAAGTTAAAATCCTTTTTCCGCCACAAGGGGAAGACTTTAATGCTGAAGGTTTTAGTGGTTTATTACGAAGTTTATTTGATGATCAAGTACACGATTCTCGGGCTTGGTTTCTTTATAATTCGCCGCTTAAACAAAGAGAACCCCTAGGTGGCTATTTTCAGTATTGAATGATTTTTTTTGGGGAACAATCAAGCGAACTTTTGTCATTGCTGACCGTAGCTGGCCATGTAGTGGGGGCAAAACAGCTTGAAACCGAAGTGTTATTTAAAGCAAAAACGCTGTCGTCACTGCACTTAACACAGACTGAATCGCCGCAGTTAGAAATGCAAGCCTTCAACCCTGCAACTGGGCAACTTATTGAGATGAAAGATAATGCTGCAACAATATTAGCTTACACGCACGAGCCTAAATTACAGGTAATAGAGCAAGCCGATGCGATAGCAACCCAGCGACAGGAATATAACCGTCAAGTTATCCAGTCGATTTGGTTTCCAACATCAAAGGATACACCAACAGTGTGACTTTTATCGGTAAATCTTGTCTGTAAGTTAAGGTTTTTAAGGAAATAGAATGAAAATAAAACAGGTTCAAAAACTGGCTTGCTTACTATTATTAGCAGCGAGTAGCCCAAGTTATGCGGTGATTATCGGCATTAACCATACCCAATGGGATATTAACTGGTTTAAGGTAAATGGTTGGCCTGGGATTGATGTTATTGCTCCATATAGTGGTGGCGGTGGCGGTTATGGTTATATTGCTCCTGAAAAATGGCATAAAGATTTAACTGTTAAGGTTGAATGGGAAACGGGGTTAGGTTCCTCGAAAGGATTTCCAGGTTTTTCTCCAAGGGATAAGTATTTAGCATGGAAAAAAAAATTCGAAGACTCAAAAAAGCGACACAGTAAAGTTGTGTCCGTGCCTTATTATGAATCAGGTTCACATACCTGTGGCATTACGGTGCATTTTTTGCCGTGTAACGATCTTCAAGTCACCACTACCTGTTACACCTTTGATAACCCTAAATACCCGATCAAATTACCGTTGCATATGGAGGTTCCTAAAGAGTGTCCGAAGTAGCATTTTATAATTTTACTTCGCTTAGTAATTTAAAGGCTAGACAGGAATCCTTATCTAGCCTTTTTATGACTGAATTTTATATCTAAAATCCTATTTACAAAACTACTTCAAATCTTCCATTTCAATGAAATCCATATCATCAAAAGTTTGGTTTTCGCCGACCATTCCCCATACAAAGCTGTAGTTTTGTGTGCCGCAGCCTGAGTGAATTGACCAGCTTGGTGATAGAACAAATTGTCGGTTTTTCATCACAATGTGGCGTGTTTCTTGTGGCTCACCCATAAAGTGGAATACCACTTGGGATGGCTTCACATTGAAATATAAATACGCTTCCATACGACGCTCGTGAGTATGCGCTGGCATGGTGTTCCAAACACTGCCCGGTTTTAGATGCGTTACGCCCATGCAAAGTTGGCATGTAGGCAAAACATCTGGGTGCAGATATTGATTGATGATGCGTGCGTTGGCGTTTTCTTGTGTGCCTAGGTCGACTTCACGCGCATCAGAACGCTTCACAATACGAGATGGGTAAGTGTGGTGAGCTGGTGCGCTTAAACAATAGAATGTAGGCTCTAGCTCTGAGTCTAGTGACGTAAACTCAATATCTTGCTCGCCTTTGCCCAAGTAAACCACGTCTAGATGATCTAATTCGTAAGTGGCACTTTTGCATTTCACTTGAGCTTTACCGCCTAAGTTTAAAATACCGAGTTCACGACGCTCTAAAAAGTAATCGGTTCCAAAGGCTTTTTTATCGATAAATGCATCTAATTTTAATGGAGCATCAGTTGGACATACACCCATAGCGACAAGGCGGTCGATGTGGCTGTAAACAATGGTGACATCGTTAGGTTTAAAAAGATCTTCGGTGAGAAATTCGCTGCGTAGGCGTTCGGTGTCGTAATGTTTGGCATCGACTGGATTGTTGTTGTAATGAATGTGCATTGTGTTCCTTCCAATTACTTCTAGTATCAAGTTATTCGTTTATGCAGCATAGCCTACTGGTTGTTTTGCTGAGAAACCGTGAATCAGCAAGTGTTTTTAAAATTGCGTTTTGAATTATTTGGGTATTTTGTCTCGAATAGATGGAAAGCATCGCTTTAAGGTTTTTTCATGTTCAATAACGCACTTTTCACATTCTTTTTGTTCGTTTCTTGAACAAATACATTTCCATTACTAGGTTTAGTTATAAGCCGTATATGTTAACCAAGTCGTACCCGTTATTTATGTAGCGTGGTGCTAGTTGTATCATCACCTCGTGTACATTGGAGCGTTCTAGTACAAGAACTTAGCTCACTGATGTATCGTGCGCTTCTCGCTCCTATTATAAAAATGATAATCATGGACGAGGAGGCACTTTGAAAACACCTCATCAATTTTTTGCTTGCACCAATAACCGTCTGATCTCCAAAAGCGGTCTGATCTCCAAAAACAGTCTGCTCTTAGGCACAGCTATGTTGACTTTTTGTGCTGCCTTTTCATTTCAATCCCATGCAGTTTTTGCTTCTGAAATAGAGCCCGAAACCAAGTTGAATTTAACCAAGGGCGTGACCGAAATTAGCGGCAAGGTTTATGACTTGCACATGCTGATTTTCTACATCTGCTGCGCGATTGCGGTGGGTGTGTTTGGTGTGATGTTTTATTCGATTATTCGCCACCGCAAATCTCGTGGGGCAAAAGCGGCGCACTTCCATGAAAGCACCAAGGTCGAAATTATTTGGACGGTTGTTCCTATTGTGATTCTGGTGCTGATGGCGATCCCTGCAACCAAAACTTTGGTGGCGATGGAAGACACCACCAATGATGACCTCACCGTAACCGTGACGGGTTCGCAATGGAAATGGCATTACCAATACTTCAATACTGATGTGGGCTTTTATAGTTTTCTCTCAACTTCACAAAAGCAAATTGAAGGTTCGGAAGAAAAAGGCGAGCACTATTTATTGGAAGTGGATAATCCTTTGGTGCTACCAATCAATCGCAAAATCCGTTTTTTAATGACCTCAGATGACGTGATCCATTCTTGGTGGGTGCCTGATTTTGCGGTGAAAAAAGATGCGGTGCCGGGCTTTATTAACGAAGCATGGACGAAAATCGATAAGCCCGGTGTGTATCGAGGCCAATGTGCGGAGCTTTGTGGCCGCAATCATGGGTTTATGCCGATTGTGGTGAAAGCCGTTCCAGAGGCGGAATTTGATGCTTGGTTGGCTGAGCAAGAAAAAGTGGTTTTAGCTAAAAAACAAGAAGCCGAAAAAGCCTTAGGAAAAACCTTGTCGATGGATGAGTTAATGGCGAAAGGTGAAAAAGTTTACAACGCGCGTTGCAGTGTGTGCCACCAAGCAAACGGTGAAGGTATTCCGAACGTATTCCCTGCAATGAAAAATAGCCCAATCGCTAAAGGGGATTTAGCTGCTCACATTAATATTGTGTTGCACGGTAAGGCAGGCACGGCAATGCAGGCATTCGCAAATCAAATGAATGAAGAAGAAATTGCAGCAGTGGTGACTTACGAGCGTAACGCATGGGGCAACAATACAGGCGATGCAGTTCAAGCCTCTCAAGTGAAGCAAGTACTTACAAATGGATCATTGTCGGCAAGTGATGCGACAGTGGAAAGTCAAACGGAGGCACAATGAATCCTTCATACCAAAATCAAACGCTTTCTTCTCAAAATCAGACGATTTCTGAGCAAAACCAAACTTTGTCCGATGAGCTTGATGGCGTTAAGACTCCTGAGTCGAGTCACGACCACGATCATCACGCTGCATCAAAAGGCATTAAACGTTGGATTTATTCCACCAACCATAAAGATATCGGCACCTTGTATTTGTGGTTCAGTTTGATCATGTTTTTCACTGGTGGCGCAATGGCAATGGTGATCCGCGCGGAATTATTCCAACCGGGTTTGCAATTGGTCGAACCGCACTTTTTTAACCAGATGACGACAGTTCACGGCTTGATCATGGTTTTTGGTGCGGTGATGCCCGCATTTACAGGATTAGCTAATTGGATGATCCCAATGATGATTGGTGCGCCAGATATGGCATTACCACGCATGAATAACCTCAGTTTTTGGATTCTGCCGTTCGCATTTTTGATCTTACTCGGTTCGTTACTTATGCCCGGTGGTGGGCCCGATTTTGGCTGGACTTTCTACGCTCCGCTTTCCACGACTTTTAGCTCAGACAGCACGGCTTTGTTTGTGTTCTCGGTTCATATCATGGGGATCAGTTCCATCATGGGCGCAATTAACGTGATTGTAACTATTGTGAATATGCGTGCGCCGGGTATGGACTGGTTCAAAATGCCAATGTTTGTTTGGACATGGTTAATCACCGCTTTTTTATTAATTGCCGTAATGCCTGTATTAGCTGGCGCAGTGACCATGGTTCTGACCGATAAATACTTCGGCACTAGCTTTTTTGATGCGGCAGGCGGTGGCGATCCTGTGATGTTCCAACACATATTCTGGTTCTTCGGACACCCTGAAGTTTATATTATGATTCTGCCATCATTCGGTATCATTTCGGCCATTATCCCAGCATTTAGCGGCAAGAAGCTGTTTGGTTATCATTCAATGGTGTACGCCACTTGTTCCATCGCTTTGCTTTCTTTCCTTGTTTGGGCGCACCACATGTTCACCACGGGCATGCCGGTATTTGCTGAAATCTTCTTTATGTATTGCACCATGTTGATTGCCGTGCCGACGGGGGTAAAAGTGTTCAACTGGGTAGCAACCATGTGGCGAGGGGCGATGACATTTGAAACTCCGATGCTGTTTGCGATTGCCTTTATTGTGCTGTTCACCATTGGCGGATTTTCAGGTTTGATGCTCTCCATTGTTCCGGCAGATTTCCAATATCACGATACTTATTTTGTGGTAGCACATTTCCATTATGTGTTGGTGACTGGCGCGGTGTTCTCGATTATGGCTGCGGCCTATTATTGGCTACCGAAATGGACAGGGCACATGTACAACCAAACCTTGAGTTTATGGCATTTCTGGTTGTCGATTATCTCGGTCAATATTCTGTTTTTCCCAATGCACTTTTTAGGTTTAGCTGGCATGCCACGCCGTATTCCTGACTATGCCATTCAATTTGCCGATGTAAACCAAATCGTGTCGATAGGTGGCTTTGCATTTGGCTTATCGCAACTCTTATTTTTAGCTGTGGTTGTGAAGTGTATTCGTGGAGGAGAAACCGCTCCAGCAAAACCTTGGGATCGAGCGGAAGGTTTGGAGTGGACGGTTGCCAGTCCTGCGCCACATCATACATTTTCAACACCACCGAAAATTGACTAGCCCTGCTTTATAAGTCGGTCAAGGAGGAAGCATGAACCGTGAAGATGAAAGTCGACAATCAAGTGCAAGCCAGTCCAATGCTAGAAATCCGAACAGCAGAAAAAACGTCAGTAATAAAAAGCTGATCGGTTACTTGTTGCTTGGCGTTGTGGGTATGTTTGGCTTTGGATTCGCACTGGTTCCGCTTTACGACATCATGTGTGAAAAGCTAGGCATTAACGGCAAAACCAATACGGTGGCTGCGAGCGCACAAGGTATTCAAGTCGATGAAAGTCGTTTAGTTCAAGTGCAATTTATTGCTCATGTTAGCCCGAATATGCCGTGGGAATTTAAGCCAACAGAAGCCGAATTGATGGTTCATCCCGGCCAAGTAATCAAAACCCAGTATCGAGCCGTGAATAACAGTGATGCTGCCATGATAGGTCAAGCTGTGCCTTCGATTGCACCGGGCTTGGCAGCCACACATTTTAACAAAGTAGAGTGTTTTTGTTTTAATCACCAACCGCTTGAAGGCAAAGGAAAAGCTGAATTGCCGGTGATCTTTTATGTCGATAATGATCTGCCTAAGTCGGTGAAACGATTAACGCTCTCTTATACTTTGTATGACATTACATCGTCTCAGAATCAGCAAAATCAGGCAGGGAAAACTCAATCGGGATCGGCAGACAATTCTGTGATTGAGGTTGCCAACAAGACGTCTCTTATCACGGAGCCTATTAGAAAGGAGTTCTTAAATGAGTAATTCAAATGGAATGAATACTTCTCACGAACATTCTTATGGATCGATTCATGCCGCAGAGCATCATTCGGAGCCAACTTCTTCGCACACATTTAGCCCGAAATCGTCAGGATCTCAGCCTGAAGTTTACTATGTACCATCAGAAAGCAACTGGCCGATTGTCGGTGCCTTTGCTCTATTTTTAATTGCCGTTGGTGCAGGTTTATTTCTTCAACCGGCTGGAATTTTGAGCCATTTCGGTGGGTTCGTTCTACTTGCCGGTATCGCCACTTTGCTTGTTATGCTGGTGGGTTGGTTTCGTAATGTGATTCAAGAATCTATATCTGGTTTGTATTCCAATCAGATCAATCGTTCTTTTAAACAGGGGATGAGTTGGTTTATTTTCTCGGAAGTTATGTTCTTTGCCGCCTTTTTCGGTGCTTTATTTTATGCGCGAATGATAGCGGTTCCGTGGCTTGGCGGAGCATCAAATAATGCGATGACCAATGAGGTATTGTGGCCTGCGTTTGAAGCGATGTGGCCGCTCACTCTCACGCCATCAGGTCAAGAAACGCAAGCGATGCCGTGGCAAGGTTTGCCATTAATGAACACTATTATTTTGCTTACTTCATCGATCACTTTGCATTTTTCCCATTTAAGTTTGGAGAAAAACTACCGAACTGCGCTGATCGTGTGGCTAGAAATCACCATCGTGCTAGCAATTGCCTTTTTGTATTACCAAGGACAAGAGTACGCCCATGCTTATCAAGAAATGAACTTAACCTTGCAATCGGGCGTGTATGGCAACACCTTCTTTTTACTGACGGGATTTCATGGTTTGCATGTCACGCTCGGAACGATTTTCTTAATGGTACTGCTCGGTCGAATCGCTTTTGACCACTTTACGCCTAAAGACCATTTTGCCTTCCAAGCTGGCAGTTGGTATTGGCATTTTGTCGACGTGGTTTGGCTCTGTTTGTTCGTGTTTGTGTATGTGCTTTAGCGATCAATGTAAGATATGTGTTTAGAGCCAAAGTAATTGGAGTTGCAGTGAGGCGACAAGTGAATGAGGCCCCATGAGTGTAGCTTGCCTACGACTTCTTTGTAAAAGAAATAGGGGGGCGAATGAACGCCGTCAACAAAGCTGCAGCTTCAAGTACGAAGGATCTAAGAGGGATGATCGTTTGGAGTAAGTAATCCAGATGCCAATCCAATCAAAAGTAGCATGATGACAATGACGGAAACCAATAAGCGTTTACCAAGGAAATGACTCATAGAAACTGCGTTATCTTCATCTTCTGGCTTTTGCTTCACCATGATGAATAAGGCGCGGCCGAGGTTAAATATGACGAATAATAGCAGTAGCACTAAAACCAGTTTGAACAGAAAAACCAGTGTCATTTTGAGTCCTTATCCGCTGCTTGAGTCGGTGTTCGGTTTGGGGATGAAAAAGATTTTCTTGCTGCTATTAACAATGGTTGTGTTTGTCGTAATGGTCAAATTGGGATTCTGGCAATTAAGTCGTGGAGATGAGAAACAAGCGATAGAAAGTGCATTAATCGCTCGTTCTCATGCTCAAGCTGTCGATATATCACAGTGGCAGGAAAACATAACTCAGTGGCAGCAAGCTGTAGCCGATAAAGATTTCGATCCACATATTGGACAAAAAGTGCGATTGGTTGTTTCGTCGTTAGTTGCACAGAAAGTAGCTGACCAGAAGATAACAGAAAAAAATATTCCCGATTTGGTGTATGTGGACAACCAAACGTGGCAAGGAAAAGTGGGGTATTTGGTGTTGCAACCCGTGCAGATGACGAGTTCAGAAAGCGGCCATACATTCGAGCAAATTGGGCTAGTGGAATTAGGTTTTGTGATCATGCAACAAGATCGTTCTCAACTGCCGAAAGTTGAACCCATTAAACAGCAGGAATTAACGATAGAAGGGCGGTTATATCGCAAACAAGCGAACCCGATGAGTGATGGATTGATGGTGGAACTGTTTACAAATCTAAATCCAAACATCAATCCAAACATAAGCCCAAATTTAAATGCAATTCGGATTCAAAATTTGCAGTTATCAGAGCTATCACAATCTTGGGGTGAGGATTTATTCCCTTATGTGATTCAGCCTTTAAATAAAGGTGGGATGGAAACAAAAAGTGAGCACTTACCTCATCCTTGGCAACCGTTAAGTATGACGTCGAAAAAGCATTATGGGTATGCGGTGCAATGGTTTTCAATGGCGACTGCTTTGCTCATTTTGGTGGGGTTATTTGTGTATCGAGCGAGAAAGAAAAGAGTGAATAAGTTGCGGCTTCAAGGACGGAAACTATAGCCAAGGAGAAATATATGGGAGTAGCGGTCACAAACAAAACCAGCCACCAATCAGCAAGTAAAAAAGCCTTGTGGTGGATGCTGCTGCTATTTCTTCTTCCTGTTGTTGCCGCCAAGCTGATTTTAACCATGAACTGGTATCACTCTGGCGTTACCAATAAAGGCATTTGGCTTGAACCTAAGTTGTATTATCACGACTTAAAGATCGAAAATCCCGCTCCTCATAAATGGCAGATTGCGTATTTAATGCCAAATTCTTGTCTCGATGTGTGCCAACAACAACTGCATTTATTACAACAAGGTTACCTCTCTTTAGGTAAAGATTTACCTCGTGTTCGCCCTGTTGTGATGACAGAAAATCCGAATGCTTTGGATCAATCACAAACTACGCAATATGTTGTTGTAGACCTACAAAAAGATTGGATGAAAGAGCATGGCAATCTCGCACAAGGGAGAGATTTAGCTGTGCAAGATTTTGTGTTGATTGATCCATTAGGCCAATGGGTGATGCGTTATCCCACTGTGCAAAATACCGAACAATTACCAAGTGAATTAAAAGGCATGCTTAAAGATTTAAGAAAAATGCTCACGCTTTCAAGGGTGGATTAAAAGAGAAGTTTAGTTAGAAAGGTAGCAACAAGAACATAAATACAAGCAAGGAGTGCGAATCACAAATGACAGAACCGTCAAGATCGTCAACGAATCCTGCTTTTGAAGTTAAAAAAGCAACAGTGCAAGATGCACCATTGGACGCAAAATTTTATTCCGATGCGCAGGTTTGGGCTTGGCTAATTGCCTTGTTGCGAGTCAGCATGGCGTTATCATTAGTGGTGATTGTACTCGGCGCTTATACCCGAATTTCCGATGCCGGCTTGGGTTGTCCAGACTGGCCGGGCTGTTACGGTCAAATCATGGTTCCTACTCACAATACCGAGATCATGCGTGCTGCTGAACTCTTTCCTAACCATCAAATTGAGCCGAAAAAAGCATGGCTTGAAATGATCCATCGTTACGTCGCTGGCACATTAGGGTTAGTGATTGCCGCCATTTTTGCTTTGTCATTCAAGCTATCTAATGTGGTAAATCATTCTTCACTTCACGCTTCCCAACTGAAAAATACCTCAGTCAGAAAGGCAAAATATTGGTCAACAGGTTTGCTGCTACTGGTTTGTTTTCAAGCTGCATTAGGCATGTGGACGGTCACATTAAAATTATTACCTATCATTGTGGTTCTGCATTTATTCGGTGGCTTTTTATTGTTCAGCTTGTTGTTGGTTTTCTACTTAATTATTAAACCGCATTCGTGGTTAAAGCCCACTCCAAATCAAACTTTTCGGCGAATTAAATCTCTCGTTTCTTTACAAAAAATGGGTTGGATTGCGCTTGCTGTTTTGTGGTTTCAAATCTTCCTTGGCGGTTGGACATCAACCAATTATGCGGCTTTAGTCTGTACTAGCTTGCCTTTATGCGAAGGAGCGTGGTGGCAAAACTTCAATTTAAATGGGGCGTTTACGATCTTCCAGCATCCACTTTTAAATACGGGAAGCACGGGCAGAGAGAGTTTTGAATATGGCGTTCTAGACTACAACTCACGCATGACAATTCATGTATTACATCGGATCGGCGCCATTATAACGACCATCACTTTACTTATTTTTGCGTGGCGAGTGCTAGGTGAACAATCTCAACCTATGCTTAAACATGCAGCGATCAGTTTGGCTTTATTAATATTTATCCAAGTGGGGTTAGGCGTTGCCAATGTTTTGCTTCATCTACCTGTTCTGTTAGCGGTTGCGCACAACATGGTGGCGGCATTGCTACTCTTTAACTTGGTGTTTGTGTGTACTTGCTTACGCCTTTCGTACCGTTCTTCTGTGTCGTTAAGTCGTCAATCAGAAAGAATAAGTCTCAACTGAGCCAATTAAATGAGCATTAAAAGGGAGGAAATAATGCCTAAATCAAATGTGATCCCTTTTCCACAAAGGATTCATCAAGGTCGTTCTGCCAAGTTTACCGCTTGTCAGTCAGCGAATGTGGCAGAAGAACTTCCAAGAAAAGATCTTGATGTGACGAATATAACTAACTCCGAAGTGAAAAGTAGCTCTGAAGAGAAAAGCAGTTCCAAGGTAAGCAGAGATTTAGCATCAGGGCTGACCGAATTATCAAGGCCACAGTTGAGCCCTACTCATGCAGATTCGCCGGCAAAATCGGCAGCCATAACTCAGACTGAAAGTGATTCATCTAAAGGTGATTTATCCAAAAGCTACTTCTCTAAAAGTTATTACCTAGAAAAAATGCGCTTGTATTACAGCCTAACCAAGCCAAAAGTGGTGATGTTAATGTTACTCACAGCCTTGGTAGGAATGTGTTTATCGACCGAAGGAAAATTACCGCTTCAACCTTTAATTTTAGGCTTATTAGGCATTGGATTGATGGCTGGTTCAGCTGCAGCATTAAATCACTTAATTGATCGACGCATTGATGCCTTAATGGCTCGCACCCAAAACCGCCCATTACCGTCGGGGCAATTACAGAATTGGAAAGTGTTAACCTTTGCCACCGTGATTGGTGTAATGGGTTTCTTCACTTTGCTTTATGGCGTGAACGGCTTAACTGCATGGCTGACTTTTGCGAGCTTGCTGGGTTATGCGGTGGTTTACACCTTGTATTTAAAACGAGCCACGCCACAAAATATCGTGATTGCAGGAATTGCCGGAGCCATGCCACCATTATTGGGTTGGACAGCCATAACCAACGAACTGCACGCTCATGCTTGGTTATTAGTGATGATCATTTTTGTTTGGACACCACCGCACTTTTGGGCGCTCGCCATTCATCGCAAAGACGAATACGCCAAAGCCAATATTCCCATGTTACCTGTCACGCACGGTATAGATTTCACCAAAACCAGCGTGTTGCTTTACACCGTTTTATTGCTAGTTGTGTGTTTGTTGCCGGTATTGGTTGGCATGAGCGGAGAAGTGTACGCCATTGCTGCGGTATTGTTGTCGCTTGGGTTTATGTACAAAGCCACCATGTTGAAATTTTTCCCGAATGAGAAAAGCGCAATGAGCACCTTTGCATTTTCAATCTATCATTTGATGGGATTGTTCATCGCCTTGTTGGTGGATCATTACACCTTGTTAAGCTGAATATTTGCACGATAACTTTAGAATTCGAACTGGCTAAGGTAGACTGGCACGCAACTAAATCAACCAGTTAAGGGTTCTTATGAAAAACTTTGGAGCAGGCTTTAATAACTTTTTTGTTGGCCTTTTCAGTGGCTTACTGTTGCCGATTGTGATTATCGTCGTGCTGCTATTCCTTACGGTCGATAAGCTAACCAACTTTGCCCAAGATGCAGCCATTGCGCCTTTGTATCAACGTGGCGCGCAAACCTTAGACAAAGTCGATGTGTTATTAACCTCGCTTGATACCAAAGTAAACGAAGCCGATTTAAAAGATTTACAACTTCTCGCACCATTAAAAGATGCCAACTTGTTCCCTGAACTTAAACAAATCGCAGGCACAATCCAAGCTATCCGCACTTCAACACCTGAGCAAAAACAAGCTGTCATTGAGAATTTAGAAGCCACTCTCATCACGTCATTACAAGACAAATTCCCGAAAGAAAAAGCGCAAGAGTTAGCAACCCACTTAGCCGGTATTGCTGAATTATTAGCAGCGAAAAAAGACCAAATCGCAGAAAACAAAGATCAGCTTTTGGAAAAACGTGATGCCCTAGCCGATGAAGCACAAGAGCTGAAAAGCCAAGTGCAAGATCTAAAGGAACAGGCACAAGACATTAAAGAGCATGCGCAAGAAACTAAAGCCGAAGTTCAAGATCAGCTTGAAGATGTTAAGCAACAAGCTGATGAGGTGAAAGCAGAAACGCAGGAACTAAAAGACCAAGCTGTTGATCAAGTGAATGACCAAATTGATGAGATGCAGGGGCAGAAGTAGGAATAGTCGTGTAGTTTATAGAGATATGAAAGCCATAACTGAAGACAGTTGTGGCTTATATTTTTAGCTTTCGGTTTTCATTATCTAGTTTTACCGCTTTAAGCAAAGTTGAATTTGGTGACTTTGCTTTGTCACATGCATGTATAAATTCATCAAATATATCGTCTTTAATTGTGACAACCTCATGTTTTTCAGTGACATGAGTACTATCCTTATTAAAGGGCATGTTTGAGTTTGATACTTTCATAACATCTCCTACATTTCTGAAGCTTCTGCGCTTTAACGATTTTATTGTGGTAGCTTAGTCATTACAACTTGTACATATGATCGTCAGAAATACACCGAATGGCAGTAGTATTCGTAGCTATAAAATCTCAAATTGTAAATGCCAATCTACGCACTCTTCGCTACCACCTCAGTCGGCAATATCCTCTCCAATATATCCGCCAGAGTTACAACGCCAATGATCTTGCCATCTTTCTTAATCACCGCTAATTGCACGCTGGCGCTGCGCATGCGGATTAATGCTTCATATACAGGTGTTGTGGATTCAAGCAAAAATGCCTGACGGGCGACTTCGTGGGCGGGGCGATCTACTGGCTCAAGTAGCGTGTCTCGAACGTGCACCACTAATGGTTTAAATTCATTTTCGCCTAAAACCAAAATGCGTAAATGGCCGGATTCCACAGCGGTTTTTCTTACATCGGCTACCGTGGCATTGAGATCAACATAAACCAGCGTTTCCGTTTCCAAAACCAAGGTGTCGATAGGTAAAGAGCCTAAATCGATTAGCCCTGATAACTGCTGATGCAATTGTGGTTTTAGTGTGCCGACTTGGCCTGAGTGCTCAACCAATTGTTTGATTGTTTCGATATCTTGTCCTCGAACCGCTGCACTTTCGACAGGCTCAACGCCCGATGCTCGAACTAACTTATTGGCAATTAAATTCACCCATTTTAATAATTTTCGCAACGGCCAAATATAGGCTCTGGCAATGATACCAATGGCAAGCGCAGACTTTTCTGGGTGCGCAATTGCCCAAGATTTTGGAGCCATTTCGCCCACGACTAAGTGCAAGAAAGTGACGAAGAATAAAGCCAGCACGAATGAACCACTGTCGGCAGCCCACGTTGGTAAGCCTGTTGCTAAAAATACAGGGCCAAGCCAATGATCGACCGCAGGCTTGGTTACTGCACCTAAAGCAAAGGTACAGAAAGTAATGCCCAATTGTGCACCGGCTAACATAACGGTGAGTTCGTTCATGCCTCGTAATGCCGCACGAGCCGAAGCGCTTTGTGCTGCCATGTCTTCAAGGCGATGTCTGCGCGCGCCGATCAAAGCAAATTCGATAATGACAAAAAAGCCGCTTAAGATAATTAACGCCAGCGTGACTACAATAACAACCACTGGATCTTTCATTACGCATTCTCCGTTAGTGGAATTTCACGCAGTTTGATTCGCACTTCATTTGGAACATGGCGTTCAATATGCAGCACCGTCATTTCTAATTGTCGTTGTATTGGTTCGTCTGAAACCAAATCTGACGCATCCATCGGCAAATCAACTTTCACCGTATCGCCTTTTGCTGGCAAGTTACCTAATTCTGAAATCACCATACCCGCCAAGGTTTCGACATCGTTTCTTGGTACTTCGTAACCGATCACTCGTTCAAACTCATCAAGGTGAATATCGCCTTCCATCAACCAAGTATTATCACCTTCAAATACAACGGTTTTACTTGGTTCTGCATCATGTTCATCGGTAATCTCACCGACAATTTCCATTGCCAAATCTTCAATCGTTAACACACCAGCAAAGCCGCCATATTCATCAATAACGCAGGCAAGTTGGTTCGTTGAAGCCGCTAATAAATTAAGCGCATCTGGCAATTTCATTAAGGTTGGTAGCACGTTAACGGGGCGCATTACCGAGGCAACCGTTTCATTGCTTTGGTTCTCATTAAGAGATTGGTTTTCATCAAAAGATCGGCTTTCATCAAGAGATTGGTTTTCACCAAGAGTTCGATTCTCATCAAGTCGAGCCAGGACATCAGGCAAGTGAACGACACCGACAGGAGAATCATTGTTATCAATCACAGGGTAGCGTGTATGCGCTTGCGCCATAAGTTTGCAAATTTCTTCCAAGGTGGTTTCAGGTGTAACCCAGTTAACTTGCGAACGAGGCACCATCGCATGTTCGACATCGCATTGAGGGAAGTCGAGAACACGTTCCATCATCAAAGATAATTCCGCAGGCAAATCGCCACTTTTACGTGAATGCGCAATGATGTGCGGCAAATCTTCTTCCGAAGCACTCACGTCTAAGTCGTGTACCGGCTCGATACGAACAGCACGAAGTAAGGCATTAGCGGATTTATCAAAGAAGTTAATGAACCAACTAAACATCGACATATAAGCCAAAGTCGAGCGGGAAAGCTTACGAGAAAGCTGATCGGAGTTCGCGATAGCAAGGTTTTTCGGATATAACTCACCGGCAATCATTTGCACAATGGTTGCAATCATCAGAGCACAAACAGTACCAATTGTGATCCCAGTTTGAACAGAAATGCCGGTATCTTGCAGCAATGCACCAATTGGTCGGCCGATTAAAGGCTCAACCATAAAACCGACCATCAAGCCCGTTACCGTGATCCCAAGTTGCGCACCAGAAAGCATAAAGCTAGTACGTTTGGTCACAGAAAGCGCACGTTGAGCTGATTTGTCACCGTTGGCCGCTAAAGCAGCGAGCTTAGTTCGGTCGACCACCATGTAGGCAAATTCCTGAGCAACAAAATAGCCATTGGCAGCAATGATAGCGAGGATGATTACGATCCCCAGAATTAAGGTTAGCGCACTTTCGATCATGATTGCGCCCACCCTATAGGTGTAGAAATAGGAGTGAAATTAAGAGAAATGAAAAACAGCGACGATAAGCATAATCGTTCCGGGTCGGGGTCCATACAAACTTCCATTTGTTGTAAATGTGTTGAAATTATAAGGGTTATTTGTTGATTTCGTCTACTTAAATTACTTTATTGTCAGTAAGCATTTGCGTGACCCATTTTGGTGAGCTTGTTTTGTGCGTTGCACTATAAATGGGAAATTTTGGCCCATATCATAAAAAGGAGATTAGTTAATTAATTGAAAATAAATAGGTTTAATCTTTTGGCATGGTGATTGCTTTAATAACCTTAGAAATATTGAGCATAGCCAAAACGGTTATACCCACATTTAAATTCTTACAATTTGAATCAATAGACATCTAGGGTTCCGGCTGCATCGCAGTGACTGGTCCGAGAGTTGTCAACCTCAACTGAGGTCACACGGCGGGACAAAAGCCCGGGAGACTTATCATTCTACTCCGAAGTAATTGGAGTTGTAGTGAGGCGACAAGTGAGTGAGACCCCATGAGCATAGCTTGCCTATGTGATTGGGGCGAATGAACGCAGTCAACAAAACTACCGCTCAAATTACACAAGGAGAGTTTTGGTTATGCTCCTAGACTTAATCCCAATCATGTGAAACACAGCGGAGGTGTTCAATGAAATCCAACCTTAAAAAATCCTTATCAGCTCTAGCTCTTGCAACCACTTTACTGACTTCTTTACACCCGCAAACCGCAGCAGCAGAAGAAAAAGATCATTTCACTTTAGCTTGGTCAATTTATGTTGGCTGGATGCCTTGGGACTATGCTGATCAAGCCGGCATTATCGACAAATGGGCGAAGAAGTACGGCATCAGTATTGATGTGGTGCAAGTGAATGATTACGTCGAGTCAATTAACCAATATTCGGCAGGCCAGTTTGATGCCACGGTAATGACCAATATGGATGCACTTACTATTCCTGCGGCAAGTGGTGTGGATTCTACTGCGTTAATCGTGGGTGACTTCTCAAATGGTAATGACGGTATTGTGCTGAAAGGCAAAAAATCATTGGCAGATATTAAAGGCCAGAACGTCAACCTAGTGGAATTAAGCGTGTCACATTACCTAATGGCGCGTGGTTTGGAAAGCGTTGGCATGTCTGAAAAAGACGTTAAAGTAGTGAACACTTCCGATGCGGATTTAGTGTCTGCTTTCACTACAGATGATGTTACTGCTGCCGTAACATGGAATCCACTTCTTAGCGAAATCACTTCTCATCCTGATACTTCTCTTGTGTTTGATTCTTCCAAAATTCCGGGCGAAATCATCGATCTTCTTGTTGTGAATTCTGACACTTTAAAAGACAACCCAAAACTGGCGAAAGCCTTAACTGGTGCTTGGTATGAAGTGATGGGTTTAATGAACTCAGACAAAGCAGACGAAGTTAAAACCGCAATGGCAAAAGCTTCTGGCACCGATTTAGTTGGCTATAACGCGCAATTAGGTGCGACTCACATGTTCTTTAATCCACAAGATGCCGTGGAATTCACCAAAAGCAGCAAATTGAAAGACACCATGCAGAAAGTGGCTGAGTTCTCATTTGACCAAGGCATTTTAGGTGAAGGCGCATCAGATGCATCATTCATCGGTATTGAAACTCCGTCGGGTGTTTACGGTAATCCAAGTAATGTGCAATTACGTTTCACACCGGAATACATGGAAATGGCGGCAAAAGGCGAATTATAAACAGAAATAAAAATGTACGCGCCTGAATAATTAGACGAAATGGATGTAGAGATGACCAAACTGATAAATAAGCAACCTTCGCGTTACGGCAAAATTGTACTTGGTATGCTGCCCTTCATTATTCTGATCGTGCTTTATGCAACAGCATCAGATGCTCGATTGGCGGTTAACCCAGCCGATAAGTTGTTGCCAGCATTTAGCAGTTTCGCAGATGCAATCGATAGAATGGCATTCACTGCCAACAAACGTACCGGTGAATACTTACTTTGGGTGGACACCATAGCTAGCTTACAGCGCTTGTTATTAGGCGTAGGTTTAAGTGCTCTTGTCGGGCTGTCGATTGGTGTTGCGAATGGCATGTTGCCGATAGCAAGATCATCGTTATCACCAATCGTAACGGCGATTTCATTGATTCCACCAATGGCGATTTTGCCGGTGCTGTTTATCACGTTTGGTCTAGGTGAGTTATCGAAAGTCATGCTGATTTTTATTGGGATCTGCCCGATGATCGTCCGTGACATTCAACTCCGAACACTTTCATTACCAGAAGAACAATTAATCAAGGCGCAAACCTTAGGTGGCAATAGTTGGCAGATTATTGTTCGCATTGTATTGCCACAAATTCTTCCTCGTTTGATCGATGCTATCCGCTTAACTCTTGGCAGTGCTTGGCTGTTCTTGATTGCTGCGGAAGCGATTGTGGCTACTGAAGGTTTAGGTTATCGAATTTTCCTTGTGCGTCGTTATATGTCGATGGATGTCATTCTGCCTTACGTATTATGGATCTCCATTTTGGCGTACCTCATGGACTGGGCTCTCAAGCAATTATCATTAAAAACCAGCCCTTGGTATCACAAGGCTAAAGGAGAATAACCATGGAAAAACAACCGATTATTCAAATTCAGCAATTGTGGAAAGAGTACGGCAATAACATCGTTTTAGAGCGTTTGAATCTGAATGTTTATTCTGGCGACTTTATTAGCATTGTCGGTGCGTCTGGTTGCGGAAAAACGACTTTTTTAAACATGATGTTAGGAACAGAACAACCATCACGTGGCAAGATCTTGTTAGATGGAAAACCACTGCCTGCTGAGCCAAGTGTGGAGCGTGGCATCGTATTCCAAAAATATTCAGTTTTCCCTCATTTGACCGTTCTACAAAACGTGATGCTGGGTTTGGAATTTGAAAAAACAGGCTTGGGCGCAGGTTTGCTAGGAAAAACATTTGGCCGCACTAAAACTGAAATTCAAGAACAAGCCAAACAAGCCTTAAAAGATGTAGGTTTAGAGCAAACCTTTGATAAATACCCAGACGAACTCTCAGGCGGTATGCGTCAACGTTTGTCGATTGCTCAAGCATTAATTAAAAAGCCACGCATTTTATTGCTTGATGAACCTTTCGGCGCGCTTGATCCGGGTATCCGAAAAGACATGCACGTTTTAATCAAAAGCTTGTGTAAAGAACATGAGCTGACCGTATTTATGATCACTCATGATTTAAGTGAAGGTTTCCACTTAGGAAATCGTTTATGGGTGTTTGATAAACCAAGAATTGATGAGCAAGCACCAGAACGTTACGGCGCACAGGTGACTTACGATATTGCGTTAAATCAGCGTCAGGATATGACGGAAGTAACGCAGCAGCTTCAACAAAAAATAGCATAAGAAATTCAAAGGAGAGAATGATGTCAACAGAGCAAACTTATTATTCTGATGTGATCCCCGGTGCGGCGCATTGGTCGATGATCGTGAAAAAAGGACAAGTGTTGCGTGTCCAAGATCAACAAGGTGGCGCAAATGTCAGCATGTTGTTTTATAACCCAATCAACTTGCTTGAACGCTATAACGCACCGGACACATTGAAGTGCCAACATACCTTTAAGATCACTAAAGGCCACTGTCTTTATTCTGATATGGGGCATATTTTCTGCTCAGTTGTTCGTGATGATACCGGTTGGATTGATACGGTTTGTGGTGTCGCAAATAAAGCCAAAGTGACCGAAAAATGGGGTGCTCGTGATTATCAAGCCGACCGTAATAACTGGAAGCAAAATGGCTACGATGCTTTGTTGGTGGAAGTGGCGAAATACGGTTTAGGTAAACGTGATTTAGCGGCAAATTTGAACTTATTCAGCGCAGTGAAAACCGATTCCGAAGGTTGCATGCACTTTGTTGAATCTCATTCTAAAGCGGGTGATTGCATCGAATTACGTTTTGAAATGGATACGCTTGTGGTGCTGACAACTTGCCCACATCCAATGAATCCTGCAAAAGATTATCCATTTAAACCAGTCGAAATTTCAGTGATGAAAGCTGAACCAGTAACCGCTGATGATGCTTGCATTCAATCTTGTGCGGAAAACGGACGTGGCTTGCAAAACAACCAGCGTTTATATCCTGAACATCATCAAGCTCATGCACATTGCTGTCACTCACACGCAGAATAAGGAAGTCGAAACATGATCGTAGAAAGCCAATTAAAACCAGAACTAGCGATTGATCGCACCATTGTTCCTGCGGGTGACTATTACATGAAAGTGGTTAAAAAAGGTCACACTTTCCGCATTTTGGATCTTGAAGGCAACCAAGCTGCTGACACGCTTTTTTATAACGCAAATGATCCTGCTGAACGTTATAGCGCGATTGATACTATTCGTGAGCAAGGCAATGTTTATCTAACAGCCGGAACTAAAATTTTGTCAGACCAAGGCAATGAGATGCTCGAAATCGTCGCAGATACTTGTGGTCGTCACGACACATTAGGCGGTGCTTGTGCGACAGAAAGTAATACGGTTCGTTATGCGCTAGAGAAAAAATGCATGCACGCTTGTCGTGATAGTTGGTTGCTAGCGATTGCGGAAAATGAATCTTTCGGCATGACCAAGCGCGACATTACCCACAACATCAACTTCTTTATGAACGTGCCAATCACAGCAGAAGGCGGTTTGACGTTTGAAGATGGGATCAGTGGTGCAGGCAAATATGTTGAGTTAACAGCAAAGATGGATGTGATCGTGTTGATTTCTAACTGCCCACAACTCAACAACCCATGTAATGCTTACAATCCAACGCCAGTAGAAGTCTTGGTTTGGGATTCAATTTAATAAGATTTAACGAGCAGGGGACGACCTCATAAAACGCTCAAGATGAACGGGACGACCCGTCAGAATGGATTCTGTTATGACGACTTATTCTTCTAACATCAGCACTTCTTCAAAAACCGGCATGTTCGACAAAGTATTGATTGCTAACCGTGGTGCGATTGCTTGCCGTGTGATCCGCACATTAAAAAAATTAAATGTGACTAGCGTGGCGATTTATAACGAAGCCGACGCTCAAAGCCTGCATGTGGTTCAAGCCGATGAAGCCTTTTCAGTAGGAACGGGTAACGCGGCAGCGACGTATTTAGATCAACAAAAAGTTATTGAAATAGCTAAAAAGTCGGGCGCACAAGCCATTCATCCCGGCTACGGATTTTTAAGTGAAAACCCAGATTTTGTACGCTTATGTGAAGAAAACGGCTTAGTCTTTTTAGGCCCAACTCCAGAGCAAATGAATGTATTCGGTTTAAAACACTCGGCACGTGAAATTGCTGAAAAAGCCGGTGTGCCTCTATTACCGGGTACGGCGTTGTTAACCGATAAGCAAGAAGCGTTAGAACAAGCGGAACGAATTGGTTACCCAGTGATGCTAAAAAGTACCGCAGGCGGTGGTGGCATTGGCATGCAGTGCTGTTTTGATGCAGATTCCCTTGAACATGCTTTCGATTCAGTTAAACGTTTAAGCCAAAACAACTTCAGTAACAGCGGTGTGTTTTTAGAAAAATTCATCGAACATGCTCGTCATATTGAAGTGCAAATTTTCGGTGATGGTAAAGGTAAAGTGGTGGCTTTAGGTGAACGTGATTGTTCTGCGCAACGTCGTAACCAAAAAGTGATTGAAGAAACACCTGCGCCAAACCTTTCTGATGAAACTCGCCAACAACTTCAACAAACTGCTATTCGTTTAGCGGAACAAGTGAACTACCGCAATGCAGGGACAGTGGAATACGTTCTCGATCAAAAAACACAGTCTTTCTATTTCTTAGAAGTGAATACTCGCTTACAGGTTGAGCACGGTGTGACCGAAGAAGTGTTTGGTGTTGATTTGGTAGAGTGGATGATCAAACTCGGAGCTGGCACGCTTTCAACTGAAGAATTATCACAAGCTCGCAAACCTGAAGGTCATGCAATCCAAGTGCGTGTGTATGCGGAAGATGCCAATAAATCATTCCAACCTTGTGCCGGTTTATTGAGTCATGTTGAATGGCCAAGCATCGACGGTTTGCGTATCGAACATTGGATTGAAGCAGGCGTGGAAGTGTCGCCATTCTTTGACCCAATGCTGGCAAAAGTGATCGTTCATGCAGCCGATCGTACTCAGGCTTTGCAAAAACTATCGCAATCATTAAGCGAAACGGTCGTTTATGGTATCGAACATAACTTAGCGTATTTACAGCAATTACTCGCAAGCGAAGTGGTGAAGTCAGGCAAAGTGTTGACTCGCAGCTTGAACGATTTTGAATACAAACCAAACAGTATTGATGTTTTAAGCGGTGGTACACAAACCACAATTCAAGATTATCCGGGGCGTAAAGGCTACTGGAATATCGGCGTACCACCTTCTGGTCCAATGGATTCACTTAGCTTCCGTGTAGGCAACCAATTATTAGGTAATGATGAAACTTGCGCAGGATTAGAGATCATCATTAATGGTCCAACGCTTAAATTTAACCAAGCTAAGCAATTCGTTATTACCGGTGCACACATTCAAGCGAAACTAGATGAAGCATCACTTGAGTTAGGTAAAGTTTATGTGGCTGAATCCGGTCAAACACTGACTTTAGGTAAAATTTCAGGAGAAGGTGCACGCAGTTACTTAGCGATTGAAGGCGGTATTCAATGTCCTGATTATCTTGGCAGCAAATCGACGTTCACATTAGGTCAATTTGGCGGTCATGCCGGACGCTCGCTAGTGGCTGGTGATGTGTTGCATGTTGCGAAAGAAGCGAGCCGATTAGATAAAGTTGGCGAGCAAGCGCAATTGCCAGAATTGGCGGAACATTGGCAAATCCGCGTGATGTATGGCCCGCACGGTGCGCCAGATTTCTTCACGCCTAGCGATATTCAATCTTTCTTTGATGCAACATGGAAAGTGCACTTTAACTCTAGCCGTACTGGCGTGCGTTTAATTGGTCCTAAACCAGATTGGGCTCGTGCTGATGGTGGTGAAGCGGGTTTGCACCCATCGAATATTCACGATAACGCGTATGCGATTGGTACGATCGACTTTACTGGTGATATGCCGGTGATTTTGGGCCCAGATGGTCCAAGCCTTGGTGGTTTCGTTTGTCCAGCAACTATTATCAAAGCAGATTTATGGAAAATGGGCCAACTTAAAGCCGGCGATAAAGTGAGCTTTATTCCTGTGACTTTAGAGCAAGCAGAACAAGCGGAACGTGCGCAAATTGAACAAGTCAAAGCGGTGGCTATTCAAGAAGTTCCACAAGAAGCAATTGAGCTAGAAACTCTGATCAAAAGCACACCTGTTGTTAAAACATTATCTGCTGATTTAGTCGGTGAAGATGTGGTTTATCGTTCGAGTGGTGAAGATTTCTTGCTGGTGGAATATGGTCCACAAGTGCTGGATATTCGTCTGCGTTTCCGTGTTCACACTTTAATGTTGAAACTCGAATCCATGAATATTGAAGGCATTGAAGAACTCACACCGGGAATTCGTTCGTTACAAATTCATTATTCTAACCTGCAGTTACCTCGTGCTGAATTATTGGATTTGCTCGAAGGTATCGAAAAAGAAATGGATGATATTGATGCGCTGAGCGTGCCTGCTCGTGTGGTGCATATTCCTCTTTCTTGGGACGATGAAGCCACTCGTTTAGCGATTCGTAAATACGATGAAGTGGTGCGTAAAAATGCCCCTTGGTGTCCAGATAACATTGAATTTATCCGTCGTATTAATGGCTTAGATTCGATCGAAGATGTGAAGAAAATTGTCTTTGATGCGAGCTACTTAGTGATGGGCTTGGGTGATGTTTACTTGGGTGCGCCAGTAGCAACGCCAATCGATCCTCGTCATCGCCTAGTTACTACCAAATACAACCCTGCTCGTACTTGGACACCAGAAAACGCCGTCGGTATTGGTGGCGCTTATATGTGCGTGTACGGAATGGAAGGACCGGGTGGTTACCAGTTTGTTGGTCGTACTTTGCAAATGTGGAACCGTTACCGCAAAACCAAAGAATTTGAACAACCTTGGCTATTACGCTTCTTCGACCAAATTCGTTTTTATGAAGTGAGCGCAGAAGAACTATTGGATATTCGTAATAAACATCCGTTAGGGCAATACCCTCTGAAAATTGAAGAAACCACATTCTCATTGGCTCAATATCAAGGCTTGTTGGATGAGCATCATACTGAAATTGAGCAATGTAAAACTCGCCAACAAAAAGCATTTGAAGAAGAACGTCAACGTTGGGTAGAAACAGGTCAAGCTAACTTTGTCGTTGAAGAAGTTGAGCAAGAGGAAGAAACGACACTAGAACTTAAAGATGGACAAAGCCTCATTGAAAGTCACGTTGCAGGGAATATTTGGCAAGTGTTGGTAAAAGAGGGCGAATACGTTAAAGCAGGTGAAGTAGTGATGGTGCTTGAAGCAATGAAAATGGAATTAGAAGTCGTGTCGCCTGTGTCGGGTTATGTAGACACATTATGCAGCGATCACGGTGCGCAAGTGCGAGCAGGCCAGCCTTTGATGGTCATTAACGAAGAATCTGCAATGGAACAAGGAGCGGCATAAATGAATATTTTAACGATTGAATCCTTGCTGCAAGCCTTTAAGCAAGGAGAGTTAACGGTAAAAGATTTCTTAACTCAAAAATATCAAGAAGCGAAAAACGATCAGCAAAATGCGTGGATTTCATTGATTACAGAAAGCCAACTTAATGCTTATATTGCGAATTTAGAACATGCGAATATTGATGAACTACCTTTATTCGGCGTGCCTTTTGCAGTGAAAGATAATATTGATTTAGAAGGATTACCAACCACTGCTGCTTGTAAAGAATACGTATATCAGCCAGAGCAATCTGCATTTGTGGTTCAGCGATTAATTGAAGCGGGCGCAGTGCCATTAGGGAAAACCAATCTTGACCAATTTGCGACAGGGCTAGTTGGCACACGCAGTCCGTGGGGAGCGGTGAAAAACACATTTAATCCTGAGTATATTTCAGGTGGTTCAAGCTCTGGCAGTGGTGTGACGGTTGCCAATAACCAAGTGTTATTTTCTCTCGGAACGGATACAGCGGGATCTGGCCGTGTTCCTGCTGCATTCAATAATATTTATGGTTTGAAAGCGACTAAAGGCTTACTCAGTTGCTCAGGTGTTGTGCCTGCTTGTAAAAGCCTTGATTGCGTGACTTTATTCAGTAAAAGTGCGCAAGATTTAGAAACCCTATTCGACATCGTTGCTCAGCATGATATGGAAGATGCGTATTCTCGTGTTCGTCAAAATACACAGCCAGAATTCGTGAATTTTAAAGGCGTGAAAATCGGTGTGCCAACCTTGGAGCAAAGAGCATTCTTTGGTAATGAAAGCTATCAAACTGCTTTCGAACAAAGTCTAAAACGACTTGAGCAACTTGGCGCAGAGTTAGTTGAATTCAACTTAGAGCCTTTTATTTCTGCGGCAAAATTGTTGTACCAAGGCCCTTGGGTGGCAGAACGTTATGCTGCAATTGAAGATTTCTTTAATCAAGATTCAAGCCGTTGTTTGCCTGTGATTGAGACAATTTTGTCTGGTGCCAAGAACTATTCAGCAGCCGATACGTTTAAAAACATGTATCAATTGCAGGCGTATAAAGCGCAATGTGACGTGTTAATGGCATCGGTTGATTTAGTAGTGACACCAACTGCCGGCACTATTCATACCATTGAAGCGGTAAATCAGAATCCAATTGAGTTGAACAGCCAACTAGGCTATTACACCAACTTTATGAATTTATTGGATTACGCTGCGATTGCCGTTCCTGCAAGTATCACCGACCAAGGTTTGCCGTTTGGGATTACTTTCTTCTCGCAATGTCAAAGTGACACAACCTTGCTTTCACTCGCTCAAGCATGGCAAGAAAGCATGGGTTTACCACTTGGCGCAACGGGAGAAATGCTAAATCAAAATGACTACATGCCGCTTTTGGTGTGTGGTGCTCACATGCAAGGTTTACCGCTCAACTGGCAATTAACGTCATTGGGTGGTGTGTTGAAACAAAAAACACAAACCAGTACGCAATATCAAATGTACGCATTAGCTGGTGGTCCACCGTATCGTCCGGGTATGGTTCGCAATGAACAAGAAGGAAAAGCGATTGAAGTTGAAGTGTGGATAATGCCGAAATCTTCAATCGGTGCATTGTTGTCAATGATCCCTGCACCGCTTGGTCTAGGCAGTGTCGAACTAGCCTCAGGTGAATGGGTAAAAGGCTTTATTTGTGAACCAATAGGTTTAAATGGAGCGACAGATATAACCCACTTCGGCGGCTGGCGAGCTTATATGGCAAGTTTGTGATAACAGTTTTAAAAACCTGCGATTAGAAGTTTTAAAATAAGAAGCGAAAAGGAAGCAATACTGGCTTCCTTTTTTATTGTAGTGATTTCAACGCTTGCTCTTTGAAGTAGGGGATATACCTCCCCAATTGATATAAATCAGATAATTAGCTTTTAATAACTATAATAATATCCATGAATTCAAACCACTTGATTAGGAAAAGAAATGAAAAAATCTATTATTGCTCTTTCCGCTTTACTTGCTTGCTGTGTTTCTGTTGGTGCTAATGCCGATCCAAAAACACCAGGAACACATAAAGGTTACTCTGTGATTGATATGGTTACTGCTGGCACAAGTGCTGACTTGAAAATGGTGTCAGTTGACGATCTAGCTAAAGAGTTAGAAGGCAAACCACCTATGGCAGTAGGCTTTGATATCGACGATACGGTTCTTTTCAGTACGCCAGTTTTTTACCGTGGTCAGCAAGAATTTTCTCCGGGTGAATACGGCTATTTAGACAATCAAAAATTTTGGGATAAAGCTAACTGTGGTTGGGATGCTTTCAGTAGCCCGAAAGAGATCGCAGCTAAGTTAATTGCTATGCACCAAAAACGCGGTGACTCTATTTATTTCATCACGGGTCGTCCAGGATCTGACTGTGATTTCACCACTAAGTATTTGCAAAAATTATTTAACATCAAAGATATGAATGATGTGATTTTTGCCAATACCAGCAAAACCGAATACACCAAAACACCGTTTATTAAAGAGAAAAACATCAAAATCTACTACGGTGATGCGGATGGCGATATTATCTCAGCACGCAAAGCTGGTGCAGAGGGTATTCGTGTAATTCGAGCTGCTAACTCAAGTAACCGACCTATTCCTAAAAATGGTATTTATGGCGAACGTGTTCTGAAAGATTCTCAGTACTAATTCAGCTTGCACTTTCACTCTGTATGAATATTTGTTTGATACAGAGTGAGAGTTTTTAGGAATGCCTGCAATTGGAAAATACAATGACCGAATTTGAAAAAATGGTAAATGGGGACGATTTTGATGGTCTTGATCCGAGTATTGCTGATGTGAGAGAAAGAACCGCACAGCTTAAACAACAACTCAATCAAGCGATCAAAATTGAAGATCAGCAATCCATTTTAAAAGATATGTTGGGCAGCTTTGGTGACAGCATTATCACTCCTCCATTTCAATGTGAGTTTGGTAAAACCATTTTTGTTGGGGATAGAACTTTCCTCAATATGAATGTGACGATTTTGGATAATTCAACCGTAACCATTGGTGATCATGTTCTGATCG
Organism: Vibrio sp.; assembly: GCA_047975485.1. GTDB lineage: Bacteria > Pseudomonadota > Gammaproteobacteria > Enterobacterales > Vibrionaceae > Vibrio. The sequence continues at coordinate 47,987 of JBKEDP010000064.1, read as the reverse complement.
GCCCGAATGTTCAGTTTTATACCGCAAGTCATTCTATGGATTTCGAGAGCCGCCGTCGCTGGGAAACCTTCAGTAAACCGATTGTGGTGGAAGATGATGTTTGGATTGGCGGAAATAGCGTAATTTTACAAGGTGTTACGATTGGTGCTCGTTCCGTGATTGCGGCGAATTCAGTGGTAAATAAAGATGTGCCACCAGATAGTCTATATGGCGGCACACCGGCTAAGTTAATCCGAAAAATTGATCCGACAGAAAATCAATCCTAAGCAAACTTATCAATAAACTCTTGTCTTGGTGGAGTCCATGTTGTGATCACTTCACCTTGCCCGCTAAGACAAATTAAATTGTGCTCTACATTCGATTCTACAAAGGCTATATCCCCAGGAATCACATGAGTTCTTACTTCACCCTTTAATGCAACAAACTCACCGCTAATAAAAACATTCACCTCTTCACTTTCATGATGATGTGGTACTGGTGAACCTTCGCCGGTAAACCACAATTTTGCCGTTAGACTTTGCTCAGAAATGTTCAGGATTTGGATGCTGATATCTTTGCTTAAAGGATATTTCTCATATTGTTGTTTTGATTGCATGTTAGTGCCTCACATTAATTAGTCAGCCAAGGCTTGTGCTACCCAGCTTGGAAATAAATTATGGATTTGTTCAATTAAGCCATTTGCACCATTCAAATTGTAATGTTCATCCATATAATCTGGGTTATTGGTGACGAGCCAAACTTGTCCATCATCATCTTCATAAGAAACAGCTTGCATGGGTAATATTTCAGCGGTGCGGATGTTTAAATCTAAAAGTAAGCCGACCAGGTGGCTATTTTGAAAGAAAACACATTCACAGGGTTTCACTTCTTTTCCTGCTATGCGTGAAACTTCTTGCTGGTCAATTCGCTCGTATTTCAGCACTTCGGGATTTGCATCAATGGCTTTTAATAAGCGATCGATGGTTTCTTTTACTGAGTGCGGGCTTTTGAATAACCATTTATTGTTATCGACAATTGGAACTAAAGGTTGAACCATGATCTTTCTCCTATTCTTAATTACTTAGAGTGGATTATTTAGATCCAATTGCTTTATCAAGTGGTTTAGGTACATCGAAGCTATAATCGATCCAAGGGTTGGTATCCATCAACTCAGGATGAGGAAGGCTTGGATCTTCAAATACCATATCGAATTCTTTTGGTCCGTGGGCAAAGGCGACAATCAGACCATAAGCTGGATTCATTAATGCCGCATGCTTAATAATGCCGTTGTAACTCAAACGAACAGCAGTGTCGTTTAAGGTAATTTCACTAATGGAAAGTCGAGCCACCACTCCATCATTGAGCGCAAAGTAATGGGTGAAAGGGCCGCCTGCGACGACAGTCATCACTTCATCCACACCTGTGCCATCTTCCGCCATATTGGTGTGCAGCTTGCTGAAACGAGTGAGTGCATGGTGTTTCATTTCTGGCGACATAGCTTGCACGTCGTAAATTTTTGGATAAGGAGGCATACCTCGTTGTGCGATTTCTAAATATCCACCACGATGCATTTCTGGTTCACGTCCAGCTAGCTTTATTTGCTCAAGTAATTCACCTCGATGCAAATAAAAGAGTTCTACTAATTTCTTTTGTTCTTCTGGGGTTGTCGGGCGCTCTTTTGCCGCAGAAAGAATAGGCTTTGCTTCTTCTGGGATAACAACTTTACTGGCTCTTAAACCAATATCATGTAGAGCTTCATTCACTGCTTGAAAGCCAAATACACTAGGACGTCCATCGCTAAAGTGGACAGAGATTTGGTGGTTCTTATTCATTATTATTTTTCCTTAACATATACAGCATCAAAACATAAATAATTTCAATTAATTGATATTATTACGTTTGAATATGTTTATTACTCATTGATTAAATTAGATTTATGTGCGGGAGTATTTATAAAGGAAAATAAGAATGAAATAGAGATCTAGTTCAAACTTTACTTGATTGTAACAAATTGTAAGTTTGTTTTGTGATATTTGTAACAAAACTTAACAAGTGGGTAATAACCAATAAGTGATGTATTATTGGTTATTATTTTTATTTGAAATGCTTCGAGTTAGAAATTAGGTTCAACTTCAAATTGCATTCTTTCTTTCGTGTAAGGGTGGTCAAAAGTTAATTGCTGCGCATGCAGGTGTAATCGATTTGCTACTTCACCATAAAGGTCATCACCTAAAATTGGCATATTTAATCCATTTTTGTGAGCACAATGGACCCTTAACTGGTGTGTGCGGCCTGTTTTAGGGTAAAGATACACTTTGCTTTTGTCGACGCCATTCACTTTTACATTTTCGATCCATTCCCAAGTGGTGTGAGCTGGTTTGCCATGCTCAAAGCACACCATTTGTCGCGGACGATCATCTAAATCGGCTCGTAGCGGCAAGGTAATTGTGCCGCTTTGTTGTTCCACTTTTCCATCTAAAACAGCGACATAACGCTTTTCAATACCACGGGTAATAAACTGCTTTTGTAGGCTTTTATTCGCACGTTTGGTCAAGGCAAAAACCAATAAACCCGACGTAGACATATCTAAACGATGCAGCACGAATGGTCCTTCAACATTGGGAGTATCGGCCAATAAAGTTTGCAGGCGAGTAAAGGCTGAATCTTTTACATTTACGCCGGGAACCGATAAAAATTCCTCCGGCTTGTTAATTACAATAATGGCTTCATCTTGGTAGATGATTTCAATCTCTTTGCCTTCCGCATGATTTTTTAATAACGGATTATCGTCAAGGCAAATACCGTCCAACATATGAGTTAATATTGGGTGACATTTATTTTGACACGCTGGGTAATATTTTTTGTGTTGACGAATTTCGGATTTTGGCGATTCTCCCCACCAAAATTCCGCCATACAAATCGGTGTAAATTGGTGCTGAAATGCGTAGTGTAATAATTTAGGTGCAGCACATTCACCGGATCCAGCTGGTGGTATTGGATTTTTTGTCGCTTGGAAAATATTTAGCAAAGACTTTTCTTCTTGCGCTTGGTTTAGAAAAATATACTTCGAGAAAAGCTGCGTTTGTAAGCTAGAAGATAACTCTTTGCGTTGTTGCTTTAAGCGATCAATTTCTGCCACTTTTAGCTGTAGTTGCTTTTCAGTTTGTTCAATTTGTTGTGCCCAATGCGCTTTAAGCTGCTTTTGTTGTGTCTTTTCCGCCACACTTTGCTTAGCTAAATCAGCAAGAAAGGGTTTCAGTTCGATTGGAGATAATGTTTCTTCTGCTGATAGTCTTTGCTGTTTACGAGATTTTCTTCCCTCAATCATATGTAGTCGGTGCTGCTCTAGCTCGATTTCAGAGAGTTGAATACATTCTTTGATCTGCTGATTTAGTGCAGCAATTTCTGGATCGCTTTCAAGCTGTTTGATTTGTTGATTAATAGCATTGATCGGCGCTGTTCCTTCTAAAAAGAAACTCCCTTCGGTGAGCATGTCAAACACGGGTGGTACAAAATGAGGAAGGTGATTGCTGTCGGCGACTTTGCCCGAAAATGCTGATATAAATCCGATCTCGCCTTGTTGATTTTTTACTACTAACACACCAAACATTTTGCCGGTTTCAGCAAAATCATGCTGCCAATCAGTTTGAGCAGTGAGATGTTGTTGCAATTGTTCTGCCGCCAATACACTTAAAGGATGAGGTTCGTAACAAAACGGAAATGTGAATTTTTTGGGTAATGAGATTTCAGAAATATTGGCATTAAAGGCAGTAAAGCAAGACATGGTCAGAACCTGAGTCGTGAGAAGTCGGACGAAGGGAGATTGTACCTAGAATAATGATTTTTACCAATAAAATTGGCCTATCTGAAAATCTTATATCTCATCGAATATTTGAATTTTAAGTTTTTTATCTGTTGATTTAATATTAAGTTGAGAATTATTAATAGATGTTTTGTTTTATTAATGCTGTCAATTCTTATCAAAGGAGATGATATGAAGATAGAACATGGAACGGCATCTAATCATTATTTAACAGCATTATGTCAGCATGCCAAAAATAAAAGTATAAATATCAATGCATTGTTAAGGCGAGTGGGTATAAGTGAAAAAGAGTTTTACTGTAAAAGTTCACGGATCCCAACAGAAAAACTAGCAAAACTACAATTATTGATTTGGCGAAAGTTGAATGATGAAAGTATGGGAATATGCGAACGTCCTTTAAAGGTGGGAACCTATAAACTAATGGGATGTTTGACCGTGCCACAAGTTCTGCTAGGTGATGCAATTTATAAAGCAGTATTTTTTTATAATCTGATACAAGGTTATGAATTTATTTCAGTTGAAAGCCGTGATGATTTTATTTCTATAAATGTAAACATAAGAAAAAAAGAAAATGATTTTAATTATTTGTTTTCAGAATTAGTGTTGCTTACTATTCATCGTTACATATCATGGCTTATTAATGATACTTTGCATATAAGTAAAATTTATTTTAACTACCCTAAACCTAAGCACTATTCAGAATACAACTATCTTTTTCCTTGTGTGCACATTTTTGAAAAGAAAGAACTATCCATTCTTTTTCCAAGATTTTATATGAATAGAAAAGTCATGCAAGATTTAAAATCATTAGATAGTTTCGTAAATTGTTGTCCAAGAGAAATCTTTAGAAGATATACTTCTGATCAAAGTTTATCTTATGAAGTTAAATTAATAGTTAAAGATTTGATTGGAAATTTGAATGTTAGTATTGAAAGTGTTTCAGAAAGAATGCATATGACACCAAGAACTTTAATGAGAAAATTGAAGTTAGAAGGTCAAAGTTTTCAAGCAATAAAAAATTCCGTTAGAAAAGAAAAGGCTATTTCACTTCTGGTCTATCATCAAAATTCAATCAATGAAATTGCCTATCTTACTGGGTTTTCAGATCAGTCTGTATTTACAAAAACATTTCATCGTTGGACTGGGTTAACGCCAAATACCTATAGGAAGCAATACTCCATTAGTGCAATAGACTCATAAAATGAGTAATGGATCACACTGTTTTTAGTTGGCAGTAAATGTCAAAAAAATTGTCATAAAAGACCAGAAAAATGGCTTTAAACACAATTAATATATAATTGAAAGTTGTATTAATTACTGAATTATAAATAATCAAATAAAAGGTAAGGTACAAGGATGACGACTAAAGCAATTGATCAGTTTGAACAAGGAAGTATGAGCCAAGTTCAAATAATCGCAGTGATTATATGTATAGCATTAAATGCATTGGATGGTTTTGATGTTTTAGCAATTAGTTTTGCAGCCCCAGGCATTTCACAAGAATGGCAAATTGACCGTGGCGCATTGGGTATTGTTTTAGCCACGGAATTGATCGGTATGGCTGCCGGCTCAATTCTTTTAGGCGGTTGGGCTGATAAATATGGAAGAAAGCCCATAATACAAATGTGTTTAATATTAATGGCTTTAGGTATGCTAATGGCTGCTTATACTCAAAGCGTTAATTCATTATTAGTATGTAGATTTATAACCGGTATTGGTATCGGTGGTATGTTGGCTGCAACAAATGCAATGGTTTCCGAGTTTTCTAATATAAAAAATCGCCATTTATGCGTGATCATTATGGCAACCGGCTATCCATTAGGTGCTATTGTAGGTGGAACAATTGCTTCTGAATTGCTTGAATACTACTCGTGGCGATCAGTATTTATTTTTGGTGGTTTAGTGACTTTAAGTTTTATCTTTATTGTTGCTTTCTTTCTGCCCGAGTCAATTCATTTCTTATTAAGAAAGCAGCCTAAAAATGCACTGGTTAAAATAAATGACACGTTATTATCAATGAATAAAGCCACATTAAATTTGTTACCAGATGTTAAAGATTCCAAAATAAAAGTTTCTTATTCTGCATTGTTTTCGCCAAACTTTAAAATGATAACAATTTTATTGATGGTGGCTTATTTTGCTCAGGTAATGACTTTCTATTACATCCTAAAATGGATCCCTAAAATTGTTGTGGATATGGGCTTTCATCCTTCACAGGCGGGACAAGTTTTAGTTTGGGCAAATGTAGGAGGCGCTATGGGAGCACTCTTATTAGGGACTTTATCTCGAAAAATCAATCTTAAACCTCTGCTCATAAGTATGTTAGTTGTTGCTTTTATTATGGTTTATGTTTTTGGGCAGGGATATTCAAATCTAGCTCAATTAGCCATGATTTCAGCAGTAACAGGTTTCTTTACTAATTCCGGGATTGTCGGTTTATTTGCTCTAATGGCACAGTATTTCCCTCCTGAAATAAGAGCGAGTGGTACGGGTGTTGTTATTGGGGTTGGCCGTGGTGGGGCTGCTTTGAGTCCGATTATTGCCGGGTATTTATTTTCTTCTGGAATTAGTTTGCAAACAGTTTCTTTACTGATGGGGGCCGGAGCTTTACTGGCTGCAAGTGCTATTTTCTTATTAAAACCAGCGACAAAATGAAGTTAAGGAAAACGATATGAACTTTCAACGAATCAACCCGATTAATGGTGAGTTAGCGAGTGAATGTGTCGCAATGACAGTTGAACAAGCGACGCAAATTGCGATGAATGCTCAAACAGGATTCGAAAAATGGGCTCAATCATCTCCGATTGAAAGACGAAGTTGTTTAAATAAAGCAGCTGATGAACTTGAAGCATTGACTGCTGAGTTTGTCACAGCAATGAAAAATGAAATAGGTGCAACGGAAAGTTGGGCAATGTTTAACGTGACGTTAGCGGCTTCAATGTTACGTGAAGCGGCTTCACTAACGACACACATAAAAGGGGAGGTAATTCCTTCAAACAAGCCTGGTTGCTGGTCAATGGCAGTTAAGCAACCTGTTGGCGTTATATTGGGAATTGCTCCTTGGAATGCTCCAATCATCTTGGGGGTTAGAGCGGTTTGTACGGCATTAGCTTGCGGTAATTCCGTGATTTTAAAGGCATCTGAAATTTGCCCTAAAACACACTCACTCATTATTGATGCCCTCGCAAAAGCGGGTTTTCCAGAGCATGTTGTCAATTGTGTTACCAATAAACCAGATGATGCGGCGGAGATTGTTGGGGCATTAATTGATGCAAAAGAAGTGAAACGTATTAATTTTACCGGTTCGACTGAAGTAGGCCGCATTATTGCACAAAGGGCGGGTAAACAACTGAAACCATGTCTACTCGAGCTTGGCGGCAAAGCTCCGTTACTTGTGTTGGAAGATGCAGATCTTGATGAAGCTGTTAAAGCTGCAGCGTTTGGTGCCTTTATGAATCAAGGGCAAATCTGTATGTCAACAGAGCGATTGATTGTTGTTGATGCTATCGCCGACCAATTTGTTCAAAAATTCCGAGATAAAGTAGCGACATTAACAGCAGGAGATCCAACACTCGGCACTCATCCGCTCGGTGCAGTCGTAAGCACTGAATCAGTGACTAAAGTAAATAAATTAATTAAAGACGCAGTTTCTAAAGGAGCTGAATTAATTAATGGCGGAGCTTCAGATTCAATTTTGATGGATGCCACCGTTTTAGACTTCGTCACAAAAGAAATGAACATATACCATGACGAAAGTTTTGGACCTATTGTCAGTATTATTAGGGCTAAAGACAAAGAGCATGCTATTGAAATAGCCAATGACTCACAATACGGATTAAGTTCATCTATTTTTACGCAAAATATTGCAACAGCATTGGATATGGTAGGAAAAATTCATTCTGGTATTTGTCATATTAATGGAGCAACCGTTCATGATGAAGCACAAATGCCATTTGGCGGCGTTGGTGATTCAGGATATGGCCGTTTTGGGGGGCAAAATGGAATAAATGAATTCACTGAAACGAGATGGGTAACTATTGAAACAAAAGATGGGCATTTTCCAATTTAAATAAGGATGTATTTGTATGAACAATGATGTTGTAAAAGTTGAAATTAAAAATAGCGTAGCTTGGGTTTCGTTTAATCGCCCAGAAAAAAGAAACTGCATGAGCCCAACTTTAAATAGAAAAATGCTACAAATTTTAGAGGAAATAGAATTTAACGATGATGTTGCTGTGCTGGTTTTAACAGGGGAAGGCACAGCATGGTCTGCGGGCATGGATTTGCAGGAATACTTTAGGGATACCGAAAAATTTGGGCTGCAAGGTATTCGACAGTCTCAACGTGAAGCTTATGGTTGGTGGCGTCGACTACGTTGGTATCAAAAACCGACGATTGCCATGGTGAACGGTTGGTGTTTCGGTGGCGGGTATGGGCCATTATTTAGCTGTGATCTGGCATTTTGTGCGGATGAAGCTCACTTTGGCTTAAGTGAAATTAACTGGGGAATTTTACCTGGAGGTGGTGCAAGTAAGGTTGTGGCCGATTTAATGCCAATGCGCAAAGCAATGTATCACGCAATGCTGGGTGAAAAAATTGATGGTAAAACTGCTGCCGAATGGGGTTTGGTGAATGAATCTCTACCATTGGAAAAATTAAAGCAACGTGTTCAAGAAGTGTGTGATTCGCTAATTGAAAAGAACCCGATTGCATTGAAAGCGACAAAAGATGCTATTAGACGAGTAAAAGAAATGAGTTTCGAAGATGCTGAAAACTACTTAGTCATTGCACAAGAATCAGCAAATAGCTTTGATAATCAAGGTAGGAAGCAAGGTTTGAAACAATTTTTAGATGATAAAACTTACAAACCAGGTTTAGGTGCTTATAACAAAAATGAATAAATTTTAGGGAAAGGCAGTTGGCTTAAAGCTGAAGGATAAGCAGAAAAGCCAACTACTTTCTTTCAACTAGCTATTTTTTAATTATTTTATCTAAGTTGTTTCACTGACAAGGATTTTGAAATGGATTTTTTAGAAAAACAAGCAGACTTGACTCCTGATCGGATTGCTATATTTGATCTGATAAAGTTAAAAAACTGGACTTATAAAGAATTCAATAAATACATTAAACAAGTCCAAGCTTGGTTAGTTGAGCAAAAATTACTTGAAGGTGATCGACTGGTTTGTATTTCAAAAAATTGCAAAGAACAAATCGCCTTACACATTGCTTGTTCAAGAATGGGGGCAATGTTTGTTCCTATAAATTGGCGTTTATCAAAACCTGAAATTTATACTCTATTAACAGATTGCCAACCCAAAATTATTCTAGGTGATGGGTTGCTCGATGAACTCAAGATTGATCATTTTGATATTCATCAACTTGACGATTACATCAGTTGTTATGAGGATTTTCACTATTTTGCGGATCCTTCATTACCAAGTTTGATTCTCTATACTTCAGGCACTACTGGAAAACCTAAAGGAATCATGCACTCTGAAGAAACGCTACGTGAAACTGCATTAAATATGACAGATTTCTACAATGTGGATATCAATAGTGTTTTTTTGTGTGATTCCCCCATGTTTCATGTCATTGGGTTAATTTCTAGTATTCGACCAGCTTTATATTGGGGCGGATCTTTAGTGATTACGGACGGGTTTCAGCCTGAAAGAACATTAGAATTATTATCATCACCAAAATATAAAGTGACTCATTATTTTTGTGTTCCACAAATGGCTAATTTATTACGTCATTTACCTGGCTATCAAGCGTCAAAATTACGAAATTTAACAGCCTTGTTAACTGGAGGTGCACCTCACCCGGTGGCCCACATTCATAACTGGTTAAATGATGGAGTTATGATTTCCGATGGTTATGGAATGTCAGAAATCGGCACTATTTTTGGTATGCCTCTCGATCCTGAAATTGTACGTGAGCATGCGGGATATGTTGGTCTAAATACTCAACGTTTACAGGTTAGGTTAGATATTATTTCTGAAAGCTGTACTGGTGAGTCATATGGAGAGTTGCAGTTTAAAGGCAAAGCAATCTATATCGGAATATGGGGCGATGAGGCCAAGTATAAAGAAACCTTTACCTCTGATGGATGGTTAAAAACCGGTGACTTAGCATCTATTAACGAGGCTGGGTATTACAAAATAGTGGGTCGCTTAAAAGATATGTACATTTCTGGTGGAGAAAATGTATACCCCAAAGAAATTGAAGAAGTTGTTTTAGCGTTAGATGAAATTAATGAATGTTCGGTTTTTGGTGTTCAAGATGATACATGGGGAGAGGTCGGGTGTATTGTTTATTCTGTCTCTGGATTTGAAACTTTATCCGAATCTGAATTGAAATCATATTTAGAAAAAAACATTGCCAAATATAAAATACCAAAACATTTTATTAATATAGAAAGCCTGCCTAAAAGTGGCACAGGTAAACTTAATCGGCACTCTTTAATGGATATCTATAAAAGTTACATTAAATAATCTTCATTATGTAACACATTTCATAAATATAAGTTCTTATGATGATTTTTGTTAAATCATAAGGGTTGTTTTGCTCGTTATTTAATAAGGAAATAGTAATGATTGTATTTTTTACTTTGTTGTTTTCGCTTCTTATTGGTGGAATTTGTTTCTATCATCGTGCTTATAAATATAGAGCGTTAATGTTGATAACATGTATGCTTTTAATTTCCACTTTGATGACAACATATTCTGCCATTTTATTGGCTGCCTTCTTGTGCATGACTTTGCTGTTCGGTGTTGCATCGATTCGGAAAAAAATCGTTTCAAAACCAATTTTAAATACTTTCCGAAAAATTCTGCCTGCCTTATCTGAAACCGAAAAGGTGGCGATTGAAGCCGGGACAGTCTGGTGGGATGCTGAATTATTTAAAGGTAAACCAGATTGGAATAAGTTTTCTGATATACAAACACCCAAACTATCCAATGAAGAACAAGCATTTCTTGATGGACCTGTAAATGAGGTTTGTCGAATGGCTAATGATTTTGAAATTACTCATGAATACGCCGATCTACCACCTGAGCTTTGGCAATATTTAAAAGCAAATAAATTTTTTGCCATGATCATTAAGAAAAAATATGGCGGGCTTGAATTTTCACCTTATGCGCAGTCTGTTGTGTTGCAAAAATTGGCGGGCATTTCCAATGTGTTAGCTTCAACCGTTGGGGTTCCAAATGCTTTAGGACCAGGTGAATTACTTCAACATTATGGCACTAAAGAGCAACGAGATTATTACTTGCCTCGTTTAGCCTCAGGTAAAGACATTCCTTGTTTTGCATTAACTAGCCCAGAAGCAGGTTCAGATGCTGGTTCTATTCCGGATTTCGGCATTGTTTGTAAAGGCCAGTGGCAGGGAAAGGAAGTCTTGGGTATGAGGTTAACATGGAACAAACGCTATATTACCTTAGCTCCGGTAGCAACAGTGTTAGGTTTAGCTTTTAAACTTCGAGATCCTGAAGGCTTATTGGGCGATAAAAAGGAGCTAGGCATTACTTGTGCTTTAATTCCAACTTCCATTTCTGGTGTAAAAACGGGGCGCCGTCATTTTCAGTTAAACGTTCCATTTTTAAATGGTCCAACTCAAGGCAAGGATGTTTTTGTACCTTTAGATTTTATCATTGGTGGTCCAGAAATGGCAGGACAAGGCTGGCGTATGTTAGTTGCTTGCCTATCCGTTGGCCGAGGTATCACTTTGCCCTCTAATGCAACGGGTGAGGCTAAAACCGCCGCGTTAGCCATTGGTGCTTATTCTCGTATTCGTCGTCAATTTAGACAACCTATTGGACAGATGGAAGGGGTGGAAGAATCATTAGCACGTATTGCTGGTAATGTTTATGTGATGGATGCAGCCAGTCAATTAACTGTCGCTGGTATTCTCGCTGGAGAAAAACCTTCTGTTATTTCTGCGATTGTGAAATATCACTGCACACAACGTTGTCAAAGCGTCATTATTGATGCAATGGATATCGCTGGAGGAAAAGGGGTGTGCATGGGGCCTTCTAATTTCTTAGCTCGACGCTATCAAGCTGCTCCTATTGGTATTACCGTTGAAGGTGCGAACATTCTCACACGTTCAATGATTATTTATGGTCAAGGTGCTATTCGTTGTCATCCTTATGTTTTGGAGGAAATGGAGGCTGCTTATTCTGACCAACCAAATGCATTAGCACGTTTCGATAAAGCGCTCATGGGACATATTGGGTTTGGGATCAGTAATGCTATTCGCAGTTTATGGCTCGGTATTACAGATGGTCGTTGGTCTGATTATTCAACACCAAATGACTCTAACTTTAATGGCATTATTCAAGATGAGATTAAGGGCTATTACCAGAAATTGAATCGCTACAGTGCAAATATCGCATTAATGTCAGATATTTCGATGGCTATCTTAGGGGGATCGTTGAAACGAAAAGAGCGTCTTTCTGCTCGATTAGGTGATCTGCTCAGTCAACTTTATTTAAGTTCTGCTGCATTAAAACGGTTTGAGATGGAAGGTTATCAAGAAGCTGATTTACCCTTAGTTCATTGGGCGGTTCAAGATAGTTTGTATCAAGCAGAGGTGGCTATCGATGATTTCTTGAGTAATTTTCCTTCTCGTACAGCGGCGACATTAATGCGAGTGCTAATTTTGCCATTGGGACGAGTACGTAAGCTGCCAAGTGATCAATTAGATAATCAATTAGCACGAATTTTACAAACACCATCAGAAACACGTTCTCGCATTGGTCGAAATCAATATATGGAGCCAAGCTTATATAATCCAAGTGGCAAACTAGAGAGAGCGTTAGAAGTGATATTGAAAGCGGAACCTATATTTGATCTTGTGTGTAAAAAGCTTGGACAGAAGAAACCTTTCATTCAATTAGATATTATTGCTGCCATAGGATTAGAGAATGATTGGATAACTGAAGAAGAAGCGGAACAACTGCGTTTAGCTGAAGAATATCGATTAGAAAGTATCTACGTTGATGATTTCGATCCAAGTGAGTTGATAATGAAGAAGGTAGATCCTCGAATCGCTCAAGTCGCATAAGCTATTCGTTACGAAAATACTAAAAAACCTTGGGGTAAAATACTTCGCCCCAAGGTTTTTTATTAAAAGATGTTTATTTTAGCGTTTCTTTTTGCTTCAAGAATGCGTAAGTCACACCTGTCACAACTGTACCGGCCACAATCGCTGCCAAATATAAGAATACAGGCGTGATTGCATGTGGAATGAATAGAACGAATAAGCCACCGTGTGGAGCTAATAATTTCGCACCAAACAACATAGACAATGCGCCTGTTAATGCACCACCAATCATACAGCTTGGGATAACACGTAGTGGATCTTTCGCTGCAAATGGAATCGCACCTTCCGAGATAAAACACATGCCTAACACAAATGATGCTTTACCTGCTTCTTGCTCGTTCTTAATGAATTTATCTTTGGCTAGGAATGTCGCTAAACCCATGCCCATTGCTGGAACCATACCTGCTGCCATAACTGCCGCCATTGGGGCATAAGTATGAGAAGCTAACAGACCAACGCCGAAAGTATAAGCGGCTTTGTTGATTGGGCCACCAAGGTCGAAACACATCATTGCACCCAAGATAATGCCAAGTAGAACCGCATTAGCAGAACCCATATTGTTTAGGAATTCTGTCATCGCAGTCATAATGCCTGACACAGGGCCACCAACCACGTAAATCATTACAAGACCAGTAAACAAACTCGCCAACAATGGGATGATTAGGATAGGTTTTAATGCTTCAAGAGATTGTGGCAAGTTAAGTTTTTCAGCAATAAATTTCGCAGAATAACCGGCAAGGAAACCAGCGATAATACCGCCAATGAAGCCAGCACCTGTTGAAGTTGCTAACATACCGCCAATTAAACCTGGAGCCAAACCTGGGCGATCTGCAATTGAGAACGCAATAAAGCCCGCTAAAATTGGGATCATCAAAGCAAAGGCTGAACCACCACCAATCGTCATTAATGCAGCCGCAAGTGTGCCTTTTTGTTCAGCAGCATGAATACCAAAGACAAATGAAAGGGCAATACATAAACCACCTGCAACCACTAAAGGAAGCATGTGCGATACACCTGTCATCAAATGTTTGTACACGCCAGCTTTCTCTTCAGATGAAGAAGACGATGAAGTGGATTGTTGACCTGATTGATAAGGTTTAGCTTGTTCAAACGCTTTATTAATTTCTTGTTCGGTTTTCTTTAAAGCAAGGCCTGTGCTGGTTTTGTAAAGTTGCTTACCATTGAAGCGATCCAGTGGCACTTCGATATCTGCTGCAATGATCACCAGATCCGCATCGGCAATTTCTTGCTCGGTTAATTGGTTTTTCGCACCAACAGATCCACGGGTTTCAATTTTAATTTGATGCCCAAGTTTAGCGCCCGTTTCTTCTAATGCTTCCGCAGCCATAAAAGTATGCGCAACACCTGTCGGACAAGCCGTGATCCCTACGATTTTTTTCGGACCTGTAGACGTTTTGGAAGTCGTAACAGGTACTGTGCCTTGCTCTAATAATTCAGCTTGATTGGCAGCGTTTTGCAGCCATGCTTGTGGGTCGGTAAGACAAGTAGAAATGTTGCCTTGATAAACTTTTTTACCGACAAAACGAGTAGTGTCAATAGGCGTATTCGCAGCAATAAGAATGACGTCAGATTGGTCAATTTGCTGTTGAGTCAATGGTGACGAAGGAATCACTTTCGATTGACATTCAACATTAGCCGTCCAGTTTAAGGCTTGAGCTGCTTGTTCTAAGAGTCCCGCAGCAATCACGCTGTTGGCAACGCCACTTGGGCATGCAGTGATAATGGATACGTTCATAGTAGGGTTTCCTTGTTATTTTTATAACGAAGTAACTTGTACTTGTTGTTGTAATTCTTTTACTTGATCGAGGTTTGGCACACCGACACCCACTTGTGTCACGGCTAAAGCTGATAACGCAGTCGCAAAATTCAGAATCTCTGGTTTATCCCATTGATTGACATGGCCCCAAGTCAGTCCTGCAACCAAAGTATCACCGGCTCCAACAGTGCTCACGACTTGCATTTTTGGTGGTTGAGATTGAATCCATTGGCCCTGGTTTAACCACATCACACCTTTTGCACCCATTGAAATAACGATGTTGGCGATGCCTTTTGATTCCAATGATTGCGCACCATTTTTGAATTCTTCAATCGAGCTGAGTTCTTGATTCAACAGTTCAGAAAGCTCTTCGTCATTAGGTTTAATTAACCAAGGGTGAGCATCTAAACCGGCAGCAAGAGCATCTCGGCTACTGTCGAAAATCACTTTTTTGCCTTTTTGATGAAGTTGTTCAATCCACTGAGCGCAAAGTTCAGGGCTAATGCCACGTGGCAAACTGCCTGCCATTACAAAGAAATCATGATCTTGTGCTAATTCATCTAGCGTCTTTTCGAATTCTTGAATCGCTTCTTGTGTCACTTCAACACCAGGGAAGTTAATGTCACTCACACCTTGATTGATATCGACCAGTTTCACGTTAATACGTGTTGCACCTGCGACTCGAACAAAACGATCATCCGCATTGATTTGTTCAAATAACTGGCAAAATGGTTCTTGATTATCACGCCCTAAAAAGCCAGTTACCGTGACATTTGCACCAAGATCAGACAGAACTTTGGCCACATTCACGCCTTTACCGGCAGGATGCAAAGAACTGTTTGAAACCAAACTCACGCTGCCAACATTTAATTGGTCGCTAAGGTGACCAGTTAGATCTAAAGCAGGGTTGAGCGTAATGGTGACGACTTTATTTGTTTTACTCATCGTGCTTTCCTTAACCTTCACCAAGGCCAGATTCAATCGCTTTACCAATCGAAGTAAGTGCTAACTCAGCATCCACGCCGTCAGCAGTAAACTCTAAGCGGTGACCGTGTTTCACACCAAGAGCGATCACTTTCATCAAGCTTTTCGCATTGACACTACCGCCTTCACCATCAAGGTTTTTGACACGAATCGCTGCTTCAAATTTCTTCGCTTCAGCCACCAACATTGCACCTGGACGAGCATGTAAACCATGCACATTTTTAATGGTGAAAGTTGCTGTGTTCGCATCATCAGATTCAATTTCTGGTGCTTTTTCCGTTAAGTCGAATAAAGCCAAGAGTTGGTCGATATCGGCATTTAAAATCTCATCTTGGCGTTTTGATAAAATCAGCTGAGATACTTTATAAAGCAGCGGTTTGTGACTAGCATTACAAGCAGCGAAGGCAATCAAACCTTTCACTTGTTTGCCTTCAAATTCGCAATCATTTGCTGTTGAAACAAAAGACATAGCTGAACGATTAACGCCTTCGCCACCGCTGATTAGCCATAAACCCTTGCCAAGGTCGGTAGGGGCTTTGGTGATGATTTCCGAAATAAATTCATCGTTGGTACAGCCGGTATTTCGTAGTAAGCCACCGGCAACTGCTGTCATTTGTAGCATGTCGCTAGCAGGGAATTTCAATTGGATCAGTGATGCATCAAAATCCGCCATTAGCTGAGTTTGACCGTTCAGTACATTAATGATGTCTTGCTCAGTTTTTGCCTCTTTTAGCGCTGATTCCACACCATCTGCCGATAAAACTTTGGTTAGTTGCTTCAAAATGCCTAAGTGTTCGTCAGATTTCGCAGCAATACCAATAGCCACATAAACCGTGCCATTTCCCCAATCAACACCTTCAGGAAAATGGTGCACACATACGCCAGTTTTTTTCACTAAATCACGGGTATCGGTTGTGCCGTGTGGGATCGCAATACCATTGCCAAGAAATGTTGAAGATTGCTGTTCACGATTCAGCATGCCGCTGACGTAAAATTCCTCGACATAACCTTGCTGTGTTAACGATTGAGCGATGGCTTTTATGGCTTCGGTTTTATCCGTTGCCGACTGAGCCAGCGTAACTTCTTGTGGAGTTAAAGTGAGCATGTGCGCCTCTATCTATTCGATCTGTTATTAAGCCAGATTAGGTGTGTTCAATATTGTGTTTTGCTATTTTGTTCTGCTTATTTATGTTTTGCTTTATCTATAAGCTGAATCGGTTCAGCAAGTTAATCAAAAAAATTCAGCAAACGGCTCACTTCTGTTTTGCTATCTCGTTTTTTTAATGTTTATCTTCCTGATATTCACTAAAGAAATTGATGTTTTGTGAGCTAAATTCAAATTTGCTGAATCCTTTCAGCTTTTATACTGAATCGGTTCAGCATATAATTCAATGAAGATAATCTTTGGATGAATAGAAGTTTGAACTCGCGCACAAAATAGCCAGTTTGAACCATGGTCAATTTGATCAGTGAGCGGTTTTTACTGTGAGCTGTTAGAGTAATTGTGCAGCTGAGAGACAAGAGGAAAACCAAATGACATTAGATGAAATTGCAAAACTAGCAGGTGTTTCGAAAACCACCGCCAGCTATGTCATTAATGGTAAAGCGACCAAATACCGCATAAGTCAAAAGACACAGCAGAAAGTAATGGCAGTCGTCAACGAGCACCAATATCAGCCAGATCTTGCTGCTTCCGCATTGCGAGCAGGACAAAGCCGCTCGTTTGGATTGGTTATTCCTGATTTAGAAAATACCAGTTATGCACGTTTAGCTAAGTTGTTGGAGTTTAATTCTCGTCAGGCGGGCTATCAGATTTTGATTGGTTGCTCAGACGACAAACCCGAAACGGAAAAAGCCGTGGTTAACGCATTGGTGAGTCGCCGGATTGATGCTTTATTTGTTGCGACTTCTATGGTGGATGCTAATGAGTTTTACCTTGGTATTCAGGATAAAGGCGTGCCCGTGATTGCGATTGACCGCCCGTTAGATGATGAACATTTTAGCTGTGTGATCAGTGAAGATTTTGAAGGTGCATTGAGCTTAACTAAATCGGTATTGGTGGAGGGGATTCAATCGATTGGTTTGATTGGCGCTTTACCTGAGCTGACCATTTCTCAAGAACGCCAACTCGGTTTTGAAGCGGCAGTGCGTCAACATTCTCAACAGAATCAAGCTAAGCAAATCAAAGAAATAGAAATGCTGGTGGAATATGGGCAGCACTTTAATGCTGAATCTGGACGAATAGCAATCGAAAAATGGATCAAAAATAACACAATGCCTGATGCGATTATCACCACTTCTTATACCTTGCTGGAAGGCGTGCTTGATGTGTTGTTTGAACATCCAGAATTAATGAGCAAACTGCATATTGCGACTTACGGTGATAACCGCTTATTGGATTTTCTACCAATCAGAATAAACTCTCTTTCTCAACGTTTTGAGATCATTGCAGACAGTGCATTAGAATTGGCATTAAATGCGTCGGCTAAACGTTATAAACCGGGCATAGAATTGGTGGCTCGCAAATTGAATGTGAGAACTGGTATAAAAAACCTAAAGTAATAATAAAAACCTATCATGTAAGCTCTGTCATATGATAGGTGATCGCTTTCGCTGCCTACTTATCTTAAACTTCACCATTACTTTAGGCTTGGCCGACGTTGAGTTTTATTCTTCTTTAAGCTTGAATTAATCCCAATGCTTTAAAAATAAAAACAATAAAAGGAAATATCATGTTTTGGGGCGAAATTGCTGCCATCTCTGCTGCTTTCGTTTGGGCGGTTTCTACTTGGTTATATAGCCAAACTTCACATCATTTTTCAGCATTGCAAATGAATGTCATTAAAGGCGTTGTCGCTTCGAGCATGATGCTGATCGTGATGCCATTTTTACCTATGCCTGAATTACATATTTCCTCACAATACGTTGGTGTGTTGGCGATTTCGGGCGTGATTGGTATTGCGATTGGCGACAGTGCTTATTTTGCTGCACTAAAACGTATTGGCCCCAATAAAACCTTGTTGCTTGAATCTCTCGCACCGCCGCTTTCTGGCATTTTAGCTTTGATAATGCTGGGGAGTGTGATTGGTTTGCGTAGCTGGCTGGGGATCATCATCACGACTCTTGCGGTCACTTTTACCTTATTTCAAGCCAAAGGTTCTGCTGAAACTCAAGCTCAAACCGTATCAAAATCAGGTATTGGTTTTGGTTTATTAGCCAGTTTTTGCCAAGCGTTTGGAGTGGTTATTTCTCATTATGCTCTGGTAGCAGGTGATCTTCCGCCGCTTTTAGGTGCGTTAATCCGTCTCAGTATTGGTGTAATTAGTCTGATGTTGGTCATTGGTTTTATAGAAAAAAAACCGTTTTCTGCCATCATTCAAGGTGCAAAAGGTTTGGCTTCAAAGCATGTGAAAATTCTTCTTGGGGCGATTTTCTTTGGTACCTTTATTGCCCTTTGGTTGCAACAAATTGCTCTGAAATTGGCTAATCCTGCTATTGCACAAACTCTAATGTCTATCAGCCCGTTATTTATTTTGCTGATCAGCGTGTTAAAAGGGGAGTCTATCTCTCTGAAAACCTTTATCGGAACAGGGTTTGCTTTAGTAGGAATTGGACTGTTCTTTTGGTAGTAACTGGCTGAGAAGGTCCGCTTTTTTGAGTTAGTTTCCTTTTGATTCTGTAATAAAAAATCTCATAGATAAAATATGATCAGCAGTTTGCATGCTTATGCTATTATATCGCCCGCATTTTTTTATTTTTGGAGTTAACCTTTGCAATTTAAAGACCTTGGTTTAGATAATCGCCTACTTAAAAACCTACAACATTACAATTTTGCGCAAGCGACAGATATTCAGCGTCAAGCGATCCCTGTTGCGATTGCAGGTAAAGACTTGTTGGCTTCATCCAAAACAGGCTCGGGTAAAACATTAGCGTTTGTTTTGCCTATGTTGCATAAGGCTCTAAAAACCAAAGCGTTATCAGCGAAAGATCCACGTGGTGTGATCCTTGCTCCAACACGTGAACTAGCGAAACAAGTATTTGGCGAGTTGAAAGGTATGCTGGGTGGTTTGTCTTATACCGGCACACTGATTGTTGGTGGCGAAAACTTTAACGACCAAGTTAAAGCGTTACGTAAATATCCAAAATTTATCGTGGCAACACCAGGGCGTTTAGCCGATCACCTTGAGCATCGTTCATTGTATTTAGATGGTGTTGAAACGCTAATCCTTGATGAAGCAGACCGCATGCTTGATTTAGGTTTCGCTCCAGAATTACGTAAAATTCACAGCGCAGCGAAACACCGTCGTCGTCAAACCTTAATGTTCTCAGCAACTATCGACCACGCTGAAGTGAGTGATTTGTCGAATGAAATGCTGACTGATCCAAAACGTATCGCAATCGGCGCATCTGCAGAACAACACAAAGATATCGATCAATCCTTCTACTTGTGTGATCACCTTGACCATAAAGAAGCGATTCTTGAACGTCTGCTAGCAGAAGCTGATTACAAACAAGTAATTATCTTTACGGCAACGCGTAGTGATACTGAACGTCTGACTGATAAGTTAAATGAACAAAACCTAAAAGCCGTTGCGCTAAGTGGTGGTTTGAACCAAGCGCAGCGTAACAGCATTATGAGCCAGTTTGAGCGTAGTGTTCATAAGATCTTAGTGACGACAGACATCGCATCTCGTGGCTTGGATATCGCAAACGTAACGCACGTAATTAACTTCGATATGCCAAAACATACTGAAGAATACGTGCACCGTGTGGGCCGTACAGGTCGTGCTGGCAACAAAGGTACAGCGATGTCTCTAGTTGGTCCGAAAGACTGGGCGAGCTTTAAGAATATTGAAACTTATCTTCAACAGGATCTGACTTTCTCTGAATTAGAAGGTTTGAAAGGCAAATTCAAAGGCATCAAACCACGCAAACCATTTCTGAAGAAAGGCGCAGCGAACGGTAAGAAGAAAGTCGTTAAGAAAGCTGATACAGCGAAGAAACCAGTAAAACGCGATAAGAGCTTCTACAAAAACGTAGATGTAGGCGATAACGTGTTTATGGTTAAGAAGAAAAAGAAACCTGTTGTTGATGATGAGTAATCGTTCTTAGTTTCGATTTTATCTTTATAGAACAGATATAGAAAAGGCTTACCGTAATTGGTAAGCCTTTTTGCTTTGGTCTTTAAAATATTCGAGGAAATTACTTCGCTTGAATAATAGACTGCAAGAAACGTTGTTTAGTTTCTGGATCAGCTTTTTCGTACCAGTAATGTAGCATTTGTTCTTCAGTTGTTTTGTACTGAGCGCTTACAGGTTGTTGGATTGTCGCTTCAGCTGCTGCATGAGTCGCAGGAACCGCTGTCGCAGGAACGTAAGCTGTGCCGCCGTTTGTCATGTTGATCGCTGTAGCTGTAGCAACTGCTGCGCCTGTAATTGGCACAGCTGCAACACCGTTTGATTGGTTGTAAACGATAGACTCTTGATCGTATTTACGGCCAATTTGGAAACCGTCTTTTTTCAATACGTCTTGAACAACGTCAACTTGGTTGCCATCTTGGTCAACTAATTTCCAAGACTCAGGATGATCATTAAATTGCTCAGCGTCTTTTTCGCGAGAATACTTAGGCATCACTAAAGTTAGTTCGCTATCAGATGAATCGAATTTCGCAATGATAACATCAGTGTTTACTGTTTTTTGGGTATCGCCTTGCTTGAAAACAGGCTCGTAACGGAAAACGATTTGGTTTTGTCCGTCAGGTAGCGTCACTGCGCGGCTACTAGATAGGAACCCACCTTCCAGTTTTTGTTTTTGGTTATTCGCTGCAAGGAAATCGACATCACCAGGAATGTTGATTTTCACTTCCGCAAATGCAGAAGCACTTAAACCTAAAAGGGCACATAGAGCGAGAGGTTTTAAGACAGAGTGTTTTTTTGACATTATTGTTTCCTTGTCATCAGAATATGTTTTCAATAGTTATTCGGTTTTATCGAGTTATGAGACTGACATTACTCACAATCGTTCAATTTGAGTGTCAAAATACCCTTAAAAACAGCGAAATAAAAGGGGCAAATAGCGCCCCTTCGATCAGTAATCACATTTTGTTATTTTTTAGCAACGTGATTTTGTTGTTTATCCGCTTCCGTTAGTTCACGGATCTTACGGCTGATTTCACGACGTTGCTTAGAAATCTCAGCACCAGTGATGATGTGATCATCAACACGGTCTTCGTAATCCGCTTTCATGTTCTTGATGATTTCGATGATTTCTTCGTGAGACATGTTTGGTTTGATGTAATCAAGCAAGTTTTCAAGTAGGTCTACACGTTTGCGGTTGTCACGGATTTTCTTTTCGTTATCTAGAATTTCACGCTTCAATTTATTTTTACGACGAGCTTGGTTTACGATTTCGAATACGTTAGCCATATTTTCTTCCCTAATTCATGATTAAATTTGTTTCCAAGATTAAACCATATACCTAACAGACAGAACAGAGCAGAGATCAAAATAAAGATTCTAAAAGCTAAGTTTTACATTGTGATGAACATCGTTTGCTTAATACTTCTCCAGTGGCGTTTAAAAACTGTTCAGCTGAATGGTATGGATTTCACCATATTGGAAAATTTAGTCATTTTGTCTTGATTTGTCAGTTTAAAAAACCAATATAGAAAGCAGCAGTAATAACAGAAGCAATAATAATAGTATCGGTAAGCGACATGTGGAATTCGCCGCAACAAGACCAATCTGAACATATCACCAGTCAGCCGCTAGATGCGGAATCGACCGCAATCGAACAAACCTCTGCCGAGCC
This sequence comes from Vibrio sp., assembly GCA_047975485.1. Classification (GTDB taxonomy): domain Bacteria; phylum Pseudomonadota; class Gammaproteobacteria; order Enterobacterales; family Vibrionaceae; genus Vibrio. The sequence goes on along the minus strand of JBKEDP010000064.1, from coordinate 25,511 downwards.
AACAGCTAAGCAAAGTTTTAAAGAGGGTTATTTGGCTGCCCGGAAGATGATGCAAAAGATTGATATGGATATAAACCGCAGCCAGATAATTGTGATAGAAGATCAAGGCAAACGAATTTACCGCCCTTTTCGTTGGGATCACTAATTTTTAAAGGAACATAAGAATAATGAATATTGAACTAAGCCCGATTGAAGCCCGCATCATTGGCTGCTTGATTGAAAAAGAAGTGACCACCCCAGACTACTATCCTCTGACATTAAACAGTTTAACCACCGCTTGTAACCAAAAAAGTAACCGTGAACCGGTAATGGCGTTGTCGGATTCCGAAGTAATGGATGCTGTACAAGCCCTAATTGACCGTCGTTTAATGACAGATGAAAGTGGTTTTAATAGCCGAGTTTCGAAGTTCCAACATCGCTTTTGTAATACGGAATTTGGTTCATTACAGTTAACTGATCAAGAGCGTGCCATTGTGTGTTGTATGCTGTTACGTGGCCCGCAAACACCGGGAGAAATCCGTACTCGCACTAACCGTTTGTGTGATTTTACTGATGTGAAAGAAGTGGAAGCGGTATTAGAGGCAATGGCATCTCGTGAAGAAGGGGCATTAGTCGTAAAACTGCCTCGTGAAGCTGGCAAGCGTGAATCTCGTTATCAGCATTTGTTTTCTGGCGAAGTGGATTTAGAAGCATTGGCTGCTGCGGCTCCCGTCCAACATTCAGCATCTTCTGCGAATCAATACGAAGAACGAATTCAAACCTTAGAGCAAGAAGTGGCTGAGTTAAAAGCGCAAGTGGAAGAATTGAAAGCGCTAATTGCAGGTTAAGATGTCGGAATCGGCTTCTCAAAACTCAACTCAACGCTCAATTCAACCGGGAGCCAAACCTTGGTTCGTGTACTTAATTCGTACGCGGACTCAGGCTTTGTATTGTGGGATCACCAACGATTTAGAACGACGCTTTGAGCAGCACAAAGCGGGAAAAGGTGCTAAATTTCTAAGAGGAAAAGCGCCTTTATCACTCGTTTGGTCGCAACAAGTTGCAGATAAAAGCACAGCTCTGAAAGAAGAAATTCGTATCAAAAAATTATCCAAGCAACAAAAAGAGGCATTGATAACATAATTGGGAACAGAGCCATTTGTTAAAAATTCGCCTGATATATGTCAATAAAGTCCCCAATTTGCCATGTTAGGATGATTTGATAAATGCAGATGCGAAGGGAATATCTGTATATTTTTGAAGCTTGTTTATCAGTGAAACCTACAATAAAAAAAATACTAAATGTTGCCGGTTTAGTGTTGATTAGCCTTGGTGTTCAATCAACTGCGAATGCTGCCAATTATTCTGTATTCGAGTCGCAGGGTCGTTATGTAATGGCGGTGAATGGTCACTTTGGTGTTGGCGAATCCGTACGTTTTCAGCGTTACCTTAATCAGCATAGAGAAATCAATTATGTGCTGCTGCAATCCCATGGTGGCTATATTGATGAAGCGATCAAGATAGGCAAACAAATTCACCAAGCCAAACTCGATACAGCTGTCGAAACCTATTGCTATTCAGCTTGTTTTATCACTTTGATGTCTGGCCAATCCCGTTTTATCTACAATGATGCTTATGTTGCTGTTCATCGACCATTTTTCGAAATAAACCGTAAAACCGTTTTTGATCAAGTAAACAGTATTACTTATAACAAGTTAGCCAATTATTTTGCTTTGGTTTTAGGGGATTCTGCTAAATCTCAGCAAGTGGTGAAGATGATGTATGCGGTGCCACCGAGACAAACCTACCAAGTTCGTCCCGACGACCAATTTCTATCCTTTAGCTATTATTCTCAATCTGGACTAGAAGATTAGATGAATGACTAAACGATGAGGAAGCCTTTAGTCTTATTGGTTATTTCTGAAACCAATTTAATTTTTGATGAAGCTGCGTCACGCTGCCTACCACAATCAACGATGGGCTAATCGCTTGTTGTGCCATGTTCTCCAATTCCGACAAATTACCTGTGATAATACGCTGTTTAGGCGTTGTGCCTCGTTCGATAATGGCGCAATGTGTGTCGGCTGATAAACCTTGTTCAATCAAATTGGTTTGAATGACAGGCGCTTGTTTTAGTCCCATGTAAAACACAAGAGTGTGGTTAGTGTGGGCTAAACTTCTCCAATCGATATCTTGCCCTTTTTGCTTTAAATGCCCAGTAATGAACTGCACACTTTGCGCATGATCGCGGTGGGTTAGAGGGATACCTGCATAAGCACTACAACCAGAAGCTGCTGTAATACCCGGAACCACTTCAAAGGCAATGTTGTTTTCCACTAAGGTTTCCAACTCTTCCCCGCCACGTCCAAAAATAAACGGATCGCCGCCTTTTAAACGCACCACATGTTTATTTTCTAATGCTTTATCCACCAATAACTGATTGATTTGATCTTGTGGCACACAATGGTCATTCAACTTCTTACCAACGAAAATCAGTTCCGCATTCGGGTTTACCATTGCCATGATTTCTTTTGAGACTAAGCGGTCATAAGCAACAACATCAGCAGCTTGAATTAAGCGTAATGCTTTCACTGTCAGCAAATCAGGATCACCCGGACCTGCGCCAACAAGGGAAACAAACGGGGTTTGAATGTTTGAATGTGTAGTCATGATCAAGCTCTTTTGTATTCGAAAGAAAAGGAAGATAAAAAAACAGCCCAGAATCTATTTTAAATCAGAAAGCTGAAATTTAGATCGCCGGGCTGTGCTGGAAACGTTTAGTGTTTCTTTTATTCTTTTTTTAATTAAGCTTTTGCTTCTTGTGCTGCAATCGCTTGTTCATCTTCTGCTTTAAAAACAGGACGTTCCGCTTTTGGGGTTGAGAACCAGTAGCCGAAGCCCATAAATACTGCACCAGAAACTAGGTTACCAAGTGAAACCCAAAGTAGGTTGTGGCCAATGCCAGCTATGGTAAATGCATCTGAATGGTTGCCGAAATAAGATAGAGCAAAAATAGTCATATTGGCAATAGAGTGTTCAAAACCTGCGCCGATGAATGCTAATAAACACCACCAGATTGCAATGAATTTGCTTGAACCTTCAACGCGTTGGCACATCCAAATTGCAAGACAAACTAACCAGTTACATAGAATGCCTTTAAAGAATAGCACGCTTGCAGGAGCGGTAGTTTTACCTAGTGCCGCTGCGTGTAAAAAGCTGTTTGCATCAGGAAGAATGTTACCGCCGCCAGCTAGGAAGAAAAGATAAGCAACGAAAACCGAACCCACTAAGTTACCTAACCAAGTTTGTGGCAGCACAAGCAGGTTGTCTTTCCAACTAATTTGACCAGTGATTGCGCCTAATGCCATAAACATTGTGTGGCCAGTGAACAATTCAGAACCAGCGATGATCACTAAAGTTAAGGCGATACCGAAAGTTGCACCCATAACGATAGGGCGGATTGATGGATCGACAAGATTACCAAAAGTGAAAATTAAAATGATGCCGATACCAACATAAGCGCCCGCCATTGCAGAACTGATCCAAAAACCAAGTGGATTGCCTTTTGCTAATGCAGTAATGCGAGCAGCGTTGTTTGAACACTTTTTAATTGTATCTGTGTACATAGATTTACCTGTTAGGTTGAAATTAAAGTTTGAATACTGATAGCGACTGCTTACTTACGAAAACAGTCGCTATGGATTTTTAAACGCTAATTAGCTTGTAGCTTGAATTAGGCTTTAACTTGGATTTCAGAGCCTTTAACTCGAACTTCATAAGTCGCAACTGGCATGGTTTCATCTTCCATACAACGACCGTCAGTTAAATTAAAACGCTGCTTTTTAAGTGGGCTAGCAACCCATAACTCACCGTCGTGCTCGCAGATCAAACCACGAGAAAGCACGTTCGATTGTGCAAACGGGTCCATGTTGTTGATAGCGAATAATTGCTCATCAAAACGAGGACGGAAAATCGCAACTTGTTTGCCGTTTACTAAAGCACACACACCTGTTTTCGGTGCGATATCGCTAAGTTGGCACACACTTACCCAGCTTGATTTAGATGCAGTCATTATGCTTTCTCCGTCGTAATAGCTTTTGTTTGTGAAATGCTTTCTGATAGATCAGTATGAAGAATGTCGCCACGCAAATGCGGGTGTTTTTCTGTAAATGTTGCTGGACGATGTTGGTCACGTTCCGCCACGAATACCACGTTTTCATCACGCGCATCAGAGTTGATGAAGTGCGCAAAACGAGTTAATTGGCTTTCGTCATTAATGGTGTCAGTCCATTCACAGCTGTAGCTATCCACTAAGGTTTGAACGTCTTTTTCAAGCTGTTCGTTAATGCCTAGCGTATCGTCTACAATCACTTTGCGTAGATAATCCACGCCGCCTTCTAGGTTTTCAAGCCAAACAGAAGTACGTTGTAATTTATCGCCAGTGCGGATGTAGAACATCATGAAACGGTCGATGTATTTGATTAGAGTTTCTTTATCCAAATCAGAAGCCAACAAGTCACCGTGACGAGGGTTCATGCCGCCGTTACCACAAACGTACATGTTCCAACCTGCATCAGTTGCGATAATGCCTAAGTCTTTGCCTTGCGCTTCAGCACATTCACGAGTACAGCCAGAAACGCCGAACTTCATTTTGTGTGGTGTGCGGATGCCTTTGTAGCGGTTTTCAAGGAATGAACCTAAGCCCACAGAATCTTGAACGCCGAAACGACACCAAGTGCTACCAACACAAGTTTTCGCCATGCGCAGTGCTTTTGCGTACGCTTGACCGGTTTCGTAACCTGCTGCGATCAACTTCTTCCAGATTTCTGGTAAGTCGTCTTTTTGTGCGCCAAATAAACCGATACGCTGTGCGCCAGTGATTTTGGTGTACAAGTTATATTCAGCCGCTACTTCTGCTAAAACTAATAAAGCTTGAGGTGTTACTTCACCGCCCGCCATACGAGGGATAACAGAGTAAGTACCGTCTTTTTGCAGGTTGCCCAAGAAGTTGTCGTTAGTGTCTTGTAGGCCAACGTGTTGTGGTTTCAAAACGTGGTCGCCCCAGCAAGAAGCTAAGATTGAACCAACCGTTGGTTTACACACTTCACAGCCGTAGCCTTTGCCGTGTTTTTCAAGCAATTGGTCGAATGAACGAATGCCTTCAATGCGGCACAAGTGGAACAATTCTTGGCGAGAATATTCAAAATGCTCACAAATATCGTTTTTCACTTCGATACCAGCTTTCGCTAATTCTGCATTCAACACTTGCGTGATCATCGGAACACAACCGCCACAACCTGTACCGGCTTTAGTGATCATCTTGATGTCGCCAAGCGTGGTGTGACCGTCAGCCACTGCTTTTGCGATTTGGCCTTTGGTTACGTCAAAACAAGAACAGATCACTGCTGAATCAGGTAATGCGTCTGCACCCATTGATGGCTTTTCTGCACCCGCATGAGCAGGAAGAATTAGTGCGTCTGGATGCTCAGGAAGATCCATGTCGTTCAGATGAAGTTGCAACAAGTTGCCGTAGTCAGAAGTATCACCAACTAGCACTGCACCTAATAATTTCTTGTTGTCTTCAGAAACGATCAAACGCTTATACACGTCTTCTTCATCGTTCTGGTAAACAAAGCTCTTACAGTTTGGCGTGCGGCCATTTGCATCACCGATACTGCCCACTTTTACGCCAAGCAGTTTTAGTTTTGCGCTCATGTCTGCGCCAGTAAATGCGCTTTCAGATTCTTTAGAAGCCGCTTGAGCTAGAAGATGATCAACCGCTACTTGCGCCATTTTGTAGCCCGGAGCCACTAAGCCGAAGAACATACCATTCCAAGATGCACATTCGCCAATTGCGTAGATGTCGGCATCTGAAGTTTGGCAATGGTCGTTAATTGCGATACCGCCACGAGGGCCGATTTCTAATTCAGCTTGGCGAGAAAGGCGATCTTGTGGACGAATACCTGCTGAGAACACGATGAAGTCAACTTCAAGCTCGGTTTCATCAGCAAATTTCATGGTGTTACGAGCTGTTGTACCTGTTGGCACGATTTCCAACGTATTTTTGCTGGTGTGAACTTGCACGCCCATACGTTCGATTTTATTACGCAGTTTTAAACCGCCTTGTAAATCCAGTTGCTCCGCCATTAAAACAGGCGCAAACTCGATCACATGAGTTTCAACACCAAGTGCTTTTAATGCACCAGCAGCTTCAAGGCCAAGCAAGCCACCGCCAATAACAGCACCGCTCTTACTTTTTTTCGCAGTCGCTTCTATTTCTTTCAAATCTTCAATGGTACGGTAAACAAAACAATCTTTGCTTTCGTTGCCTTTGATTGGTGGAACAAATGGGTAAGAACCGGTTGCCATGATCAGCTTGTCGTATTGAACTTCACGACCAGAACTTGAATATACGGTTTTGTTTTCGCGGCTAATGTTAGTTGCACGTTCACCAATTAATACTTTGATGCCGTGTTTCTCATAAAAACCTTCTTTAACTAAAGAAAGTTCGTCAGCCGTGTGGTGCGAGAAATAAGAAGATAAGTGAACTCGGTCGTAAGCAACACGTGGTTCTTCACAAAATGCGGTGATTTCGTATTGGTTTAATTGATCTTTTTCGACAATATCTTCGATAAAGCGATGACCAACCATACCGTTACCAATGATAACGAGTTTCATCTTACTCATATTTAATTCGCCCATAAAAATAATTAATTGTGGGCTATGATGGAGAAAAGATGGGTTAAAATGCTGATGTAGATCAATTTGGATATCAAACTACTCTAAAGGGGTAGCTCGAAAGAGGTGGTTTGAATTTAAGGAAAATACATACCCAAAGAAACATGGACGGGTATAAACAAGGAGTAACAAAATGAATGTACATGATTTTAAAGTGAAAGCGGTAAACGGAGAGACGGTTGACCTTTCTCAATACAAAGGAAAAGTATTGTTGATCGTCAACATTGCAACAAAATGTGGTTTAACACCGCAGCTTGAAGGGTTAGAAAAACTCAACAAAGCATACAAGGATAAAGGATTGGAGATTTTAGGCTTCCCATGCAACCAATTCTTAGGTCAATCACCAGAAGATGACGCTGGCATTATGGATTTCTGCCAAGTTAATTACGGCGTGACATTCACCAACTTTGCTAAAATCGAAGTGAATGGCCCAGATGCTGATCCGCTATTCAAGCATCTAAAATCTGCTCGCCCAGATGATAAAACCAATGACGCATCAGAAGGCTTGATTGAAAAACTCACTTCACTAAACCAAGTGTTTGATGGCGCAGAGCTAAACTGGAACTTCACTAAATTCTTAGTTGATAAAGATGGCAACGTGGTAGAACGTTTCTCTCCAACCTATTCAGCTGACGAGTTGGTTCCTGAAGTGGAAGCTTTGTTGTAGTACTTTCGATATTTGAATATCACAACTTGAGTAAAATGAGTGGTCAATAAATATTGGCCACTCATTTTTTGAGGAGTATTTACTCAGGCGCTTTATTCTTAATTTATATAAAAACGGTCATTCCTCTTTTCTTTTTTGAACCTTTATCACAAAACAAACAACGCAGTGTTGTTCTGATCTAACATATTGAGCCATATCAATATTACAGATACTTATTGTCGTAACATTTCCTTACATCTAGCAAGGAAATGCCATATGGTCGATCTGAATAAAAGGCGCTTATTTACGCACTTAAAACAGCATGCTGAAAAAGCCCAGCAGATCCCTAGATTATTCCCACGCCCACCAACGGCAGTTAACGAAAATCTTTTCCTTGAACTATGTAATGGTTGTAATGAATGTGGAGCACAATGTCCACAAGGCATCATTCGTATCCATGAAAATAAAGCAATACTCCAAATAGAACACAATCCCTGTACACATTGTTATCAGTGCCAAGCTGCGTGCACGACTGGTGCATTATCTAATAACGTGGGCGATACATTGTTACGCCCTAAATTCCTTTCAAATTGCAATCCACTCAAAGCGAGTTACTGCGCTGAATGTTTAAGCGCATGTGAAAAACAAGCCATCACTATTCAAGCTAAATCACGACCCAGACTTGATCCGGATTTGTGTAATGGTTGTGCGCGTTGTCAGGTGCAATGTCCTAATAGCGCAATTGAAATGAAATTAACTGGTTAATTTATAAAAGAAAATTAATTTATAAAAGATAGTTAAATTATAAAAAGACAAATAATCACGAAGGCAAAGCAATGAAAAAGCAAATACAAAATTTACTAGGAAGTAGATTGTCACGACGAAGCTTTCTAAATGCGTCTGCGACAACAGCTACGGCTGCAGCATTAACCACTGGAGTTAGTTTCCCATTCAGTGCAGTTGCAAAATCTGTGTCTAAAACAGAAGACTCACCGGAAGAAATCAAGTGGAGCACCTGTTTAGTTAACTGTGGTAGCCGCTGCCCACTCAAAGTGCATATCAAAGACGATCATATTGTTCGCATAGATACTGATGCTGGCATAGATGATAGCGTGTTTGGTGAGCATGCTATTCGACCATGTTTGAGAGGTCGTTCTAATAGATATAAAACCTATAACCCTGACCGCTTAAAGTACCCAATGAAGCGAATTGGTAAGCGTGGCGAAGGTAAGTTTGAACGCATCAGTTGGGATGAAGCGACCAGTATTATTGCTGATAAGTTGAAAAGCACCGTTGAAAAATACGGTAATGAGGCAGTTTATTATCAATATGGTTCAGGTTGTACTGGGGCTAACCTACACGGAAGAAATGCCTGTACACGACTATTGAGTTTAGCGGGTGGTTACCTTAACCAACATAATAGTTATTCAACCGCTCAGATTCGCAGAGTAGAACCATTTATTTTTGGTACGCCACAAGGTAGCTTTATTGACCAAATTAAGCATTCGGATTTAGTGGTGATGTTTGGTCATAATTTGGCTGAAACCAGAATGTCCGGTGGTGGCCAAGTACAAGAATTTTATCGTGCGTTAGAACAAAGCCAGGCTAAGGTGATCATCATTGATCCTCGAGAAAGCGATACAATTATTGGTGTAGGTGCGGAATGGTTACCTATCCGACCTGGAACTGATGCCGCTTTAGTCGCTGGTATTTGCCACACTTTAGTTGAAGAAAATTTAGTTAAAGATGAAACGATAAATAAATATGCAGTAGGTTGGGATGAGACAACTCTGCCTGACTCTGCAGCTACTAATTCTTCATACAAATCTTACCTGCTTGGCCTAGGTGAAGATAAAACAGAAAAAACGGCACAATGGGCTGCTTCTGTAACCGGTATTCCAGCTAAGCAAATCAAACAACTAGCTCGTGAATTAGTTGGAGCGAATGCGGCGTGGATTTCACAAGGTTGGGGCGTTCAACGACAATCAGCGGGTGAACAAACCTCCAGCGCCATCATGATCTTGCCTATTATTGCTAACCAATTTGGCCGAAAAGGAACTAATACCGGCAACTGGGGTAATAATGCAGTAAAAGAAACCTACTCAGTCCCAGGTTATGCGTTACCAAACCCTGTAAAAACTTCAATTCCTTGTTTCTTATGGACTAATGCGATTGATGAGCCTGAAAAACTCACCGCTAAAAATAGTTATATTCTAGGAAAAGATAAGCTCGACACAGGCATTAAATTTTTATGGAGCTATGCAAGTGGTGTCACCATGAACCAGCATGCCGACTTGAATAAAACACATAAGGTTCTATCTGATGAATCTAAATGTGAATTTATTCTCGTTTGGGATAGTCATATGACTAACTCAGCTCGTTATGCTGACTTACTTCTACCAGATGTGACTTGGCTTGAAACTCCGGATCTTATTGCTAGCCCATACTCTTCTGGTGCAAACCAATATGGGATTAAGATGGAGGGAACTATTACTCCGCTTTGGGAAAATAGACTGACTTATGATGTGCTAACTGAGATCGCTGGAAAATTAGGGCTTAAAGAACAATTCACCGAAAATAAATCCTTCCAAGATTGGATAGAAACAAGTTACAGAAAACTCAAAGAATCTAAACCGCATTTACCTGAATATGCCAAGGCTGAAGGTGTGTTTGACCGTTATAAAATCGATTCTGATAAATATATCGCTTTAGAGTCTTTCTATAATGACCCAATGCAAAATCCACTAACTACGCCATCTGGAAAAGTGGAAATCTATTCTGAGCAACTGGCACAAATCAACCAAGAGTGGGAATTGCCGGAAGGTGATTATATTCCAGCGATACCAGAATATGTCGCAGTGCGAGAGTCACTTGGTGATCCTGATAAAATGAAAAAGTATCCGCTACAAATGTCAGGGTTTCATACCAAAGGTCGAACTCACTCGACTTACCATTCTGTGGCTGTATTGCGAGAGGCGATACCTGATGAACTGTGGATAAATCCGATTGATGCCAATGAAAGAGGATTATCGTCAGGGGATATGGTCGTGGTATTTAACGACCGAGGTGAAGTTCTAATCCCTCTTAAAGTGACAAAACGTATTATCCCTGGTGTGGTTGCTATGCCGCAAGGTGCTTGGCGTCAAACAAATAAAGATGGTTTGGATATTGGTAGCTGTATAAATACTTTAACAACACAGCATCCATCGGCATTAGCAAAAGGCAATGCCCAACATTCAAATCTTGTAGATATTCGACGCGCATAAAGTAGGAAGGAATTATGACTCAATATGGTTTTTATGTTGACTCGTCGAAATGTACGGGTTGCAAAACGTGTCAAGTGAGCTGCAAAGACAGAAATCAACTTGATGTTGGCCCTAAACTGCGCCGCATATATGAATATGGTGGTGGATCTTGGGTTAAAAATAAAGATGGATCATACGATCAAGATATCTTTACTTATTATTTATCGATCAGTTGTAACCATTGTTCTAATCCAACTTGTGTTGAAGGTTGTCCAACAGGGGCGATGCATAAACGTAAAGAAGATGGACTGGTTGTGGTCAACCAAGATATTTGCATTGGTTGTCGTTATTGCGAAATGCGCTGTCCTTATGGCGCTCCGCAGTTTGATGAAGACAAAAAAGTGATGGCGAAATGTGATGGTTGCTATGAGTACGTCGCAAGAGGTGAACAACCAATTTGTGTTAGCTCTTGTCCACAGCGAGCTTTAGATTTTGGTGAAATTTCAGAGTTACGTAAAAAATACGGCTCACAATGTGAAATTGCACCCTTACCAAAAGCAGATATCACAGATCCAAATTTAATTGTAAAAGCACATCTATATGCCCGCCCAAGTGGTGACAAGTCTGGGGCCGTGCAAAATCCAGAGGAGGTATAGGCTATGCATGAATTACCTTTAGTATTTTTTACCGTATTAGCTCAGGCCTCGGTTGGGGTGTTTGTGTTGATGACCTTATTAACCTTGCTCAAGAAAGCCACACCAGAACAAATGGATAAAGCAGCATTGATCAGTTTTGTCCTGATTGTGGTTGCTGGATTTTCAGCGGTGTTTCACTTGGGGCAACCGTTTCGAGCCTTCAACGCATTGTTTGGTGCAGGCCGTTCTCCTATGAGTAATGAGATCTTGATTTGCGGGATTTTCGGCGCTTGTGTCTTTGTTTATGTTGCTTCTAAATACGTAAGTTGGATTTCTCAGGGCTTAAAAACGATTATTTCGGTGCTCGCTACTCTATCTGGTATTGCTTTAGTGTTAACGATTCCTGAAGTTTATCAGCTAAATAGTGTACCAACCTGGGATACACCAATTACATCGTTGCAATTAATTTTGACGGCATTTATCTGTGGTGGAGCCATTGCAACTAGCCTGACGAAACATACTTTCGGATGTTTCGTTTCTTGCTTGGGCATTTTGGTGATGCTTGCAGTTTCACCATCATATTTTGCGTTTTTAAGCCAAGCGGGTGGCTCCGTTATTGGTGCGGATTCCGTTTTCTGGGGCATCAAATATGTACTATTGGCGATTGGTTTTATGTTGTTAGTGCTTTATTGCAGCAAATCCGAGACATTAACCAACCCTCGTTTAGCCTATATTGCTTCGGTTTTATTTATCGTTGCTGAGGTTGCTGGTCGAATTGGATTTTACGATCTATGGGCAATTGGAATGTAATCTAAACTAATTCAGATAACCTAAAGGCCTCTGCGGAGGTCTTTTTATCAAATGAAAGGTAAATTATGGATCCTCTTTTACTCACATTAACCTTGTTTGGTCGTTTATTATCGGAAAGACCAACAGAAAAAAATCAAGAACTAAGAACGCATCTGTCGCATGTAACCGAATGGGTTGAATGGCCAAATCGAGATGAAGTAGATACTTGGTTTGCTTCAATGCCTTCTGAAAACCTCAAAGATCTGGAATATCAATTTTCTGTTTTATTTGAAGGGCAAGGGCATATGAAATGTCCACCTTGGGGCTCGGTTTATCAAACCAAAGAGAATATTGTCTTCGGCGAATCGACCATTCAATACCGCCAATTTATGCAGCAAAATGGTTATCAACTTGATTCGGAAAATCGAGAACCAGAAGATCAGTTTGGCTTAATGCTGTTGAGCTTTTGCCAGTTACTAACCGATGGTAAAAACGAAGTGGCTCAAGTGTTATTAACAGACCATTTGATGCCTTGGGGGCAACGTTATTTAGAATTGTTATCTGAAAATAACAGCAGCCGTTTTTATCAGGTTGTTGCATTACTGACTAAGACGTTATTGAATGAGCTTTGTGATGAATTTGGTTTGAAAGTTAAAGAAGTAAGGCTGTTTTTATAGAAGAGACGCTTGTTCTAGAAAAAACGATGCCCACTTTCGGTTATTTATAAATCTTTATCATTTATAAATAACCGAAAGTGGGCATTTTGATTTAGATGTTTTTAATTGAAGTTAAATCACAAATCAATCACGATCTACCGCAAATGCTGACCATGCTTGGCGAGTTGGCATTACTTCTAAGCGGTTGATGTTGATATGATCAGGCAGAGTAGCGACATAGAACATCTGCTCTGCAATATCTTCCGCTGTTAGTGGTGTTGTCGTTTTGTATAGGTTGTCAGACGCTGCTTGGTCGCCGTTAGTACGAACAAGAGTAAATTCAGTTTCCGCCATACCCGGTGCGATATCAGTTACACGTACGCCAGTACCTAAAAGATCGCAACGTAGGTTGTAAGTGAACTGTTGAACGAATGCTTTACTTGCGCCATAAACGTGGCTGCCAGGGTAAGGCCATTGACCAGCAATTGAACCAATGTTGATGATGCTTGAACCTGCACCAGTTTTGATTAGCGTTGGAAGTAAAGCATGAGTTACGTTCACCAAACCAGTGATGTTAGTGTCGATCATGGTGTGCCAGTCTTTAAGATCAACCTTATCTGCACCTTGTGGCGCAAGAGCTAGGCCAGCGTTGTTCACCAAAGCTTTTACTTGAGCAAATTCTGCTGGTAATTCTGCTACTGCTGCTGCCACTGCTTTGTCATCACGCACATCCAATTGGATAACATGAACAGGCACGCCCGCTAATTCTTCTTTCAGTTCTAATAAACGCTCTAAACGACGACCAGAAAGCACTAGAGACCAACCATCTTGTGCAAAACGACGAGCTGCCGCACGGCCAAATCCAGAAGTAGCACCAGTGATAAAAGCGACATTTGTCATAACAATTTCCTTATTACTTAATGTAAAACAATGTGTTACCGAGTCATTGCACTCGGTCAATGAATGAAACTTACGCTGGCGAGCAACATCAAAAGAGGCGCATTAAACCAACGTTGCGAAATAGGAGGCAAAGCAAAGTATAAGCGTTTGCCAAGTACATTCCCGAGTATTGCCGCCGGAAGCAGTATTAACCCGAGTTTAAAAATATGGGCGTCAAGCATACCAAGATAAGTCAGTCCCAATAAAGAGATCAATGCACTAAGTATAAAAAAGACAATCGAAGTAGCCCTTAACTCTTGAGTTGGCAGTGATAAGTTCATCAGGTAAAGCACCAAAGGCGGCCCGCCAGCCGAAGCCGTAGTCATGGTAAAACCTGAAACCAAACCAGCTCCGAATGCATGCTTTTGTGTTAACCAACTCGCTTTAATATTCAGCATGATCAAACCACCTGCAACAAAGCATACTCCAGCAATCAAAAGTTTAAGTTGCTCACTTGGAATCGCATGAATCAGCGCTAAAGCCAAAGGCAATGCGGCTAACATGCCAACCAATAATGGCTTTAATAATTGGTTGTTGATTTGAGAGCGTATCCCCGAAACCAAGCACAAGCTGCTGATCAGATCCAAGCCAATCGCTAGGGCAATGGATTCAATTGGCGAGTATATAAAGTTCAAGCAAAGCACTGCGATAACAGAAAATCCAAACCCTGAATAACCTCTTACAATGCCAGCAAAAAATACAAACCCGAATGCCCAACCTAATTCCCATGACATGACGATGTTTACCTTTAATCCAATATCTTTAGCCACTATAGGAATGCACTGTAAAAAGAATCTGATTGACTGAATAGAGACAGTTTTTCGCTGTTCTTGGGCCAGATGAAAGGTGCACAGAACTGGCCCAGTCATTTTGGAAAACTGCCTCTATCACCTATTTTTGATTTTTCGCCAAGATGACTCCAACGCAAGTTTTTGCAACTGTTCAAACATTTTAGGAAATGATCCTCAAGGAGAATGGAAATGAATCAGGCTTCTCAAGTACAAAAAGTTTCTCAAACAAGTAACGTTATTAGCATTGAAACTAACCAAACGGCGATCGAATTAGATAAACACGTATTTCACTCATGGTCAGTGCAAGAAGCATCGACACCAATCGTGATTGCAGGTGGTCAAGGTTGCACATTGTGGGATTTCGAAGGCAAAGAATATTTAGATTTCAGCAGCCAACTTGTGAACACAAATATCGGTCATCAACACCCGAAAGTGATCGACGCAATTAAAGCGCAAGCGGATACGTTAGTAACAATCGCACCAGCTACAGCCAACATCACTCGTGGTCGTGCAGCGGAATTGATTTTGTCTCATGCGCCAGATTCATTTAAGAAAGTGTTCTTCACCAACGCCGGTGCTGATGCCAACGAAAACGCAATCCGTATGGCTCGCCAATTCACTGGTCGTGACAAAGTGCTTTCTGCGTATCGTTCTTACCACGGCAATACTGGCTCTGCGATTGCAGCAACAGGGGATTTCCGTCGTATTCCAAACGAATATAGTCGTGGTCATGTTCATTTCTTTAACCCATATTTATACCGCAGTGAGTTTAACTCTCAAAGTGAAGAGCAAGAGTGTGAACGTGCGCTGCAACATCTAAAACGTGTGATCGAATGTGAAGGTCCAAACGCGATTGCAGCGATTATTTTAGAAACTATTCCGGGCACTGCGGGCTTTTTGATGCCACCTAAAGCTTACCTAAAAGGCGTGCGTGAATTAGCCTCTCAATACGGTATTCAACTGATTTTCGATGAAGTGATGATGGGCTTTGGTCGTACTGGCCGCTGGTTTACGTTCGAACATTTTGACGTCGTGCCAGATCTAGTCACTTTCGCAAAAGGTGTGAACTCTGGTTATGTGCCTGCTGGTGGCGTGTTAGTAAGTGAGCCGATTGTTGAATTCTTTAAGAAAACTTTCTTTATGGGTGGTTTAACTTATTCCGGTCATCCGCTAGCGATGTCGGCAATTGTCGCAACATTGGAAGCCATGGAAGAAGAAGGCATCGTCGGCAATGCAGACCGAGTCGGTAACGAAGTGCTTGGCCCAAGTCTACAAATGCTAAAACACAAACATTCAATCATTGGTGAAGTGCGTGGTTTAGGCATGTTCTGGGCTGTTGAATTGGTTGAAGATCAAACAACTCGTGAACCACTAAGCGATTCAAAAATGGCACAACTTAAAGCGAATTTAACCGCAAAAGGTTTGCTTTCTTTCATCGTGAATAACCGTGTACACGTTGTTCCACCGCTAATTATCCGTCCAGATGAAGTTGAAAAAGGCGTAGCAATTTTGGATAGATGTTTGGGTGAGTTGAAGTAAGGTTTACCCCTTAACATTCCAACCAAAGGCAAGTCATCATGGCTTGCCTTTTTGCTATCTGTGAAACTCTAATTTGTAACAAGGTTATTATGTTTTCAGTCAAGACGAGTTGGTATTCACGGAATAAA
This sequence comes from Vibrio sp., assembly GCA_047975485.1. Classification (GTDB taxonomy): domain Bacteria; phylum Pseudomonadota; class Gammaproteobacteria; order Enterobacterales; family Vibrionaceae; genus Vibrio. The sequence goes on along the minus strand of JBKEDP010000064.1, from coordinate 9,426 downwards.
AATGATGTTTGCGTTATACTCGCTAAAATTTTTTATTCTGATGTTCATTGTAAATCCTTCTGGAAATCAACATGGCTGACTCGTTAACCCCACCGCAAGGTCAATTTATCGTCTTTCAAAGTAGTGATGGCAAAGCTCAAGTAGAGTGTCGATTTGAAGCGGATACGTTGTGGTTAAACTTAAATCAAATATCGACTCTATTCGACCGCGATAAGTCGGTTATATCTAAGCATCTAAAAAATATTTATGCTGAAGGCGAACTTGAACAAAATTCAACCGTTGCAAATTATGCAACAGTTCAAATTGAAGGTAATCGTCGAATTAAACGTGAGATCGATTATTATCATCTTGATGTGGTTTTAGCTGTCGGCTATCGCGTACGTTCTAAGCAAGGTACACAATTTCGCCAGTGGGCAACAAGAACGTTGCAAGAGTATTTGACTAAAGGCTTCGTCATGGATGATGAACGCTTAAAAAATCCGGAGAATAGTCAGTATTTCGATGAATTATTAAATCGAATCCGTGATATTCGTTCATCGGAAAAAATCTTCTGGCGTAAAGTTTGCGATATTTATGCTACCAGTATTGATTATGATGGCTCATCTCAGACCAGTATGCAGTTTTTCGCTCAAGTACAAAATAAAATACATTGGGCTGCTCATGGTCATACTGCTGCTGAATTGATTTTTAAACGTGTGGATGGCGATAAACCTCATATGGGGTTAACAAATTACAAAGGGCAAGAACCAACACGAAAAGAAGTTATAACGGCTAAAAATTATTTGTCGGAGCAAGAACTTGAGACATTAAATCGCCTCGTGAATTCTTATTTGGAATTTGCAGAATTGCAGGCAAGGCGTGGCAAGTTGATGAAAATGGCTGATTGGGCAAACAAACTTGATGATTTTCTGAAATTAAGTGACTTTGATATTCTAACTCAAAGTCCGGTTGCTGATTACGAAAATGCGCAAGCTGATGAAAATGGAAATATGTCTGCGGTTAAAACTGCTGAACCTGTAGCTATGGATGTTAGCCCATACCAAGGTAATACTGTTTATGTTATTACTAGCGGTTATGAAGACCATGTTATTTCAAATGAATTCACATTAGAGTCAAGTGACAACAACACGAAACAAGTTACCCTAACACCAGTTGATTCTACAGTCATGAGTAAGGGTTATGATGCTCTTGGTAGCGGCTCAACAATCACCGCTGATTTATATGCTGGTGACCAAAACGTTCTTGTTACTCGCAACGATAAGACTAACTTCCAAATGCTGATCGTTCGTGATAAAGACCTTGCGGATAAAATGGTCGAATTTTCAGCTCAAGGCTTTAAACATCTAGAAGGTGAATGTGGCTTAGATGAAGATGGTGATGTTATTTGGTGTGGTGAAGAAGATGATGATGAGTAATCACCACCTTTAAGCAAAAGCATCTTTAATTAAAAAACAACGGTCGAGGTTCTGAACTTCGGCCGTTTTTTATTGGTACGGAAACAACACTTGAGTATAAAATAACCCCATTCTCTTTTTGCTGAAAAGCTCACCTGTGTTGATAAACCCATGAATAACAACCAAACCAACACTTCTATTGGTGTCACGCTTAATGTGATTGCCTCAACGCTTTTTGCTGTGATGTTTGCTTATAGCACCTTGCTAAGTGAACTGAATGGCGAGGAAGTGTATGGCTGGCGCTTGCTGTTTACTTTTCCATTACTAACGCTGTTTATTGTCGTTAATGGCTATTGGTCGCAAGTGGTGACCTTGTTTACACGCATTAAAACTGAACCCTATTTTTGGGCGACACGCATTTTTTCAGCCATTCTGGTTAACTTTCAGCTATGGTTATTCTTGTGGGCACCGAGTCACGGTTATGGTTTAGCTGTTTCGCTTGGTTATTTTATTGTGCCGATTGTGATGGTGATTGTGGGTTGGCTTGCGTTTAAAGATCGCATGTCTCGCTTGCAAAAATTAGCCTGTTTCTTTGCGGTTATAGGCGTGGTGAATCAACTGGCGATTTCTCAGTCTTTACAATGGCCGACACTCGCTGTGTGTTTGGGCTATCCGATTTATTTTTGGTTACGCTATAAAACCAACACTAATAACCTTGGCTGCGTATGGTTGGATATGCTGCTGAGCTTGCCGTTTTGTGTGTATTTTATTTTCCGCGATGGTTATGTTCTACAAGCGATTGAAACCAGTTATCACCTGTTGTGGCTCGTGATTGGCTTAGGTTTGATCAGCACCTTGGCGTTGTCTTTCCAATCGATGTCGGCACCGTATTTGAATTTAAGCCTGTTTGGTTTACTTTCTTATGTCGAGCCAGTTCTGCTGGTGGTGGCTTCAGTATTGCTTGGTGAAGCGATTGCCCCAAGTGAGTGGCCAACCTATATCGCAATTTGGTTGGCCGTGATGGTGTTGATTTTGGAAGGTGTTCTGAGTTTAAGAAAGCGGCCTCAGATTCAATAATAAACCGAGGTAATTAACCCATAGCTCTGGCGAGTTGGATAATGCCATCTTCAATTAAGTCTTTCTTAATCGCGTGAAAACCCAAGCGGAAATAGTGATCCGGTGGAACCGATAAACTGTTGTTTGGATCGGGCATAAAGTGCGAATAACCGGTTTCAATTAGCACGCCAAATTGTGCGGCTCGTGAAGATAAATGCTGGCTGTTCATACCCTCTGGCGTTTGTAACCACAAGGCATTGGCTAACTCTTTCTTCGCTAAACGTTCGCAAAATGGAATGTGCTTGTGAACCGCATTATCAATCAACTCCCAACGTTGACGAGTTTGTTCACGAAATTTGCGCAAATAACTGTCGTAATAGCCTTGAGTAATAAAGTGGCTAAGCTCCATTTGCACTCGGGAAGGCGGGTGGCGATACATCAAACGGCGCAACGAACGTAATTCATAAATCAATTCTTCGGGCGCAACAATGTAACCAATGCGCAAACCCGGGGCGAGTAGTTTAGAAAAACTGCTGACATAAATCACACGTCCACTTTTATCTAACGCTTTTAATGCCGGTTTAGGCTGAGTTTCAAAATTACTTTCTGAATCGTAATCGTCTTCAATAATAATGGCGTCATTTTGCTGTGCTTGTTGCAATAAACTGTGGCGACGCTCATCTGTCATGGTGACACCGGTCGGTGCTTGATGGCTAGGTGTGACATAAAAGAAATCGCACAAGGACGAAAGGGAATTCAGCATCATGCCATCGGAATCAACCAAATGCGGATGAAGTGTTGCCCCCGCAAGGCTGAAGATATTGTTGGCTTCTTTATAGCCCGGATTTTCGACACCCACACGGCTGCTTTTATCCATCAATAATTGTGCGATCATAAATAGGGCATTTTGCGAACCCATGGTCACCAGAATTTCATCGCTGCTGGCATGAATTCCTCGTTGCGGTAAAACTCGAGTACGGATTTGTTCTATCAGTTGTTCATCATCTTTATCGACTTTATCGCATAACCAACGGTGATCTTGCGGGTTGGCTATAACCTTGCGTGATGCTTCTCGCCATTGTGCCAATGGGAAATCGTTAATTGAAGGTTGGCCATAAATAAATGGATATTGGTAGCAACTCCAGCGAGAAGGCTTAACCACACGTTGATATTGGCTGGTGTGGATTTTCAGTTTGCCTTCCCAATTTGGTGCAAGGTTCTGATCTTGTGCAACTTCGCCGCTCAAATTTTGTGCAGTGTCAGTTTCGTCATCCATCAGATAATTCGGTTGGCGATATTTTTCCGCCAAGTAATAACCACTACGAGGCTTGCTGATCAAGTAACCGCTATCGAGCAAGCTTTCATAAACTAGAGACACAGTATTGCGTGACACCTTGAGCTGACTGGATAGATTACGGCAAGAAGGTAGGGCCTGCTCTGGTGGAAATATGCCATCGAGAATCGCTTTCACTAGATATTCTCGCACTTGTTCTTGCAAGCTGCGGCTCTTATCAAACTCAATAAAACATTGGTGATTGGTCGCCATACTTCCTCCTAAATTCCATTTCTTATTGCTCAGTGATCTAACTAATTGTTCAGTTATCTAACTGAGTGCGGTTTTCCTGAACCTTTTAAGTAAACAGAGCAAGTTTCATACCAAGCCAGTTAAACCAGAAAGGACAGTTTCATTTTCACCTGTCCCAAACGGATTTTTTATCTGTCCCTACGTGTTTTTTTTCCCCGAATCTAGAGTGAATAACGTAATCCATCAGTCAAAAGGAAACGACTATGTCTAATATGGCTATTTCTAAAACGCTCAAGCACAAGAAGTTCGACTTAAAAAAACTCATGCTCGTGGTGGCGACATCAGCACTTTGCGTGAGCGGTTGGGCGCAAGCAAAAGATTTACCTGAGATTGAAAAACAAGGCGTGATGACAGTTGCAACGGAAGATAACTACTCTCCATTTAACTTTATCGATAAAGGCGAACCAGCTGGCATCAATAAAGATTTGCTAGAAGAATTACGCAAATATTCCAAGTTTGAAGTGAAACAAGAAATCTTACCGTGGACAGGTTTATTGGCAGCGGTTTCTGGTGGTCAATACGATCTGGCTTTAACTGGTGCCGTGATGACAGATGCTCGTTTGAATGCCTTTGATTTCACTCCACCAATGGCATCGGCACAGCATTATTTTGTAGCTAGAGCGAGCGATGACAGCATTAAAACTATCGATGATTTAGATGGCAAAGTCGTCGGTTTACAAGCGGGTAGTGCTTTATTGGAACGCTTACCTGAATTACAAGCCATGCTAGAAAAAGACGGTAAAAAGCTAGGTAAAGTGGTGCAATATCAATCTTATCCTGAAGCTTATGCCGACCTTGCGAACGGCCGCGTGGACTATGTGATTAACACGGTTATTTCTGTGAATGAGATTGTGAAATCTAAGCCAAATGTATTCAAAAAAGGCTTACCAGTTTCAGGCCCTGGTTTCATTAGCTGGCCAGTTCCGAAAAACAATCCTGAATTATTGGCTTATCTAACCGGCTTTTTCGACCACTTGAAAGAGACTGGCAAATTAGCGGAACTACAACAAAAATGGTTCGGCGAGTCTTTTACTCATCTACCAGCTGAAGCCATCACTAGCGTGGACCAATACCATAAATTAACCGCTGTAAATTAATCGGTAAAATCTGCGAAAAATGGTGAGTGAAATGCTCACTCACCATAAAAAACAAGTAGCAAAAAATAAATACAAATAGTCACCCAAGGAAGGAAATAATTATGGACTCTTATGCATGGATACAATTAGCTGAAGGGGCATGGGCGACAGCTTGGATTTGTTTGGTTTCGATTGCGCTTGGCATCAGCATTGGCTTGGTGATTGCGATTGTGCGTATGATGAAACTGCCTTTCATTGATCAACTTTTAGGGATTTATGTCAGTTGGGCACGAGCAACACCACTTGTGACTCTTGCTCTGTTTATTTTCTTAACTTTCCCTTCTTTTGGCATTCAACTGGATAAAAATATCTCTGCCATTCTGGCATTAACTCTTAATACTGCTGCGTTTAATGCCGAAATTTGGCGCAATGCATTTATGAACTTCTCTCGTGGCCAAATGGAAGCGGCAGAAGCGATTGGGATGCAAAGAGTGACATATTTTCGCCGCATTATGTTTCCACAAATGGTGTTAGTGAGTTTGCCTGCGTTAATCAATGAAATGTCGTTTTTGATCAAAGGTAGTCCAGCTATCGCCGTGATTGGGGTGGTGGATCTTACCCGTGTTACCAACCGAATTGCAGCCGTTACCTATGAACCATTAACCCCAATTTTATGTGCTGCTGTTGTGTATATGTTGATCATCGGTCTGCTGGTGAAATTGCAAAGTTATGCCGAAGTAAAAACACAATACTTGCGTTGATCATCAAGTGACGGACGAATAAAAATAAAGGAATAAATTATGTCGGAATGGGAAATAATTTGGCAGCAAAAAGACACTTTTATCAGCGGATTTGGCACCACCTTAGCGCTGTTCGTGATTGCTTCTATAGCGGGATTAGTGATTGGTGTGAGTTTGCTTTATGCCATGGAAAACACCAATAACAAAGTCAAAGCAGTGTTGAGCTTGTGGGTCAATATTATGCGCACATTGCCATTTTTGATTTTGGCTTATCTGCTTTATTACGGCTTGCCACAATTAGGTTTACGAATGGAAGCGTTAACGGTTGGCTTCATCTCACTTAGCCTTTATCACGGTGCGTATTTTTGTGAAATTTTCCGTGGTCAACGTCAAGGTATGGCGAATGGATTAATTGAAGCAGGACAGGCTTGTGGCTTCTCTCGTCACAAAATTTTTAGCCGTATTATCTTACCGAGCGTGGTATTGAAATCCATCCCACTAATCGCCAACCAATTAATTATTTGCCTAAAAGACACCGCATTTTTAAGCATCATCACTGTATTAGACGTTACCGCCGCAGCCAACAGCGTGCAGTCGATGTACTTCATTCCAGTCAAAGCTTTTGTGATTGCGATTGCGCTTTACTGGGTGATCAGCATTGCGATTGAACGAGTTAGTCAGTACAGCTCTAAACATATAGAAAAAAGAGGGTTAAGCCATGCGTAATTTAGCAGAATCGAACCTTGTAGATATTAAATCTGCACCAAGTCATGTCACTGGCTCTCCAGTCGTAGAAGTCATTAATAATGAAACAGAATCCATGAATAATTTACACAGTCAAAGTCAAAGCCAAACAGAAGAAGGCGAACACATCCTTAAAATCGACAAACTTTCTAAGCAATTTGACGGTGTAGAAGTGTTGCGCGACATTAACTTAACCATCAAAAAGGGCGATGTGGTGAGCATTTTAGGCTCGTCTGGCTCAGGTAAATCTACCTTGTTACGCTGCATGAACTGGCTGGAACAACCTGAACGTGGTGAGATTTATTTACGTAATGATCGCATCGACCAAAACCCAGTAACCAAGAAGCCGTTAAAGCATAAAGAGCTGGCGAAATTACGTGAACGGATCGGCATGGTGTTCCAAAGTTTTAACCTTTGGCCACATTTAAGTGTGAAGCAAAACGTGATGGAAGCCTTGATTCATGTGAAGAAAATGCCAAAAGCTCAAGCGGAAAAAATTGCTGAATTACAATTAGAGAAAGTCGGCATGTCACATAAATTGGATGTGTATCCAAACATGCTTTCAGGTGGTCAAAAACAACGTGTTGCCATTGCCCGTGCGTTGGCGATGGAGCCTGAAATTATTCTGTTTGATGAGCCAACGTCAGCGCTCGATCCGGAATTGGTAGAAGAAGTGTTAGCGGTAATGAAGCAACTTTCCAAAGAAGGCTACACCATGGTGGTGGTCACGCACGAAATGGATTTTGCTCGCAACGTTTCTAACCAAGTAGTGTTCCTAGAAAAAGGCATTTTAATCGAACATTGCCCACCAGAAAAATTCTTCACGAATCCAGATTCACCAAGGGTAAGGCAGTTTTTGAAGTTGGATTGATAAAAGCTTTTTAGACTTATAACTCACTTTTGTTATTGCGAAGAAATAGCGTAAATTTTCATCTATGCTAGACTTTGTGTGAATTAATAACACAATGGTGAGTTTTATGGGACGTACAACTAGTGTCACAATTGGCGAGCCGCTTGATAACTTTATTGATCGAATGGTCAAAAGCGGCCGCTATGGTTCAACCAGTGAAGTGATGCGCAGTGCATTGCGTTTATTGGAACAACAAGAGAACCAACAAGATATGCTTCGCAAAGCCATTGATGAAGGCGACATGAGTGGCGAAAGTTCGTTATCCTTAAAAGAGATAGCAGAGCAGCGAAAGGCTAAGTTGAATGTATAAACTGTCAAAAAAAGCAGAAGAAGACTTTGGGGCAATTTATGAATACACGTTTTTGAATTTTGGTGAAGATCAAGCTGATGATTACACGGAGGATATGGAGCGATGTTTATCCGTGTTATCAGAAGCACCTTTTATCGGCCGTGATTGCGCTAATTTGCGTCACGGGATTAGGCGACATGATCACAAAAAGCACGTAATTTTCTATCGAATTCGTGAAATGGATATTTTCATAATTCGGATTTTACATCAACAAATGAACCCAATCTTACATCTGTAGTTTTGACAAAAGCCCGCTAGATCATCATATCTAGCGGGTTTGTTCTTTCTAATCATGATGAAAATGAGAGGGAAGTGTGATTTAACAAAATCTAATTTCGTATAATTCAAAGCGGAAAAGTTAGTTGTAGTAAAAGCCAGAAGATATAAATTGAGTTTTTGACTACACCATATAGAAAAGGAATGAGCGTGTATATTGGATTAGATATCGGTGGCACAAAAATAGAAGTGTGCGTATTAACCCATTCAGGTGAAACGAAATTCAAGCAAAGGACACCAACACCGAAAACCTATGAACAATTTGTTGAAGCGGTTGTACAAAGCGTTTTTGATGCAGAAAGAGCAGTGGGTGCTGAATGTAAAGTTGGTATCGGTTTACCGGGAGCCATTAGCCCTGCAACAGGGTTAATTAAAAATGCCAATTGCCTTTTTTTAAACGGGAAAGATCTTAAAGCGGATTTAGAAAATGCCTTAAACCGAACCGTTGAAATTGCCAATGATGCCAACAGTTTTGCTTTATCAGAAGCAGTCGATGGTGCGGGTAAAGATGGCAATGTTGTTTTTGGCGCAATTCTCGGAACTGGTTGCGGTGGTGGTTTAGTTGTTAACAAAAAAGTTTTGAATGGTGCTAATGCAATTGCTGGGGAATGGGGACATAACCCGTTGCCTTATTTTGATCCTGCAAAAGATGGTGAACCACGTCGTTGTTATTGCGGCAGACAAAATTGCACCGAGTCTTATATTTCAGGTACAGGTTTTGAGTTAAGTTATCAGCTTAAAACTGGCACTAAATTGTCAGCTCCTGAAATCATGGCGTTAGTTGAACAAAAGGATCCTATTGCAAGTGAATGTTATCAAACTCTCGTCGATCAAATGGCAAGAAGCTTTGCGGTAATGATTAACTTAATCGATCCCGATGTTATCGTTTTGGGTGGCGGTTTATCCAACATCGAATCTTTATACCAAGACTTACCGAAAGCTACGCTTCCTTATATTTTCACTGATTTTGCCAATTTGAATTTTAAACGAGCAGAATATGGTGATAGCAGCGGCATCCGTGGTGCAGCTTGGTTGTCTTTATAAAGTACTGTTAATCAAAAACAAAGCCCACTAGATCATATCTCTAGTGGGTTTTCTTCTTTCTAATCTGGAGAAAATGATAATGTTGTCTCATTTTCTGAAACTTAAAATTAGGTTATTTATACGGAAAATTCTAAAAACTTCTAAATTTATAACAAGATTAAAAAATTTAAGATTTTAACATTTTTGCAAACAACCTTAAATTAACCTTAAATTAATATTAAAATTTTGGTTGTAGCCTATATACAGTAAGCT
>JBKEDP010000062.1:0-73586 GCA_047975485.1 Vibrio sp. | reverse complement strand
CAAGCTGATGATGCGGGTTCGATTCCCGCCGCACGCTCCAAGCCTTTTCTTGTTAAAAAATCTATCTAACACTTTGAAAAACAACACTCTTTATTGGGTGGTTTTGTGTTTCTGTTGTTCCGTCTACATATACCATATCTGTTAGGAATCGAACTCTGATTAAATGACCTCTAGTACAGCCAAGGTGTCATTGAATTATACTTTTGTCACCTTTCCGCTTGTAGTCTGCATGTTTTTAAATGCGTAACTGAAAGTAATGTAAATGCGTAACTGAGAGTAATGTAATTGCGTAACTGAAAGTAATGTAATTCACCAACTAATTCTTCTCAATTGCTTATTAGTTGATGTCCCCAAATAGCTAAGTATTAATTAGATTAATGAGCGTTCAATATCGCAAACACGTGCCATTAACAGATATGGGTCGATATGTGACTCTTTAAAGCCAAATTTTTTATAGAATGATTGCGCACTTTCATCAATGGCATGTACCAAGATCCCTGCGCCACCAACAGCATTCATTGCTTGAACAGACCTAATGATGCAATCTTTTAGTAGACCGGCGCCAATATTCATACCTTGATAATTTTCATGAACACCCAATCTAGCCAAAACAACCATTGGGATAGGGTTGGGGCTATTTCGTCGCAATGAATTTATAGCATCACTGCGTTGAACTGATCCCATTGCGACTGCATAAAAACCGACCACTTGGTTAGTGAAGTCATCTGTTACTACATATGTTCGAGCTGTACCTGATTTTTGACTTTTGATGGCTGTTTTTATGAGCCATGAATCTAACTCACTGTTGCCACACTGGAAGTTTTGAATTTCATGGATTTGATTTAATAGTGCTGGGAATGTTATTCCCATGGGGATTTCCTGCTGAACAAATCTTTAATCCCTTCTATCTCTTGAGGCTCTTTATTAAGAGCATTCTCAAATACGTCAAAGGCCTTTTGTTCAAGGCGAAAATCCCTTTGTTCTGCAAGTACTTTCTGTGCTTCTTCTAAGGCCGCTCGTTGTATAAAAACGGTTCTATCAACTTTCTGTAAATTCGCTGCAGCATCAATGATGTCACGTACAGAAGGAAATACTCTCATATTTATAGGCGCAGATTTAGTTGCCATAAAATCACCAATTACTCTAGTGTGTATCTAATACATACACATAGTATTGCTTAAATTTTGTATAGTCAATAAATACACAATTAGGTTTTACAAGCATCTTGCTGCATCAACAACTAAGGCATTCCCAAGGCATTCGGTAACCATAACGAAATAGCTGGAATATAAGTAATAAGCATCAAGAAAGCGAGCAAGATCATTAGCCAAGGTAATGCTGCTTTAATCGTATCGCTTAAAGGCATTCCTGTGACGGCCGAGGTGACAAATAAATTCAGGCCGACAGGGGGCGTAATTAAGCCGATTTCCATGTTTACTACCATGATGATGCCGAAGTGAATTGGGTCGATGCCTAGTTCAATCGCTATCGGGAACAAGATTGGCGCAAGAATTAAAATGATGGCGGAAGGCTCCATAAAGTTACCCGCTAACAACAAAATAATATTCACCAATAACAAGAACATCCAAGGTGATAAACCTAACTCGGTGATCCAACCTGCAATGGTTTGCGGAATTTGTTCGGTGGTTAATACAAAGGCAAACAACATGGCGTTGGCGATGATAAACATCAGCATAATGGTCAGTTTTGCGGCTTCGAGTAATACGTTCGGGCACTCTTTAAATGAAATATCTTTATAGACGAATAACGCAATAAAACCTGCATAAACAGCGGCAACTGCAGCCGCTTCGGTTGGTGTAAACATTCCGCTGTATATTCCGCCTAAAATGATCACCATTAATAGCAATCCCCAAGCGGCTTTGCGTCCACTAGATAGCCACTCTCTTAGTGTTGCTCTAGGCATGGCTGGCAGATTTTTTTTGCGGGCAATGATGTAAATCGCAACCATTAAGGCTAATCCGAGTAAGGTTCCTGGGATCACACCAGCCATAAAGAGTTTTCCGACCGAGCTTTCTGTTGCTGCCGCATAAACCACCATCACAATCGAAGGTGGGATCAAAATACCTAATGTTCCGGCGTTACAGATAATGCCGGCGCCAAATTCTTTTGGATAACCTGAACGTACCATGCCTGCAATCGCAATCGATCCAACAGCGGCAACGGTTGCGGGTGATGATCCCGACAATGCTGCAAACAACATACATGCCATGACCGCAGCGATTGCAAGCCCTCCGCGGATATGTCCAACACTGGAGTTCGCAAAATCAATCAAGCGTTTTGCTACACCACCACTGGTCATAAATGCGCCAGAAAGAAGGAAGAATGGGATGGCTAATAAAGTGTAATGTTCAGAGGTTTCAAATAACTTGATAACTAACGAGCGCACGGAATCTTGGCTGAAAAATAAGATACTCATCGCACCCGAAAGACCAAGCGAAATTGCAATCGGCACACCAACAAACATCAATAAGAATAAAGTGAAGAATAAAAATAAGATCGTCATTATTGCTTCCCTTCTGTTTTATTTGAGGTGTGATTGCTTGAGGAGTTATCTACTGGGGGAGTGGTTTCTGCTGGTGATAAAGCATCGGGATCACTTATCGCATGCTTCATTGCGTCTTTTGCCTCATCAACCATACCCAACCCAAGCTGTAAGCCTTTTAAAATACGGATCAGTATCTCTGCAAAGCGTAGCCAGACTAATGTGAATCCAACCGGCACAACTGCGCCTATATACCAAAGTTTGATGTGTATCTTTTCCAGATCTTCAGCGTAAATATTGGCTTTATATAAGGTATTTACCCAATCGAAACTGGCGTAACTCATCAACCCTGCATAAATAAGACAAGCAAGGCAGGCGATTATGCCCAGTACTTTTTGCTTTGGTGTTGAGAGAAGTTTAACGACCGCATCGACACCTATATGGCCGCCAATTCGAACACCATAAGACATACCAATAAAAATTAGCCAGCCGAATATTGCCTTGGTTAATGCGGTACTCCATGTCATTTCCTGAGCAAGGCCGATAAAAAAGTCACCGACAGAAATAGCCATATCACTTGCACCATTCCACTGCTTGTCATAAAGCCAGTCGGATAGATTATAAAATGGCGTATATAAGTTATTTAAAACCACGTAGGTAAAGGTAACTAGGGTCATGGCTGCTAAGAGGAAAGCGACTAAACCTTCCTCTAGCTTTGACCACAAATGATAGACAGCATTCATTGGTTGGCCTTTTATGGGTTGCTTGATATTTGGGTTATTTGCCCGCAGCAAGTGCAGCATCAATCACATCAGAGCCAATATCTGCTTCAAACTTGCTCCATACAGGTTTCATTGCTTCAACCCATTGTGCTCGTTCTTCTGGTTTTAGTTGGATGATCTCTGATGAGCCAGAATCGATAATCGACTGTTTTGCTTTTTGGTTTAAGGCTTCCGCTTCATCATTCACAGTTTTAGTGACTTCAGCCAAAATACTGTCGAGCTCAGTACGAATATCATCAGGTAGGCCATTCCAGAATTTGGTATTGGTAATCAACATATAATCCAATACGCCGTGATTTGATTCAGTAATGTACTTTTGAACTTCGTTGAATTTTTGCGAGTAAATATTTGACCAAGGGTTTTCTGCACCGTTAACAACGCCGGTTTGCAAGCCTTGGTACACTTCAGCAAAGCTCATCTTACGAGGATTCGCACGTACAGCTTTAAATTGCTCATCAAGAACATCAGAAGCCCGAACTCGGAACTTTAAACCACGCGCATCACGAGGCGTATGCAGTGCTTTGTTGGCTGAGAGTTGCTTCATTCCATTGTGCCAATAAGCCAAACCTGTGATGTTATTGTTTTCCATAGATTTCAATAAGGATTTACCCGTCTCACTTTGTTGGAAGCGGTCAACGGCTTGAATATCTTGGAATAAGAAAGGTAAATCAAAGACTTGAAGTGTTTTCGTATATTGACCAAATTTGGCAAGAGAAGGGGCAATCAATTGTACGTCACCAAGAAGAAGCGCTTCCATTTCTTTTCCGTCACCATAAAGTGAAGAGTTAGAATAAACCTGAACTTCGACTTTTCCTTGCAAACGTTCTTCAACTAGTTTCTTGAATAAAATTGCACCTTGTCCTTTTGGCGTACTGTCTGCGACTACATGTGAAAACTTAATCACAATAGGCTCAGCCGCTTGAGCTAAAGTGGATATCGTTAGCGCTGTCGTTGCGGCTACCGCACAAGCAACCAGGCCCATTTTTCGGGTTAACGCAGACAGACTAAACAGTTCTTGCTTACTTTTTTTGGATAAAAACATAATAAATCCTTTTATGTGGCGTTTTAATAAATGCATTCGCAGATGAGTGCCCTTAAGTAAGAAGGATTACTCTTCGCTTAACTTAAGACTAATAGTAATCAGCAAAATGCCTATTCGACCTTTGGGTAAGATGAGTTCAAATTCACCTGAATTTTCATCAAGCTGAGAGTTTCTTCACGCTTAATATTCTGGTTTGAATTTTTATTTCGGTTTTATGTGAAGTTAAACGCTGATTTAAGCTGTTAAATAGCAGGCTAACCTAGGCATGATTTTTTATGTTTTTTTTCGCTATTTTGACGATCCATACGTTCTGTAACTTAATGTAACCCGAATGTAACATCTAAAAAGAAAGTATAATTTAGTGATTTATTCTGTTCTCACTATTGGCCTACTTGTAAGTTAGGTTTTCTCGCAGCAGAATGTGCTGAGTGATGCTTATTTGTTCGTAAAAATATAATGAGCAAACGGCATGATATAAAAATAAAAAAGATATAACGGCGCAAGGAGTGAGGAAGTACCTCATAAGCGCTGAGTGAGAAATAAGGACGTGTTATGGAAAATTCTGCGGCTATCGCCAGTGAGCAGACGGGCTCTGTTCAACCAACGAAATCAACATCAGAAAATCAGAAAGTATCTCTGCTTCGCACTTTAGGGCCGGGGATCATGATGGCCTCTGCTGCCGTGGGTGGTTCGCATTTGGTGTCATCGACTCAAGCTGGCGCAACTTATGGATGGCAATTGGCTTTATTGATCTTGCTGGTAAACCTATTTAAATACCCATTTTTCCGAGCAGGTGTTCAATATACGGTTGGAACCGGTCAAAGCTTGGTTCAAGGCTATCACCAAATGGGCGTGGGCTACCTTTGGCTGTTTAATGTTCTGAACTTCATTTCATCTTTCGTCAATATTGCTGCGTTGCTGATGTTTAGTGCAAGTTTGATGGGGTATTTCTTACCGATTTCACTTTCTATTCCCGTTTTATCGGTCGCTATTCTATTTGTTTGCTTGTTTATTTTGATGGCAGGCCATTTTCATGCACTGAGCACGTTATCGAAAGTGATTATGGCTGTGTTGGTGGTAACAACCGTTTTAGCTGTGTGCATTGCTGCAAGTAAAGGCGGTGTGGCTCCTGCGGATTACCAAAGCCCATCACCTTGGACGCTAGCTGCGTTTGGCTTTATCGTGATCATGATGGGGTGGATGCCAGCACCGATTGAAATTTCATGCTTCAATTCACTGTGGCTGAAATCACAAAGCAAAGAGCAAAAAGTTACGGCTCGCTCTGCGTTATTTGATTTCAATGTTGGCTATATTGGCACTGCAATTTTGGCGATTGTGTTCCTTGCATTGGGTGCATTGGTTCTTAATGGTAGTGGTGAAGAGTTAAAAACTTCCGGCATCGGGTTCTCACATCAACTCGTGAGCATGTATACCGCTTCAATAGGAGAATGGTCTCGTTATTTAATTGCGATTATTGCGTTCTTCTGCATCTTTGGTAGCACCATTACTTGTGTCGATGGTTATTCACGAGTTTTAACCGAAAGCACTTTGTTATTGCGTAATAAATCAGAAGAAGCAAATCCATCTGAGGCTAAACGTTATTTAAATATCTGGATGATTTTAGTCAGTCTATTGGCATTAAGTGTGGTCTTATTCTTTACTTCATCTTTAATGCAAATGATGCACTTTGCGATGATCTTAGCCTTTATGACTACGCCAATTTTCGCTGTACTGAACTACATTTTGGTGACCAAAACCAACTTGCCGGACAATCTAAAATTCACTGGAAAATTAAAAGCTCTATCTTGGGTAGGTTTTGTTTACTTATTTGGATTCTTAGCGGCGTTTATCTGGTGGAGTTGGTTTATGTAAGCTGTAAACCGATCCAAACGGGATTGATGGAAATAAAAACGGTGAACTCTATTTATATCTGTTAAATAGGTTCACCGTTTTTTGCATTTTTAGTATGTTGCAGCATTCTTCATATATAGAAGAAAAGGTTACAGCTTCGCTTTGATCATATCTTCCAGCTTACCTTGGTCTACCGCAAATGCACGAATGCCTTCCGCTAGTTTTTCAACCGCCATTGGATCTTGGTTATGTTCCCATAAGAACTCGGCGTGAGTCATCTTTTCTGCTTGTGGCTTAGTTTGCGTTGCTGGTGTTAGTTTTTGAACCACTTCACCTTGCGCATCTTCAAGTTCTTGTAGAAGCTGTGGGCTAATGGTTAAGCGGTCGCAACCTGCCAGTTCTAAAATCTCACCGATATTACGGAAGCTTGCCCCCATCACCACCGTTGGGTAATTGTGCTCTTTGTAATAGTTGTAGATTTTAGTCACTGAAGCCACGCCAGGATCTTCATTTGCTGCAAAATCACGACCTTCTTTGGCTTTGTACCAATCCATGATTCTGCCAACGAATGGAGAAATAAGGAACACGCCAGCTTCAGCACAAGCTCTTGCCTGAGCAAACGAGAACAACAAGGTTAAGTTACAGTTGATGCCTTCTTTTTCTAATACTTCCGCCGCACGAATACCTTCCCAAGTTGAAGCCAGTTTGATCAAAATACGGTCGTTAGCAATGCCTGCGTCGTTATACATTTTGATGAGCTGACGCGCTTTTTTAATACTGCCTTCAGTGTCATAAGAAAGGCGAGCGTCGACTTCGGTTGAAATACGGCCTGGAATGACTTTTAAGATCTCTTTACCAATGGTGACGGCAAGCATGTCGCAGGTGTCTTGAACTTGCTGTGCTTGGTCGTTGCTTTGCTGTTTCGCATAGGCAATAGATTGATCAATCAGCGGCGCATATTCCGCAATTTGAGCAGCTTTTAAGATCAGTGATGGGTTAGTGGTTGCATCTTGTGGCTGATACTTTTTGATGGCTTCAATGTCACCTGTATCGGCAACAACAGTGGTCATGGTACGAAGTTGTTGAAGTTTACTGCTCATGGGCATGCCTTTATTTATATTCGAGTTATTGGGTTGTTTGATTTGAAGGTTAATAAATTGTTGTGCTTATACTCGAAACATAAGGGTTTTAAGTCAAATTGAGCTGCGTAAAAGGCTGAGTAGATCTCACTTTTTCTGAAGCTAACGTTTGCGCAATCGTTGGTGTTTTGAGGGAGCGATTTCTATACAGACAAACAAAAACAGCAGCGAGATATTAATCATGGCTGCTGTATGGCTGTTTTTATTTAGCGAATTATCGTTTGGTCATTATTCTATAGCATTAATTGCACTTGGCTTATCACTGCCATTACGATTAACGTAATCTCGTTGTAGCATATACATGCGGATTGCGTTGCGGTATTCACCGTTCATAAAAAATTCTTCAATCAACAAGCCTTCACGCTTAAATCCAAAGCTTTCATATAAGTAAACGGCTTTTTCATTCTCATCAGAAACTTGTAAATATAACTTATTGATATTCAATATCTTAAAGGCGTAGTTTACCGCACGATCAATGATCTCACGCGCATAGCCTCGACCTTGGAAATAAGGCGCAATGATGATCTGAAATTCTGCGGTGCGGTGAATGTAGTTAATTTCAACCAATTCCACTAAGCCAACGTGTTCACGATCACCATTCTCTGCAATAAAGCGGCGTTCGTTTAAATCGTGAATGTGTTTAACGTAAAGGCTTTCGAGTTCCATAAACGATTCATAAGGCTCTTCAAACCAATACGACATTACACTGCGGTTGTTGTTTAAGCTGTGAATGAAGCGTAGGTCGTCTTTTTCTAAGGCACGAATGCGAATGTTGTCCGTCATAATCAACTCTGAGTAAATCACCAAGATTGGTAGCACGAGTATAGAAGATAAGAAGTGCAATAGAGAGTGAGAAATATCACGCTTGACGATAAAAATTTTTGTTCGAAGTGTTTGAGGAATGAGTGTTTTTACAGTGTAAATCTAGAGAGATAGCAGATGAAAAAAAGCCCCGATAGTTAGAAGTCTATCGGGGCAATATTGGGGGGAGGTGCTTATTATTTGTTTTTCTTGATTAGAACATTATGCGTTAGCAGGTTGCGTTGCCGCTTGGCCTTGCATGTTTGATTTAATCAAGTTTTCAGGATCATTCATCGCATGTTTGGTGTGCGTGTCAACAATTCGCATGCCTGTGAAGCGTTGAGGATCTTTGATTGCTACATCGTGAGCGAAGATAATGAACTCAGCATTCGCTACGTCTTTCGGTGTAATGCGGTTCACAATACCGTTTGCACCTTGAGTTTCAACTTTGATCTTCACGCCCATTTTAGCTGCTGCTTTTTCTAAGCTTTTCGCTGCTAGGAATGTGTGCGCTACACCTGAAGGACATGCTGTGATTGCTAACACTTGAGCTACACCTTCTTCAGAGATTGATTCTACTGGAGTGTTGTCGATAACTGCGTCGTCTTCATCTTCATTAACTGGTTTTTTCAAGAAGTTAACGATAAGAGCGGTAGTTACTGCACCTGCGATTGTACCGATTACATAGCCCATTTTGCCGTCAACAACTGGAAGCACAATCCAACCACCCCAAGGAGCGTGGTTAATTACGTTCATCATAAAGCCAACAACGTTACCTACGATACCACCTGCAACGATTGCTGGGATTACGCGTACTGGATCCGCTGCTGCGAATGGGATTGCACCTTCAGTGATACCGATCATGCCCATGATAGCTGCTGCTTTACCTGCTTCACGTTCTTCTCTTTTGTAGCGTTTTGGAGAAAGGAAAGTTGCAAGAGCCATACCTAGTGGTGGAACACAAATTGCGATACCAACACCACCCATTAACCAAGGTTGAGTATCTACTTGAGTTTGAGCAAATAGAGTCGCTACTTTGTTGATAGGGCCGCCCATATCGAACGCAGTCATACCACCAAGAATCGCACCAAGCATTACCTTACCGCTGCCAGCCATACTTGCTAACCAGTGGTTTAGTGCTGCCATCATGCCTGCGATAGGTTCACCGATTACCCACATTACGATACTACAAGTGATCAAAGTACCGATAAGAGGGTAGATAAAGATAGAACCAAGCGACGCCATGCTGTCTGGGAACTTAATGCGTTTAAGTTGTTGAACAATAAAGCCTGCAAGGAAACCAACGACGATTGCGCCAAGGAAACCTGTGTTGTAGTTTTGAACCGCAATCCAAGAACCGATCATACCCGGTGCAAGACCTGGTTTGTCTGCGATTGAGTAAGCAATGTAACCACCAAGTACCGCTGTAAATAGGGTTAGACCTGCAATACCCATGGTTGCGATGTCTTTTAAGACGCCAGTTTCAGGAACCGCACCTTTACCAGAAATCATTACCGATAGAGAAAGTAAAACACCACCCGCTACGATGAAAGGGATCATGTGAGACGTACCAAATAGAAGGTGTTGTTTCACGCGAGACATAGTTTGTTTCCAGCTTGATACTTCTTCAACTGGAGCAGCAGGTTGTGGTGCTGGTGTTGGAGCTACTTCTTCTTTAGGCGCTTCAGAGCCAGTCAAAAGTTGTAGCACTTCTTCTTTTGTTTTTGCACTGCGTAGAGAATCTAGGAATCCATCCTCAATAATCTTACTGGAAATTTGTGCAAGCACTTCAATGTGGTGATTGTCACCGCCATCTGGAGAAGCCAGCATAAAGAATACATTTGAAAGCTCACCATCATCTGCACCGTAATCAATACCAGTACGATGAATACCAACCGCAACTGCAGGCTTAACTACTGCCGCACTTTTTGCGTGTGGAATAGCAATACCGTCTTCAAAGCCAGTAGAACCAAGCTCTTCACGAGCCCAAACGTCTTTCAAATAATCTTCTTTATTCGAAATACATTTGTTTTGTTCTAAGATCGAAGCCATTTCGGCCAGCAAATCTTGTTTATTGTTGGACTTTAAATCCAAGCAAATGAGGTCTTTTGTAATGAGAGAGTGCATAATATTTCTCGCTATCTTTTTAATTTGAGAGAAGATTAGCACCGGATAATTGTGTGAGATATTGTAAAAAACATGCATTTACTGGATTATTGTAACCACTGAAAAAAAGTGTGAAGCAGCGCAATAAATGTTTGTTTTTGAAATGTGAACGTTCTGTTTCGTGAAAGTGTAGATAAATTATATGGTCGAAAATGAGTAAAGGAATACTTGTGAAGAGAATAAAAAATAGGCTAGATATGATGAAACACATCTAGCCTATTATGAATCTGGTTTTAGAAGTTTTACTTATTGGTAGTAAGCTTCTACAGTGCCTTTAAGTTTGATTAGCATTGGGTTGCCGTAGCGATCTTTCGCTTTTGGTGATGCGATTTTGATCCAACCTTCGCTCATGCAGTATTCTTCAACATCAGTACGTTCTTTACCGTTGAAACGAATACCGATTGGGTGCTCGAAACACTCTGCAACGTAATGTGGGCTGCGTGGGTTGCCAGCTAGGTGATCCGGTAGTTCTGGTCTTTCTGTAGTATTGCTCATTTTTATAACCTAATTTTTATTGCTAAAAGTGCAGAAACGGCCGCTATTGTAGACAAGCTAACCGCATGGCTCAAGGCAATATCAGGATTAACAAGGTAATTCTTGCTGTTTATCTAATATCTCATCTAAGCGATTGAAAATACGTTCGCCATCGACACCTAAACCATTATGTTCATATTCATTGGTCATCCACGCTTTACTGTTTGGAATATTGGATAAGGTTTCACGTGAATAATCAAAGTCAACATACATATCATCAACGTAAGTAGCACAAGCGACTGGAACGGTATTTTTCGCTAATTGCTGAGGATCATAAAGTGCAGGCCAATCGGATTTTTTCGCTAAAATTTCCGCTGCTTGTTTTAGCGGTTGCAAGCATTGCATTTGATCAAACATCCACGGATAAACCATCTCGCCAGTAAATAGGAATGGCTTGCCTTTTTCATAATTAAATTCTGGATATTGATTGCGAATACGGTGCGCAGACCAATCTGATTCAAGTTGACCAGACTCGTTTTTAGCAAAAGGCTGGCAGTAAATGGACTCATGCAAAATCGCATAAATCGGGTTGGTTTGATAAGCCTGTTCTTGCAGCATGGCATTTAGAAAGCTGTAGCTAAGTTCTGATTTTCCGTTCACATCTACAAACGCATTTTCTAATAAGAAATACATAGGAAGATGAGCATCACCACGACCAAAATTAATCCCAATCATTTGGAATTGTTCAACAGTGAAATGCTGGCCGTTAGGTAAAGTGGTGTGGTTTTCAAGCAGATGATCGGCAATACGTTGGCAGAGCGTTTGTGCATGAGGAAATTGACGGAAAAACGCTAAATTCTTTTGTTTAACCCGAGGGTAGGTCGCTTTATACACTTCATCGGCATGATTCAAAACAGAAGGAATACCGCCAGTGATATAAGATCTTAAAATGCGTTCAGGGTAGAACGACAAATAAGTGAGTGAGCAGAACCCACCAAAACTTTGTCCGATGATTGCCCATTTCTCGATGTTAAAATGTTCGCGGATACATTCGGCATCTTTCACTATGTTATCGGCGCGAAAATGGGAAAGGTATTCCGCTTGTTCTTCAGGGCGTAAATGAGCCAAAGTTTGATGTGTAATTGGAGAACTTAAGCCGGTGCCACGTTGATCAAGCAGCAAGACTCGATACTGTTTCAATGCCGCTTTCAACCAACCTGATTGTCCCGAAACTCTTGGGGATGGAAAACCAGGGCCACCTTGAAAATACACCAGCCAAGGTAAATCTTGATGCTGTTTATTAGTATTTACTACTTCGCGTGCGTATACGGTTATTGTTGAATTATTGGTTTGAGAGTGATCAAGCGGTAATTGGAATTGATGTGGAATGTATTGAATACCGTTATCACAAAATGGGGTAAGAAGTTCGGTTGAGAGTGACACAAAATTTTCCTTAATCTGACGCTGATGCCTCTACTTTACAAGTAATTGACCTATATCGCTATGTGCAAAGTTTAATAACGAGGTTCATGCTAATCCACGAGTTAACTCTGTCATTACTTTGACGATTCTTTTCTTATTTCTAATAAATGATGATGAATATCTGATTAATATTAACGAGCTGAATCAATTGTTTTAAATCCGAGGTGAAACATGAAAGCAATTAAATCTATCTTACTGATGACTTCTTTATGCTTAACTTCAATGGCGATGGCGGCTGAATCAACCGGTTTTCAGCTAGATGTGCAATCTCATTTAAGTGAACTTGCAACGATTAAAGTTACTCAAGATGGAAAACCACTAGATAATTACCCTGTTGAAATTCAAGCTGAAATGACTGAAATTCATACAACTGATAAGAATGGTCAGATAGAGATTGTTAATCAGTTTAATTCCGGTAAAACCTATCACATCCGAGCACAAGATCTTCAAGGTAATCTCGTAGAAAAAGAAGTGTATTTAAAAATGGATCGTAATAATTAGCTGACGTTGCTATCCATAGATATTTGATTTTAGAGCCATCAATTGTTCAATATTGATGGCCTTTTTCGTGGGAGCGAGACACTCAATAAGTGCAATTTATTGCTGTTCTAGTAGGATATATAGAGTTGAATAAATAATACTTAGGAAAATGGATGGCTGGTTTAAGTTTACTTGCATTGTTAGATGATATTACTTCTGTGCTTGATGATGTTGCAGTGATGTCGAAAGTTGCTGCGAAAAAAACGGCAGGCGTATTAGGTGATGATCTTGCACTGAATGCCCAACAAGTCACGGGTGTGAGTGCAGAGCGTGAAATTCCAGTGGTTTGGGGCGTCGCAAAAGGGTCGTTTAAAAATAAACTGATCATTGTGCCTTCAGCTTTGATCTTGAGTGCCATTGCACCTTGGCTGATTATGCCAGTCCTGCTAATCGGTGGTTTGTATCTGTGCTATGAAGGGGCAGAAAAAGTTTTAGAAAAATATCTTCACCATGATGATGGAGATTCAAAACAAGAAGAATTAGAAGAAGCCGCTGCTGATATTGAAGAATATGAGAAGAAGAAAATTAAAGGGGCAATTCGAACCGATTTTATTCTTTCGCTTGAAATTATCATTATTGCGCTTGGTATCGTGCAAGGGCATCCTCAATTAACACAAATTGCCGTCGTCAGTTTCATTGCTGTCATTATGACGTGTGGCGTTTATGGCTTGGTAGCTGGCATTGTAAAACTGGACGATTTAGGCTTCTATTTGCAACGCATTAGTGGTGGTAAAGGCTGGAAACAAAGCATTGGTAACTTGCTTGTATTGACTGCGCCTAAGCTAATGAAAGTGCTAACCGTGGTCGGAACGGTCGCCATGTTCTTAGTGGGCGGTGGCATTATTGAGCACACAATTCCTGCTGTTCATCATTTTTCTGATGGCATCATGGCAACCGTTGAAACAGTTCCTGTTGTTGGACATGTGCTACCAATCTTAATCACAGGTATTTTAGGCTTGGTTGCAGGCTCGATTTTGGTCGGTGTGTTTACGGTTTTAGGAAAGCTGAAATCGAAAAAATAATACCAATTACAATATTTACCTAATCTGATTCATATTGAACATAGAGTAGAATCTAAAAGTACATGGATGTACTTTTCAAAGCGCCTAGGACAGGACAGCGGTTATACGGCATGTTCAATGTGACCAGAATTTTACTAGAATTGGTACAAGTTCGAAGGTATATAAATCAGTTTAGAAACCAAAACAGCGCAGAGGTTAAATTCTGCGCTGTTTTTTAGTTTTAAATATCGGTAAAAACTTATAAACCTTTCAAATAGTTGATGATGACATCTGACTCATACATCCATTCAACATTGCCATCTTTTTCGATACGTAGACAAGGCACTTGACCTTTACCACCTCCGGCAATTAATTCTTCACGATTTTCAGGTGCTTGGCGAATGTCACGAGTTTCAATATCAAGCTCAAGTTCAGCAATGCTGCGGCGAACTTTTTGACAAAATGGGCAGCTTTCGAAATGGTATAAAGCCAATCCTTGTGTGTTCTTAGACATTATTGTTTCCTTCTTACATCGTTGGAGTATCTATAGACATATCTTTGTCAGTATTCATTTCATGTTTTATCTGATTTGTAGAACTTATACTAGCTCTGTATCAAATAATATATTCCAACTTACTTCACACTGGCTACTATCACTTGAAATATAAGCGGTATTTCCAGATAGCATCACACCCAGATCAACAGTGCGGCTGAGCATTTGCGTGAAATCTTGAATTCCTTGATGATCGAACTGCACAATGTCAGCATTATATTGCGTTAACTTCGCTTGGTTTTGATTCCACCAAACATCAGACTTAGTATTAAAGCTGTATATTTTTACTTTCTTAGCTAAACGAGTCGCTTTTTTCACTCGTTCAGGATCCGGTTCACCAACTTCAATCCAAAGTTGAATTTGATCATCCAATGATTTCAACCAAATATCCGGTTCTTCAATGCTGGATAAGCCTTTAGTAAATTGCAAATCTTCGTGTGCATTCAAGCAAAAAGCTAAGATTCGAGCCATCATTCGTGCCTCATTTTCAGAAGGATGCTGAGCAATGGTTAAATTTAACGTGTCGTAATAATCTTTGTTCATATCCGTTAGTGCGATACGAAATTTATAAATGGTCGGTTTCAGTGCCATGAGTTTATACTTGGTTGCCGATAGTAATGAATGTTGCGTATTGTACGGGAATATAAAGCAGATGCCTAAAGTGAAAGAAAATAAACAAAAAACAGCGCACCAAATTTCTTGTCCTTCTGATTTTGACTACGCATTTATGCTGAGCTTTATTCAGCCTCGCATTATTGAAGGAATCGAAAGTGTGCATGGCTCGGTTTATTCCCGCAGCTTTCGTTTTGTACTGGAAGAAAAAAGTCAGACTTATGCCGAAGGCTATTTTGAAGTCGATTATTTAACGGCTTCGAATCAACTAGCGGTTGTGATTGTGACTAATATTGAGCAAGCCATTCCAGAAGTGTTACGACGCATCCATTTTATGTTTGATTTAGAAACGGATATGGACAGCATCTCGCATGTTTTGGCAAAAGATCCCGTTCTGCAAAAAGGCTTGGTCGATGGAAAAGTGCCACGAATGCCAAAAGCATTTGATGAGTTTGAGTTTTGTATTCGCGCGATTTTAGGCCAGCAAGTTTCAGTTAAAGCGGCAACCACACTTGCAAAACGGATCGCTCATACCTGCGACTTAAAAACCCCGAGTTCTTTCCCGGCTGGTATTCAGTATTTCTTTCCTCAGTGTGATGATTTATTAACGAAAAATTATGATGGTTTGGGTTTAACTCAATCTCGAATTGATACTTTGAACGTCACGGTTAACGCATTGCATGCAGGTGAAATTTCTTTAGCTAAACAGCAAGACTTTGAAGCCTTAAGCAAACAATGGACAGCGTTAAAAGGCATTGGGCCGTGGACGGTAAACTACTTGGCAATGCGAGGCTTAGGCATTCAAGATAGCTTCCCTGATAAAGATCTTGGTGTATTAAAAGCGTTAGCTGATGCTGATGGGAATTATCCGTCACGAAAAACAGTTTTAGAACAAGCAAAAGCGTGGCAGCCGTATCGAGCTTACGCTACATTGTGCCTATGGAATGGATTAGGATAATAGAAAATGAGAAAACAACATCAATCTCCGTGGTTTTATCAAACTTTTAGTACCGAAACTTGTGATGTGACTTTAGTAGGAAGCGAACTAGGTTTGCACATTCTTCATTTAGAAACTGGCGAAGGCAAAAAAAGTACATTCCAAGTTGAAGAAGATTGGATCGAAGATCATTCAAAATTTACAGATGTAAAACAACAGCTGGTGGAATATTTTTCAGGCAAGCGCACCCAATTTGATTTTAAAACGCCACTTGCTCCTCAAGGTACGGAGTTTCAACAAAGCGTCTGGCACGAGCTAAGCAAAATCAAAACAGGATCGACGTGCCGCTATATGGACATTGCTAATCAGATCAATAAGCCAAAAGCGGTGAGAGCAGTAGGTGCTGCAATTGGACGCAACCCGATCCCTGTGATTATTCCTTGTCACCGAGTGGTTGGCGCAAACGGCAGTTTAACCGGTTTTGCATTTGGTTTGCCGATGAAAAAGACCTTGCTGAAATTGGAAGGTGTAGAGTTTTAGGCTATTAGAGTTTAAACCTGAAACTTACTTCTATCACCAATATCAAAGTGGAAAGGTTGTCTGAATTTTGCGATGCCAATAGTGAACAGCAAAATAGCCGATAAAATTGTGGTGAGATAAAGCAATGGCAGCGACTAGAAAACAACAGCGATAAGCCGTCACTGTTGCGTAATCAATAAAATCGAGTTTTTCCTTTACGTCGATATCTGCCATTGTTTTGCTCTGTTTGAATCTAGCTGTTTTTATTTAACCGCAAGAATATAATCCAAACCACCAATAACAGCAGCCACTTGTGCGCGGTTACATTCATCATCAGTTACTTTCGGGCTATCTGGGTAAACTTCGGTTGTGGTGCAATATTGGCAATCACTTAAACCTGCGCATAAGCCTAATTCAACCAAAGCATAGTTGATCACGCCTTCTTGCGTCACATCAGAACCGATAATTTGGTTGTTTTCATCTGCAGGTGCAATGTGAGTCACTTTACGCACTGAATCAATGATCGCTTTTTGGAATGCATCATCTTCTTTTTCTGTATCGCCAACAGTATAGAAACCATCAGGAACCGTACCTTTTTTATAAGCTAAACCATCACGAGCCATAAGAGCTGGGCGGAATTCTAGTTCGTCGGTGTCTGTGGTTTCATGTAAATCAAAATGCGCCAAAATCGGAGCACCTAAATCACTCACCATTCTCATCAAAGCAGCTGATTCTTGCGCTGGACTATTGGCATAAAAATTACGGTTTGGATCAAGTGCGTCTGGGTTCCAACGGTTGATGGTTTCGTATCCCCAAGGGCTGACACATGGTGCAATCACAAAGTTAAATTTGCCTTCATATTGCTTGGCGTTTTGAGCAGCAAAAAGTAGGGCACCGTGAACACCACTGGTTTCGTAACCATGAATACCACCAGAGATCAAAATAACAGGATTAGCCGCATTCCAATATTTCGTTTTCAAAACAAAAAGTGGATATTGGCTGTGACCGACAGGGTTATTTTCGTAATTTAGTTGTGCATACTCTGAAACGTCAAATTGCTCACTTAATGCCTGAATTTTGGGCACTACTTCTTCAAAATAAGAGCGCTTAACCGTGGTTTGTTCTAGCCATTGACGCTTTTCTGCTGGACCCCAAGGTTGGCCTGTTTGCCCGATAGTGCATGGATTGTTTTGCATTGAATATCCCTTAAATTATGAGTAACTCTATGACTGAGGGTTGAGATTGTTTGAGTTATCTATAAACTTTCTTTATTAAATAAACTATTAGGTTAGAAAACTTATGCTGAAACGAGCTTTAGTTGCATTGCTGCTTTTAGGTTTAGCCGGATGCTCATCGACTCAATATTTTTACAACAAACTGGATTGGTTCGCTGCACAATACGTGGAACATTATGTTTCGCTTAATGATGAACAAGATGCGATGTTAAAGCAATCTGTTGTGAAAATCAGGAACTGGCATCGCCAAGAGCAAATTCCTGCGTATATTAAGAATATTGATAAGACGCTGCAGCTCAAACCACAAGATGTTACACCGGAAAAGATCAAAAAAGAATTTACCTTGATTAAGGATTTATCGGTTCAAGTGGCACATCAAGTGATTCCTGAATTGTATCCTTTGTTTATGTCACTAAACCAAGATCAAGCAGATGAACTATTTGCTGCAATGGATAAGAAATATCAAGACGATCTTGATGAATATAAAGATTTAAGTGAAGCCGAAAAACGTGATAAATCGGCTAAAAAGATGGAAAAAATGCTTGAAGAGTGGTTGGGGGATTTATCGGTTCAACAACAAGCTTTGGTTTCAAAATGGAGCGTGATGCGTCCGTTAATTGCGGAAGATTGGATCAAACAACAGCAAACGAATTTGAGCGAGTTAAAAGTATTGTGGGTTCAACGCAACGATTCGCCAGAATTCAAAGCTAAATTTGTTGATTCACTTTTGAACACGGAAAAACTCTATAAACCAGAGTTCCAACAAAAACTCGATAAAAGTGAAACTATCACTTACGACATGCTAAGTGATGTGATTGAAACCATGTCGCCAAAACAGCTTGAGCATTACCACGATAAACTACACGAGTGGCGTAAAATTTTGGTGGGTCTCCAAACTCAACCAGAAAAATAACGAATAAACACCTTAGCTATAAGTACTAAAGCCTTACATAGCGTGTATTTGTAAGGCTTTTTTGTGAAAATGAATGTAAACGTTTACACTTCTTGAGGTTGATCACAGTTTCAGATTTTAAACTCATTATGATAACCAACATTGAAAAATGACTCGCATCGCATGTAAGCGTTTTCTCTTGGCTTAAAATATAAGTCGCTTAAAGCTAAAACCTTTAGGCTAAAAGAGTTAAACTGTAGCTCGAATTATATGAAATAGCATTTAGCTTCAGGTATGAAAAAAAGCATGAAGATATAGATGCGAATTGGAGGAAAGATGAAAGTATTAGTAACAGGCGGTTTAGGTTATATCGGTAGCCACACATGTATCCAGTTGATTGAAAACGGTCATGTACCTGTGGTCATTGATAACTTATCAAACAGTAAAGAAGAAGTGCTAAACCGTATTGAAGCTTTGACTAAAGTAAAACCTGCTTTTTACTTAGGAGACATACGTGATGAAGCTTTCCTTGATTCTATCTTCGCTGAACAAGACCTTGATGAGGTTATTCACTTTGCTGGCTTAAAATCAGTAGGTGAGTCGGTTGCTAAACCTCTTGAGTACTACGATAACAACGTAAACGGTTCATTGGTCCTAGCTCGCAGCATGAAAAAAGCTGGCGTGAAAAACATCATCTTCAGTTCTTCTGCTACTGTTTATGGCGATCCTGCACAAGTGCCAATTACAGAAGATTCTCCAACAGGCGCAACTACTAACCCATACGGTCGCAGTAAATACATCGTTGAAGAATGCCTAAGCGATTTATTTGTCGCAGATGACGAATGGAGCATTACGCTTCTACGTTACTTCAACCCAGTTGGCGCACACAAATCAGGCACAATGGGGGAAGATCCACAAGGCATTCCAAACAACCTAATGCCATTCATTGCACAAGTTGCGGTAGGTCGTCGTGAAAAACTAGCGGTATTTGGTGACGATTACCCAACTCCAGATGGCACTGGCGTGCGCGATTACATTCACGTTATGGACCTAGCTGACGGTCACCTAGCTGCACTAAACGTTCTAACTAATAAAGCTGGTTTGCACATTTACAACCTAGGTACAGGTAAAGGCAGCAGCGTATTAGATATGGTTAACGCATTCTCGACTGCTTGCGGCCATGCTGTTGCTTATGAAATCCAACCTCGTCGCCCTGGTGATATTGCTGAATGTTGGGCAAGCACAGCCAAAGCAGAAAAAGACTTAGGCTGGAAAGCGACTCGTGATGTAGCTGAAATGACCGCCGATACATGGCGTTGGCAGTCACTTAACCCTCAAGGTTATACCGAATAATTTCAAACTAAAGCCACGGCGCAGATTCAATTTTCAATAAGGACTGCGCCGTAATTTTATCTGCAGCATCATTCTCTATGAGTTTGGCTTGATGAGTTTGGTTGGTATAGCTCGTTATTTATTTTGTTGAATTTAGGAACACAAAACAAATGTCAGAAGTTGAATTTAACCCTGTTGATCATCCACATCGTCGTTATAACCCATTAACAGGACAGTGGATTCTGGTTTCACCGCACCGAGCTAAACGTCCTTGGAGTGGGCAAGATGAAAAACCGGTTATTAGCAGTATCAAACCTTATGTAAAAGACTGCTTTTTGTGTCCAACCAACACTCGTATTTCAGGTGATGTAAACCCTGATTACCAAGGCACATTTGTATTCCAAAACGACTTTGCGGCATTAATGCCAGACTCGCCAGATGCACCGCAATCAGAGAATCCATTATTCAAAACTCAAGGTGTGCGTGGTTTAAGCCGTGTTATTTGTTTTTCACCAGATCACAGCAAAACGTTGCCAGAATTACCTATCAAGCAAATTCGTAATGTTATTGATACTTGGAATGATCAAATCGAAGAACTCGGTAAAGAATACCTATGGGTTCAGGCGTTTGAAAACAAAGGCGAAGTAATGGGCTGCTCACAACCGCATCCGCACGGTCAAATTTGGGCAAACAGCTTTTTACCGAATGAAATCGAACGTAAAGATAAAAACTTGCGCGCTTACTACCAAGAACAAGGCTCTAACTTGCTGGTGGATTATGTTCAAGCTGAATTGAAAGACGGCTCTCGCACTGTTGTTGAAACCGAGCATTGGATAGCTGTTGTTCCTTACTGGGCTGCTTGGCCATTTGAAACCATGTTGTTACCAAAAACACACATCAAACGTATGAGCGAACTTAACGACGAACAACGTGATGATTTAGCTGTTGCAATCAAAAAACTGACTAGCCGCTACGATAACTTATTCCAATGTTCTTTCCCGTATTCAATGGGTTGGCATTACGCACCATTCTTTGAAAACGATAATGAATGTACCGATAAAGGCACGGAACATTGGCAACTACACGCATTGTTCTACCCACCGTTATTACGTTCAGCAACTGTGAAAAAATTCATGGTGGGCTATGAAATGTTAGCTGAAAGCCAACGTGATTTAACTGCAGAACAAGCAGCAGAACGTTTACGTGCATTAAGTGATGTCCACTTTAAAGAGCAGTAAATCGAATTTACAGAAACGAATTAATTTTTAATCCAATTTATATATTAAGAAATTTAGGATATAACCATGACAGAACGTACCCAACAACTTATCACCGCAGTAAGCAACGCATTTGAAAGCATCTTTAGCTATGCAGCCGACAAAATCATCCAAGCACCGGGCCGTGTAAACCTAATCGGTGAACACACTGACTATAACGACGGTTTCGTATTACCTTGTGCGATTGACTACCAAACAGTGGTTGCAGCATCGAAACGTGATGACAATATCGTGCGTGTGATTGCAGTTGATTACGACAATCAAGTGAATGAGTTTGATATTTCAAAACCTCTTGAGTTTGATAACGACATCATGTGGGTTAACTACATCCGCGGCGTGATTGATTGCCTACAAAAACGTGGTTACCAATTTGGCGGTGTTGATTTAGCAGTAAGCGGTAACGTTCCACAAGGCGCAGGTTTGAGTTCTTCTGCTGCTTTAGAAGTGGTTATCGGCCAAACTTTCAAAACGCTTTATAACTTAGATATTTCACAGCAAGAAATCGCATTAAACGGTCAGCAAGCAGAAAACCAATTTGTAGGCTGTAACTGCGGCATCATGGATCAATTAATTTCTGCAGAGGGTAAACGTAACCACTCACTATTGATTGATTGCCGTTCACTAGAAACGACACCAGTTTCAATGCCTGAAGATATGGCGATTGTGATTATCAACTCGAACAAAAAACGTGGCTTAGTCGACAGCGAATACAACACTCGCCGTAAGCAATGTGAAGAAGCGGCAGCGTTCTTTGGCGTAAAAGCACTACGTGATGTGACTATCCAAGAATTTGCAAAACGTGAAGCAGAATTAGAAGCGGTAGTGGCAAAACGTGCGCTGCATGTGATCACTGAAAATGCTCGCACTGTTGAAGCTGCAGAAGCTCTGCGCAACAACGACATGGCTCGTTTAGGCGTATTGATGGAACAATCTCACATTTCAATGCGTGATGATTTTGAAGTAACTTGTGCAGAAGTGGATGCGATTGTCGACATCGTGAAAGAAGTGATTGGCACTCAAGGTGGTGTGCGTATGACGGGCGGTGGCTTCGGTGGTTGCTGTGTTTGCCTAGTTCCACCTTCATTAGTGGATTCAGTTAAACAAGCGGTTGAAGCTCAATATGAAGCGAAAACTGGCCTAAAAGAAACCATTTATGTATGTAAAGCAATGGAAGGCGCAGGCGCGTTGTAATTAGTTGTGATTGCTATGCACTGTCATAAATAGATGCTTAACCAACAAGATCGTTTTAATCGACGATCTTGTTGTCATAAATGAGGAATTTAGAATGGATACATTTACTCAAATTGACGAACAAATGCTTTCAAAAGAATGGCTAGACGGTCAACACGTAAAGCTTGTTCATCTGAAAAACAAAAATGGCATGACCGCTTCTTTTATGGATGTTGGCGCGACTTGGCTAAGTTGTACCGTGCCAGTCAACGGTGAGCAGCGTGAAGTCTTGTTGCGTGCTAAAAATATGCAAGCGCACTTAGAGCAAACCGCATTTCTAGGCGCTGTGGTTGGTCGTTACGGTAACCGTATCGCAAAAGGTAAATTTGAACTTAACGGCAAGCCATATTCATTAACGATCAATAACGGTGAAAACTCATTGCACGGTGGTGTAGATGGCTTTGATAAACGTCGTTGGATAATTGAATCTTATAGCCAACATGCAGTGTGTTTCGAATTGATATCAGAAGATGGTGATCAAGGTTATCCGGGAAACCTAGCGGTGAAGGTAACTTATACTTTAACCGACGATAACCAAGTTGAGATCGATTACTGGGCACATTGTGATCAAGATTGCCCTGTTAACTTAACCAACCATGCCTACTTTAATTTAGCGGGTGAAGATTCGGCTGTATGTGGTTTGAAACAAAACCTACAGCTTGCGGCAAATCATATTGTGCCAATTGGCGCAGATTTGATCCCAACCGGTGAGTGGACAGAAGTTGCGGATACTTGTTTTGACTTCCGCACATCAAAACCGATTCAACAGGACTTTATCGTTGGTAGACAACAAGCTTTAGCGAGCGGTTACGACCATGCGTTTGTATTCGATAAAGCTTTGTTTAACGAGTCAAATACAGCGGTTGAAGTTGGACGTTTAGAAGCGGAAGATCAATCACTTGCAATGGTTATTAAAACTACTAAGCCAGCGATTCAATTCTACAGCGGTAATTTCCTTGAAGGGATTGATGGTTTAAGCGGTACTTATGCTAATCACGCAGGCGTTGCATTAGAAACGCAATATCTACCAGATGGTCCAAACCAGCTTCAATGGGAATATGGCTACGAGTTATTGAAAGCGGGCGATATTTACCAACATAAAACTTGCTATCAATTCGTATAAGCTTATCTTTTTCTAAAAATAAAACAGCTAACCATGACAAGTGGTTAGCTGTTTTTTGTTGTGCTTTTATTGTTTAAATAAAGATCTACAGTTTCGCAATTCCATCATCTTGTTGACGAGTTTTCTTGTAGCTTTTTTCTGCTTGCTTGATCAAATTCAATAGTGGCTGCACATCATATTCTTGTTGCTGAGTGCCATATAAACTCGCCATTAATGCATTGATTTCGGTTTGGATGTTTTTCTTCACATCATTGGCAAGGTTAGGGTGTTCGGCTTGCCACTTGTGCCATTCACTTTGAACCTTTACACCATCTTTTGATTTGATCGCATTTTGAAATGCATCTGCGCCATTTTTAGCAGAAGTTGTGCTTGTTTGCACAGTTGGCGTTGGCGATTTACGTTGTTTAATCAATAGCAGCAAAGTCACAATCCATAAGGCTGCGAATAGGGCAGTGAGATATGGCCAGTATCCAGCAGTGACTTGTGCTTCAGAGGTTGCTACTTTTTCTGAATCTGCTTTTACCGTATCTGATTGAGCACTTTTGCTGTTGGTTTGTTCTGAACTAGCGTCAGTTACTGCAGGTTCAGATGTGGCAGGTTTTGAGGCCACGGCTGCATTTTCATCAACAGTCGTATTCAAAGTTAAGGCTCTCGCAGTTGCAGTTTGCGCTTGCCCCAGTTTAGAGTTCCACCAAGGTACAGTAACTTCAGGTAAGGTGATTTTTCCCGCTTGTTTCGGGATCAACACTTGCTTGAGTGTCATTAAAGTATCGCCGTTTTTGTCTTGCCCAAATTTTGGCTTTTCACCATAAACTCGGATAGATGCAGGATAATCAACTTGGATTTCTGGCAAGTTTTCAGCGCTCACATCCTGAACTGTCAAAGCTAGAATACGAGTAATTGGTTGGCCAACTTTTACATCAATGCTGCCTGTACTGGTCTCTAACATGTTGCCTTCGCTATCTTGCCAACCTTGAGTCAGAGTGAGAGATTGTGTTGGCAGCCAAGCGCCTTGATAGTCTGTTGGTTTGTCTTTCACTTCAATCGTGATGGGCTGAGATTGAATATCGACAGGTACAATTCGACGTGAGCCTGAACGACTAATGCTGATCACTTGAGACTGAAAACGAGCAGGGGTAATGCTAAAGGTGCCAGCATGATCAGCACTGACCTGATACTTTTGCTCGACGACAGTGGTTTCAATACCGTTAATCACTTGCTGATATTGGCTTGCATCTCCCATAGGTTTCAGGTTTAAACCACTACCAGAAGGCGGTGTTAAGTCTGGGTTTTGTAAGCCGCGCGGATCGGTTTTCACTAATAATTTAGACACAAAAGTCGCACTCTCTTTTGGATAGAGTGTGGTTTTTGAAATACTGTCTTCAAAAGCAACCAGATCTTGTTCGGTTTTGGCACTAGGATCATTGGTAACTTGCAACGTGATTGGTGTGGTTTTGACGCCATCAATCTCAAAACTTGGAATGGTTACTTGCCCAGTTTTATTGGTTGCAAGGCTGATATTCCATTCACTTGTTACCGAGCTGTCGCCATTGATGATGTAGCGAGATGTTCCAAACTGGACGGAGCCTGTGGTGAAATCATTCGTCAAGGCACTGGTGTCGAAATCTTCGCGATGAGCTGCAGCGTTATAGACCACTCGTAAGTTAAAGACTTCGTTAGTTGTGAGTTGGGTTTTCGATACAGAAGCTTCCGCTCTTGGTGTATCGGCCATAGCATTGGGTGCGATTAACGCCAGCATTAATCCACATAAAATGGTGAAAAATAGCCATGACTTTTGAGCAATCGGTGCTGCTTTTTTGTGAGATAAATTTGAATACATATTGATTGTCATTGTTGTATTACCATGTTTACCAAGGTTGACTAGAAGTTTCAGGCTGAGGATTTTGTTGTGCTTCCATCAACATTTGTGCCTGTAATAAATTTCTAGCGTTGTCTGGGATTTGTTCCAATTTGCTCAAGTTCGGATCGACAGCCACCGTATTTCCATTTGGTTTACCCTTCGGATCAGTTTGCGCTCCGATGGCTTGCGGTTTGTCTTGCTTATTATCCTTACTCTCTGCTTGAGATTGGGCTCGAGCTTGTTGCTGCTCTTGTTGTTTCTTCTCTTGCTCTGATTTTGATTTAGAGGCTTGAGATTGCTGAGCGTTAGCATCTTGAGTCTTTTGGTTTTGCTCGTTTTGCGGTTGCTGAGATGCAGAACTTTGAGCGCTTTTTTGATTTTGATTATCTTGGCCTTGCTGCTGGCTATCTTGGTTTTGTTGATTGCCTTGCTGCTGTTGACCATTTTGACTGCTTTGGTCATTAGACTGTTGCGATGAATCCTTTTGAGAAGATTGACCTTGTGAGCCTTGGTTCTCTTGGTTCTTCTGCTTTTGTGATTGTTCATCTTTAGACTGCTGATCTTTAGATTGTTGGTCTTGGTCTTGGTTTTGTTGCTTGTCTTGCTGTTTCTCGTCTTGCTTTTTATCCTGATCTTGTTGCTGTTGCTGTTGCTGTTGCTGTTGCTGTTGCTGTTGCTGCTTTAGCGCTTGGTTAACAATATCTAAGTTCTTTTTCGCATCAGCATTATGAGGCTCATCTTTTAACAGTGATTCATAACTTTCTTTGGCTTCTTTCAACATGCCGGATTGCGCTTGAGCGTTGGCAAGATTGTAGCGAGAAGTTGAATCTTTCAAACCAGCCAATGTATTTACCGCATTTTTATAATCACCAGCTTGATATTGGGCTGCACCTTTCCAGGCACGATCTTCAAACTTACTGGCCGCATTTGCGTAATCTTTAGCTTGATAGTCCTGGTAACCTTGTTGATCATGAGTTTGGAAAATCGACGCCAAAGATAAGCCCGAATTAGCTGATGATTCAGAAACTTGAGTATCGGCTGCGTATGCTGAATGTGGTTGTGCGAATGGCAAACCTACTAATAACATTAGGCTGAAAATCCCACCACGGCGGAACATGGGTAGGGCGCAGGCTAATAGCAGCGGTAGTAACCAAAAACCGTTATTAATATGCACTTCTAACTCCGGATTTTCACTTTGCTTACCTTTTTGATCTGCATCTTTGGTTTGATTTAATTCCACATGATCGAGGGCTTTTGCCAAGGTTTGAATATCTGCATCATCCGTGCGTAGAGCGGTATAAACACCATCGCCAGTTTGGGCTATTGTCTGCAAAGCTTGTAAATTGGTTTTTGCCACGACAGTTGTGCCGTTATAAGTAAACATATCGCCATCTGGTAAACGAATTGGTGCGCCTTGTGCTGTGCCAACTGACATCACTGATAAGCGCCAATTTGTACCTTTCACTAATTGTTGAATAGTGTCGGATTCTTGGGAACTTAAATCATCAGCAATCAGCACGATATCACCTTGTTGATGTCCTGCTTGAGTCAGCATCTCAATTGCTTTCTGGATACCTGCTCCCGCATTGCTGCCCTGAATTGGCATAATGTCTGGCGATAGATTCGGGATCAAACTGGCTAGCGTATTAGTGTCATTAGTTAACGGGCTAACCATGTATGCATCACCGGAATAGGCGACCAGACCGGTTGTGCCTTCTTTTAACGCCGGAAGTAAATCCATCACTTTGTAACGAGCTTGAGTTAAACGGTTTGGTGCAACGTCGGTGGCATACATGGAAAGAGTCATATCCATTACAATCACTCGGGCATTATTGACGCCAAAACTCGGTACTTGTTGTTTTTGAAAGCTTGGTCCGGCTAACGCAATAATGGCAATAATCCAAACTGTAGTTAAAAAACTGCTGGTTGCTCGATGAGACTGCTTTTGTCCTAAACCGAGTTGCTGACTTAAATGTGCTGCAATCAGTTGAGTTGCTTGCGGCTTTTTAAATAACCAAGCACTGAGCAACAAAGCTGGGATAAGTGCGTACAGCCATTGTGGATGAAGAAATTGCGGGTAGACGAATTGGAAATCAGTCATGTCGTCTCCTTAATATTGCAAGGATAAAAGACAAAATTAATGCTAAACCAAGAGGGTAAGTAAACCATTCAGTTTGCGGACGCCAAGTTTGGGTTGCGTTGCTGATTGGTTGAAGTTGGTTAATAGTGTCGTAAATTTCGTTCAGTTGCTTTTGGTCGCGAGCACGGAAATATTTACCACCCGTCATATTGGCGATTTCAGTTAGTGTTTTTTCATCTAGGTCACGTGCGGTATTAACTGTGCGACTACCAAAAAAACTCTTAACTTGTAATTCACCAGCACCAATCCCGACGGTGTAAATAATGGCGTGACTGTCTTTGGCAATATTCGCCGCTTGGATTGGATCAATTACGCCAGCCGTGTTGCCACCGTCACTCAGTAAGACGATCACCCGTTGTTCGGCTTCGCTTTTGATAAAGGTTTTAGTTGCTATGCCTAAGCCTTCACCAATCGCAGTTTGCGTGCCAATCATATTGAGTTGCGCTCGGTTTAATTGTTGTAAAACCGTCGTGCGATCAAGTGTTAGCGGCGTTTGTAAATAAGCATGATCAGCAAATAAAACCAGGCCTAAGCGATCACCTTTACGTTTAGTAATAAAGTCGGTTAATACTTGTTTTACTGCGCTTAAACGATCGATGTAGTCGCCCGATGGTGAAGCCATATCTTTTGCTGACATTGAGCCTGAGAGATCCACCACTAGCATCATGTCACGATGTTTCGGCTGAAATTCGATTGGTTCACCGTACCATACTGGTCTTGCCGCAGCCGTCACTAATAATAGCCAGATCAGTATCGCAAGCACTTTCATTCCTATGTGCTGCTTTTGCTCGACATGACCATCTGTTGGCAGCGTCGGTAACACAATCGCAGCACGAGGCTGATGCGCAGGTGCCAGAAAATAGATAATCAAAGGCAGTGGGAGTAAGAAAAACATCCACACCCATTGAAATTCAAACATTATGTTTTGATCCTGTCTCTTTTGTACTTATTTATTCAGCTTGTATTTTATCGATTGGCTCTTTGTGTGTGTCCGCTTCCATTGCCATATTCTTAGCGGCTAATTCGGTCAGCACTCTTTCTTTTTCAATCAAGGCTTTTGGCGCTTTATTCGCAGGGCGAGCAGCGGAAACAATGCCATCATTTAAATCAGAAGAAGCTTGTTTGTATGTCTCTTGTGCGGTTTGCATTTGTTTTTTACTTGGCGGTAAAGATTGTGTGATCCAATCTTCCACTTGCTGACAGAGCTTGTTAGCTACTTCATCAGAAACATCTTGATTTTGATATAAGCAGGCTTGCCATTGTTGAGCATTGGCTTGAAACGAGTTGTTGTTAGATGGAGATTGCGCATCTAAAAATTGGTACCAACGCTCACCACTGACACTTGCAAGCATCGCACGAGGGTAATAAGACAGACAGACCTGACGCAGTAAATCATTCGCTGCTGCGACACGTTTTTGGCCTCGGTTTTTACTGTTTTCTAAACGAGCTAAATTGAGTTTGAGAAGTTTTAGCGCCGCCTTTTTGGATTTGTGGCGTTTTTTGTGGCGTGAAATCATGCACCAAATTGTGATCAGTAAAATGAGAATAAGCGCACCCAACGCCCACCAACCCCATGCTAAAGGCCAACTACTGGGCTCGGCGGGAAGATGTAATTCAGCCAAAGGTAAAGGAGTCCGTTCTTCGGCAGCGTGTGATGCAGTAGCCAGTAGTAGAGTTGTGAGCGAGATAATCGATAGTGACACGTTATTCATTGATACTTCCTAATGATGAATGCGTGGAATTTGAAGAAAGTGGTGAACCTGCTTTTTGTATTGAATTTAATTGGTTTAATAAAGGTTCAGCACAAGAGATCGAGCGCATTGGAATCGCCAGATTTTTGGCAATTTTTTCTAATAAATTCAAATGCTCGATATAACGATTTTTGAGTTGATTGCGAGTGTTTTTCTGCCCGAAGTTCAGCCAACGTGTTTGTTGTCCATTAGTGACATATTCGCTACCACGGAAAGCAGTGTTGCCCATTTCGAGTGGATCGAAAATATGCACAAACTGCAAACGGTTGTGCTGGCGAAGTTGATTGAGCAGAGGTTTATCTTCTAGTCTGATGCGGTTGAAATCACTGACAAAAATGATATCACTGCCTTTCGGACAAATACGATGCATTGTTTGCAACACGGTTTGGAATGGTAATTCGTCTTTAGATGATACGACATCTTCCTTGCGTGCCTTGCCCTGTTGAAGAGCTTGAACCTGCAGCATCGCTTCGTTATTAAGCTGCATCAGCTGGTGGCTAATATTAAGCGCACCTTGTTGGCGAGCGGTGGGTTTGATTTCGACCAAGCGGTCGCCCATATCGATCACTGCGCCAATGCGGTCTTTTTGCTCGACAGTTAACCAACTTAATAAACTGGCAAAGTGAGCACATTGCACCGATTTAAATAACAGCTGCGAACCAAAACGCATGCTTGCACTGAGATCCAAATATAAGATCACTGGCTGTTCGCGTTCTTCAGTAAATAGTTTGGTGTGCGCCTTGCCGGTACGAGCAGTAACACGCCAGTCAATCGAGCGAATATCATCACCCGCCTGATACTGACGTACTTCGGCAAAATTCATCCCACGACCTTTGTGATTGCTGTTGTGCGAACCATTCAGTTGCGACCACAAACTTTTATTCGGCGGTTGCCAATGCACTGTGTGGCTTTTGTAATACAGCAATTCTTTAAGGTTTAGCGTCACACCTGTTGCGAAAGGTGGTAACTGCTCCATCATGCACTGCCAACCTGAGCAAGTAATTCAGCAATTACACGATTAGACGTAATACCTTCAGCTTGGGCTTGATAGCTGAGCAATAAACGATGGCGTAATACTGGGAATGCCATTGCTTGCACGTCTTCAGGGCTAACGAAATCACGTCCATTTAACCAAGCGTGAGCACGAGCACAGCGATCAAGCGCAATTGTCGCACGAGGGCTGACACCCATTTGTAACCATTCACCCAACAAAGCGTTGTATTGTGATGGTTGGCGAGTCGCCATGATCAAGCGGATGATGTATTGCTCAACGTTTTCTGCCATGTGAATAGAAAGGGCAGCTTGGCGAGCATCAAAGATGGTTTGTTGTGAAATTTTAACTGGTTGAGCTGCAACTTGGCCTTGAGCTTCACCTCGGTTCAAACGCAGAATATCGAGTTCACTTTCTGCGTTTGGATAATCCACTTCAAGATGCAATAAGAAACGGTCTAATTGCGCTTCAGGTAAAGGATAAGTTCCTTCTTGCTCAATCGGGTTTTGGGTTGCCATAACTAAAAACAGTTCCGGCAATTTATACGATTCACGCCCAACGGTAATTTGCTTTTCAGCCATTGCTTCCAACATTGCTGCTTGCACTTTAGCTGGCGCACGGTTGATTTCATCGGCAAGAATTAATGAATTGAAAATCGGCCCAGCTTGGAAAGTAAATTCACCTGTTTCAGGACGGAAAATGTCCGTACCGGTTAAATCAGCAGGTAATAAATCTGGGGTAAATTGCACACGATGGAAGTCACCTTCAATGCAATCGGCAAGCACTTTGACTGCACGAGTTTTTGCTAATCCCGGTGGACCCTCAACTAAAATGTGTCCATCGGCAAGTAAAGCAACTAATAACTGTTTGACTAATTCATTTTGGCCAATCACTTGTGAATTCAAATATTGCTGGAGTTGAGCAAACGTGTCTGAATGCATGGTCAAAACTTCTCCTAGAATGTAATAATTTGTAACTTGAATTTCTGACTAATAAATCATAAAAAAGTTCGATAGTGAAATCAGATTCTTATTGTTATTTTTAATCATGGTGTTGAATTGGTACTGAACTCACCACGATTATAAACAGTAAGATGATGGCAAATTTAGTAATTTCAAGTCACGATTCTGGTAGTTGTGAGCTAAAGCCGTTAAAATGCCGCCCATTAGGTTTATTTTTTAGATTTGGAAAAAGATATGAGCAATGATTTTGAAACTGAACTGGAGCAAATTTCCGCAGCAATGACGGACGCACCAGAAACGCCATTACCAAGCATTGAAGAGCAAAAAGCAATCGTTGCAAAACTAAAGCAATTAGAAGCTGAAGGTAAACTAACGCCAGAAGTGTTAGAAGAACATTTCGGCAAGTTTAATGATGATGAGGCTCGTCCGGTTCACTAATCCGCGGCTAGTTCGTTAATTTAGATAAGAATAAGCATCAACGCCTACTCATTAATGTAGGCGTTTTTTCTATTTGGGAAAGAGCATGTTAGAAAAAGAAAACCTGATCAAACTTGCACGCACGCCGATGCCATTTGGTAAATACGCAGGACGAATGCTGATTGACTTGCCTGAAGAATACTTGCTGTGGTTTCAAAATAAAGCCGAGTTTCCAAAAGGGGAGTTAGGGGATTTGCTGAAACTGTGCCTTGCTTTGAAAATTGAAGGTTTAGATAGTTTGGTGAAGCCGCTAAAGCGTTAATGTTTTTGGCTTACAAATACTAAGGTTTACTTGAATAACATTAGCTTCAGGTGATTGCCTTCGGCGACTTACTTTTTTCATTTCGCTAAAAACAGTCTTTAAAAACAAAAAAAGTGAAAGCGGTTGAGGCTTTCACTTTATGCATTTATAGATTTAGAACTTGAAGTGATAACTACACGATCAAATCGTAATCTCGTTTCAGAACATCAATGATTTCTTGTTTCGGATTTTCACTTAGCTCGATCTTTCTGCCTGTGATTTTTTCCGCAATACCTAAGTAAGTGCGAGAAATATCCATGATCGCTTCTTGCGGTAGATCGTTGTTTTCTGCTAAACCAAAACGCTCATCCATGCGGTTTTTGTTTAATAGAATGTCTGGATCTGGGAAGTAGTTAAGCAAGAACTGACGGAAATCTTCTTTTGAGTTTTCGACGATTTTACCGTTTTGGTATTCAGTTTTATCCCAAATGCGAGAAGAATCTGGTGTGCCAACTTCGTCCATATAGATTAGTTTTTCATTGCCTGCTGCATCTTCAACATAGCCAAATTCAAACTTAGTATCGACAAAGATTTGATCAACTTTATCTAGCGCTTGGCTAATTACGTTGAAGCCTTCTTTCAGTAGTTTTTCGTAGTGGGCGATGTCTTCCACTTTTGAGAAACCAAATGCTTCAAAGTTTGCTTCGATATCTTGGCGAGAAATGTTCACATCATCCGCTTCTGGCACGTTTGGAATACCTTTAAGAATGCCTTTAGTTGATGGAGTGAATAGCAATTCTGGCAGTGCTTTATCTTTTTCTAAACCTTCAGGAAGAGTGATGCCGCAGAATTCACGTTCGCCTTTTTCATAAGCACGCCACATTGAACCTGTGATGTATTGGCGACAAATTGCTTCAATTTTTACTGGTTTCGCTTTTTGCACAATCCAAACGAATGGGTGAGGAATGTCTAGAATGTGGCTGTCAGCTAAATGGTTGTCTTTAAATAGTTGGAACCAGTGATTTGAAATCGCATTCAGTGCAGCGCCTTTACCCGGAACTCCTTGCAAACCACCTTCGCCATGCCAAATGCAATCGAAAGCAGAAATACGGTCGCTGATCACCATGATTGCCAAAGGTGCATCTTCAGCTACGTTATAGCCTTTTTCTTTAATAAGACGACGGCTATCGGCTTCAGTTAACCAATATACAGAGCGGACTTTGCCACTGTGAACAGGTTTATCAGTACGGATCGGCAGATCATCATTTACGGCAAGAACTTGATTTGCAATGCTCATTTCCATTTTCCTATTTGGACTACGCTTGAAGGAAGTGTTTTATACCCTTTGTACTTGAAGCTGCAGTTTTGTTGACTGCATTTATTCGCTTCGCTGCAACTCCAATTACTTTGGGTCATCATCTGGAAACGAATAATACAGAACAAAAGTCACATCATCCAGAGAAAAAGCAAACGTTTGCTATGTAAATTTCTTTTGCGTAATTAAATGATCTTTTATCCGTCAAATTGTAGAAATATTCGACTCTTAATGTAAGTGGCGAGTTAATGTTTGTTGGATCTTTTTGTCCATAAAGAAAATTTCACAATCATTTTGTTTGGCTTGCAGAGTGAGTTCTGCTTTTTCTTTATTTGAAAAATTATCGCTGGCGACAATTGCGCTGGCGTTATGAGCATCGAGCACTTTTAAAATAATGTCTTTCTCTGAACTCAATTGAGATGGTCTGATTTTCACGACTTTATGACTCGCAATACCAAAGGCGTGCAGTTCTTGTTCTGTCGGTAAAATCGCACCAGAAGTAAAAAGCACCCATTGTGGTCTTTTAGAAAGAAAAGCCAAACGGGCAAACAGTGGGCTACTCGCAGAATAGGTATCTTCATTTGATGCCATTAATTCATGAGTAGAAGTAGCAGTGACAAATTGTTGAGCTAAAGCGGTAGTGTAAGTAAACATAATTTGCTGTCCATATATACATACTGTTTGCATATACAGTAGTGGTACAGCGATTAAAGATCAAGCAATTTTTTCGTTATGTGATGTTTGTTTGTGATAAGAATCACTTTTAATTTGTGGTTTCAAGAAACTGGTGTAAAATTGCGCTGCTTTTAAGTCTTTAAAAATTAAGTAATTTAAGGTGCTTTTAAGCCGTTTTATGGATGAATAAAATTTTTCTATAAGATGTATGTATATAAAATGGAGTCGCTACTGTTTATAAATCAGATGGTTAATAGCCGTTTTTTATAAAACATGTTCTTGATAAAACACGTACGTTCTTTATAAAAAATAAACAGATAGCGGATCTTTAGTTGATCAGCGGCAATAGGTCGATGATCTCTACATTCATAGGAATAAGAAGATGAATAAATATTTAGCAGAATGTTTTGGTACGTTTTGGCTAGTTCTTGGCGGCTGTGGTAGTGCAGTTTTAGCAGCAGGTTTCCCAGATCTTGGCATCGGCTTTGTTGGTGTTTCTCTAGCATTTGGTTTAACTGTGTTAACAATGGCATACGCTATTGGTCACATTTCTGGTTGTCACCTAAACCCTGCTGTTTCTATCGGTCTATGGGCTGGCGGTCGTTTCCCTGCGAGCCAACTAGTTCCTTACATCATTGCTCAAGTTGTTGGTGGCATCATCGCTGCTGGCGTTCTTGCTGTGATTGCTTCTGGTCAAGCTGGTTTTGATCTAGTAGGTAGCGGTTTCGCTGCGAACGGTTTCGGTGAACATTCTCCAGGCGGTTACTCTATGGTTGCTGCGCTAGTTTGTGAAATCGTTATGACTATGATGTTCCTAATCGTTATCCTAGGCGCTACAGATTCTCGCGCTCCAGCTGGTTTTGCTCCAATCGCAATCGGCCTTTGCTTAACGCTAATCCACCTAATTTCTATCCCTGTAACTAACACTTCTGTTAACCCTGCTCGTAGTACAGCGGTTGCATTATTTGTTGGTGACTGGGCTATGTCTCAACTATGGCTATTCTGGGTTGCTCCAATCATCGGTGCGGTTCTAGGTGCTGTAGCTTACCGTTTCATCGGTTGTGAGAAAGGTTGCGAAAAAGCA
This sequence comes from Vibrio sp., assembly GCA_047975485.1. Lineage (GTDB taxonomy): Bacteria > Pseudomonadota > Gammaproteobacteria > Enterobacterales > Vibrionaceae > Vibrio. Next base: position 38,598 of record JBKEDP010000062.1, on the reverse strand, counting down.
TAATTTCCTTTTTCTAATCTAATTTCTGTTTCCTGATTTAAGAAAGCAGAATAAAAGAAAGGCGCTCTGTTCTTCTATAAAGAGATTCTTTTTAAAATAGAAGGGGATAGCGCCTTTTTTGTATCTGAAGTTTTTATCTAAAATGGAGAATTATTTTAGTTGAATAGAGTGATTGAGTAGCTCTAAAAGTTCATCTTCGGTTGTGGGCGTACGAGCCAATTCCACCACATGATCCATGCCGCCTTTCAGCATATAAGCTTTATCTGTGAGATGGTCATGGTGATACCATTTCCCGTCAATACAAACATCCGTGTAACATTTTTCGCAAGGCTTTAGCTTCATAGACGTCCTCTCTTATGAAGTGTTTAACATTGTTTTAACTTAATTGATGGTTTACGTTTGGCTTTTGATCTAAATCAATTTATACGGTTATTGAAAAATTCGTAGGTAAAATGTTTGAACTCAACAAGGTTTAGGCTCTTATTTTGGCTGAGAATTGTTCATTTCGAGTATTCATACAATACACCGATTGGTGCTGTATCTTGATTAAATAAGCGGTGCTTTTGCGCTAAAAACAATTCAGCAGTCGCAATGGCATCGGTTAAGGCGTGATGAGCGGGGTATTCGGGTAATTGATAAAACTGGCGCAAAGCAAATAAGCGGAAGTCTTTTTTGTAGTTATTTTTGCTACTGGTGTTTTGTTCAATCTTTAAAGTATCTAGCCAAATCAGCGGCAGATTAGGTAGTTTTTGCGCTTCGCAGTATTGCTGCATAAAACGTTTTTCAATGGTCGAACCATGAGCTAACACAATCGGATTCGGCATGGATTCAAACAACTGATTCATAGCCCACTCCAGTGGAACACCTTGTTCTTGATCTTGAGGCAAAATATGGTGCAGGGCATAAGTTTGCTCTTGCAGGTTTTGTGTATTAGAAGATTGTGCAGAGGATTGGACAATATAGTGCTGCGCAGAATTGAGTTTAATCACACCTTGTACGATTTGAATCCAACCGATACTGACAATTTGATCGGAGAGCGGATCAAGCCCTGATGTTTCAAAATCCAAAACAGTGATCGGAAAATCCAATATATGCGCTTTCGGATTCGGCATTGGGCTTTGAAGTAAATGAGCTATCGCTTCAGGCTGCGCATCATTTTGCTTAATGATCTGTAATCGTTCCGTTTCTAATTTGGATAACGGATGCTTATTGGAAAACAGAGAAAGCACCATGCTTAGCCTCCGAATTTCATTTTGATTAAATCTTGGAAACTAGAAATGATTCGGAATGCATCTTTTAAATGTTGGCGTTCGAAGCTACCAAATTTGTCCGGCTGCAATAGATTATTCACAGTGGTTTCTTCTTGAATCGCTTTTAATTGATGTTGATAACGTAAGCGGCAAACATAGTGGAAAGTCTCTATCAAATCTTGATAGGTGGAATCATTTAAAATCTCCTTGTCATGCAGCCATTCAATTCTTTCTTCGGTATTAAGCGCCGTGTGATCATTCATTAAGGCGTAAATTCGAACCAGATCGATCACGCAACCAATCGCTGCTTTTTTGATGTTAAGAACTTTGTTGTCGTTACCGTCTTTTTCTAATACTAAGTTTTGGAAAATGCCTAGCGGTGGGCGAGTGCGCAAAGCGTTTCTTACCAAGGCAGATACCAATCTTGGATTATTTGCGACTTGTTGATGACGGTAAGTGTTAACGTTTTCAAACAAAGTTTCATCACCGTAAATATGACGGATTTCGACAAACACATTTAAGTTGAGCAATAAATCGTATTCAGGGTTGGTACTCCACTTACGGTAATAGGCTTTCCACACGGATTCTTTATGACACCATTGTGGTGTGGCAGCCATAAATCGACCGTCACACAAGGTGTATCCCAGTTGCGATAAACCTTTGCAGATATACATAGCAAAGTGTTGGAAGTAAGTACGATCGGCTTCGGTAGCGCAATCATCTAAAATTAATGCGTTATCTTGATCTGAAGAAAGGTGTACTTCGTTACGAGCATGTGAGCCTGCGACAATCCACGAAAATGCACAAGGCGGATGCCCAAAATTCTCGATTGCAAGTTCGATTAAACGGTAGGTAAAGGCATCATAGATTGTGGTGAGCATTTGGCCGACAGTGGTTGGTGAGGCATTACTTTCCATTATTCCAACAAACGCATTATCTCGTTCCTTGGTGAGTTTTTCTAAAGCAGGAATAGAGTCGGCTTTCTGAATTTTATCGATCAAGAAAATCGACTGCACACCATTGTTATGAATTAAATGCGACGGTGTAATAAAACCCGTAACTTGCTGCTGACGATTTAGCACCGGAATATTTTGAATGTGATGCTTCATCATTAAATGTACTGCCGAAATCACCAATTCATCTTCAAATACGGTATTCGGTTGCTCGGTCATAATGCTGGTAATGGGCTGCGTGACATCAATTGCTTGGGCTACGACTCGCTTGGTCATGTCTTTGTCAGTCACCATGCCAATCAGTTGTTTATTTTCATCAACAACAAAAGCACACGACACTTCCACCACATCACGCATTTGTTTGGCGACATTTTGAATCGTGCAATCTGGCGTAACAAACGCAACTTCTTTATTGGCAATATCACCACATGGGCGCATATAGTTAGGTTGCACGCTGTTCAGTGATTTGGTGTCTTTCTTCAAGGCTTGTAAGCGAGTTTGCAAACTTAACGCCAATTGAGAAACAACTTGCGGATAATCTTTTACTTGAGCGAGCAGAGCAGGGTAATCAAAACGATACAGCAGCGTGTTTTCTATTGCCTTAATTGAATAACCTTGGTTCTGGCTTTCACTTTGTAAATTGCTGTTCTGTAATTGCTCTTTTTGTAGGTTAAAGCCGAAAATATCTTCTTCCGCTAATTTAGCTCGCAAAGTGCCATCAGGGTTGGTTTGTTCAATCACCCCCGATCTAATCAAATATAAGTAGGTTGCATCATCTTCTTGTTCCACTTGCTGGTCTGGGCTAAGGAACAAAATATCAATCGTTTGAGCAATATCATTCAATGTCGATTTTGGAAGTTGATCAAACGGTGGAATGGTCTGTAAAAACGCAATGATATTGGGAAGAAGTTCTTGATGCATAGGGCTATCCACTTGATCTTTATTAAAGAGGTAAGGCTATTGCTATCTAACCTAAATCTTATAGAGCCAGATAACAATAGCCTCATCCGAAGACGAGGCTAGAAGTTTTGTTCTTATTCGAATCTAGTTATTACCAGAGCCATCTATTACCAGAACACTGAGTAAAGAACAGCAAGGATAATCACGATTGCGTAAGCTGCGATGTTGAAAGCAGAATCAGTACGGAATACAGATGCATTCAAGCTGATGCCTTTTGGATCGTCATCGTTTTCAGATGTGCTCAAGCTTGTGAAAGCGATTACAGCCATTGTGAATAGTAGTGTGTAAAGCATTTGGTCCATGAAAGGCATGTTTAGAGGCATGAATTTCAAGAATAGAGCAAATGGGATTGAAAGCACTACGCCAGTAACCGCACCTTTACTGGTGGTTTTCTTCCAGAACAAACCAAGTAGGAATACTGCTAGGATACCTGGGCTAACAAGACCTGTGTATTCTTGGATGTATTGGAATGCTTGACCAAGGTTGCTCAATAGTGGTGCGATGAAGCAAGCAACGATTAGTGCAACGATAGCTGTAATACGGCCAACGTTTACTAGTTTGTGGTCGCCAGTGTTTGGTGCAATGTACTCTTTGTAGATATCCATTGTGAAAATGGTCGCTGTAGAGTTAAGCATTGAAGCCAAAGAAGATACGATAGCTGCTGCCAATGCTGCAAACACGATACCTTTGAAGCCAACAGGTAAGAACTGAGTCAACCAAGGGTAAGCTTTATCTGCGTGTTCCATTGAAGGCATGTTGTTCATCGCAACGTCACCCAATTGAGCCATAAGATCTGGGTTTGAAGTGATAACGTATGCCGCAATACCAGGGATAACTACTAGGAAAGGCACGATTAGCTTCAAGAATGCAGCAAATAGAATACCTTTTTGTGCTTCAGGAACAGATTTTGCCGCCAATGTACGTTGGATGATGTATTGGTTGAAGCCCCAGTAGTACAAGTTCGCAACCCATAGACCACCGATTAATACTGCGATACCTGGAAGGTTCATGTATTGAGGGTTGCTTTGGTCTAGGATCATTTCGAAGTGATCCGGTGCCGCTGCTGCCATCTTAGATAGACCACTGAACCAACCGTCTGCACCGCCGATGAAATCAACTGCGATGTAAGTTGTTAGCAAGCCACCTAAAACTAGGAAGAATACTTGGATTACGTCAGTCCAAACTACCGCAGAAAGACCACCGTAGATTGAGTAAACCAATGCAAACAATGCCAAACCAATGATTGAGTACATTAGTGGAATGCCAAGAATGGTTTGTAGCGCAAGGCCGCCAAGGTAAAGCACAGAAGTTAGGTTTACAAAGACGTAAAGTGCAATCCAGAAAACGGCTAAAATAGTTTTTAGATTTTTGTTGAAGCGTTTTTCAACAAACTCAGGAATGGTGTAAATGCCTTTATCAATAAAGATAGGAAGGAAGTATTTACCCACGATAACCAGTGTAATCGCTGCCATCCATTCGTAAGACGCAATCGCCAAACCAATAGAGTAGCCAGAACCTGACATACCGATGAATTGTTCAGCAGAGATGTTTGCCGCAATTAGCGATGCACCCACTGCCCACCAAGGAAGAGATTTACCAGCAAGGAAATAATCTTCAGTACTTTTTTGAGCACCTTTTTTGTCTCGGGAAACCCAAAGACCAACACCAATGATGATTGCAACATACAGTGCAAACACAATGATATCGATGGTACCTAATCCGTTTTCTATATGAGACATAGTATCGAACCTTCGTTATATGTAGAGCGTTTTGAAATAATTAAAATATGATTCAGTAAAAATCAAAAAGAGACTTCTCCGAAATCGAAAAGAAGTGTAAACGTTTACCTTTAGTTGAAAAGTGATAGCGGTCACAAATAGAAATAGTAGGGAAATGATTCTTGAAAATTATGGTTTTGAAAAGTTCTTGTCAGAAAAATATGGTTTTTATGTGCACAATTTCTTTCAATTTGAATTTAATCCATTAAAATAACCGACCTTTCTTGATGCTATTAATTTGATAAGTACCAAATTGAGTATCAAGGATCTGAAATTTAAATATCAATTTTCTTAACCTGCTGATTTAACAGTGGGTTTTAATTTATCATGTGCTACTTGGTATGTGGCACCACTGAAAATAGGATTTATCATGCCTGTAATTACTCTTCCTGATGGCAGCACTCGCCAATTCGACAACGCCGTTTCAACTATGGATGTGGCTCTTTCTATCGGTCCTGGTCTTGCAAAAGCAACGATTGCTGGTCGTGTAGATGGTCAACGTGTTGATGCTTGCGATTTAATTGAAAATGATGCGAGTTTAGAAATCATCACAGCAAAAGATGAAGACGGTTTAGAAATCATTCGTCACTCTTGTGCGCACTTACTTGGTCACGCTATCAAGCAACTTTACCCAGATGCGAAAATGGCGATTGGTCCAACGATCGACAAAGGTTTCTACTACGACATCGATCTTGAGCATTCTTTAACGCAAGAAGATTTAGAAAAAATCGAAAAGCGTATGAAAGAACTTGCGAAAACCAAGTACCAAGTTGTTAAGAAGAAAGTAAGCTGGCAAGAAGCACGTGACACATTTGAGTCTCGTGGCGAAACTTACAAAATTGAAATTCTTGATGAAAACGTAGCGCGTGACGATCGTCCGGGCTTGTACCATCACGAAGAATACATCGACATGTGTCGTGGTCCTCACGTTCCTAACATGAGCTTCTGCCAACATTTCACTCTATTGAATGTTGCGGGCGCTTACTGGCGTGGTAACAGCGACAATAAAATGCTGCAACGTATTTACGGCACTGCATTTGCTGACAAAAAACAACTTAAAGAACACCTTGTTCGCCTAGAAGAAGCAGCAAAACGTGACCACCGTAAAATCGGTAAACACTTAGACCTATTCCACATGCAACAAGAAGCACCGGGTATGGTGTTCTGGCATCACAATGGTTGGTCTATCTTCCGTGAACTAGAAGTATTCGTTCGTGAAAAACTAACTGAATACGGTTACCAAGAAGTAAAAGGCCCACTAATGATGGACCGTGTGCTTTGGGAACGTTCTGGTCACTGGGACAAATACGCTGATGCGATGTTCACTACTTCTTCTGAAAACCGTGAATACGCAATCAAACCAATGAACTGTCCAGGTCACGTTCAAATCTTTAACCAAGGTTTGAAATCTTACCGTGATCTACCATTACGTATGGCGGAATTTGGTTCTTGTCACCGTAATGAACCATCAGGCGCACTACACGGCATTATGCGTGTTCGTGGCTTTACTCAAGATGATGCGCACATTTTCTGTACTGAAGATCAAATTCAATCTGAAGTAAAAGAATGTATCAAAATGGTTTATGACGTGTACAATACGTTCGGTTTCGACAACATTGTCGTGAAACTGTCTACTCGTCCAGAGCAACGTGTTGGTTCTGATGAGATTTGGGATCGTTCTGAAAACGACTTAAAACTTGCGCTTGAATCTATGGATATTCCATACGAAATTCAAGAAGGCGAGGGTGCGTTCTACGGTCCGAAAATTGAATTTACTCTACATGACTGCCTAGATCGTGCATGGCAATGTGGTACAGTTCAATTAGACTTCAACTTACCAGGCCGTTTAGGTGCAACTTATGTTGGTGAAAATAATGAGCGTTTAGTGCCAGTTATGATCCACCGCGCAATTTTAGGTTCACTTGAGCGCTTCATTGGTATTTTGATCGAAGAATACGCAGGTTTCTTCCCAACATGGTTAGCTCCAGAGCAAGCTGTGATTATGGGAATTACCGATAAACAAGCGGATTATGTTCAGGAAATTGCTCAAAAATTGCAAAAAACTGGATTTAAAGTAAAAGCGGACTTGAGAAATGAGAAGATTGGCTTTAAAATCCGCGAACACACTTTAAAGCGTGTACCTTATATGCTTGTTTGTGGCGACCAAGAAATGGAAGCTGGCGAAGTTGCAGTACGTACACGAAAAGGCAAAGACCTCGGTAAATTCAAAATTGAAGATTTAATTTCTTATCTTCAAACCGACGTTACAAGCCGTAAGCTCAATCTGGAGGAATAACCTATTAAAGGCGGAAGAAAAGGCCAACAACCGGCCAAGCAAAACCAGCATCGTTTGAACGATGAAATTCGTGGCGTTAAAGAAGTACGCTTAACTGGCGCAGACGGCGAAGCTGTTGGTATCGTTTCTATTAACGAAGCTATGGAAGCGGCTGTTGAAGCTGGTATGGACTTGGTTGAAATCAGTCCAAACGCTGAGCCACCTGTCTGTCGTGTGATGGACTACGGCAAATTCCTCTTTGAGAAGAGCAAAGCTGCTAAAGAGCAGAAGAAAAAGCAAAAACAGGTTCAGATTAAGGAAGTAAAATTCCGTCCTGGAACTGATATCGGAGACTATCAGGTAAAACTACGCAACCTGACGCGTTTCCTTGAAGACGGTAACAAAGTGAAAGTAACTATTCGCTTCCGTGGCCGTGAAATGGCTCACCAAGAGATTGGCGTAGACGTTCTAAACCGTTTGAAAGTGGACACTGAAGAGTTAGCAGTGGTTGAATCTTTCCCAACGCGTATTGAAGGTCGCCAAATGATCATGGTGTTGGCCCCTAAGAAGAAGTAATTAAAGGCCTTACAAGTAATATAACCTCGCCGCTTTAGGGTGGTGGGGCTTTATTCGCCTTGATTACGTAATATTAACCAGTATGTTTATTAACATATTTTAATACATACAATGCGGAGTTTATTCATCATGCCTAAGATGAAATCAAACCGAGGCGCTGCGAAGCGTTTCAAAAAAACTGGTGGTGGCTTTAAATTTAAGCACGCTACAAAACGTCACATCCTGACTAAACGTACTACTAAGAACAAGCGTCAGCTTCGTCCAAACGCAATCCTTCCAAAATGTGAAGTGGCTGCAGTTGTTCGTATGCTTCCATACGCTTAATTTTTAGTTAGTTAATTTATATTTAGTTTAGGAGAAGCATAATGCCTCGCGTAAAACGTGGTGTACAAGCTCGTGCACGTCATAAGAAAGTTCTAAAACAAGCTAAAGGTTACTACGGAGCACGTTCACGTGTTTACCGCGTAGCTTTCCAAGCAGTTACTAAAGCTGGTCAATACGCATACCGTGACCGTCGCAACAAGAAACGTACGTTCCGTCAACTATGGATCGCTCGTATCAACGCTGCTGCACGTCAAAACGGTCTATCTTACAGCCGTTTCATCAACGGTCTTAAGAAAGCGTCTATCGAAATCGATCGTAAGATCCTTGCTGATATCGCTGTATTCGACAAAGCTGCTTTCGCAGTACTAGTTGAAAAAGCAAAAGCTGCTCTTTAATTAGAACGCTTTAGACTTTAAAGAATTTAAAAGAGGGCTTCGGCTCTCTTTTTTTATATCTGAAATTCAGTAAGTTATTCCAACTAATGGCAGTTCTGTTTACTATAACGTTCATTATCTAATGATTGACGCTAAGGAACCGCATGTCATCACTTCGTTTGTTATTTTCTACTTCCACTAATCCTCTTTTTAATCTCGCTGTTGAAGATACGATTTTCCGCTCGATGGATGCCAATCAAAAAGTGTTATTCCTTTGGCGTAACAATAATACAGTTGTGATTGGCCGAGCACAGAACCCGTGGAAAGAATGCAATACCAAACGCATGGAACAAGATGGTATTACATTAGCTCGTCGTCAGAGCGGTGGTGGGGCAGTATTCCACGACTTAGGCAATACTAATTTCACCTTTATGGCAGGAAAACCGGGATACGATAAAACTGTTTCAACGCAAATTGTCTTAAACGCTTTAGAAAAGTTAGGCGTTCACGGCAAAGCCACAGGTCGCAATGACTTAGTGGTCGAAACCGCAGAAGGCGAGCGTAAGTTTTCAGGTTCAGCTTATCGAGAAACAATGGATCGCGGTTTTCATCACGGAACGATTCTATTAAAAGCAGATATGAGCCGCTTGGCAGATTATCTCAACCCAGATCCTAAAAAGCTGCAAGCCAAAGGCATCACTTCGGTTCGTTCTCGTGTGATTAACTTAAATGATTTGGATGCAACTCTTTCCCATGAAAGGTTATGTGAAGCCTTTACTACAGCCTTTTTCGAATATTATGGTGAGGAAGTCGATCCTGAGTTTATTTCAGAAGATGAAATGCCTGATTTACCTAACTTCGCTGCCACCTTTGAAAAGCAAAAAGATTGGTATTGGAACTTCGGCAATACACCTGAATTTAGCCACCAAATGGATGAGCGTTTCGTTTGGGGTGGAGTAGAGTTACATTTCAACATTAAGAAAGCTCATATCGAAGAAGTGCAGATCTTTACCGATAGTTTAGACCCAACACCGCTTGAAGCTTTTCAACGGGCGTTAACGGGTCAAGCATACACTCAAGAAGGGATTGGCGATGCACTGGAATATGTTCAATCACAATATCCAGATCATGCGGATTCGTTAGAACAAGTTAAGTTATGGCTGTTTGAGCAAGTGGCCTAGCTACAAACTGATTAGCTACAAACGGATTGGCTACAAATCGATTGGCATATTATTTGACACTTTCGGGTGTCATTTTTGTAACTGCTGAAAAATCTTGTCTATAGTTAGGTGGATTATTTAATGCTTAACAAGGAAGATAACCATGCCAGAATCCATTTCCTCACAAAAATCTAATCAGAGCTACACGCCTCCAAATGTACGTCCAATTCCACAAGAAGCCTTTGATTGGTATGACGAATACGCACATGGATTGATCGACCGTCGCGAGTTCTTTTCTCGTTTAGGTGGATTAGTCGCATTAGGTTTTACCATGACAATGCTCACTTCGGCATTATTACCTAATTACGCTTTAGCAGAACAAGTGTCGTTTAACGATCCTGATATTCTCGCCAGTTACAAAGAGTTCGACTCTCCAAAAGGTTTTGGCAAAGGAAGAGGCTACTATGTTGAACCTAAGACAACAGATACCAATAACGAAAATAAACTACCGGTTGTGCTGGTTATTCACGAAAACCGAGGCTTAAACCCTTATATCGAAGATGTGGCTCGTCGTTTAGCTAAAGCTGGATATATAGCATTTGCACCAGATGCCTTGTTTAGCTTGGGCGGTTATCCTGGTAATGACGATGAAGGGCGCACCATGCAAGCCTCACTTGATAAAGCCAAAATAGAAGAAGACTTTATCGCCGCAGCGCATTTTCTAAAATCGAGCGAGCGTAGCAATGGCAAATTAGGAGCAGTTGGTTTCTGCTTTGGCGGCTACATTGTCAATATGCTTGCCGCAACTCTAGGGGATGATTTAGACGCTGGTGTGCCGTTTTATGGAACGCCTGCCGAGAAATCTATTCGTGGCAATATTACTGCGCCATTACTGCTGCAATTTGCCAGTGAAGATCAGCGAGTCAATGATACTTGGCCTGAATATGAACAAGATTTGAAAGCGGCGAACGTAAAATACGAAGCGCACACATACCCGAACACACAACATGGTTTCCATAATGATTCCACTGCTCGTTATTCAGAAAAAGAAGCGGAATTAGCATGGGATAAAACTTTGGAGTTGTTTGGTAAGACTTTAGTCACTCGAACTTAGCCTTCGTTCTTGAAGTTGAAAAAATTTTAACTGCTTAAAAAACTTCCACATTTTTACTGTTTATTTTGACGAAGCTTAACTAAGATAATTGGAGCTAAACAAAAATAAAGTAATGAAATAAGGAGCGTTTTATGTCGTTTATTGTGTTTTTGATTATCGGTGCGATTGCAGGCTGGCTTGCTGGACAGATCATGAAAGGATCGGGTTTCGGCGCAATTGGTAATATTATTTTAGGGATTGTCGGCTCAATTGTTGGTGGTTGGACCTTCGGCTTGCTCGGCTTATCTTCGGGCGGTTTTATCGGCTCAATCGTAACCGCAACTGTTGGTGCTGTGGTTCTGATTTATATTGGACGATTAATTAAGTCATAACATCAAACCATACCATCAAGCCATACCAACAAATAAAAAACGCAGCTTTTAATTCACTTTAAAAGCTGCGTTTGTTTTATCTTCAAAGCTATAAATTCTTATGCTTGCAAGATGTTATTAATGCGAGTCAATTCTTCATCGCTAAATTCAAGTTTCTCAATACAAGCCACGTTTTCTTTTAGCTGATTTGGAGAACTTGCACCGATCAATACTGAAGTCACACGTGGGTCATGTAACAACCAAGCAAGCGACATCTGCGCTAATGTTTGGCCACGATCTTCAGCTAGACCTGCTAATGCTTTAATTTTTGGCAAGTTTTGTTCTACTTGAGTTTGTTGTAAGTAAGAAAGCTCATTGCCCGCACGAGAATTTTTCGGAATACCATTCAAGTAACGGTTAGTCAGCATACCTTGCGCTAAAGGTGAGAACGCAATCATACCGACTTGGTTTTCATCCAACACATCCAACAAACCATGTTCTTTTGGTGCTTGCTCAAACAAAGAGTATTTCGCCTGGTGGATTAAACAAGGCGTACCTAATTCATCAAAAATCTCTAATGCTTTTGCTGTTTGTTCTGCACTGTAGTTAGAAATACCAACATAAAGCGCTTTACCTTGGCGAACCAACATATCAAGCGTGTAAACCGTTTCTTCGATTGGCGTTTCTGGATCTGGGCAGTGGTGATAGAACAAGTCCACATAGTCCAAATTCATGCGTTTTAGTGATTGGTTTAAGCTTGAAACCAAATATTTACGAGAACCACCAACACCGTAAGGCCCAGGCCACATATCGTAACCGGCTTTTGATGAGATAAATAATTCATCACGATAAGCTTGGAAATCTTGTTTTAGAATTTGACCAAAAGTTTCTTCCGCTGAACCGTACGGAGGACCGTAGTTGTTCGCTAAGTCCATGTGCGTAATGCCTAAATCAAAAGCAGTACGAAGAATGGTACGAGCATTGGCAAAACTATCGAATTGGCCAAAGTTATGCCACAAACCTAGAGATAAAGCTGGAAGTTGAATGCCACTGTTTCCGCAACGACGAAAAGGCATAGTTTGGTAGCGAGCTTCATCTGCAATATAAGGTGCAAACGGTGCGTGATCATTAATATTCATATGATTTTCCAAGCGATTTTAAATTGGGTTGATTCTAGCAAACTCAGTGAAAACCTTTACATAAAACTGTTCTTTTGTGATCTAACGCCCATAATTCTTTTGGATGTAAGATCACTTGTTTAAAACAGAAGCACGTTTAACCAGTGTTGGTACATACATACTGGTTTCGGCTTTTGCATCTTCACCATTGGCAAGCGCTAAAGCTAATAATGTTGCTTTTTCTGCCATAAGCTCAATTGGGTAGCGCACTGTGGTGAGTTTAGGATGAAGGTATTTGGAAATCAAAGTATTGTCGTATCCAATGATCGACATTTCTTCAGGTGCTTTAATGCCATTTTCATCTAAAACAGAAAGACAACCCGCTGCCATATAATCGTTATAGGTCGCAATCGCCGTGATAGGTAGGTTTTTAGTGAGTAGATTCGTCATGGCAATTTCACCGCCAGCTTCATTGGGCGAACCGTATTCAATATAGTTTTCTGAAGCTGGTAAACCATAATCTTTTAGAGCTTGTAAATAACCTTGTTTGCGGTGTTCGGTGTCTTCAATATCATGGTTAGAGCAAATATAACCTATGTGCTTGTGACCACTTTTGATCAAAAATTCAGTAGTCATGTATGAGCCTTTGATATTGTCAAGTGCGATACAACGGTCGGCTAATTCAGGGATAAAACGGTTGATGATCACCATGCCGGGAATTTCTTTAGAAAACTCGATTAATTCCTCATTACTCAAACCTTTACTGTGAATAATCAAGGCTTCACAACGATGATTCAATAGTAGCTCAATTGCTTCGCGTTCTTTCTTCTCACTATGAAAACCGTTATCGATCAGCAAGTGTTTGCCATGTTGATAAGCCACGATATCAATGGCTTTTACCATGGTGCCAAAGAATGGGTCAGATACATCACCGACAAGCACGCCCATAGTTTGTGTGGTTTGGCTAACTAAGGCTCTGGCTGCAGCGTTTGGACGATAGCCCAATTTTTTCATTGCAGCTGTGACGGATTCAATGGAAGCTTTACTCGCTTTAGGGGATTTATTGATCACCCGTGAAACCGTTGCAATGGATACGTTTGCTTCTTTTGCCACATCTTTAATGGTTGCCATAACTTGTTAGCCGTTATTCTATTTAGTCTGAGTAGGGAATGGATTTTAGTGTATACGTTTAACCTTTTATAGCCAAGAAGCTAAAAATTGTTAACTGAGTGGGCTTATTTGGCTGGAAAGAATGAAAAAGACCACACAAGCTAGGCATGTGTGGTCGTGCTTTTCTTATTGCTAGGTATGCTAGAAGATTGCTAAATGTGCTAGAAGATTGTTAGGCGTGCTAGCAGATTCGGCTAATTAAAACTGCTTCTTGCTACCTAAATGCAACCAAGTTTCTAAAACGGTATCTGGGTTGAGCGATACAGAATCGATCCCTTGTTCCATTAACCATTGAGCTAAATCGTCGTGATCGGATGGGCCTTGTCCACAAATTCCAACGTATTTGCCTGCTTTATTGGCTGCTTTGATTGCCATTGACAGCATGGCTTTAACCGCAGCGTTACGCTCATCGAACATGTGAGCAATTTCACCGGAATCTCGGTCTAGGCCAAGGGTTAATTGGGTCATGTCATTAGAACCAATCGAGAAGCCATCGAAGTATTTCAAGAAGTCTTCCGCTAGAATCGCATTGGATGGCAGTTCACACATCATGATCACTTTTAAGCCATTCTCACCACGACGCAGATCGAACTTCGCTAATAAGTCGATAACTGAAGCGGCTTCATTGGTAGTACGAACGAATGGGATCATGATTTCCACGTTCTTCAATCCCATTTTATTGCGGACACGTTTAATCGCTTCACATTCCAATTCAAAACAGTCTTGGAATTTAGGAGAAATATAACGAGATGCACCACGGAAGCCGAGCATTGGGTTTTCTTCCGTTGGTTCAAAATTAACGCCACCAACCAGATTGCGATATTCGTTTGATTTGAAATCCGACATGCGAACGATCACTCGTTTTGGCCAGAAAGCTGCTGCTAGGGTGGAGATCCCCTCGGTCAGTTTTTCGATATAAAACTCAACAGGGTTTGCATAACCGATGATGCGCTGGTCAATTTCCGCTTTAAGTTCATCTGATTGCTCGTCGTAATTCAGCAAAGCTTTAGGGTGAATACCGATCATCTTGTTAATAATGAACTCTAAGCGTGCTAAACCTACGCCTTCATTGGGAATACAAGCAAAATCAAAGGCACGATCAGGGTTGCCGACATTCATCATTACTTTAAGTGGTAAATCTGGCAAATCATCCACTGAAGAACGTTTGATTTCGAAATCTAATTCACCTTCAAAGACATAACCAGTTTCACCTTGCGCACAAGAAACCGTTACCGATTGGTCATCTTTTAATTGGCTGGTGGCATCACCACAACCAACCACCGCTGGAATGCCAAGCTCACGAGCAATGATTGCAGCATGACAAGTTCGACCGCCTCGGTTAGTCACGATTGCTGCCGCTTTTTTCATAACCGGTTCCCAATCAGGATCGGTCATATCTGCGACAAGCACATCACCAGCTTGTACTTGATCCATTTCATCGAGGCTTTTCACTACTCGAACTACACCTGAACCGATACGTTGACCAATGGCACGACCTTCAATCAAGCTAGTGCTTTTTCCATTAAGTTGAAAGCGTTCCATGACTTGTTGATCATCACGCGAACGAACGGTTTCAGGACGAGCTTGAACGATCAGCAATTCACCAGTAATGCCGTCTTTCGCCCATTCAATATCCATCGGACGGCCGTAGTGTTTCTCAATGATCAGCGCTTGCTTCGCCAGTTCTTGAATTTCATCATCGGTTAAAGAATATTGGCTACGTTCTTCGGCATTGGTGTCAATAATTTCAACTTGAGTGCCGAGTTTAACTTTCTTGCCCGGAGCTTGATCTTCACCATAAACCATTTTGATGAGCTTCGAGCCAATAGTACGACGCACTACCGCAGGATTTCCCGCTTGTAGCGTTGGTTTGTGAACATAGAATTCATCAGGGTTTACCGCACCTTGAACGACCATTTCACCTAGGCCCCAAGATGAAGTGATGAATACCACTTGGTCAAATCCAGATTCTGTATCCAATGTGAACATAACACCTGATGCCGCTTTGTCGGAACGAACCATACGCTGAATACCGGCAGAAAGAGCAACGCCTTTGTGGTCAAAACCTTGGTGCACACGGTAAGAAATCGCACGGTCATTAAATAGCGAAGCAAAAACATGTTTGGTCGCTTCAAGCACCGCATCAATACCACGTACGTTAAGGAAAGTTTCTTGTTGGCCTGCAAAAGAAGCATCTGGTAAATCTTCGGCAGTTGCAGAAGAACGAACTGCAACAGAAAGGAAATCATCGCCATTGCCAAGTTGCTTGTAGAATTCACGAATGCCATTTTCTAAATCTGTAGGGAAGGGTGCATCGAAAACCCATTGACGAATGGTCTCGCCGGCCGCTTTAAGAGCATTAACGTCATCCACATCTAGCTTGTCGAGAAGATGATAAATGCGGTCGTTGAGTTGGTTGTGTTCTAAAAATTGATTAAAAGCATAAGCGGTTGTCGCATAACCATTTGGCACTTTCACGCCAGCATTAGACAAATTGGCAACCATTTCTCCGAGAGAAGCATTTTTGCCACCGACTTTATCAACATCATGCATTGATAAAGCATCATACCAAACCACATTTTGATCCACGGTCGTATCTCCTAGACAGTTTGTATCGGATTGTATTTCTGTGTTTTCCTTAACATCGAGTATTGGTCGATTAAGGTAAGTTAATTTAAATATATAGGACACATTGCTTTTGTTGGCTTATTGCACTTGTAAACAAAATTGCCCTTGTAAAAGCGTATTGTCATTGTAAATAGTGTGTGAAATTATAGTTGTAAATATTCACAACAATTAAGCTACCTCAGCCTTTATAGGATTCAACTTCTTATGCAGAGCAAAAAAAATTTTCGTGATGTGTTTTACGTTTCTGATGGAACAGCGATTACATCAGAAACATTAGGACACGCAGTTATTGGTCAATTTCCGATAGAGATTTCGCAAGCCACGTTTCCATTTGTCGAAACAGTTGAACGTGCCGAATATGTAAAAAATCTTATAAATCAGAAATATAAAGAAAGTGGAGTAGAGCCGTTAGTTTTCTTTTCGATTGTGGTTCCAGAAGTGAAGAGCATCATCGAGCAATCTAATGCGCATTTATACGATGTACTGAATTGTCTAGTCGATCCGCTTAAACGTGATTTAGGCTTAGAACCTGCTCCAAGATTGCACCGATCCCACAGTATTGAAAAAGATGCAGCCAGTTATCACAATCGAATTGCCGCAATTGAATACACGTTAGCGCATGATGATGGTGTGTCGTTAAACAACCTTGAACAAGCCGATATTATCCTGCTTGGCGTGTCTCGTTGTGGTAAAACGCCAACCAGTTTGTACCTTGCGATGCAGTTTGGAATTAGAGCTGTGAACTACCCATTTATTGAAGATGATATGGCGGGTTTGAAATTACCAAAAGAGATAGAACCGCATCGTTTTAAAACATTTGGCCTCACAATCGATACCGATCGCCTCATGGCAATTCGACACGAACGTTATGCCAATAGTGATTATGCAAGCCAAGAACAGTGTGAAAAAGAGTTAAATCGAGTGGAATCTTTGTTCCGCCGCGAAGCGATTCCATACTTAAATACCACCAGTTTGTCGGTAGAAGAAATTTCAACTAGACTGCTTGAGCTAAGTGGTTTGAAACGAACCATGTGGTAGTTAAGAAGCTTTCTATAGGATAGGAAAACTTATTTTAGTACAAAAAGTAAGCGGTTTTTGAAATGGCTTTTAAATCTAAATTTCAATGATATGAAGCACAAAAAATCCCCAAGTAACCTGAGATTATTTGGGGAATTTTAAAATTTTTATGAAGCTAAATGAAAACAGATTTGAATTTAGCGTTTGTTTCGAAGGTAGCGTTTACGGCGTTCTTCTTTTTTCTTCGCTTTTTGTTCTGCTTTGATTTCTGCATCAATCTCAACTTGGATAAGCTCTTGAGTGATCATTTCTGGCAGTTCAAGCGTGATCTGACCTAGCGTACCGTTGCGTAATTCATGCAATAAGATTTCAGAAGCCTTGTGTAAATCAATTCGGCCACCCGGACGCAATGCACCACGCTTACGGCCAATTTCTTCCATCAATTCGACTTCAGTTTCAGGCAATTCTTCAATGTTATAGCGTTCTTGCAAGCGCTCAGGATAATGCTTCGCAAGGTATTCCACTGTGTAGAAAGCTACTTCATCGTATTCCATTGCAGTATCTTTTACTGCACCCGTTGCAGCTAAGCGGAATCCGCTGTGTGGGTTTTCTACTTTCGGCCACAAAATTCCCGGAGTATCAGAAAGCACAATACCGTTTTGCAGGTTAATGCGTTGCTGACGACGAGTTACTGCAGGTTGGTTACCGGTTTGTGCAATGGTACGACCCGCAAGCGTATTGATTATGGTCGATTTACCCACATTCGGAATACCCATGATCATGGTGCGAATGTCTTTACCAATATCGGTGCGGTGTGGCGCCAACTTACGGCAAAGCTCCATGATTTTGTGAACTTCTTGCACATTGTCAGTCGTGATAGCCATCGCCTTCACGCCTTTTTCTTTCTCAAAATGGTCAATCCAAACCTGAGTTAATTCTGGATCAGAAAGATCGCGCTTATTCAAAACCTTGATACATGGCTTATCACCACGAAGCTGTGAAATCAGTGGGTTCTCACTGGAATAGGGGATTCGAGCATCCAACACTTCAATGATGACATCAATTTTAGGGATGACTTCCTCAATCTCTTTACGAGCTTTGTGCATGTGACCGGGGAACCATTGAATTGTGTTGTTAACCATTTGAAATATAAGCCTTGTTGTTTTTGGTTCGCTGCCATGGGGTACTTTTTGGGGTACTAAAATCAAAAGTGAAAATATGGATGGCAGAGCTGTGTAGAAAAAACTTTAGGCTGATCATACACGAAATTAAAATGTTAGAGTATCAGGATCTAACTTTATCGTGTTATACAATGACATTCGCTAGGTGCAAATAGGTATCAAGTGTTGATGTACCTTACAGGAAAAAATTATATTTAAAGGTAAACCATGCCATATTCTCCACCATTCCATTTAACTCACACCATGATGCGGTTGGTGGCTGAGATCTCTGAATCTATCGGTAACTGGACTGCGTATAATCATGGCGTTCTACAATCTCTATTGCGTAGAGAAAACCGTATTCGTACCATTCAAGCATCATTGGCGATTGAGCAAAATACGCTAACGCTAGAACAGGTGACTGCTGTTATTGAGGGCAAGCAGGTATTGGGGCATCCGAAAGAAATTCAGGAAGTTCATAATGCGTTAGATACCTATGCGAAAATGCCTAAATGGAGTAAGGGGCAAGCAAACGATCTACTTAATGCTCATCGATTACTAATGAAAGGTTTGCTTAATGATGCTGGTCAATGGCGTTCAGGTGGTGCTGGCATTTATCGAGGTGAGCAGCTTGTACATATGGCTCCGCCTGCAAGCCAAATACCACGATTAATGGATCAATTGTTAGAATGGCTTGAAATAACAGATGCTCACCCTTTGATTGCTTCTGCTGCATTTCACTATGAGTTTGAATTCATTCACCCGTTTAGTGATGGTAATGGCCGAATGGGACGTTTATGGCAAATGCTGATACTAAGTAAATGGCAGCCTTTGCTCGCTTATTTGCCCGTAGAAACCGTGATTAAATCTCGCCAAGACGAATATTACCAAGCATTTCGCCGAGCTGATGAACAAACAGATTGTTCGAGTTTTATTGAGTTCTTATTGCAAGCTTTAGCAACTTCACTGCAGGAAGCTATTTCTAATACCTCAACTGAAGCAAAAACGCCGGTAGAAACGCTGGTAAAAACGCAGGTAGAAATAAAGGGAAAAACACCGGACCGTATTCTTTATCTATTAGCTAAAAATGGTTCCTTGACGTTAGCTGAAGTAGCTGAAAATCTAGCTCTGTCTAAAAGCACAGTGGAGCGTGCCGTTGCTAAGATGAAGAAAGAAGGGAAGCTAGAGTATGTAGGGCCGAGGAAGGGCGGGTATTGGCAGGTGATATAGATTACAACATATATAGAGCTATTTTTTGAAGGATAGGACACTTGGTTCTGTCCTTTATTTTTAATATCACAAACAACGTAATAGTTGTATTTAATTCATTTTACAACTATTGTGTTGTAATAGTGTGTGACTAAGTTAATGAGTAAATGGATGAAGACAATCGAAGATATTGCTCAAGTTCTGATTAAACAACGTAAAGATTTGGGGATGGAACAAGCTAGTATGCTGATGCGTATCGGTATGAAACAACAGCAATACCAACGCATTGAAGCTGGCAGTGATATAAGGCTATCGACCTTACTTCGAGTACTTGAAGGTTTAAATTTAGAGTTATCTATTGTTCCAAAAGGACACAAAACAATTGAGAACGCTGATTTGGTTGATGATACAGATGATCTGGATTTTTGGTTTAAATCGGAATGAAAGCTGTAGGAAAATAATCAAAATCCCGTTTACACCCAATCTCAAGTTAGCAATTCATAATCACCAAATCCCACTTTCTTTTTGATTTGAACTAATACTTTTTCTCAATATCACTTTATACTCCTCGGCTTTGTTTTATCCGCATTGCCGAGGAATCCATGCAGCTACACGAATTAGTTAACACCATTGGTCAAGATATGCAGCATCGTTATGGCGAAAAAGTGCATAAACTAACCCTGCATGGTGGGTTCAGTTGTCCAAACCGTGACGGTACGATTGGGCGTGGTGGTTGTACTTTCTGTAATGTTTCCTCGTTTGTGGATGAAAATGTGCAGATCCAGCCAATTCAATCGCAATTAACGGATCGTGCTGGCGAAGTGAAGCGTGCCAAGAAGTATCTTGCATATTTCCAAGCCTACACCAACACTTATGCGGAAGTTCAAACCTTAAAAGCCATGTATGAAGATGCTTTGAAATCGGCTGATATGGTGGGTTTGTGCGTAGGAACTCGTCCCGATTGTGTTCCTGATGCGGTACTGGATTTACTAAGCGGATATGTTCAACAAGGCTACGAAATCTGGTTAGAGCTGGGTTTGCAAACGGCGAATAACCAAACCTTAAAACGCATTAACCGTGGCCATGATTTTGATTGCTATGCGGAAATTACCAAACGAGCTCGTGCGCTCGGCATCAAGGTTTGTACTCACTTGATATTTGGTTTGCCGGGTGAAGATCGCACTGACTATTTAGATACGTTTGAAAAAGTGATGGAAGTGGGTACCGATGGTTTGAAGCTGCATCCACTGCATATTGTGGAAGGCAGCACCATGGCAAAAGCGTGGCGAGCTGGTCGATTGGACGCGCCAGAGATGGAAGACTATGTGGCAATTGCCAGTGAAATCATTCGTAAAACACCAAAGCATATTATCTATCACCGAGTTTCAGCAGCAGCTAGACGCCCAACCTTGCTATCTCCGCTGTGGTGTGAGAACCGTTGGTTGGCGATGACAGAAATTGGCCGCTCGCTTGATAAACATGGTGCACAAGGTTCGTTGTGTGATGATCCATTCATCTACACCTTGCCGGAATGCAATAAGGATACTCTTCGTACTTGAAGCTGCAGCTTTGTTGGCTGCGTTCATTCGCCCCAATCACTTAGGCAAGCTAAGCTCATGGGGCCTCACGAACTTGCCGCCTCACTGCAACTCCAATTACTTTGAGTATCAGGATGTGAACTAATAAGTATTTAGCATGAAGCAGGTTGAACCATTTTTGTGCAGTAAAGCATTGGTTTAGTTTTTCTTGGTTTTGTAACTTTATATAAAACAAGTGGTTAGATTTAAATTGTGATTGGCACGATTCTCGCTTTCTGTTTATAAAACATATTTCATTCGGCAAAGACGCCTCTTAGATTGACTCTTTTTTTTTGAGAAAGGGACAATTTAAGGGGCGTTTTTTGTTTGTGGTTTTATAGATTCGAAGGAAAGAACATGGCGAAGGAATGCATTAAATCAGCTTGCCCATATTGCGGAGTCGGTTGTGGTGTGGAAATCACGCCAAAAGGAGAAATCATTGGCGATAAGCTTCATCCTGCTAACCAAGGAGCATTGTGTGTTAAAGGCTCTGCATTGGCACAAAGCTTAGATATGCCTGATCGATTGTTGTATCCAAAAGTGAGAAATGCAGCACAAGGCTGGAATAGACAAGACTGGTCGCAAATAACTGAAACCATTGCGGAAAAGCTTCATTCTACGATCCAAAAACATGGCGCAGATTCCGTGGCTATGTACGTTTCAGGTCAATTGCTGACAGAAGATTATTATGTCGCCAATAAATTGATGAAAGGCTATGTCGGCAGCGCCAATATTGATACCAACTCACGCTTATGCATGTCATCGGCTGTGGCGGCACATATTCGTGCATTTGGTGAAGATCTGGTTCCTGTTACGTACGATGAGTTAAACCACACTGATTTAATTGTGCTGGTGGGCGCAAATACCGCTTGGACGCATCCGATTTTATTTCGTCGTATTCAACAAGCCCGTGAAGCTAATCCTAAAGTGAAACTGGTGGTGATTGATCCACGCAAAACCATTACTGCGGAACAGGCGGATCTACATTTACAAATCGACAACGATGGTGATGTTCTGCTGTTTATGGGCTTAATGCGTCACTTGCTCGACAATCATCAGCAAGATGAGGATTTTATAAAGAAATATGCTAATGGTTTTGATGCGCTAGCTACAAGTTTGGCTTTTCCTGAATATGAGTTTGAAGCTGTGCACAAAGCATTATCGGTACGAGCGAATTTGCTGGAAACCTTCTATCAATGGTTTGCCGAATCACCAACCGCTATGACGCTATTTTGCCAAGGTGTAAATCAATCACAATCGGGAACGGATAAAGCTAACACCATTATCAATGCGCACTTAATGACAGGGAAAATAGGCAAACAAGGTGCTGGGCCATTTTCAATCACAGGTCAACCGAATGCGATGGGTGGGCGAGAAGTGGGTGGGTTAGCTAATCAACTTGCGGTGCACCGAGGCTTCGATTCGGAATCTATTGCAGCTGTTCAAAAAGCTTGGCAAGCACCGAATATGGCAACCAAAGCAGGGCTAAAAGCGGTTGATTTATTCCAAGCGATCGAAGATGAGAAAATCAAATTTTTGTGGATCATGGCGACCAATCCTGCTGTGTCCATGCCCAACTCTGCGCAGGTTCGTCGAGCATTAGAAAAGTGCGATTTTGTAGTGGTTTCCGATATTACTTCCCATACCGATACCGCACATTATGCCGATGTACTTTTACCTGCTGCGGGTTGGGGCGAAAAGGCGGGCATGGTGACTAACTCGGAACGTTGCTTAACTCGGCAACGTCAATTTATTGCACCGCAAGGCGAAGCTAAGCCGGATTGGTGGATGGTAGCGCAAGTAGGTAAGCTTTTATGTCAAAAAATGGGCGTTCAATCTGGCTTTGAATTTGCTTCTGAAGCGGATGTTTTCCGTGAATATGCTCAGTTAACCGGCATCAATACTCATACCGATTTACAGTTAGATCTATCTTCTTTGGCTCGTATCACAGATAAGGAATATGCTAGCTGGCAACCTAAATCATGGCCGTTTAAGCAAGCAGTTTTGCAACATAAAGGTCTTCGTTTTCATAAAGAGCTTAACGCCCTGCATTTCCCAACGGCGAACGGTAAAGCGAATTTTGTTACGCCTGAACAGAACTCTTATCAATCCCAAAACTCAAAATCTTCTTGGTGGCTTAATTCCGGTCGTCAGCGGGATCAATGGCACACCATGACGAGAACAGGACACATCAGTCATCTAGCTGCTAGCGAAGTTGAGCCGACGCTTTACATGAATCCAATTGCAGCAGAACAAGCAAAGTTATCGTTTGGACATTTGGTGAAATTGAGCTCATGTGATGACACCAATTCTACTTTCGCGCGGTTGGCGGAAGACAAAGGCTTAACCCACCAGCAAGTGTTTATGTCAATGCATTGGGCGGGGTTGTTTGGAGGACAAAGCCAAGCTAATAAAGCATTGCATTCCGTGGTTGATCCTCATTCAGGGCAACCGGCGTTTAAATCTCAAACAGTTAGAATACAAGCGACCGATATTGCCAGTTACGGATTGGCTATAGGATTAGATCTGGCTTCAACTCAACCCGATTGGTGTTATCAAAGTTTGCAGCATGTTGATTTTGCACAAAAACGAGCAAATTCCACCTATCAACAAGGGGTTTGGCGTTTTGCAGATCAAGAGATTATTACCAAATCTGATATGAAAAATATCATTCAAAATCAATATCCTAAGGCTCAGTGTGTGATGTTGGATTTAGATAAAAGTTGGTGTGCGGTGATCATCAGACAAAATCTTATTATGGGATTGGTAATGGTGTCATCTGAACCGATTAAACACACCCCTGAAACCTTGTTGCCATTGATCCGAGAGAAATGGAACTTAGGTGCTTTGCTTTCGGTTTTAACTCGTTCTGACGGCAAAGTGAGTAAGTTGGTGTGCAGCTGTTTTCGTGTGACAGAACAAGACATCCTCGACCAGCAGGAAAATAATCCCAATATCAGTTTGCGTGAACTGCAACAGACACTACGTTGCGGTACGAACTGTGGCTCATGTTTGCCGGAAGTGAAAGGGTATTTGCAGCAACAGAGCATTGATGTATTGATGATTAAGTAAAAGGAAGTCGGCAAAATGGACAAAAATACAGCAGAAAAAACGGTGCAATTTTACAGTGTAAATTCCGTTAAAAATTCGTGGTTATTGAATAGTAATTTATATAAAAAAGGCTTGAATAAACCAGCGTCAAAGCAAGGAAAAGTGCTGCTGGTTGGCGCAGGTCCAAATGACCCAGATCTCTTGACGATAAAGGCCTACAAAGCTATTCAACAAGCAGATGTCGTGGTGTTTGATCGTTTGGTTGGGGACGCAATCTTGGATTTGATTCCGTCTCACTGTGAACAAATTTATGTTGGTAAGCGTTGCGGTCAACCGAGTTTGAAGCAAGAAGAAATCAATCAGATCTTGATAGAACAAGCCAAGTTAGGCAAACAAGTGGTGCGATTAAAAGGCGGAGATCCGTTTATTTTCGGCCGTGGTGGTGAAGAAGCATTAGCCTTAGTTGAACAACAGATTCCTTATGATGTGATCCCCGGCATTACCGCAGCGATTGGTTGTGCGGCGGCAGCTAAAATCCCACTTACTCATCGTGGCATTGCTCGCAGCGTAACCCTTGTGACAGGGCATGTTGTCGAAGGTGCGTTCGAGTCATGGTCAGGTTTGGTGCAATCGGGTCAAACTTTGGTGTTTTACATGGGTCTTGAGCAAGCAAATTCGATTCAGCAAGGCTTGCTCGCTTCGGGACTGACTCAAAGCACACCATTGGCAATTATTGGCAAAGGTTGCAGTTCAGAACAACAAACGCATATTTCAGAGCTTGGGAAGTTGGAAGAATTAGCTAATCAATTGAAAGGGTTAACGCCAGCCTTGATTATTATCGGCGAAGTCGTGGCATTAAGAGAGCAGTTGTTGTCTCAAATTGTAGACGAAATTCAGCCGCCAATTGCGCTACCACTTTAGAGGTATTTTGTTGTTTTATAAGTGATTTTTTGTTTTATGGGTATGTAATTTGCTGCGTTTTATCTGAGTGCAATAAAGCAAAAACTAAGGCGTAGCGTGAAGAATTCATCTCCAAAATCACAAACCATAACAACACTTTCGAAAAAAACACCGATTGTGGTCTGTAGTGATCGCACTGAACAGCAAGTGGCAATTTGCGCTCAGTTAGCATTGGATTTTGATGATGTGACCGCCTGTTCCATTAAGCAATTGCCTGAGCGTATTTATAGCCAGCCAGATAGCGTTTTGGTGCTGTCATGGTCAAAACCTTGTGGTGAGTTAGCGTATTTAATTGAATTTGCCGAACAAAAACAGCTGCCGCTATTGGTGCTCACTCAAAGTTTGAATGCGGATCAAGCCAATCTTCTACCAGATACTTATGGCTATGTTTTGCTGCCTTCTCAAGTCGAACCCTCATTTTACGGCTGGTTAGAATACGCCTGCCGTTTACGCTCCCGCCGTCAAGAATTGGATCACATGATCGAAAAGCTGCATCAACAAATCGATGATAGGAAATACGTCGATCAAGCCAAAGGCCTATTGATGAAGCATCACAAAATGGATGAACAGCAAGCCTACAAAGCTTTACGCACTGCTGCGATGCAAAACAGTCAAAGTTTGGGGCAAGTAGCGAAAACCTTGATCGCAGCCTTAAAGGTCTGATGGTAAATCTTGAATTAAAGCATCAATTTAAAACTCGTTATTCCAGAATGTAAAAAACGCAGCGAGATCTAATTTCGCTGCGTTTTGTTTTTTAATCAGTGTATTAGATTAATCAGAACGTTAGATTAATCGTGATGGTGATGCTTGTGATTATGTCCATCGCTATTATCGTTACCATTTTCATCACTTGGCAAACACTGTAAGTGACCGTGTCTTACACCTCGTTGGGAAATTACGTCATCGGCGAAGTGTTGAATTTCGCCCATGTCGCCTTTTAGTACGCTGATTTCTAAGCAGTCATCGTGATTGACGTGAACATGCAGAGTTGAAACCGACAGATCGTGGTGGTGGTGTTGGGCGGAAGTAATACGACTGGCGAGATCTCGCTTCTCATGTTCATACACATAAGAAAGAACGGCAAAGCCCTGTGTGCCGTGATCGTGAATGCTTTCTTGCGCCAAGGTATCACGCAGAATGTCACGGATTGCTTCTGAGCGGTTGTTGTAGCCGCGTCTTTGACTTAGGCCATCTAACTTTTCGAGCAAATCGTCATCTAAGGTAATGGTTACACGTTGCATTTTTTGTCACCTATGAAATCGTTTTAAGCGCGCTTGCGTACTGGAAAAGGAGGAAGAACCGCATTTTGCAGATCTTGCCCAATTTGAGAAGCAAAGGTTAATTCTTCATCGACCGCTTTGGTTTCGACGATCTTACCTTCATCCATCACAACAACGTTATGGCAGAAGCGTTTTACTAAGCGCAAATCGTGAGTAATGAACAAACAAGCAGTACCGAATTGTGCTTGCAGTTTTTTCAACAATCGAATGACGCCTGCCTGCAGCACCAAATCAAGGTTTGAAACCGCTTCGTCTAAGATCAATAGTTTAGGCTCAACGGTTAGAGCACGAGCTAAACACACACGTTGCAATTGACCGCCACTGAGTTGAGGTGGGCGTTTGTCGAGAACGCTTTCTTCTAGATCGACCGCTTCAAGCATTTCTTTTGCTCGGGTTAGCTGTTCTGTTTTACTAAGTGAAAGCAGGTGGCGCATAGGTTCGAACAAAATCTCTTTCACGGTTTTGCGAGAATTTAATGCGCTGATGGAGTCTTGAAACACCATTTGAATATCACGACGAAAGGCTTTGGTATTGGCTCGGCTTAATGATTTCAATGATTCACCACGCCATAAAACGTCACCTTGAGTTGGTGTTTCTAACCCAACTAGCAAACGAGCTAAAGTGCTTTTACCACAGCCGCTGCGACCAAGTAATGCAACGGTTTCTCCCTCTTTTAGTTCAAGAGAAATATTGTTAAGCACTTGCTGATGTTGGTGTTTGCCAATAAAACCAGAGTGAGCATACTCGTGGGATAAATTGGATGCGCTCAATAATGTCATGATGCTAACTCCAGATCACAAGTTGCGGAATCATCTGATTGCTCATTTGTTTCCAATTCCAAGCCGTATAAAGCCAAGTGAGCAGCAACCAGATTGCGGGTAATTTTGTGTTTTGGTGCGTTGAAGATGGATTCGACTTCGCCTTGTTCCACAATTTTGCCTTGATCCATGACGATCACATCATCAGCAAGACGAGCCACTACGCCCATATCGTGGGTCACTAATAACATGCCCGGTGCAGGGTTTTCATCAGAAGATGGTTTTTGCATAAATTGTTCAAGCAAGTCGAGGATTTTTGCCTGAGCCACTGCATCGAGATCCGTGGTTGGTTCATCGGCAACAATAAATGGTGCATCGCATAACACGGCTAAGGCAATCATCATGCGCTGCAACATGCCGCCACTCATTTCGAAAGGATAAAGGCTTAAAATACGCTCGGCATCATCAAGGCCAACTGCTTTCATTGCTGCAATAATATGTGCATCATCGGCTGATTTACCGAGAGCAAGACAGGTTTCTTTGGCGTGAGTTGCCATGTTATGCACGGGGTTAAATGCACTTCTTGGATTTTGCAAAATAGTGGCAATGGTGCTGCCGCGTAATGCACTTGGATCGGTCACATTTCCATTGACTAACACTTGCCCTGAAGTCTGATGAACCCCTGCAGGAAGTACGCCTAACGCTGCGGCACAAGTTAAAGATTTACCACTGCCGCTGCTTCCCACTAAAGCAAGCACTCGGCCTCGTTTTAAAGTTAACGATACGCCATGCACTAACGGTTGCTCGGCATTAAACTCGATGCTTTTTAACGCAATGTTTTGTAATTCAATTTGTTTAGGCATTAGTGAGCGTGCTCCACGGCTAAATGAGGATCAAGGTGATCGCGCAACGCATCACCCACAATGTTAAACGCCATTACCGTAATAAATAGCGCTAAACCCGGCCAGAACATTTGCATTGGCTGAGTCCAAATATATTGGCGCGCATCGTTAATCATCACGCCCCATTCTGGAGTTGGAGCCGTTACGCCAAGCCCAAGGAATGACATACCTGCAACGTGCAACATCATGTGACCAATATCGAGTGTCGCCACTACCAATAAAGGTGAAAGAGCTGCGCCTGCAAGGTGATCGGTGAATACTCGAACATGACCTGCGCCAGAAAGTCGAGCGGCTAAAACGAACTCACGTTGACGCAAAGAAATCACTAAGGTGCGAACCATTCGTGCATACCAAGCCCAGTGCGATAAAGCGATAGCAATGATTACGTTAGTTAAACCTGTGCCTAATACACCAACCATGAAAAATGACAAAATCGAAGTAGGGAAAGTCATAAAAATATCGGCAATGCGCATGGTAACTTGGTCGACTTTGCCACCAATAAGACCAGCACTTCCGCCAATAACAAGCCCTAAAACTATAATCAGAACAAGACAAACCATCACCGAACCTAAAGACACTTTCGTTGCGGCAAGTAAGCGAGAAAAAATATCGCGGCCTAAGTGATCGGTTCCTAGCCAGTGGTGTGCGTCTGGCGGCAATAAGCGAGCAGATAAATCAATTGATTGCGGATCATAAGGCAACCACCATTGACTGGTAAGCGCAATAACGGCAAGCAAAGCGATAATAACGATGGCCAAACGAACAGACCAACGTGCTGAAGCAAAAAATTTCACGAGTGAGTTCCCTCATGGTGACGAATGCGAGGATCGATAGAAGCGTTAAGTAAATCGACGATTAGATTACAAACAACAAACACAATCACCATCATTAAGGTGAAGCATTGGATAACAGGGTAGTCACGGTTGAAAATAGCAGAAACCGCATAACGACCCACGCCCGGCCAAGCGAAGATGTTTTCAATAATCATGGTGCCGCCAATCAGTTCACCGATATGCATACCAACCGCAGTGATCATAGGTAAAGAAGCGTTGCGCAGAATATGACGACGTTCGGTTTGTTTATCACTTAAACCACGTAAACGAGCCCAAGTTACATGGCGTTGACCAGACACTTCCAACATATTGGCACGCAGCAATCGGGCATTAATCGCTAGCGACATAAAGGCAATTGAGAAGGCCGGTAAAACCAAGTGTTGCCAACCGCCGTAACCCATTGCAGGAAGCCATTTCAAATAGACTGAAAAGAACATCACCAACAAAAAGGCTAGCCAGAAGTTTGGCATCGACACACCAAGAAAAGCGATAAAGCGCACTGCAAAATCAGGCATACGATCTTTATGACGAGCAGCCCAAATACCAAGCGGAACAGAGGTCAGCAAAATCAAAACTAATGCAGCCCCAGCAAGCAATAGAGTCGCTGGAAGAAAGTGCAGAATGTCATCTAAAACTGGGCGACGGGTGGCGAAAGAAATGCCAAAGTCCAAATGCATGGCTTTCCACAACCAGTTGCCGTATTGCACTAGCATTGGTTGATCTAAGCCGAGCATAACACGGGTCGATTCCACCATTTCAGGCGTTGGCGGCAGATTCGATAAGCGCAAATAATCAAGCGCAGGGTCGCCAGTTCCCATCTGTAGCATGAAGAAGATGATCGCCGAGGCGGCAAAAATCATCGGGATCAGTAACAATATTCGGCGTAATGTGTAACGTAACATCTTAATGTTTCACCGGTGTAATTTGTTCAAAAGGAATTTCAGAAGCACTTGGAGAATAAGGGATCTCGCCAAGTTCAGGTTGTGAAACCACCATCATGGAAACATAGCTAATTGGTAGATAAACCGCTTCATCGTGCAGACGAGTTAAAATATCTCGGAACAGATCTTGGCGCTTGGTTTCATCCATAGTGACAAGGGCTTGGCTGATTTCTTTATCAATTAAAGGCTTATCTTTCAAACCTTGTTGAGCTTGGAAGTCTGCGTGAGAAGGCACTCGCATTGAACCAAGGAAAGCTTCTGGATCACCCGGAGCGCCCCATGTACGGTTAAAGATCATCCCAAAACGACCATCACGCTGGCGAGCAAAAACACTGCTTTCTTCTTCACCGACTAACGCAATATCGACACCGATTTGACGCATATCAGCTTGCATGATTTCAGACATAGATTTGCTCAGTGCATCCGTGCCCACAAACGATAATTCAATTCTTAGTGGTTGAGCGTTTTTCTCACGAATGGTTTTACCCGCTGGAATTGTCCAACCTGCTTTTTCCAATAAGGCTTTAGCGTGTTCAGGATCGTACTTGCGTGCTTTCAAGCCTAAATTGGCATAGGGAACACTTGGCGCAAATAGAGTATCCGCCACTTGTTGCGTGCCATATAGCGCATGTTCAATCAGCAGTTCTTTATTGACCGCATAATTTAACGCTTCACGCACCGCTAATTCATTGGTAGGTGCTTTGTTGGTATTAAGCGCCAGCATCACGGTTTCAATTGGTTTTGAAAGTTGCGTGTGATATTCAGGAGTTTGGCTAAAGCGAGCAAAAGTATCGAGCGGCAGCAAACCCTCATTACCGTATAGGAAGTTAATATCGCCTGTTTCAAATGCAACCGCACGAGTGGTTGGATCGGAAATCACTTTTACAGTCACTTTCTTAATTTGCGGTTTCTTGCCCCAATAATGTTCATTGCGAATAAACACATCATATTGATTCAATAACGATTCTTTTAATACCCACGGGCCTGTGCCGATTGGTTCCTTGATGCCGTTCATTGTCTCGTTATCTTTAAATTGTGACGGGGCAATAAAACGGAAAGGGCGAGGCAGAGAAAGTTCTTTTAAGAATGGGAAGTAAGTGCTTTTTAAGGTGATTTGAACTTGGAATTTTTCTAGTGCTTTTACATCAACAATTTGATTAGTCAGTTCTAGCCATTTATGACGTTGACGGTTATCTAAAATCGCACGAATATTTTCAACTACCGCATGGGCATCAAACACTTCACCGTTTGAGAAAGTCACATCATCACGTAGGTTAAATGTCCACGTTTTGAAATCTTCAGAATGTGTCCAGCTTTTTGCTAGCCAAGGCTTAACAGAGCCATCTGCTTGGTATTTGACAAGCGATTCATAAACCATAGCTTGCCCAAACATCTGGTTCGGATTGTAAAGATGTGGATTCAGCGGCCCAACGTTAACTGGCCAAGCGGTGACGATTTCGTCAGGTTCAGTTGCATAAGTGAAAGAGCTAAAGAGGGAAATACAACTTAATAGAACAGCAAAAATGTGTTTTAACTTTGGCATAGCGATACCGAAAAATGAAAGTTGATGTAAATAGATGACATAAAGTATGACGATTTTAATGATTTGTCACACCTTAATCTTGTTGTGTATCAAGTTTCATTTATTTGCTGGCTTAATTAACAGCTTGTGTCTTCCTTTTCTGAATTCAAATAGTGCAAACCTGCACCATAAATAATCACATATTGGTAAAGCGAAATTAACAATTAAGCCTAATTGACTGAAAATTAAGAGTTATTAAATTTGGCACGCTATTTGGATATATAAAATCGTTAGGTTAGAAAATAAATGAGAAAGCAAAACCAACGGCGGTGTGCTTTCTCAAAAAATGCAGTAACAATAGCAAAGGCGCTATCGATCTTCGGGTCGGTAGCGCTTTTTTGTTTAGGAATTGAAATCAGAACGGAGTCGCCCATGAGCCAACACTTTTTACGCAAAACATCCCGCTTGAAGCGTAACGCAGTTAAAGCTAATTCGCTTAATGCAATTGAGAAAAAGATGAAAGTGAACAGCAGATTAAATTTATTGGCTTTGGGACTAATTGCAGCATGTAGTTTTAGTTCAGTTGTACAAGCGAAAGTCGAAATTGGAGCACCAGAAAAAGAAGATTTAACTTTCGGCTTTATTAAGTTGACCGATATGGCTCCATTGGCTGTGGCTTATGAAAAACACTATTTCGAAGATGAAGGTTTGTACGTCACATTGGAATCGCAAGCGAACTGGAAAGTGTTGCTTGATCGTGTGATTGACGGCGAATTGGATGGCGCGCACATGCTAGCAGGTCAACCGATTGGCGCAACCATTGGCATTGGTACGAAAGCCGACATCATCACTGCATTTAGCATGGACTTAAACGGTAATGCGATCACGGTTTCTAACGATGTTTGGCAACAAATGAAGCCGCAATTGCCAAAAGATGCAGATGGAAAAATCCAACATCCAATCAAAGCCGACACACTGAAAACCGTTATTCAACAATACAATGCCGATGGCAAGTCTTTCAAAATGGGCATGGTGTTTCCAGTTTCAACTCATAACTACGAACTACGTTATTGGCTAGCGGCTGGTGGCGTTAATCCGGGATTTTATGCGCCAGAAAAAGGCGACAACAGCGGTACAGCGCAAGCGGATGTGCTGCTCAGTGTAACGCCTCCACCACAAATGCCTGCCACGATGGAAGCTGGCACCATTCATGGCTATTCAGTTGGTGAACCTTGGAACCAACAAGCGGTATTTAAAGGTATTGGTGTGCCTGTCGTGACCGATTACGAGATTTGGCAAAACAACCCAGAGAAAGTGTTTGGTGTATCTAAAAAATGGGCGGAAGAAAATCCAAATACACATTTGCGTGTGGTGCGAGCTTTGATCCGTGCCGCTTATTGGTTAGATGAAGAAAACAACAAAAACCGCAATGAAGCAGTAGGAATTTTAGCGCGTCCAGAATATGTCGGGGCAGACAAAGCGGTGATCGCCAATTCCATGACAGGCACTTTCGAATATGAAAAAGGAGATAAACGTGAGATCCCAGATTTCAACGTATTCTTCCGTCACAACGCCACTTATCCATATTACAGCGATGCGATTTGGACGCTAACCCAAATGCGCCGTTGGGGACAAATTGCCGAGTACAAACCGGACTCTTGGTACATGGACATCGCTAAGCAAGTTTATCGTCCTGATATTTACAAAAAAGCGGCTCAATCCCTAATTGATGATGGAACCATGAAAGCGTCGGATTTCCCTGATTTAGATTCAACGGATGGTTTCCGTCCACCGCAACAGCACTTTATCGACAACATTACTTACGACGGTAAACAGCCGAATGCGTATTTAGAGAAGTTTGCCATTGGCTTGAAAGATAAAGAAAAAATCTGATTTTGATTGAAAGAAAAAGTGAACAGCAAAACCAATTTGAACATGGAAGTGGAGTCAAAGTATGTCGGAAATAAAACCTCTAACGGAGCCAAGTCTTGCGAGTTATGCTCAAAAGCCAATTCAAAAAAAAGTGAATTCATCTTCCGTTTTAAATAGTGCATCTAATGCAAAAAAATGGCTGCTGCCTTTGGTGGGATTGGTGGTGTTTTTATTGATGTGGAACTTGGCCGCTAAACAAGTTCACACCTCATTAGGCACCTTGCCGGGGCCGTATCAAACAGCACAACAATTTAATGGATTGGTGACTGAGCATTTTGCAAGCCGTGAACGTGAAGCGGCGTTTTATCAACGTCAGGAAGATCGTAACCAAGCCAAATTAGCGGAAAACCCAAATGCAGAAGTGCGTATTCGTCCATATACAGGTAAAGCGACTTTCTTCGACCAAATTGGCACCAGTTTAGTGACGGTAGCTGCGGGGTTTTTATTGGCAAGCATTATCGCTATTCCAGTTGGGATCGTGTTGGGCTTAAACCAAGGTTTGTACCAAGCCTTTAACCCAATCATTCAGCTATTGAAACCGGTTTCTCCTTTGGCTTGGCTGCCGATCATTACCATGGTGGTGAGTGCGACTTATGTTTCTGATGATCCTTTATTTGCTAAATCCTTTGTGAACTCATTATTGACCGTGTGTTTGTGCTGCATTTGGCCGACGTTAATTAACACATCTGTGGGTGTAAACAGCGTCGATAAAGACTTACTCAACGTAAGCAAAGTATTGAAATTGTCTTGGTGGCAGCACGTTCGCACCATCGTTTTACCGTCTGCTGTGCCAATGATTTTTACCGGTTTACGTTTATCGATTGGTATTGCGTGGATGGTGTTAATTGCCGCTGAAATGTTGGCGCAAAACCCAGGTTTAGGGAAGTTTGTGTGGGATGAATTTCAAAACGGCAGCTCTGATTCATTGGGTCGAATTATGGTGGCGGTGATCGTGATTGGCTTCATTGGTTTACTGTTCGATCAAGGCATGTTGCTGCTACAGAAGAAGTTGTCTTGGAATAAGAATCAAACTTTACGTTAAACCGACTGAATCGAAAGAATTAAAGAAAGGAAACGAATATGAGTGTCATGGAAGCAGTGAAGTTAAAAACTAATTTGAAGTTAAAAAGCAGCTTGAAATTAAAAAGCGAGTTTAAGGAAAAGAACTCAATAAAGTTAGTCGAGAATCTACCCCAAGTCGATGCGCCAGAATCGTCAGTAATTCCAATGCGCCCAATGGTGGAATTGTCACGCTTAGGAATGCGATTTCCGACGCCAAAAGGGGAATTTGTTGCCTTAAAAGACGTCGACCTGAATATCGCCAAAGGGGAGTTTATTTCATTAATCGGGCATTCCGGCTGTGGTAAATCCACCGTGTTGAACTTGGTTGCAGGGCTAACTTTACCAACTGATGGTGGCGTGATTGTTGATGGAAAAGAAGTTGATGGGCCGGGGCCAGAGCGTGCGGTGGTGTTCCAAAACCATTCTTTATTGCCTTGGTTAACGGTTTATCAAAATGTGGAATTGGCAGTAAAACAAATTGCGAAAGGCCAAGCACAATCAAAAAGTGAGCTAAAAGCGTGGATAAAAGAGCAAACGGAACATTATTTAAGTTTGATCCAAATGCAGCATGCTTCTGACAAAAAGCCGGACGAAATTTCAGGTGGCATGAAACAACGTGTCGGCATTGCTCGTGCGTTAGCTTTACAACCAAAAGTGCTATTGATGGACGAACCATTTGGCGCACTCGATGCATTAACCCGTGCCCACTTGCAAGATTCGTTAATGAAAATTCAGGCCGACTTAGGCAACACCATCATTATGATCACTCACGATGTTGATGAAGCGGTTCTGCTTTCCGACAAAATCGTGATGATGACAAACGGCCCATCCGCAACCATTGGTGAAGTTTTGGAAATCGACTTACCAAGGCCAAGAAACCGTGTCGCTCTCGCTAATGATGTGAAATATCAACAATATCGCCAATCCGTGTTGAGCTTCCTATACGAGAAGCAATCACACAAAAGCGCATAAGGAATGTGTTATGACTGATTTCATCTCTAAACAAACTCTAGCTAACTCCAATTTATCTAAGCCTGATCTAACCAAACCAAACTTAGTAGTCATCGGTAATGGCATGGTTGGTCATCATCTTGTTGAGCGTTTGGTCGAAGCAAAAGCTACGGATTATTACCGAATTACCGTGATCGGCGAGGAACGATTCATTGCTTATGATCGTGTGCATTTGTCGTCGGTTTTTTCAGGCCAAACCAATCAAGACTTGTTACTCAGCAGCGAAGATTGGTATCAGGAAAATGATATTCGCCTAATTTTAGGCAGCAAGGTCACAGCACTTGATACCGAAAATCAACGCCTTGTAATGGATGATGAAGATGTGCTCGCTTACGACAAATTAGTGCTGTCGACTGGTTCATATCCATTCGTGCCGCCAATCGAGGGCAACAATAGAGAAAACTGCTTTGTTTATCGCACCTTGGATGACCTAAGTGAAATTCGCCAAGCAAGTGAAACAGCGAGTTCTGGCGCAGTTATTGGTGGTGGCTTGCTCGGTTTAGAAGCGGCCAACGCATTACGTTTATTAGGTGTCGATACTCATGTGATTGAGTTTGCACCCCGCTTGATGCCAGTGCAATTAGACGCTGGAGCGAGCCAAGTATTGGAAGACAAAATTGAGAGCCTTGGTTTGCACGTTCATCTTGATACCGCCACTACTTCGATCACCGATGGCGAGACGGCCAAGCATCGTTTGAATTTCAAAAATGGTGAATATATTGAAGTGGACGTGTTGGTGTTTTCTGCAGGTATTCGTCCGCAAGATGCGTTGGCTAAACAAGCAGGACTCGCCATTGGTGAGCGTGGCGGGATTGTGATTAACGATGCGTGCCAAACCAGTGATAGCAATATTTATGCGATTGGCGAATGTGCTTTGTGGGAACAAAAAATCTTTGGCTTAGTCGCTCCGGGATATCAAATGGCACGAGTAGCATGCAGTAGTTTGCTTCAAGAGTTTGTGATTTCTATTCAAAGCCCGCTGAGTTTTAAAGGCGCAGACATGAGCACAAAACTCAAATTGCTCGGTGTTGATGTAGCTTCAATTGGCGATGCACAAATGATGACTCAAGGTGCGCAAGAAATGGTGTTGCACGATACCGTCGCTGGCACTTATAAAAAGCTGGTGGTGAATGCAAAAGGTGACCAACTTTTAGGTGCGATTTTAGTTGGCGACAACGCTGATTATGATGCCTTATTGCAATGTTATTTAAACCAAACGCCATTGCCAGATCACGCTGCGCATTTGTTGTTTGATACTTCCATGCTATCGGGCGAAGTGTCGGATACCGCCTTAATCTGTTCTTGCCACAATGTAACCAAAGGCGACTTGGTGGCAGCTATTCATGCAGGAAGTCACGATCTTGCTTCACTTAAATCTTGTACTAAAGCAGGCAGCGGTTGTGGTGGTTGTAGCAACATGGTCAAAAGCGTGTTGGATGCAGAATTGGCGGCAATGGGCATGGAAGTAAATAACCATGTTTGTGAGCATTTTGAATATTCCCGTCAAGAGATGTATCACCTTTGCCAAGTGGAAGAAATTAAAGATTTTGATACCTTGCTTGCTCAACACGGGCACGGCTTAGGCTGCGATTTATGTAAACCAACGGCCGCATCCATTTTTGCTTCTTTATGGAATGAACATATTCACGAGCCAAAACATCGCAGCTTACAAGATTCCAACGATGCGTTTATGGCAAACCTACAAAAAGATGGGTCGTATTCCATCGTGCCAAGAATTGCCGGTGGTGAAATCACGCCAGATAAACTGATTGCATTAGGACAAGTGGCGAAAAAATACGATCTCTACACCAAGATCACAGGCGGCCAACGTGTCGATTTGTTTGGCGCTCAAATGGCTCAATTGCCTGATATTTGGGAAGAACTCATTCAAGCTGGATTTGAAACAGGGCACGCTTACGGTAAATCGTTACGCACAGTGAAATCTTGTGTTGGCTCAACTTGGTGTCGTTATGGTGTCGATGATTCGATAGGCTTGGCGATTGAATTAGAGAATCGCTACAAGGGCTTACGTTCACCACACAAAATCAAAATGGCGGTGTCAGGTTGTACCCGTGAATGTGCTGAAGCGCAAAGCAAAGACATTGGTGTGATAGCGACAGAAAACGGTTGGAACTTATATGTGTGCGGCAATGGGGGAATGCGTCCTCGTCATGCGGATCTATTTGCGACCGATTTAACCAAAGAGCAATTGATCCAATATATCGACCGAGTATTGATGTTCTATGTCAAAACCGCTGATCGTTTGCAACGTACTTCAGTGTGGTTAGAAAACCTCGAAGGCGGCTTGGAATATCTGCAAAAAGTCGTAATCGAAGATTCATTAGGCTTAGGAGAATCACTTGAAGCGCAAATGCAAACCGTGATTGATACCTATCAATGCGAATGGAAAACCACGGTTGAAAACCCATTTAAACGTGCGAAATTCCGTCCGTTTATCAATCAAGAATCAAGCGAATACCCAGTTGCAATGACATATCAACGAATTCGTGAACAACGTATTCCAACGCAATTTATTGAAACCGTTCTCGAAACTGATCACGAAACAGCTAACGGCTCGGTTGAAGCAAACTCACTTGAATTGAAACAAGTCGAAAAAGTAGGGGCATAATTATGTGGCAGCAAATCTGTAAATTATCCCAATTGGATTCTAACCTTGGCGTTGGCGCAGTAATTAATAACCAACAAGTTGCGTTGTTTTATGTACCGACTGAACCGCAAAAAGTATTCGCCATTGATAACTGGGATCCAATTGGTAAAGCCTTTGTTTTAAGCAGAGGCATAGTGGGGGATGTAAAAGGCAAACCTTGCGTAGCTTCGCCTTTATATAAACAACATTTTGAACTCGGCACAGGCAATTGTGTGGAGCAACCAGAAGTCCAGTTAAAAATATGGCAAACCAAGGTTGAAAATGACGAAGTGTGGGTGATGGCAAGTTAATTTATTAGCTTATTACTGTGAACAACGGATTATTAGGGTGGTGCTTTTCGGCATCACCCTAAATTTTGTCATTCGTATTAGCTGTAATGTCTATTTTTGTAAAGTTACTTATTTGTGGATGATTTCTATTCGGTTCAATTTCTTGGGATATATATGCAGATATAGTGGGAAAATAACATCAAAAATAATCTAAATTAGTTAATAAAAAATCGTATTAAGGACCAATGCGCAGACTGTTAGGCGATAGTTTACCTGTGGAAGTAAGAAAAATTTATAAAAACTTCTAAATTTATAACAAGATTAAAAAATTTAAGATTTTAACATTTTTGCAAACAACCTTAAATTAACCTTAAATTAATATTAAAATTTTGGTTGTAGCCTATATACAGTAAGCT
>JBKEDP010000016.1:0-9813 GCA_047975485.1 Vibrio sp. | reverse complement strand
GTTTCAGGGTTAATGGTTTTGTATAAAACGAATGGCAGTAAAACCAATAGGAATAAAGCCGGAACCAATAGGTACAAAGCCCAGTCACTAAAGGTTAGCGTGATACCTGCAACGCTTGATGCAATACCCACTAACGCCAAGTTACCAGCAAAGCCAGTTTGGAAGCCAATCGCAGAAGCATCATTCATCGCACTTGAAGATGAAATTAAGAACTGACCCAGTTTGCGGTCATTTTCGTTAACGGTTTTTGCCAAAGAGTTTGCGATTGGAGACACAATTGCAGAGCGAGCTGTATTACTTGGTGTCGCTGGTGCGATTAAGAAGTCTGCGATACCTAAGCAGTAAGCAATGCGCAAAGTGGATTGGCCAAACTTGCTTAGAAGAAGTAGCGCAATACGACGGCCTAAACCTGTTTTGGTAAAAGCACGAGCAATCATAAATGCGATAACAATCAGCCAGATTAAGCCGTTATTGAAATCGACCATGGCATCTTTAATTGCTACTGCGCCAGTGCCTTCTCCGCCTGCTTTCAGGGCAGCGTAAAAACCAAGGCTTACAATCGCAAGTGAACCCGTCGGCATCACATTTGCGACGATAGCAGCAATGGTACAAATAAAGATAATTGCGGTGTGATAAGCCGGAGTTTCAAGTCCTGTCGGAGCATCAAACTGCCAGAATATTGCTGCAATGATTAGGATGACAACAGCTGGTATTGGGCGAACCGCAAACCAGTCTTTTATACTAGAATTATTACTCATATTAAGTGACCTTAAGTGCATGAGCACTGGTATTATAAGACCGAATAAGAAAAAGCCAGAATAAACATCCTGACTTTTAAGTTATTCCTTTAGTTGTTTATTTCTTTATTAAAGAATAAACACATAACCGATAGCTAAGATTGTCATGATCGCTGCAATTGCGTAGCAAGCGATCTTACCAAACATTCCAGTGTGGAATTTCAGGTCGTGCATACCGTGATGAACACGGTGCATTGCATGCCACATTGGAAGTGCGATTGTCGCGATAATGAATAAACCACCGATAAAGCTGCTCGCAAAAGCGTGAGCGCGTAGGTAGTTAAAGGTTGCTGTATCAAAGAAACCTAAAGGCATTAAGATACCAAGAACCAGTACAGTCACAGGAGTGATCATGGCAAACCATGTGCCGCCTGCGCCAAATAGAGTCCACCAGATTGGCTCGTCAGAACGTCTTGGGTTTGGATTAATCATGTTTTATCTCTCCTATACCAATGCCAATACGATTAATGAAATAACAGCGACTGCTGCCCACTGAGCTGCAATGATGATTTTAGGTTCAACCAATTTACCTTTCAGTTTAATTGGCATTACTTGAGGCATCATGCTGAAGAAAGTCGCGGCATGGAATAAGCTGCCCGCAAGTGCCACGATATTAATCGCAATCACTAATGGGTTTTGCATAAATTCTTGCCAATGCATCCAAGCAACAGGGCCTTTTACTAAGCTTGCTAGACCACACATAACAAACAGTGTGAATAGAATTAGCGGCAATACTGTTGCTTCACGAAGCATGTAGAAACGGTAGTACGGGTGTTTGCTCCACCAAGTACGATTCATGCTGCGAACATAAGGTTTACGATTGCTCATCCTAGATCTCCTCAGACTTAAACATAGAGATCACGAAATCCATTGAAGATTCCACTTTCCCTTGGTTAACCGCAGCAGCGGGATCAACGTGTTTTGGACACACTTCAGAACAGTAACCCACAAAGGTACAACCCCAAGCACCATTATCGCTGTTGATCAGCTTCATACGCTCAGCTTTACCATTGTCACGGCTATCTAAGTTGTAACGGTGAGCCAATGTTAGTGCAGCGGGACCAATAAACTCTGGGTTTAGACCAAACTGAGGACAAGCTGCGTAGCAAAGACCACAGTTGATGCAGCCAGCGAATTGTTTGTATTTCGCCATTTGCTCTGGAGTTTGTTTGTTAGTGCCGTCTTCTGGTTTGCGGTCGTTACCAATGATGTATGGTTTGATTGCTTCTAAACGCTCAATAAATGGCGTCATATCAACGATCAAATCTTTTTCGATTGGGAAGTTCGCTAATGGTTCGATAGTTAAGCCATCTTTGTAATCACGCATAAAGCACTTACAAGCCAGCTTAGGCACATTGTTAACCATGATGCCGCATGAACCACAGATCGCCATACGACAAGACCAACGGTAAGAAAGATCTTTATCTAGGTGATCTTTGATGTAACCAATTGCATCCAATACAGAAGTGGTATCGTCACAAGGTACTTCGAAAGATTGTAGGTATGGTTCGTTGTCAGTTTCTGGGTTATAACGCAGAACGTTAACTTTTTGCATACGAGTTGCAGTTGCAGACATTATTTTGCCTCCTTCGCTGCAGCGGCTTCTTTTGCTGCCGCTTCTTCAGCTGCCGCACCGTATAAACGAGCTTTAGGCTGAGATTTAGTGATTTTCACCGAGCTGTAATCGATAGTTGGTGCAGCGTCTTCTTGGTAGAAAGATAGCGTGTGTTTTAGGAAGTTCTCATCATCACGCTCTGTGCAGCCTTCATCTAGACGTTGGTGTGCGCCACGAGATTCTTTACGACGAATAGCAGATTGAGCCATTGCTTCTGCTACATCTAGGCCGTAACCCACTTCGATTGCATAAAGAAGATCTGTGTTGAACACTTTGCCTTTATCTTTAATGCCCACTTTCTTGTAGCGTTCTTTAAGCTCAGTTAGCTTATCGATGGTTGCTTGCATTAGGTCTTCTTGGCGATAGATACCACAACCAGCTTCCATTGAGTGGCCCATTTCTGTGCGAATTTCAGCCCAGTTTTCAGTACCATCGTTATCTAGAAGAGATTGAATGCGAGCTTCAACTTCAGCGATTTGACGTTGGATGTTGTCTTCGTTCCAGCCTTTGAATTCTTTTGCACGTTCTACTGCGTTTTCACCAGCAACACGGCCAAATACTACGAATTCAGCAAGAGAGTTAGAACCTAGGCGGTTTGCACCGTGTAGACCAACTGACGCACATTCACCAACCGCAAATAGACCTTTAATGCGAGTTTCACATTGACCATCAGTTTCAATACCACCCATGGTGTAGTGAACTGTTGGACGAATTGGAATTGGCTCTTTTGCAGGGTCAACGTTAACGTAAGCTTTTGCTAGCTCACAGATAAACGGTAGACGCTCTTGTAGGTATTCCTCACCAAGGTGACGAAGGTCAAGATGCACCACATCACCAAGAGGGTGTTTGATAGTGTTGCCTTTTTGTTGTTCATGCCAGAACGCTTGAGAAACTTTGTCACGAGGACCAAGTTCCATGTATTTGTTCTTAGGTTGACCCACTGGAGTTTCAGGGCCCATGCCATAATCTTGTAGGTAACGGTAACCGTTTTTGTTGACGATAATACCGCCTTCACCACGACAACCTTCAGTCATCAAAATACCTGTACCCGGTAGACCAGTTGGGTGGTATTGAACGAATTCCATATCACGTAGAGGCACACCGTGACGGTAAGCCATAGCCATACCATCACCAGTTACGATGCCGCCGTTAGTGTTAGTGTGGTAAACACGACCCGCACCACCAGTTGCTAGAACAACCGATTTTGCTTTAATCGCCACTAATTCACCTTCAGACATGTGAATAGCGATAAGGCCTTGTGCTTCTTTGTCATCACCTTCGCCGTCAACTAAAAGGTCAACCACGAAGTACTCATCAAAACGTTTGATGTTTGAGTATTTGATAGAGGTTTGGAATAGGGTGTGTAGCATGTGGAAGCCGGTTTTATCGGCCGCAAACCATGTGCGTTCGATTTTCATGCCACCAAAACGACGAACGTTTACATCGCCGTTTTCTTTACGACTCCATGGGCAACCCCATTGTTCCATTTGGATCATTTCACGAGTTGAATTTGCAACGAAGTATTCAACAACATCCTGTTCACAAAGCCAGTCACCACCGCCAACGGTATCGTTGAAGTGATTGTCTAAGCTGTCTTCTTCCTTGATAACTGCCGCTGAACCGCCTTCGGCAGCAACCGTATGAGAACGCATTGGATACACTTTAGAAATCAGTGCAATTTCAAGTTCAGGGTTTGCTTCTGCTGCCGCAATTGCAGTACGTAAACCAGCGCCGCCAGCGCCGATGACTGCGATATCTGTGGTAATGACTTTCACAGTTATCCTCCAGAGTAAAATGTGCTCACAATCTTTTGTTTCACGAGCACGATTGGGAAAATGTTAATTATTAGTTTTTGTGCGGCATAAGTGTAAAAAAAATTGGCAAAAAATAAATTGATCTCACCGGGGTAAAGATTCAAATTCCACCTCAAAAGTGGTAGTAAAACAAAGGGTTTGTAAGCTGAATCACGCTTTTCAAATTTGATTTACATAGAATGCAAACGATTGCCCTGGTGAATGTGTTTTTTGCTAGATATGTATCGTGTTGATTTAGTTGACGGCAATTGTGAATCTATTTTTGCGAAGATTAGACATTAAAAACTACATTCTTTTAATTAAATGGAATAAAAATTTATCAAATCATAAAGGTAATAAATTGTTTCTTCTGATTAGATTTTAGCAATGGTTAAGATGAGTGAGTTTGATTACACTAGCGACGAATTTCCTTTAGGGGTCTCATTTCCGTCAGTCAGTAAAATTAAGAGTATGAAATGAATATGTGGCAACCATCTTCTTCCATTGACCAGTTAAAACAACGAGCAGCTATTCTTGCTCAGATTCGTCAATTTTTTGCAGAGCGAGAAGTGCTAGAAGTCGACACGCCAGCGATGAGTCATGCGACAGTCACGGATGTCCATCTTCATACTTTTAAAACGGAATTTATTGGCCCTGAGTTTGCTGGTGGAAAAACCGTGTACTTGATGACCAGCCCCGAATTCCACATGAAACGTTTATTAGCAGCTGGAAGTGGTTCGATTTACCAAATCTGTAAATCGTTTCGTAATGAAGAAAATGGCCGCTATCACAACCCTGAATTCACGATGTTGGAATGGTATCGGGTTGAATTCGATCATCATGATCTTATGGCTGAAATGGATGAACTTCTACAAAGCGTTTTAGATTGTGATGCGTGTGAAAAAATCACATATCAGCAAGCTTTCCAGCGAGTGTTAGACCTTTGTCCTCTTGAATCGAGCATGCGTCAACTTAAAGAAGCAGCAAAAGAATTAGGCTTGGAAGATATCGCTGAACCAGAAGAGAACCGAGATACCTTATTGCAGTTGTTATTCAGTGTTGGCATTGAACCGCATATTGGGCAACGTGTCCCTGTGATGGTTTATGATTTTCCAGCTTCACAAGCAGCACTAGCGAAAATCAATAAAGATGATCCTCGTGTTGCAGATCGTTTCGAGGTGTACTTCAAAGGCATTGAATTAGCCAATGGTTTCCATGAGTTGGATAATGCACCAGAACAACTAGCTCGATTTGAACAAGATAACGCACTGCGTGTGGAAATGGGCTTACAACCACAACCGATCGACCATCATCTGATTGCTGCGTTAGAGGCCGGTTTACCGCAATGTGCTGGTGTGGCTTTGGGAATCGATCGCTTGATTATGCTGGCGATCGGCAAAGATCAAACAGATCAGATTCACATTGATCAAGTGACAGCTTTCCCATTCCCTCGCGCTTAATCTTTTGAAGATCTAGTTCCATATAAAACTAGCTGGCTGAGGATAAATTTTCATAGCCTCAGCCGGACAATCACAGAATACGCCATCCACACCCATTTCATCCAGCCATTGCCAATCTTCAGGCTGATTGACCGTATAAACAAAAACAGAAAGCCCTAAAGATTTCGCATGCTGAACGTAATCTTCATCAATCACATCCAAATCTAAGTTAATGCTGACCGCTCCGAGTTGCTCGGCAAAAGTGGCTTTATCTTTTCCTTTTGATGCTGATAATGCGCCAATTAACCATTGTGGTTGTTCTTGCTTAATTTGCTCTAACCAATTGTGATTAAAAGACGAAACGATGAGTTGCTCCGGTTTGAATTGGCATTGTTCGACCGCAAAATTCAAATGGTGATAAAGCAAATCGAAATGCTGAATTCCTTTTACTTCAATGTTGAGGGCGCATTGACCATTAATAAGTTTGAGCACTTCGACCAAGGTTGGAATACTT
The DNA here is from genome assembly GCA_047975485.1 of Vibrio sp. Classification (GTDB taxonomy): domain Bacteria; phylum Pseudomonadota; class Gammaproteobacteria; order Enterobacterales; family Vibrionaceae; genus Vibrio. Next base: position 3,655 of record JBKEDP010000016.1, on the reverse strand, counting down.
TCGGTTTTACCGACTTTGACTCGTTTGAGTTTCTCGCTCGATAACCAATGCAGTTTGCCAATATGATCGGTAGTGCGGTTGAGCCATTTATCGTGAATAACCCAAAATTGTCCATCGTGTTCATGCACATCAATTTCAATAGCTTTCGTGCCCATATCCATAGCGGCTTGTATGGCGGATAAGGTATTTTCAGGGTGAGTGGAACGTGCGCCACGGTGAGCAATAACGATCATACGGAATCCTTTCAAGTTAAGTTTACATTGGCAACGTTAGCATATTTTAAATTGCAGAATGTAGGATAGATCAGAGAAATGAGATCAAAAAATGGCAACCGAAGCTGCCATTTTGATTTGTCTGATTTTATATAGCGAATAGAGCTACTTATTCTTTTGATGTGCTTTCTGAATCAACTTCTTCAGCAATTGCAGTTTCAACTACTTCCGTTGTTTCCAACGCAGTAATGTGAGCATAAGGCGTACCTAAAACGGTTTTCTCGCCTTCTTTCATGCTGTCATCAAAACGAATTTTATCTTTAGCAAACAAGTTAATTACGGTTGAGCCAAGTTTAAAGCGACCCATTTCTTCGCCTTTCTTGAACTTAATCGCTTTCTCGCCTGTGGTTTCATAATTCCAACGATAGATAGAAGAACCTGTTGGCGGTGTAATTGTGCCACCCCAAACCACTTCAATGCTACCAACAATCGTTGCACCGACTAGCACTTGTGCCATTGGGCCGAACTCTGTATCAAAAATACAAACCACACGTTCGTTACGTGCAAATAGGTTTGGTACGTTTTCAGCAGTTAGCGGATTTACTGAGAACAAATCGCCCGGAATATAAACCATCTGGCGCAATGTACCATCGCATGGCATGTGTACACGGTGGTAATCACTTGGCGATAGGTACAAAGTAGCAAACTCACCATCGGTAAATTCAGCTGCTAGAGCTTCATCGCCACCTAATAATTCTTTCGCTGAGAAATCGTGACCTTTAGCCTGAATCAAACGGCCATCTTGAATTGGACCAAACTGGCTAGTGCGAGCATCGGCAGGGTGAACAATAACACTTTCGCCTTCTGCAATTGGACGCATGCCGTCTTTTAATTCACGCACAAAAAATTCGTTAAAGCTGCGGAAGTAACTTGGATCAGAATGCAAAGCTTCGTCCATGTTCACTTTATATTGCTTGATAAACCAACGAATCACAGCAGTAGACAGTTTGCCCATCTTCGCAGACGCTAATTTGCCAGCAAAGCGAGTTAACCCGTGTTGTGGGATCCAATATTGCAGCGTAATTTTAATTTTATCGATCACTATGGTATCCGTATTTGTTGAGCATTTTTTCATTAAAATGGCGGACGATTCTACTGAAAATAGAATAGGTTGTCAGCCATTTCAAATGGATAAAGAGATATAGTTACATTATCGATTATGAGTGATTAACCAATATCTTTCTTGTTTTTAGAAAACTGTCGATTGGCTTTGTTTTCCGACATGCTTTCAATAATGCGATGATAGTTATCAAAGCGAACTTGAGCGATATCGCCTTTTTCAACCGCTTCACGCAATAAGCAACCCGGATCATCACCGTGTTTACAGTCGCGGAATTTACAGCCACCGAGGAAAGGTTGGAATTCAACAAAGGCTTTAGTCACTTCTTCGGCTTCTAAATGCCACAGGCCGAATTCACGCACTCCCGGAGAGTCAATCAAATCACCACCATGTGGGAAATGATATAAGCGTGCCGTTGTCGTTGTATGCTGACCTAAGCCAGAGTTTTCTGAAACTTCGCCTTCAAGCGCTTCAACTTCTGGCATCAAAGCATTCACAAGGCTAGATTTACCTACGCCAGATTGACCGACGAAAATACTCAAGCGATCTTTTAATTCATTTTCTAGCGCTTCAAGACCGTGCTCTGTTTCACGACTTACAAACACAACTTTATAGCCAATTTCTTCATAATGGCGCAGTGCTTCTTGATATTGAGGTAATTCACCTTCTGGAATTAAATCAATTTTATTGAGCACGATTAATGGTGCAATTTGTAGTGTTTCAGCCGCAATTAAATAACGGTCGATGATATTCAGTGATAGTTCAGGCAAAACAGAAGAAACGATCACCATTTGGTTTACGTTCGAAGCAACAGGTTTTACGCCGTCGTAGTAATCAGGGCGAACCAATACCGAAGTGCGAGGTTCAACGGCTTCAACTACACCAGAAATGCCCGCCATAGATTCTAAACCTGGACGCCAGATCACACGGTCGCCAGACACCAAGCTTTCAATGCCTCGACGTAAGTTACAACGATGAATATCGCCAGTTTCTACATCTTCAATATCAGCATGTTGGCCGAATCGAGTGATGACTAAACCTTTCTTCATGTTGCCCAACATGCTTTCATCCCACTGAACGGATTCTTCATGGGTGAGACGTTTTTTCTGATTGGTGCGAACTCGGCGAACTTGGCCTTTGGTGAGTTTTTTCTTTTTTGCCACGAGGTTTATTTTTTCCTTTGCGAAAGTGCTTATAATACACTTCAGCTTTATTTTGCTTTTAATATAAGCAGAGTATGATACCTCTTTTCAGGACAAAAAAGGCAAATATCTATGTCATCAACCACAAATACCGCTTTTAGTGAACAAAACCTCATCTGGATCGATTTAGAGATGACAGGGCTTGATCCTGAAGAACACAAGATTATTGAAATCGCATCTATCGTGACAGACAGTGAATTGAATATTTTGGCAGAAGGGCCTGTGCTTGCCATTCATCAGCCAGAAGAAGAACTTAACAAGATGGATGATTGGTGCACAAATACGCATACCAATAGTGGTTTAGTGAAGCGAGTACAAGAAAGTACGGTAAATGAAGACCAAGCGATTGAGCAGACAATTGCCTTTTTAGAAAAATGGGTACCAAAAGGTAAATCACCAATTTGTGGCAACAGCATTGGCCAAGATCGCCGTTTCTTATACAAACACATGCCGAAGTTGGAAGAATATTTCCATTACCGCTATGTAGACGTGAGCACAATTAAAGAATTAACACGTCGCTGGAAGCCAGAAATCTTAGATGGGCACAAAAAAATGGGCAGTCATTTAGCTTTAGATGATATTCGTGAATCAATTTCAGAGCTAAAATATTACCGAGAAACTGTATTTACCATCTAGTTTTTAGGGTTAATTGGTGTGATCTGCATCAAATTGTAGGTTTTTCAGGCAACTAGAAAAGAAAATGCAATTTTTTTTAAATTAGCTATTGCATCAAAAAAAAATGCTCTTATAATTCGCAGCCCTAAACGACGGAAACATTGTTTAGCAGCTTAGGTCTGAAAAGATAAGTTAAGCATTTAGCGACACTAGCTCAGCTGGTAGAGCGCAACCTTGCCAAGGTTGAGGTCACGAGTTCGAACCTCGTGTGTCGCTCCAAATTCTTCTCTTTAATTAGAGATAAAGCTTTCATTGTGCTTTAACAATGACATCCGGACGCGGGATGGAGCAGCTTGGTAGCTCGTCGGGCTCATAACCCGAAGGTCGTCGGTTCAAATCCGGCTCCCGCAACCAATTAAACAAGATAATACTAGGCCAGCATCAGCTGGTTTTTTTATGCCCAAAAATCGTATCAACGAGTGGTAACAGGCCTGCTCGTCGGGCTC
>JBKEDP010000030.1:0-3855 GCA_047975485.1 Vibrio sp. | reverse complement strand
GTTAATAAGAAGTTAATGTGATTGATTTATTAAAATGCGCTATTTTTTTATGGTTATTTTAACCACGTCGCCAAGTGTGATATTTCTCTAGCCAATTTAAGATTTTCTCTGGAGCATGGGCTCGTTTCCATTCTCCCGCTGCGTACTTATTGCCTTCAGCCCAAGTTGGATAAGCGTGAATCGTACCTAAGATCTTGTTAAGTCCAAGGTTGTATTTCATAGCAAGAACAAATTCGGCAATTAAATCACCCGCTTGTGGTGCAATGACTGTCACACCTAGAATGGTATCTTTGCCTTTTGGTGTGATCACTTTGATAAAACCTTTGGTAGCACTTTCAGCAATGGCGCGATCCAGTTCTTCAAACTCAAAGCGTGTCACTTCGTAATCGATGCCTTGTTCTTTGGCGTCATTTTCGTTTAAGCCAACGCGAGCCACTTCAGGGTCAATAAAGGTTGTCCAAGGGATAACACGATAATCGACTTTAAATTTTTTGAAATTGCCAAATAGGGCATTCACCGAAGCATACCAAGCTTGATGGGCAGCTACGTGCGTGAATTGATATGGTCCAACAATATCGCCAGCGGCAAAAATGTTCGGATACAAGGTTTCTAAATAATCATTGGTTTGAACCGTGCGGTTGGTTTCAATGCCTAATTTTTCTAGTCCATAACCGGTTAATCGAGCAGAGCGACCCACAGCACACAATAATTGATCAAATTCGATCTCGATTTCTTCGCCTTGATGTTCGACTACAATGATTTTTTGCTCGCCTCGTTTCTCACAACGAACAGCTTTATGCGAGGTTAGAATTTCAACGCCGCTGTTAGTGAGTTCTGTATGCGCTAACTCAGATACTTCCAAATCTTCACGCAGCATAATGCGTTCTGCCATTTCGATTTGAATAACGTGAGAACCTAAGCGAGCAAAGCTTTGTGATAGTTCACAGCCGATTGGGCCTCCACCTAAAACCACTAAACGTTTTGGCGGCGCATCGAATTCAGCAAAGGTTTCCCATAAAGTATCGCTGGTAACATAGCCAACATCATCTATGCCCGGAAGCGGTGGTACAAATGGTTGAGCTCCGGTTGCAATGACGATACTACGAGTGGTTAAACGCTCGGTTGTTCCATCTTGTAAGGCGATTTCAACCGTCCAAGGGTCAATGATTTTGGCGTAACCTTGTTTTACTTCAACACCTAAACCTGTGTAGCGCTCAATGCTGTCATGCGGTTCAACTTGCGCAACAACATCATGAACTCGCTGCATGACTTTTTTAAATGAGAACGTTGGAGAGTGATTATCGAGACCAAAGTTTTCGGCATGGCGGAATTGTTCCGCAATCTTCGCACTTTTAATAATGGCTTTACTCGGTACACAACCATAGTTGAGACAGTCTCCGCCCATTTTGTGGGTTTCAATCAAGGTGACTTTCGCACGTACTGTGGCAGCAATATAACTGCTCACCAAGCCGGCAGCACCGCCTCCAATGACAACCATATTGCGGTCAAAGGATTTTGGTTTCGTCCAATTTGAATACACTCTGCGTTTTTGCATAAAAGAAATAATCCATTTTGCGAACAAAGGGAAAATGCCAAGTAAAGCAAAGGAGACCAAAAGCTTAGGAGACAAAATGCCTTGCAAACTATCCAGCTGGGCTAGTTGGGTGCCTGCGTTTACATAAACTGCAGTGCCTGCCAGCATGCCGATTTGGCTGACTAAATAAAAAGTCAGTGTTTTAATTTTAGTTAAACCCATCAGCAAGTTGATTAAAAAAAATGGGAAAATAGGTACAAGGCGTAAAGTGAATAAATAAAATGAGCCTTCACGCTCTATACCGTCATTGATGGATTTGAGCCGAGTAGAAAATTTCTTTTCCATGCTGTTACGAAGTAAGTAACGAGAAACTAGAAATGCCAGAGTTGCACCTATGGTGGAAGCAAAAGAAATAATAAATAAACCGGTGGTAAATCCAAATAAAGCGCCACCAGCAAGAGTGAGAATGACTGCTCCGGGCAATGATAGAGCGGTAATAAGGATGTAAATGAAGAAATAACAGAGACCAATCAGAAATGGTGAAGATTGTTGCCAAGCTCTAAAATCGTCCATTCGTGCTTTGATCCCATTTAATGTCAAGATGTGTTGTAAATCAAAGGCAAAAAATAAACTAACAAGAAGAATCACTACTGCAAGCAACGAGAATTTTTTGAGCATGAGGCAATCCATGTTTTGTGAAACATCTAATGAAACAGAAAGAGGTGATTGAAGAAAACTTTCAACCTAAATCACTTGTGTGTGCCAGATCAAAAAAGGTCAGCGTATTATGGCTGACCTTTTTTCATATTTACAGTTGAGCTCTTAACTTATAAAACTGCGGCAATACCTTTGCAAAGCGGTTTCATGTTGTTTTTCGTCATGCCCGCAACGCTGATTCGACCTGAACCCACAATGTAGATACCAAATTCGTCTTTTAGGCGAGCCACTTGTTCTTTTGTTAAACCAGAGAATGAGAACATGCCGTTTTGCGCTTCAATGAAACTGAAATCACGAGTCACGCCTTCATCTTTCAATGTTTGCACAAATAGGGTACGCATTTCTTGGATACGGTCACGCATTTCTGCAACTTCTTGTTCCCATTCAGTACGTAAAGCTGCATCGTTAAGAATGTAAGTCACAACCGCTGCACCGTGCGCTGGTGGGTTAGAGTAGATAGAACGGATGATCTTCTTAACTTGAGAGAATGCCGTTGTTGCAACGTCAGCTGATTTTGCTACTAGAGTAAATGCACCAACACGCTCGTTGTACAAACCGAAGTTTTTAGAGAACGAACTTGCAACTAAAATCTCATCACAATATTGAGCAAAAGTGCGTAGACCCGCAGCGTCTTCTTCAACACCTTTTGCAAAACCTTGGTAAGCAAAATCGAATAGTGGAAGTAGACCTTTCTCAGCACAAAGTTTTGCTAATGTTTCCCATTCCGCAGCAGTTGGATCGATACCAGTTGGGTTATGGCAGCAACCGTGTAGAAGAACCACATCGCCAGCTTGTGCATCAGCAAGGCTTGCTAACATAGCATCAAAATCTTTGTCGTGTGTTTCTGCGTTGTAGTAGTTGTATTGAGCCGTTTCCATACCTGCAGCAGTAAATACACCAACGTGGTTTGCCCAAGTCGGGTTACTGATCCAGATTTTGCTTGCAGATAATTCGCGTTTGATAAATTCACCAGCAACACGCAACGCACCAGTACCACCTGGAGCTTGTGCTGTTTTCGCTAGTTTTTCTGTCACGATTTTTGAATCCGCACCAAACAGCAATTTTTGTACTGCTAAACCGTATTCCGCTGTACCTTCAATTGTTAGGTAAGACTTGGTTTTTTCGGTTTCTAATAATGCTGCTTCTGCTTTTTTAACAGTAGCTAGAACAGGCGTTTGACCTGCTTCATTTTTGTAAATACCCACGCCTAAGTTGATTTTTTCAGCGCGAGGATCTTTTTTAAATTCTTCAGTTAAGCCAAGGATAGGATCGGCAGGGGCAGCAGGTACTTTTTCAAACATAATATCGTCCGTGTCGTGATTAAAAGGAGAAGTAATTCGATTATTTATACCGCTATAAGCCCCTTGTTACAACAGAAAATAAAGCCAATAAAGAAGAATTAAATTGAAACAGCAGAAAACATAACTATTGCTAGTGCATAAAGATATTTGTATGTTTTGTTTTAATGAATTTAATACAAAATTGTATGGTCCGCCTCGGAATTGCAACTACAATTAACTAATGACGGAGTTGGTTTGCGCTAATGTATTCGGAGTCACGTTTGGTGAGCCCATGGCTTACCAGCTCCACGATGATATCCGCGC
>JBKEDP010000053.1:0-148329 GCA_047975485.1 Vibrio sp. | reverse complement strand
TATGCTTACCTAAATCGATTCCTAAGATATGAATAGAAGACATATGGTTCACCTCATTTCTGAATGCCTACTCTAAGCGTAGAGCCTGAGAGTGAGGCGGACCATATAATTAATACTGGCGTTACACAAAGCAAAATTTAGGCAGAAAAGATATCCCTCAGACACCGAGATTCAATATTGATTAATTCGCAAACGGATTTAAAAATTATTGGATTTGATATCGTTTAATAGATAACAAAAATCTCACCACATCGTATGAGGTGAGATTTTTTTAATTAGTAAAGTAAGTGATTACTTCTTGTTTAGATAAGAACTTACCTAACTGAATCCACTAAGCTTTTATAATAAGCCTGCTCAAATTGCGTTAGTGGTGGTGTGCTGCCTTTTGATTTCACTAAGTTGTAATCCGCAACCATTTGCACAAACACCGTGCTTGGCTTGCCGTTAGCATCTAACACAAAACCAGCCATATTGTAGGTTGCGAATAGAGAACCACTTTTTGCCGCAATTTTCCCTTTAATCCAATCAGAACGCATACTTCTGCGATATTTCAATGTGCCGCTTTCGCCAGATTTTGGTAATAGAGAAACAAAGTTCAGCTTGCTGTCGTTTGCCTTAATGTATTGCAATGCTGCAAATAACTGGCTTGGTGTTACGCGGTTAGTGCGAGAAAGGCCAGAGCCGTCGACTAAAATGGCATTTTCTAAATCAATACCTGCTTTTTCTTTTAATACACGTTTAGTTGCTTCTGCACCGTTTCTAAATGAGCCCGCTTGGTTAAAGTAATGTGCACCAACGGTTTTAGCAATGTTGTTCGCATACAGGTTATCAGACGCTTTTAGCATGTGATCCAGTAAAATTGGCAATGCTGCCGATGAATGGCTAGCTAATACGCTTCCCTTTGCAATAGGGGACGATGCCAACATGATTTGACCACGTAGCGTGACTTTTTGATCTTTTAAGATTTGTTTAATAGTCGCTGCGTTATACATAAAGGCATTTTGAACCGCAAACTTCAACGGTAGCGGATCTTTACGTTTAATTAAGCAGCCTGAAATTTGGTAATTGTTTGATGGATAAGCGACTAAATCTAAATCGCAGAAAGTATCTTTGTATTCTTGGTAGTTAACAGCTTTGGCTGTGCTTACCACTTTAACGGGTTGTTGCGGCGAGGTATGAGCGCGTGTTGTGCCGTCGGCGTTGGTGTAAATCGAACCATAAACACAGTTGCCGTTTAGCGTCATTGAAGATGAAATCGTGCTGTAGCAAACACCAAGGTTATCCCACGGCCAGCCAATGGCTTTTTCGTAACCGGTAAATGCTGTACCGTCAATAATCAGATTACCGTCGATTTGGCGAATGCCAGCTTGTTTAATTAAGTTACGTACATCTAAGGTGGTTAAGCTTGGGTCGCCTTTAAAACGTAGCACCACATCCTTGCCTTGTTTTTCTAATGTAGTGTTGAATTTAAAATTGTCGCCCAATTCCAGCTTAGCTGCTAAAGCTGTAAAGACTTTTAAAGTGCTCGCTGGTGGAAATAGTTGATCTTTGTTTTCAGATTGAATCGGTGTATTTGGCGCTTGTGCAATCAAACCAACACGAGAACCACTAGGAAGTAAGTTGTCATTGGGTAAAGTTGGAGGAGTTGCAGCAATTGATGCGAAAGAAAATAAAGCAGAAGACATGGCGAAACAGATTGCCATAGAGGAAGAACCAAAAGTTAGACGCATAAATCACCTACAACTGAATGCCAAAAGTTGAGAACAAAAGGTTGAAAATAAAAGTTACAACGAAAAAACAGTATATACCTAAAGTTAGCGAGTTGCAGTTTCGTTATATGGCTTTTTATTATTAAGATTCAATTGGTATAAAAAATGCAGAATGTGCGTGAGCAACAAAGCTGCGCTTCAAGTAAAAAGGGAATAACACACAAACAAAAACGCCTACTAAAAAGCAGGCGTTTTAAAGATTCTTAATCTTAATTCCTCAAACGAGGCTTAGATTAGAATGCGTAACGTAGACCGAACATTGCTTCGTCATCTTGTTGTCTTTCACCAGCTTTACCATCTTGAGCATCGGAATCATCCAATAGGTTGAAACGGTAAACTACGAATGCTGTTACGTTTGAAGTAAATTGACGTTTGAAACCTAAGTTGATGTTTTCTTCGTTGTACTGACGGAAGAAGTCATTATTTTCATCAGCATCGAACCAGTTGTAGGTTAAATCAACCGTGTAAGAACCAAATGTGTAAGCTACAGTAGCATCAACTGCATTGAAGTCGCTTTCATCTGCATCAAGTTCTGATTTAGATATACGACCACCTTCATAAGTAGTTGCTAACCATAAACCACCATTGGTGTATTTGATACCAGCTGTGTAAGCGTAGTTATCGCCATTATCTGGATTACCACGGTCACCAGCGTAATCACCATTTAAACCACCATCAGCTTGGGCATAACCAGCACCAATTTCTAGGCTGTCAGTCAGTTTGTATGCTGCCATTAAGCCAAATGCATCAGTTGATGATTCGTAATTATCATCATGATTATCACTATCACTACCATAGTTAGTTAGTGCGCTACCGTCAGAAGTCGAGTTAAATTGAGCATGCGCTTGGAATGTCAAACGCTCACCCATGTAAGCATAACGAAGAACGTTATCAGCACGGTCAGCTGTAGCCGCTAGGTGTTCGTTGATGTCACCTGCGTAGTTCTCAGTCGCATCTGTCCAGTTTGTTAGGTAAGTCCAAGAAGTATCTTGGTGACCGTAGTAAACATTACCCCAAGTAGTCTCAGCACCAGCGTATAGGTAACGAGTATTCCAGTTACCGTCATCACCGTTTGCTGCATTATCTTCTGTTACTTCATACTCAGTGAAACCAACGAAAGTTACGTCATCGTTGTATTTTTGTTTGCCACCTAGATTTAGACGAACACGAGAAGCATCATCATATTTGCTGTCATCATGCTGAGTTTTGTTTGCGTCACCAACGTTGCCACGAACTTCAACACGACCGCCAACATCTAGGCTAGAAGTATCATCTTGGTAAACTGTTGCAGCGTTAGCTACGGTTGCCATCGAAGCAGCGGCCACTGCTAGAGCGATAAGAGTTTTTTTCATTGTATTAATCCTAACTGATTTATTTTCCATGGATATATAAAGGAGTAGTTAGCTACTCTCTATTCATCACGCTGCATTTTGGTTACTAAGTGTTTCAGTTTTATGACCTGAGTTACGACTTAAATAATCAAAAGCACCGCAACAGCTACTAGCTTGTTTAAACACATAAACTTACAAGCAGCTCTAGTGGTAAGCCTTTTTATCCTGAAAGTTCCGCAGATCGATAGTGAAATGATGTCAAAAGATCTAAAAAAAACAAATAAATGTCATTTTTGCTGGTTTTTATTACATTATTTTATTTAATATCAGTGGTTTATCTTTAGTTTGTGACTTTTGTGATGAAGTTCTCGTTTTAGATTTTTTTAGATTTTTTATGTTGGAAATATATGGAATTTCGATGGATTTAGAAGTGGATAAAAAGTCGCCTATGCCTTAGTTTTATTGAAATGTGAGGCTAAACGAAGTTTTGAGGTGACGAAACAAGGAAGTTTATTTACACTGGAACAACTAAATAAAAGTCAACGCCACCCACTCAGCTTTTGGTTGAGTGGGTGTTTATTGTTTGGAGTTTGATTTTCTTCTTTAATTCATTTTTTTGAACAACGAAATAAAAAGAAGAAGTTGAAGCCGAAGTGAGGTTTAAAATGGAAAAAGTTCCAATGACGGTGTGTGGCGAACAAATGCTACGTACAGAATTAGAAGCACTATTAAAGCGCCGCCCATTAATTTCAGCTGCAATTGCAGAAGCGCGTGAACTTGGCGACTTAAAAGAAAATGCTGAATATCATGCAGCTCGTGAAGAGCAAGGTATTTGTGAAGCGCAAATTCGTGATATCGAATATAAGTTGTCTGTGGCTCAAGTGATCGATGTCACTAAAATGGATAACTCAGGTAAAATCATTTTCGGCACAACCGTTACCTTGATTGACCTTGATACCGATAAAGAAGTGAAATACCAAATTGTTGGTGACGACGAAGCGGATATTAAAGCGGGCAAAATCTCAGTTAGCTCGCCAATCGCTCGTGGTTTGATCGGCAAGTTTGAAGGTGATGAAGTAGTTATTTCTACACCAGGTGGCGATAAAGACTTCGAAATTTCAGCTGTAGATTACATTTAATTACAGTTTCAAGTATGTATCTTAAACAAAAGGCCGCAGATTTAATGATCTGCGGCCTTTTTGATATTTTTAGATTATTTAATCTTTTATAAATTGCTGTTTGTTTATCTAAAACAACGACTTATTTTCGTGGAAGTTCGATTTTACGTTGTTCACTTTGGCGGTATAAAACCAAAGTTTTTCCGATGGTTTGAACTTTTTCTGCTTTAGTTTCACGAACGATAGCGTCTATAATCAAGACTTTAGTTTCACGATCTTCTGAAGCAACTTTTACTTTGATTAGTTCGTGATGGTCTAAAGCAAGTTCAATTTCTGCAAGAACGGCTTCGGTTAATCCATTAGCGCCTAGTAGCACAACAGGTTTCAAACTGTGGGCTAATCCTTTTAAGTGCTGTTTTTGTTTGGTGCTTAGGTTCATTCTATGCCCATTTTTTTATAACATAAGGGTTGAAAACACCCATTTTAACGCCATCTAATCAGGAAGACTATAATTTATCTAACTCTATTTCAAAATAGACACTGTTTGTTAACGGATTCTTTTGAGAAAAATAGCTCTCATTTAGAGAAAATAGCTTTCATTTAGAGAAAATAGATAACGTCGACCAAAACTTCACCACATAAAGTAAGGGTGAAGGTAATCATTCATTAGGAATTCGATGAGTAAGAAAAAGCATTCAGCCAGCTCTGGCCGCTGGTTACAAGAGCATTTTGATGATAAGTATGTAGCCGAAGCACAAAAGAAAGGTTACCGATCTCGTGCTATTTTTAAGATAGAAGAAATTCAAGATAAAGATAAGCTACTGAAATCGGGGATGACAGTGGTTGACCTTGGTGCTGCTCCGGGCGGTTGGTCACAATATGCAGCTGGAATTGTTGGTGATGAAGGTCAAGTAATAGCTTGTGACATTTTATCTATGGATTCAATTGCAGGTGTGAGCTTCCTTCAAGGGGATTTCCGCGAAGAAGCTGTGCTGGAAGCCTTACTAGAACGCATTCAACCTGATATGGTAGATGTTGTTATGTCGGATATGGCACCGAATATGAGTGGAAACTTAGCAGTAGACCAACCTAGAGCTATGTATTTAGTTGAATTGGCATTGGATATGTGTCGACAAGTTCTAGCTCCTAATGGTAGTTTTGTCGTTAAGGTTTTCCAAGGCGAAGGTTTTGATCAATATGTCAAGGACGTACGAGACATGTTCAAAGTCGTTAAGATTCGCAAACCAGATTCTTCACGTGCTCGCTCTCGTGAAGTTTATATCGTGGCTACAGGCTATAAACTGTAGTAACCTACATCTAATTATTAATAAGTGATCGAGAGGCTGACACCTTGAGTGATATGGCAAAAAATTTAATTTTGTGGCTGGTAATCGCCGTCGTTTTAATGTCAGTTTTCCAGAGTTTCGGCCCTGGGGAAAGTAACGGAAAAGCAATTGATTACACTTCCTTTGTAAAAGACGTTGGCCAAGGCCAAGTTACGGAGGCTAAGTTCAAGGATAGAGAAATTACTTTTGTCCGAACAGATAACTCTCGTAATGTAACTTATATGCCGGTTTACGACAGTAAGCTTCTTGACGATCTTATCAACCAGAACGTAAAAGTTTCTGGTACTCCACCTGAGCAACAAAGCTTGCTGGGTACTATCTTCATTTCTTGGTTCCCGATGATTCTACTTATCGGTGTCTGGATTTTCTTTATGCGTCAAATGCAAGGCGGCGGTGGCAAAGGTGCTATGTCGTTTGGTAAAAGCAAAGCACGCATGATGAGTGAAGAACAAATCAAAACCACATTTGCTGACGTTGCTGGTTGTGATGAAGCAAAAGAAGACGTAAAAGAGTTGGTGGATTACCTGCGTGATCCAAGCCGTTTCCAAAAATTGGGCGGTAAAATTCCAACTGGCGTATTGATGGTTGGTCCTCCTGGTACAGGTAAAACTTTGCTGGCTAAAGCGATTGCTGGTGAAGCGAAAGTACCATTCTTTACTATTTCAGGTTCTGACTTCGTAGAAATGTTCGTAGGTGTGGGTGCATCTCGTGTGCGTGACATGTTTGAACAAGCGAAGAAAGCATCTCCTTGTATCATCTTTATTGATGAGATCGATGCCGTAGGTCGTCAACGTGGCGCAGGTGTTGGTGGTGGTCACGATGAACGTGAGCAAACATTGAACCAAATGCTGGTTGAAATGGATGGTTTCGAAGGTAACGAAGGTATTATCGTTATCGCTGCAACTAACCGCCCAGATGTACTTGACCCTGCGTTACTTCGTCCTGGACGTTTCGACCGCCAAGTTGTGGTTGGTTTACCTGACGTTCGTGGCCGTGAGCAAATCCTAAAAGTTCATATGCGTAAAGTGCCTTTGGCTGAAAACGTAGAACCATCATTGATTGCTCGTGGTACTCCTGGTTTCTCTGGTGCTGACCTTGCAAACCTGGTTAACGAAGCCGCATTGTTCGCCGCTCGTGGTAACAAGCGCAACGTATCAATGGTTGAATTTGAACTGGCGAAAGACAAAATCATGATGGGTGCTGAACGTCGCTCGATGGTGATGTCGGAAGATACTAAAGCGTCAACTGCGTATCACGAAGCGGGTCACGCAATTGTTGGTCGCCTAGTGCCAGAACATGATCCTGTTTACAAAGTGTCGATCATTCCGCGTGGCCGTGCTTTAGGTGTGACTATGTACTTACCTGAATCTGACCGCGTAAGTATGTCTCGCCAACATTTAGAATCTATGATTTCTAGCTTGTATGGTGGTCGTCTAGCAGAAGAATTGATTTACGGTGCAGATAAAGTATCAACTGGTGCGTCAAACGATATCGAACGTGCAACTGATATTGCGCGTAAGATGGTGACACAGTGGGGCTTCTCTGAAAAACTAGGTCCATTGCTTTACGCAGAAGATGAAGGCGAAGTATTCCTTGGTCGTAGCGTAACCCAAACTAAACATATGTCTGATGAAACAGCTCGCTTGATTGACCAAGAAGTGCGTATTCTTATCGACCGTAACTACGATCGTGCTAAGAAAATCTTGGAAGACAATATGGATATCATGCATGCAATGAAAGATGCATTGATGAAATATGAAACCATTGATGCGGGTCAGATTGATGACTTGATGAATCGCTCTGAAACTATCCGTGCACCGCAAGGCTGGACTGATACACCAACAGAAGCACCTAAGCCTGAAGTAAAGGCAGAAGCTAAACCAGCTGAAACAGTAGCAAAAGCAGAGCCTCAAGCTGAAGCGAATCCAGATATTGTGGAAGTAGAACCAACAAAACCACAAGATGATTCTGATTCAAGCAAAAAAGATTCATAATTTAATGTGAATTCAAGAAGTAAGCCCTGATTAACCTCAGGGCTTTTGTCTTTTCAGCGTTTATATGAATGGAATACCCATCTAATGAAATTGATTTCAAAAAATAAAGTACTCGACCTTTCCAAGCCACAAATCATGGGCATTTTGAATGTCACGCCTGACTCCTTTTCTGATGGTGGTAAATATACCCAGTTAGATAAAGCACTGGAGCAAGTTGAAGCCATGATCCAAGCTGGCGCAACCATTATTGATATTGGTGGTGAGTCGACTCGACCTGGTGCTGCATTGGTTTCTGAACAAGAAGAACTGGCACGAGTCATTCCATTGGTCAAAGCGATTCGTGAAAAGTCGGATGTTTGGATTTCGATTGATACCAGTAAAGCGGAAGTAATGAAGCAAAGCATCGAACATGGTGCTGACTTGATTAATGACATTCGCTCACTGTCAGAAGACGGTGCATTAGAAGTCGTTGCAGAGGCAGGTGTGCCGGTTTGTATCATGCATATGCAAGGTCAACCTCAGAACATGCAAGATGCACCTAAATATACTGATGTAATCGAAGAAGTAAGTAGTTACTTATCTCAACGTATAGAAGAATGTGTGGCAGCTGGTGTTAAACGAGAAAATATTATTATCGATCCAGGGTTTGGCTTTGGTAAAACGGTAGAGCATAATTACCAACTATTAGCCAATGTCTCTAAATTACATAAATACCAGTTACCAATTTTGATTGGATTGTCTCGCAAATCAATGATTTCTAATGCGCTGCAAAAGCCAACTTTAGAATGTGTTACTGGCAGCGTAATGGCTGCAACATTGGCGGCAGAGCAAGGCGCACAAATTTTCCGAGTGCATGATGTTGAACAAACTAAAGATGCGCTCACGATTTTAGAAATGATGCAGGCTAATCGTTAAGCTAGCCTAAAAACAAACAAATATAGAAAAGAATAAATAGGACAAGTTATGTCAGAAAGAAAATATTTCGGAACCGATGGCGTACGTGGCAAGGTAGGGCAATATCCAATTACTCCTGACTTTGTGTTGAAACTTGGTTGGGCTGCTGGTCGTGTATTAGCAAAGCAGGGAACTAAGCAAGTCATCATTGGTAAAGATACACGTATTTCAGGTTATATGCTGGAAGCGGCTCTTGAAGCTGGTCTTGCTGCTGCTGGTTTAAAAGCTGTGCTAACAGGTCCAATGCCAACACCGGCAATTGCTTACTTAACGCAAACTTTCCGCGCGGAAGCTGGCATTGTGATTTCAGCATCACACAATCCTTATTACGATAACGGCATTAAATTCTTCTCATCTGAAGGTACAAAACTACCAGATGAAGTTGAATTAGCGATTGAAGCTGAACTAGATAAAGATATCGAATGTGTTGATTCTGCGCTTTTAGGTAAAGCAAAACGTATGGTAGATGCAGCAGGTCGTTATATCGAATTCTGTAAAAGTACCTTTCCACATGAACTTAGCCTTAATAGCCTAAAAATCGTGATTGATTGTGCGCATGGTGCTACTTATCACATTGCACCAAGTGTGTTTAGAGAGCTAGGTGCTGATGTTATCACTATGGGTTGTGAGCCTAATGGTTTAAACATTAACGAAGAAGTGGGTGCGACAGATATTCGAGCACTTCAAGAACGTGTTTTAGAAGAACAAGCTGATCTTGGTTTGGCATTTGACGGTGATGGTGACCGCATTATCATGGTCGATGAGCATGGTAACAAAGTTGATGGCGACCAAATTGCTTATATTATTGCTCGTGATGCGATGCGTCGTGGTGAATTGAAAGGCGGCGTTGTTGGTACGCTAATGACTAACCTTGGTATGGAAAATGGCTTAAAACAATTAGGTATTCCATTTGTTCGTGCCAAAGTAGGTGACCGTTACGTAATGGAGCAATTACTTGAGAAAGGCTGGAAAATTGGCGCAGAAAACTCTGGCCATGTAATCCTACTCGACAAAGTAACCACTGGTGATGCGATTGTCGCTGCATTGCAAGTACTCGCTTCGGTTGTTGGCAGCAAATTGTCTCTAAGTGCGTTGGCTTCAGGTATGACACTGTATCCACAAATCTTAATCAATGTGCGTTTTTCTGGCGATACAGATCCGTTAGAAAACGCTGCAGTTCTTGAATCAGTTGCACAAGCTGAACAAAAACTAGGTACCAAAGGCCGAGTACTATTACGCAAATCAGGTACAGAACCTTTGATTCGTGTAATGGTTGAAGGTGAAGACGCTAAGTTGGTCGAAGACTGTGCAAAACAAATTGCAGAGCAAGTAAAGAAAAATTGCTGATTTTTGTTTAATGCTTAAAGCAGATGAGAAAAGGGATAAAACAGAGAAATGCTTATTTTGTCCCTTTTTTAATCATTTAAATGGCGAGTTGCATTTTTTTGATAATTTTCACTTGTCACATTTGGATGGTTTCGTTAGTATCACAGCGCCTCATTAGGGAGGTGCGTTATTGTTTTCATTTTAGGTTTTTCTAATTTGGATAAATAACTCAGAAATTTAATACATAGGTGGATAAATGTTAACTGTTCTACTTGTGATTTATCTACTGGCTGCGCTTGGTGTAATTGGCCTAGTGTTGATTCAGCAAGGTAAAGGCGCAGACATGGGAGCCTCTTTCGGGGCTGGAGCTTCAAACACAGTATTTGGCTCTAGTGGCTCAGGTAATTTCCTAACCCGTTCAACAGCTGTTTGTGCAACAGTTTTCTTCATCGTTTGTTTAGTGCTTGGTCACATGTCTACTAACAAACATGAATCAAAATTTGCTGCTCCTCAATTAAACGTTGAGCAAGGCGCAAGCAAGACTGAAAAAGTTTCAACTGATGAGATTCCTGCTTCTAAGAGCAATGACGAAATTCCTCAGTAATTGTCTTTTAAAAAGATAAGCTTTTAACAAGCTAATCAGTTGTAAAAAGATAAAAAGCTAAGAAATGCCGAGATGGTGAAATTGGTAGACACGCTAGCATGAGGTGCTAGTGCCTTATGGTGTGGGGGTTCAAGTCCCCCTCTCGGCACCATGTATACTTAATATCATTCGTACTAATTTTCGAATCAGTGTGATTGGTATAACTTGTAATGTCTATGTGAGTGCGTATAATGTCGCCACAGATAGAAAACGTTTTCAGAATGACTTCTTTAGATGTTTTATTACGAGTTTTTGCATTAAGAGTCTGACTTTTTTTGCCGTTGAACTAAAATTTAACCGTTAAGTTAAACTTTAGCTCAACAATATCAGGGTCCAGCAATAAAAAACCTCGATATATTCGGGGTTTTTTATTATCTGAATTAAATGGTGGTTTAATTTATCATCAATTTATTCAGATAGAGCGTGGTGTTTAGAATGGGCTTATGTGCCCATTTTTTGTTTCTGAACAATCGGCTTAGGCTTTACTGCTGCTGTCATAAAAATCAGCGAATGTGGAAAGTCTTATCCCGGAGAGACTATGACTGGTTTAGAAAAACAATTAACTGAATTATTAGAAGCACCGGTAGCGGCTTCTGGTTACGAATTAGTTGGCTTGGAATTTATCCGTGCCGGCGCACATTCAACATTGCGAATTTTTATCGATCACGAAAACGGCATCACCGTTGATGATTGTGCAGAAGTAAGCCGCCAAGTGAGTGCAGTAATGGACGTTGAAGATCCAATTACTGTAGCTTACAACCTAGAAGTATCATCACCGGGTTTAGAGCGTCCGTTGTTCAAACCTGAGCACTACCAACAATTCATTGGTGAAGATGTCAATCTAGTATTGAAAATGGCGACCAATAACCGCCGTAAGTGGAAAGGTGTAATTTCAGCTGTTGAAGGTGAAATCATTACGATCACCGCTGACGGCCAAGAAGAACAATTTGCTTTAAGTAATATTTCTAAAGCTAACTTGATACCAAAATTTTAAGTCTGAAGAGGCGTTTACATGAATAAAGAAATTTTAGCGGTTGTAGAAGCAGTTTCTAATGAAAAAGCTGTTCCCCGTGAGCGTATTTTTGAAGCATTAGAAATTGCTTTAGCTACGGCAACCAAAAAGAAAAGTGAACATGAAATCGAAGTTCGTGTTGAAATCGATCGCAAAACTGGTGATTTCGAAACTTTCCGCCGTTGGTTAATCGTTGAGGAAGTAGAATTCCCAACAAAAGAAATCTCACTAGAAGCAGCTAAGTTTGATGACGAATCTCTTGAGCTTGGCGACTACGTTGAAGATGACATCGAATCTGTAACGTTTGACCGTATTACGACTCAAACTGCAAAACAAGTTATCGTACAAAAAGTACGTGAAGCTGAACGTGCACAAGTTGTTGAGCAATTCATTGACAACGAAGGTGAGCTAGTAACAGGTGTTGTTAAGAAAGCAACACGTGACGCAGTTATCGTTGACCTAGGTAACAACGCAGAATCAGTGATCTTGCGTGAAGACCAACTTCCTCGTGAAAACCTACGCCCAGGCGACCGTATCCGTGGTCTGCTTTACTCTGTTAAACCAGAAGCGCGTGGTTTCCAACTGTTCCTAACTCGTTCTAAACCTGAAATGCTGATCGAATTGTTCCGCATTGAAGTGCCAGAAATTGGTGAAGAACTTATCGAACTAAAAGCAGCGGCTCGCGATCCAGGTTCTCGTGCGAAAATCGCAGTGAAAACTAACGATCGTCGTATCGACCCTGTTGGTGCTTGTGTAGGTATGCGTGGCGCACGTGTACAAGCGGTTTCTGGCGAGCTTGGCGGTGAGCGTATTGATATCGTGCTTTGGGATGATAACCCAGCACAGTTCGTTATCAACGCAATGGCTCCTGCTGATGTAGCTTCAATCATCGTTGATGAAGACTCACACTCAATGGATATCGCTGTTGAAGCTGACAACCTAGCTCAAGCAATTGGCCGTAGCGGTCAAAACGTACGTCTAGCATCTCAACTAACTGGTTGGGAACTAAACGTAATGACAGTGGCAGATTTGAACAAGAAACACCAAGAAGAATCTGGCGCTGCAATTGAAAACTTCATGAAACACTTAGACATTGAGCAAGATTTTGCTGAGATGCTAGTTGAAGAAGGTTTCTCAACATTAGAAGAAATTGCTTACGTTCCTGTAAGTGAATTACTTGAAATCGACGGCCTAGATGAAGGCTTAGTTGAAGAATTACGAGCTCGTGCGAAAAACGCACTTACTACATTAGCATTGGTTCAAGAAGAATCATTTGACGGCCTAGAGCCAGCAGAAGATTTACTTGCACTTGAAGGTTTAGAGCGTGAAATGGCGTTCAAACTTGCTGCAAAAGGCGTAGTAACGTTAGAAGATCTAGCAGATCAAGGCATTGATGATTTAGAAGGCATCGAAGGTCTAACTGAAGAACGTGCGGGTGAATTGATTATGGCCGCTCGTAACATTTGCTGGTTCGGCGACGAAGAATAATTTCAGCAAGGGGAGAAAGCAGTATGACAGAACTGACAGTAAAAGCACTGAGTGAAGAGATTGGTACGCCAGTTGATCGCTTAGTTGAACAACTTGCTGACGCTGGCATGAAAAAAGCTAGCACAGACAGTGTGACAGATGCAGAGAAGCAACAACTTCTTGCGCATTTGAAAAAAGAAAACGGTGGTGATTCAGAACCAACACGTTTGACTCTACAACGTAAAACCAAAAGCACACTAAGTGTTGCTGCTGGTGGTGGTAAGAGCAAAGAAGTTCAAGTTGAAGTTCGTAAAAAGCGCACTTACGTAAAACGTGCCGCTGTTGAAGAAGAAGCAAAACGTGAAGCTGAAGAAAAAGCAGCACGTGAAGCAGAAGAAGCAGCAAAACGTGAAGCGGAAGAAAAAGCGAAATTAGAAGCTGAAGCCAAAGCAAAGGCGGAAGCAGAAGCAAAAGCGGCACGTGAAGCTGAAGAAAAAGCGAAACGTGAAGCGGCAGAGAAAGCAAAATCGGAAGCAAAAGTGAAAGCACCTGAAGAAAAAGCAAAAAATGATGCGGCTAAAAAGGAAGCTGAAGCATTAAAACGTCGTCAGGAAGAAGAAGCTCAACGTAAAGCGGAAGAAGAAGCTCGTCGCCTAGCGGAAGAAGCACGCCGTTTAGCAGAAGAAAACGAAGCTCGTTGGTCTGAACAAGAGAAAAACTCAAACACAGAAAACGAAGATTACCACGTTACGACTAACAAACACGCTCAAGATGCTGAAGATGAAGCTGACCGTCGTGTTGAAACTCGTCGTAAGAAGAAAAAGCCTGCAAATAAGAAAGAAGATGACCGTTTTGGTGGCAATGGCCGCAATGCAAATGGTCGTGGTGGCCGCAACAACCGTAAAGGTAAGTTAGCGAAACCAACTTCTATGCAGCAAGGTTTTGATAAGAACGCAACTGTAGCAAAAGCTGACGTTGTGATCGGTGAAACTATCGTTGTATCTGAACTAGCTAACAAAATGGCAGTTAAAGGTACTGAAGTTATCAAAACTATGATGAAGATGGGCGCAATGGCAACCATTAACCAAGTGATCGACCAAGAAACTGCACAGCTTGTTGCAGAAGAAATGGGTCACAAGGTTATTCTTCGTAAAGAAAACGAATTAGAAGAAGCGGTATTGTCTGACCGTGACAACACAACTGAAGCTGTGCCACGTGCACCAGTTGTTACTATCATGGGTCACGTTGACCATGGTAAAACTTCAACACTTGACTACATTCGTCGCAGCCGTGTTGCTTCAGGCGAAGCGGGTGGTATTACTCAGCACATCGGTGCATACCACGTTGAAACTGACAACGGCATGATCACATTCTTGGATACTCCGGGACACGCAGCGTTTACTTCAATGCGTGCTCGTGGTGCTCAAGCGACAGATATCGTTGTTCTTGTTGTTGCAGCAGACGATGGCGTAATGCCACAAACAATCGAAGCGATTCAGCACGCTAAAGCAGCGGGCGTACCTCTGATTGTTGCGGTAAACAAAATCGATAAAGAAGATGCAAACCCTGACAACGTTAAGAATGAGCTTGCTCAATACGACGTTATTCCAGAGGAATGGGGCGGCGAAAACATGTTCGTTCACATCTCTGCGAAACAAGGTACAAACATCGACGGCCTACTAGAAGCTATCTTGCTACAAGCAGAAGTTCTAGAGCTAACTGCTGTTACTGACGGCATGGCAACAGGTGTTGTAGTTGAATCTCGTCTTGATAAAGGTCGTGGTCCAGTTGCTACTGTTCTTGTTCAAGCTGGTACATTGCGTAAAGGCGATATCGTTCTTTGTGGTCAAGAGTACGGTCGTATCCGTGCAATGCGCGATGAAAACGGTAAAGAAATCACTGAAGCTGGCCCATCTATCCCAGTAGAGATCCTAGGTCTTTCTGGTGTTCCAACTTCAGGTGACGAAGCGACTGTTGTACGTGATGAGCGTAAAGCACGTGAAGTAGCAAACTACCGTCAAGGTAAATTCCGTGATGTGAAACTTGCTCGTCAGCAAAAATCTAAACTTGAAAACATGTTCTCTAACATGGAAGCAGGTGAAGTTGCAGAACTTAACGTGGTTCTTAAAGCCGACGTACAAGGTTCGGTTGAAGCTATCGCTGATTCTCTACGTAAACTTTCTACTGACGAAGTAAAAGTGAACATCGTAGGTTCTGGTGTTGGTGGTATCACTGAAACTGACGCAGTACTTGCAGCAGCTTCTAACGCTATTATTCTTGGCTTTAACGTTCGTGCGGATGCATCTGCTCGTCGTACAGTTGAGAACGAAAACCTAGACTTGCGTTACTACTCAATCATTTATCAATTGATTGACGAAGTGAAACAAGCAATGGGCGGTATGCTTGCACCTGAGTTCAAACAAGAAATCATCGGTCTTGCTGAAGTTCGTGACGTATTTAAATCGCCTAAGTTGGGTGCAATCGCAGGTTGTATGGTAACTGAAGGTGTGATTAAGCGTAACAACCCAATCCGCGTATTGCGTGACAACGTTGTAATCTACGAAGGTGAGCTAGAATCACTACGTCGCTTTAAAGATGACGTTCAAGAAGTTCGTAATGGCTACGAATGTGGTATCGGCGTTAAGAACTACAACGACGTTCGCGCTGGTGACCAAATCGAAGTATTCGAAATTGTTGAAGTACAACGTACTCTAGACTAATCGCTAGATGAAAAAGTCTCGTTACCTTAACGGGTAAATGACTGACGGTTGTTAAATACACCATGGGGAGCACGTATTGCTCCCCATTCTTTCTGTTATCATTCTTAATAAGTGAATGATGAACAAACAGATGTGAGAAAAGATATGTCAAAAGAATTTAGTCGCTCGCAACGTGTTGCGCAGCAATTGCAAAAAGAACTTGCTTCCATCCTACAACGTGACGTGCGTGATTCTCGCATCGGCATGGTAACCATCTCTGATGTTGAAGTATCTCGTGACCTTGCTTATGCAAAAGTATTCGTAACTTTCCTATGTGTGGGTGAGCAAACGCCTGAATCTAGCCTTGCTGCATTAAAAGAGCACGAAGTTGCTGTACGTATGGCTCTTGGTAAGCGTATTCGTCTACGTCTAACACCTGAAGTTCGCTTTACTTACGACAATACGCTTGTTGAAGGTATGCGTATGTCTAACCTAGTTAGCGAAGTGGTTAGCAAAGACAACCAACGTAAAAAAGATGCAGGTCGTGAGGACGAAGAATAATGGCTCGCAGACGTAAAGGTCGTCCAGTCGACGGCGTATTATTGCTCGATAAACCAACCAGCATCAGCTCGAACGATGCGCTGCAAAAAGTAAAGCGTATCTACTTTGCTGAGAAAGCGGGGCACACTGGCGCACTTGATCCTCTAGCAACCGGCATGTTGCCAATTTGCTTAGGTGAAGCGACCAAGTTTTCTCAATTCCTATTAGATTCAGATAAACGCTACCGTGTAATCGCTAAATTAGGTGAGCGCACAGATACGTCTGACTCTGATGGTGAAGTGGTACAAACTCGTGAAGTGAAAGTCGACCGTGGCCAACTTGAGCGTTGCATTGCTAAGTTCCGTGGTACAACGGATCAAATTCCATCGATGTTTTCTGCGTTGAAATACCAAGGTAAGCCTTTGTATGAATATGCTCGTCAAGGTATCGAAGTGCCGCGTGAATCACGCAAAATCACGGTATTTGAAATCACCTTGCTTCGCTTTGAAGGTCACGAAGTTGAAATGGAAGTGCATTGTTCAAAAGGCACTTACATTCGTACTATCGTTGATGATCTGGGCGAAATGTTGGGCTGTGGCGCACATGTGACTTATTTACGTCGTATTGGTGTTTCTCATTACCCATACGAAAAAATGGTGACACTTGAGCAGCTTGAAGCTTTGCTAGAACAAGCTCGTGAGCAAGAGATTGAACCGCGTGAACTGTTGGACCCGCTATTGCTTCCAATGGACACCGCAGTACAAGATTTACCAGAAGTGAACATGATCCCAAGCGTGGCGGATTTTGTTCAGCACGGTCAACCCGTACAAATTTCTGGCGCACCAAGTGAAGGCGTAGTTCGCATGACAATGGGCGAAGAACGTACCTTTATTGGCGTGGCAAATATTGATGATGATGGACGAGTAGCACCGAAGCGATTGGTTGTTTTTCGATAAACATACTTCTTGCTCTTGGTGATTTCTTACCATATAATCCGCGCTTCGCGTGTCGGCTGAATCAGAGATTGGCTGACACATTTTAATAAACTACTCTTAATTAGGAGAGAATTATGTCTCTGAATGCAGAAACTAAAGCAGCAATCGTTGCAGAATACGCACAAGCTGAAGGCGATACAGGTTCACCAGAAGTACAAGTAGCACTACTAACTGCTTCTATCAACCACCTACAAGGTCACTTTGCTAACCACAAACAAGACCACCACAGCCGTCGCGGTCTATTACGCATGGTTTCTCGCCGTCGTAAGCTTCTAGATTACCTAAAAGGTAAAGATCTAGGTCGCTACCAATCTCTAATCCAACGTCTAGGCCTACGTCGTTAATTCGTCGTTTGGTTTAAAACCAAGATTAGTGTGTTCGTTTTTAGTTTGCTTTTAGTTAATTAAGAACGGGCACAAAAGAAAAGGGGCTTCGGCTCCTTTTTTTGATCCTGTCTCTTTGTTTTTTCTTAGCTCTAATACCAATTCAGAAAATACCAGTTCATATTAAGTACTTCGTAGAACCGCTGTCCTGTCCTAGGCGCTTTGAAAAGTACATCCATGTACTTTTGAATTCTACTCTGCACTTAATAAGAATCTGATTAGTTTCATATTGAAATTGGCATCATATTTTTGATCCTTTTGTGGATCTCCGCATAGAAATCCCTTTCGATAATAAGACATTTCCACTTATCTAGTGTACAATGTGCACCGTTTGTTTTTCTTTTGTTATAGCGATATACGCTTGTTTTATTGCTATGCACTATTCTTTTAAGCGATAGATAACTCTAGAGCAATACAAAGGGATAGATAAGAAAGCAAACTTCTGTTGATTTACTTTACAGTCACCGATGTCGACCATGAAGGTCGCGGCTAATAACAGATTTTTTGATTGCTGTTTAAATGAGCTTAACGTGACAAGTTCGCTCCATTGAAAACATAGCACCTTTGAAAATTCTGCTATTAGTCGCGATTGGTAAAGTCATCACAGAAACATTTAATTGATTAATAAATTAAGGAATTTTACGTGAATCCAATCGTAAAGAAATTTCAGTACGGTAACCACACCGTTACTCTAGAAACTGGCGTAATCGCACGTCAAGCAACTGCAGCTGTAATGGCAAGCATGGATGACACTTCTGTATTCGTAACTGTTGTTGCGAAAAAAGAAGCGGTTGAAGGTCAAGACTTCTTCCCACTAACAGTAAACTACCAAGAGCGTACTTACGCTGCAGGTAAAATCCCTGGTGGTTTCTTCAAGCGTGAAGGTCGTCCTTCTGAAGGTGAAACACTGACTGCACGTCTAATCGACCGTCCAATCCGTCCACTATTCCCAGATGCATTCAAAAACGAAGTACAAGTAATTGCTACTGTTGTTTCTGCAAACCCTAACATCTCTCCAGACATCATCACTATGATCGGTACTTCTGCTGCTCTAGCGATCTCTGGCGTACCATTCAACGGTCCAATCGGCGCAGCTCGTGTTGGTCACATCGATGGTCAACTAGTGCTTAACCCAAGCGAAAAAGAGCTAGAAGGTTCTCGTCTAGATCTTGTTGTTGCTGGTACTGAAAGCGCAGTATTGATGGTTGAATCTGAAGCAGACAACCTAACTGAAGAAGAAATGCTAGCAGCTGTTGTTTACGGTCACGACCAACAACAAACAGTTATCAATGCAATCAACGAATTCGCTGCTGAAGTTGCTACTCCAGCTTGGGATTGGGTTGCTCCAGCTGAAAACACTGAGCTTAAAAACAAAATCGCTGCACTAGCTGAAGCGAAATTGGTTGAAGCTTACCAAATCACTGAGAAACTAGCTCGTTACGACCGTATTCACGAAATTGCTGCTGAAGTAAATGAAGCACTATTGGCTGAAAACGAAGAGTTGAACCTAAAAGAAGTTCACAACATCTTCCACGATCTAGAAAAAACAGTAGTACGTAGCCGCATTATCGCTGGTAACCCACGTATCGATGGCCGTGAAAAAGACATGGTTCGTGCGCTAGACGTTCGCACTGGTGTTCTTCCTCGTACACACGGTTCTGCGCTATTCACTCGTGGTGAAACTCAGGCAATGGTTACTGCAACACTTGGTACTCAACGTGATGCACAAATCATCGACAGCCTATTAGGTGAGAAGAAAGACAACTTCCTTCTACACTACAACTTCCCTCCATACTGTGTAGGTGAAACTGGTTTCGTTGGTTCTCCTAAGCGTCGTGAAATCGGCCACGGTAAACTAGCTAAACGTGGTATCCAAGCGGTAATGCCATCTCTAGATGAATTCCCATACACAGTACGTGTTGTATCGGAAATCACAGAATCTAACGGTTCTTCTTCAATGGCTTCTGTATGTGGTACTTCTCTTGCTCTTATGGATGCAGGTGTGCCAATCAAGTCTTCTGTTGCTGGTATCGCAATGGGCCTTGTTAAAGAAGGCGACGATTTCGTAGTTCTTTCTGACATCTTGGGTGACGAAGACCACCTAGGTGACATGGACTTTAAAGTAGCAGGTACTAACGAAGGTATCACTGCACTTCAAATGGATATCAAAATCGAAGGTATCACTAAAGAAATCATGCAAATTGCATTGAACCAAGCTCAAGGTGCGCGTAAGCACATCCTTAAAGTGATGGACGAAGCGATTTCTGGTGCTCGTGAAGATATCTCTGAATTTGCTCCACGTATCCACACAATGAAAATCTCTGCTGAGAAGATCAAAGATGTTATCGGTAAAGGTGGTGCGGTAATTCGTGCGCTAACTGAAGAAACTGGTACAACTATCGAAATCGAAGACGATGGCACAATCAAGATTGCAGCAACTGAAGGTGCAGCAGCGAAAGAAGCTATCCGTCGTATCGAAGAAATCACTGCAGAAGTTGAAGTGGGCCGTATCTACACCGGTAAAGTTGCTCGTCTAGCTGACTTCGGTGCATTCGTAACGATTCTTCCTGGTAAAGATGGTCTAGTACACATTTCTCAAATCGCTGACAAGCGTGTAGAAAAAGTGTCTGACTACCTTGCTGAAGGCCAAGAAGTTCAAGTTAAAGTTCTTGAAATCGACCGTCAAGGCCGTGTACGTCTAAGCATGAAAGAAGCTGTAGAGAAAACTGAAGAGCAAGCACCTGCTGCTGAATAAGTTATCTTAACTTCTATAAGTTATTAATAAATAAGAGGAGCTTCGGCTTCTCTTTTTTTATGCCTGTTTTTCTCCGATCTATTTAATATCTATAACTTTATTAACTAACTGTTTACTTAATAAGTGGAGAGTGAGACTAAGTCCGTGTATATTGGATAGCCGTATGCTTAACGAAAGCTGGTTTGCATTCGAGTTATCGTCAAAAAAGGAGCACGATATTTGTGAGATATTTTAAATGGTTAAGCCTTATTACCGCCTTTTTCCTGATGGGATGTGCGAATCAGGGAGGTTCATGGTCGAACCTACCACTAGCGATCCCACTACAGCCTTCGATTCAACAAGAAATTCAAATCGCGCGGTTTAATCAATTATTGCAACGCAAAGAGATCAGCCAAGAGGTTCGAGCACAAATTTTTGCCGAACGTGGCCGCTACCTTGATAGTGTTGGTTTATCGGATTTAGCTCGCCTTGATTACGAGCAATCACTTAAATTAAACCCAGCTCAATCTGAAGTGTTCAACGTGCTTGGCGTGTATTTTACGCAAATGAGCGATTTTGATTCTGCTTTTGATGCTTATGATTCAAGCTTGGAGCTAGATCCAAATAACGATTATGCCGAACGTAACCGTGCTATTGCTTTGTACTACGCAGATCGTATTCCGCTTGCTTTGCAAGATATGACCAAAAACTATCAGCGCGACACATCTGATCCTTACCGCACACTTTGGTTGTATTACATTGAGCGAGAGCAAGATGAACAAAAAGCCAAAGCGGATTTAGAAAAACGCTACGCAGATCGTGATGATCAATGGGGTTGGTTATTGGTTGGCGTGACACTTGGGCATGTCAGTGAGAATGATGCCTTTAATTCTGTAGCAGATAATTCCAACAACAATGTCGAGTTGGCACAAAAGCTAACAGAGTTGTATTTCTATCTAGCGAAAACTTATCAATTCCAAGGTGACTACACAGATGCGATTGCCTTGTACAAGCTATCTATTTCTCTGAACGTGTATGAGTTTGCTGAACACCGTTACGCATTCTTGGAATTAAGCCGAATCTTTAAAGAACTACAAGCTCAACAAAATTCGGAAGATCAAAAAGCCAATGGCGAAAAGCATTCCACAATTGAGTTAATGGATAATTCGGAAGAAGAGTCTTAATCGGCCTTTCGTTTTTAAACGATACCAACTATCTCGATATAAAAAAGAGCTTGTTACTGAACCTTATTATAAGGGGAGTAAGAAGCTCTTTTTAATTGTATTGTTCTTAGCTGAGTATTTTTGCTAGATATTGTTTTCAGCGGGTTAATATTGAGCAATTCGCAAAGTCTCAAACGACATGGATGTCGTTTGCGAAGCGCCTAGGGATAGGACAGCGACTTTGCGAGTTCGCTTAATATTATGACCACCGCATTGATATTACTCTGACTTCACCAAGCCCGCCAATTGATGCCAGTAACCATTACATTGTTTACTGTCAGTAATAATGCGCTGTTGGTTTTCTTCATTCGCTTTGAAATCAGAAAGCGTACATAAAGTATCGACACCTAATGGGCTTAAACGCACCACATCGACCAAACCTTTCATGCTCTGCAAATCATTACCCAAGTTATAGCAATAGCCAGATTGAGTTTGAATACCGTTAAGGTTAAACACTTCCTGACCTTCTTGGCTGCTCACTTGAATACCGGTTGGATACTTAATGCAGCAAGTTTCGCAGTCGTCTTTGGCTTTGTTTTCAGCTCGAGCGGTAAAGCAGCGAGCAGAATACGCTAATGGTAAATAACCGTAGCTGAATACTTCAATTTCAAATTGATCAGCAATGCCTAATTCTTCACATTGCTGCTTAGTATTAATCAGCCAATCACGAGACAATTCCACTGGCATACACCAACGGATCATGCCTTGCTGAGCAAAGATCTTGAGCGTTTGTGCATTATAAGTATTCACCGCAGGGCCAACCACAAATGGTACTTTGGCTTGATGCGCTAATTGAATACCCGAAACATCATTTGCTTCAATCGCAAAGTCACCGTTATCAATGTACTTTTTCATCACATTGACTTCGCTTGGTGCTTCTAGCAATGCCATTGTAGAAAGCACAACTTGTTTGCCTGAACCTGCTAGATCTTTAGCAATATCAAACCAGTGATTTGGTTTCATTTCACGGCGTTTTGAACAGACTGCTTCGCCTAAATAAATGATGTCAGCTTGGCTATTTTTTGCCGCTTGATAAAAAGCTTCCACATCATTCTTTGGCCAAAAATACAGAATAGGGCCAAGCGAATATTTTAGTTCATTGTTCGAATTCATTCTTTTCCTTGTCCTTTACTAAATCTATTGCCATTTACGATGATAAGCGCCAAGTGTGGTTTGTGTGCCTTCAGACACATTGGCAAGGGTCGCATTCCAAGCATCTTCCACAGCATAAGCTTCAGGATTTGCCAAATAGCGATCAATTGCAGCACGCCAAGTTTTCGTTACTTGTTCCACATAAGCTGGGCTACGTTGACGACCTTCAATTTTCACAGACGCCACATTAGCTGCAAATAATTCAGGCAGCATAGACAAAGTATTCAAACTGGTTGGTTCTTCCAGAACGTGATAACGCTGATCTTCACCAGTAATATTAATATCGAAACGGCCTTTACACAGAGTTGGATAACCTGCGTTTTCACCTTCGCCATAACGATCAATTAAGATTTCGTTTAGGCGTGATTCCAAACCTTGTTCCGTTTCTTGCCAGCGAACGTATTTAGCAGGAGAACATGCGCCAACGGTATTTGGAGATTCACCTGTTAAGTAAGAAGAAAGGTAACAACGGCCTTCCGACATAATGCACAAGCTGCCGAACGCAAACACTTCTAATTCGACGTTATCGGGAATATTGCGAGAAAGTTGCTTCACTTGATGCATTGAAAGCACACGTGGCAACACCACACGTTTTACATTGAAATTATTGGCGTAATACTCAATCGCAGCACTGTTGGTGGCAGAGGCCTGAACCGATAAGTGCAACTCCATATCTGGGTATTTTTTTGATGCGTAATCCAGTAAAGCAATATCCGCCACGATTAAGGCATCAACGCCTAAGTCCGCAGCTTTATCGACCGAGTTAGTCCAGCGTTCGAAGCCATTTGGGTGAGCAAAAGTATTTAATGCAATGTGGATTTTTTTATTATGGTCATGCACATATTGCACCGCTTTATCGAGCTTTTTGCCTTGGAAGTTGAGACCAGCAAAATGGCGGGCATTAGTGTCATCTTTAAATCCGATGTAAACCGCATCGGCACCGCAATCAATCGCAGTTTTTAATGCAGGTAAATTGCCAGCAGGGCAAAGTAGTTCCATCCGTTTTCCCTTCAAAATAAAATTGAACCTGTATTTTATGAAATCTCGATGTTAAGAAATTGATATAAGGCAGGTTTGGCTCGGTTATCTCTACCTATAAAGGGGATTTATATGAAAAATGTCGGCTTTTTTGATTCAACACAGGACGAAAAAGTCATAGGCAGGTAAAGTAGTTCAGTTAAATTTAGGATTTTTGTTTTCTTGGAGGAATAATGCTGTCTACTTTACGTTCTAAATTGGTGTCGAATGCGGCATCGTTCATGTCGGTTCCAGCCAAATTAATTCCGCAAACTATTCATAACAAAGTGCTGCTTGAAGGCTTAAAACGTGTTTTTCACGAAGCATTAGAAGATGGTGATTTTGAATTCCTAGAAGGCCGTTGGCTAAAGGTGTCTATCAGTGATGTGAACGTGAGCTGGTTGATTAGCTATGAAGATGAAAAGCTGATCGTGGCGGACTCTGACGTACAAGAAGACGTAAGTTTTTCGGGAAGTTTGAATGACTTAGTGCTAATTGCCGGTCGTAAAGAAGATCCAGACACCATGTTCTTCCAACGTCGTTTAAAAATTGAAGGCGATACAGAGCTTGGTCTTGAAGTGAAAAACTTAATGGATAGCTTGGATTTAGATTCTCTGCCAAAACCGGTTACGCAATTAATGGATCAATTGTCGACCTTTGTGCAAAAAGGCATGACGGAAACGACAGCGCCTAAAGCTGCAAATGCTCAAGAGATCAGAGCATAATCTGCTGATCACATCTTTTTGATAAACATTAAGATGATCTCGCTTTCGGTATTTGCTTGAGAATAATACAAGTCAGAGTGGATGATTCGGTATAGAATCCACGGTTTGTTGTTTTAAACATTTATTCAAATGAGATCATCTATGTTAATTCGCACTGAAGCTCCGGCTGATATTTTACCTATTGATGCGTTATTGCGTGAAGCATTCCCAAGCCATCAAGAAGCCGATTTGGTTTTATCATTGCGTGAAAATAGCCGCTTTACCTTGTCGTTAGTCGCTTGTTCTGATGAAGGCGAAGTGATTGGTCATGCGCTATTTACGCCCGTGACGGTTAATGGCGAAGATCATAATTGGCAAGGTTTAGCTCCTGTTGCGGTGAAAGAATCATGCCGCCAACAAGGGATTGCCGAAGCGTTAATTCGTGAAGGTTTTGAATCTTTACGTGATTTCGGTTATCCAGTTTGTGTGGTGTTAGGTGAGCCTGAATATTATTCTCGCGTTGGTTTCCAAGATGCTCAAACTGCGCAGCTAAAATCCATTTATAACGACATGCAAGAATACCAAGCAGGCGCATTCCAAGTAATTGAACTGCACCAAGGCGCTTTAGATGGCGTATCGGGTTTGGTAGAATACAGCCCAGAATTTTCTCATTGTTAATGCAGCAGATACCAAACATGTCACCAGTTCCCGCTTTCCCACAGCTTGATGGTCCAACCTCAGCAGAGCCAACATCGCCCGATCGCCAAAAGCATTATTTGCGTGAAATGGGCATTGCGGTGTGGGAAGTATCACATCCTGAGCGTCTAGCGGGTTATCAAGCTCCAGAAGTGATGCTGCCAAATGAATGTGAATTATTGCTGGTGGCGGAAGATTGCCCTGAAGGGGAAGATGCCTCGTTATTCATTAAAGTGTTGGCGAGTATGAAACTGCTTCCTGAGCAAGCAAGGCATTTAACGCCAGCTCAAGCAGAAAAATTGGCTTCACATTCCCTTAAATGGGTTTGGTTTGCTGGCTTAAAAGTGGAAAGTATGGCGGACGCTGAAAAGTGGCAAAGCCTTAATGTGTTGCAGTCGCCATTGCTCGAAAATATTCACGGCAATACACTTCATCGTCGTCATCTTTGGCAGCAAATCTGCGCCTACAACTAAATATCCAGCATACCCAATTAATTAGGCTATTAAACTGGTTAAATATAAATGAACAAAAAAATTATTTTACCTTTGCTGCCTGAGCATTTAGATGCGGTTTGGGCGATTGAACAAATTGCGCATTCTCATCCTTGGGCGGAAAGTATGATCCGCGATCTTTCTCATCAGAACACCAAAAACTCTAGCAAATATCAGTTTGGCTTGTGGGTTGATAATCAATTAATGGGTTACTTATACAGCCAAAATATCGTTGGAGAAGTTACGCTGCTGACGATTGCGGTTGCGCCAAATCAACAAGGCAAAGGTTACGGTAAAGCCTTGGTGGAACACTTAATTGAACACAGTGAGCAAGCTGAAGCAGAAAGCATTTGGCTTGAAGTGCGTGAAAGTAATAAAGGTGCATACCATCTTTATGAAGCATTAGGTTTTAATGAAATGGATCGCCGAGTGAATTACTATCCATCAGACAAAACCAAAAGCGGAAAAGAAGACGCCATCATTATGAATATGATGTTAGGCGATGATTTTAATCCGTTCGGCTAGTCTTTTGCTTCTCGGTTAGTTTTAGCTTTCGGCTAGAGTTATCGAAATTTTTGCGTATAATTCGCCCATCTTATTTTTGTTGCCATTTCAGAGCAGCAATCGAACAAACAGTTTATAAGGTTTCCTCCATGTCATTCCTTACTGAAGTTGGCAAGCGTCGTACGTTTGCGATCATCTCTCACCCCGATGCGGGTAAAACCACCATTACTGAAAAAGTATTGTTATTCGGAAACGCGATTCAAACCGCAGGTTCTGTAAAAGGTCGTGGTGCAAGCCAACATGCGAAATCCGACTGGATGGAAATGGAAAAAGAGCGTGGTATCTCGGTAACTACGTCTGTAATGCAGTTCCCGTACAACGAATGCTTGGTGAACCTACTAGATACTCCGGGACACGAAGACTTCTCGGAAGATACTTACCGCACACTAACAGCGGTGGATTCTTGCTTGATGGTTATCGATGCTGCTAAAGGTGTCGAAGATCGTACTCGTAAGTTGATGGAAGTTACTCGTCTGCGTGATACGCCAATCGTGACATTTATGAACAAATGTGACCGTGATATTCGTGATCCAATGGAGCTGCTTGATGAAGTAGAAAACGAATTGAACATGGCTTGTGCGCCAGTATCTTGGCCGATTGGTTGTGGTAAAGAATTTAAAGGTGTTTACCACATTCACCGTGATGAAACGATTCTGTACTCAACAGGTCACGGCCATACGATCCAAGAAGTTCGTATTGTAAAAGGTTTAGACAACCCAGAACTAAACGAAGCGGTTGGTGATGATCTTGCTGAGCAATTACGTGAAGAATTGGAATTGGTGATCGGTGCATCGCACGAATTTGATCAAGAGCTATTCCTGAAAGGTGAATTAACACCAGTATTCTTCGGTACAGCATTGGGTAACTTCGGTGTAGACCACATGCTTGATGGCCTAACAGAATGGGCTCCTGCGCCAATGCCTCGTGAAGCAAACGAGCGTAAAGTTGAAGCGACAGAAGACAAGTTTTCTGGTTTCGTATTCAAAATCCAAGCGAACATGGATCCAAAACACCGTGACCGTATTGCTTTCATGCGTATCGTTTCAGGTACTTACAAGCAAGGCATGAAGATGAACCATGTACGTACAGGCAAAATGGTCAACATTTCTGATGCGGTAACCTTCATGGCGGGTGACCGTGCTCGTGCCGAAAACGCATTTGCAGGTGACATCATTGGTTTGCATAACCACGGCACAATCCAAATCGGTGATACTTTCACTCAAGGTGAAGCACTGAAATTTGCCGGTATTCCAAACTTCGCACCAGAATTGTTCCGTCGTATTCGCTTACGTGATCCACTAAAACAAAAGCAATTGCTTAAAGGTTTGGTTCAGCTTTCTGAAGAAGGTGCGGTACAGGTTTTCCGTCCACTTCAAAACAACGACCTGATCGTAGGTGCGGTTGGTGTGCTTCAGTTTGATGTGGTTGTGGCTCGTTTGAAATCCGAATACAACGTTGAAGCGATTTACGAAAGTGTAAACGTGGCAACAGCTCGCTGGGTTGAATGTGACGATGCTAAGAAGCTAGAAGAATTCAAACGTAAGAACCAAGTAAACTTAGCTCTAGATGGTGGTGATAACCTTTCTTATATCGCTCCAACTATGGTTAACCTAAACTTGGCGAAAGAACGTTTTCCTGAAGTGGAGTTCCGTGCGACACGCGAACACTAATATTCTGCATAACGGAATAAAAAGTTAAACACTTAAAACGAAGCTGCTGTAGCTTCGTTTTTTTTGATCTTTTTTGACCTTTATTTGAGCTTTGCTTTATTGCTTGGATTTTTATTTGTACAAAATCTCACCAGTTGATTACAATTCTTTCAAAATCCATCTAAGGAAATAACTATGTTGATCAATTGGATGAAACATTGGCTTGCTCGTTATGATGCGTGGTGTGAAGAATTAGGATTAACACCAGAGAATAAACGTCGTTGTTGCGCTTATCGTAGTGAAGAACAAATCCAACAAGACAATAAAAAGAAGAAAGAAAGAGAACACGATCTACATGCTTGATCCTGAACTGAGCAATATTACCCATATTAGCGATACAGGCTTGATCGACAGCCATTGCCATTTTGATTTTGCCGAATTTGAGGAGATTGAAAAGGAACTCGCAAAAGCGCAACAAGCATCGGTAACAAAGATCATCATTCCTGCTACGGGTGAATCGAACTGGCAGCGAGTTCAGCAATTATCTGATGAGCATGATCCTCTTTATTATGCGCTTGGCTTGCATCCTTATTTCATACAACAGCACGGCGAACAATCAATAGAGTTACTTGAAAAGATTCTGATAGCAAGAATAGATAAATGCGTCGCAGTGGGAGAGTGTGGTTTAGATTTTTTGCTTGATGCAAGTCTAATGACAGATGAATACCTTGAGCGTCAACATTGGATTTTTGAGCAGCAGATCTTATTAGCGAAAAAATACCAACTACCTTTAATTTTGCACGGGCGCAAATCCCACGATCAGATCTTAAAATATTTAAGACGCCATAAACCGGAAAGAGGGGGAGTGATTCACGCATTTTCAGGCAGTGAACAGCAAGCCTTAGAATATATAAAGCTAGGTTTTTATATTGGTGTTGGTGGAACAATCACTTATGAGCGGGCGCAAAAAACGCGAAATGCAGTCGCAAATTTACCGGTCGATTCCATAGTATTAGAAACAGATGCACCAGATATGCCTATTTGTGGATTTCAAGGGCAACCCAATCATCCGTCTCGATTAGGGTTGATTTTGGATGCTTTATGTTCACTTAGAAATGAAAGTCGAGAAAAATTGCAGATACAAATCTGGCATAACACATGTCGATTATTTAATCTAATTGATAAAAATGACAAATAAAACGCAAACGTTTGTTTATTTTCTCTATGTAAAAAGCAAACGTTTGGTGATGTAGATCACGTTAAAATGTGATTTTTTGCAATTTTTCATCAATCAGTGTGATTTGCCTATTACTTTGTTGGCAATTCTCAGAGTATAATCGCCCCCGCTTTTTGAGCGTTGAACTTTTTTTAACCAATTTAAACGAATAAGGAAGCCATATACCATGAGCCTGGTTATGAGCCTAGTCGGCATGATTTTCCTGCTAGCAGTAGCAGTTCTATTCTCCGACAACCGCAAAGCAATTAATTTACGTACAGTGGGTGGCGCATTTGCTATCCAATTCTGTTTAGGTGCCTTTGTACTTTACGTACCATGGGGCCGTGACATGCTAGCTGCTATGACAAACGGTGTGCAGCACGTTTACGA
Source organism: Vibrio sp. (assembly GCA_047975485.1). Classification (GTDB taxonomy): domain Bacteria; phylum Pseudomonadota; class Gammaproteobacteria; order Enterobacterales; family Vibrionaceae; genus Vibrio. Next base: position 118,916 of record JBKEDP010000053.1, on the reverse strand, counting down.
TTACGGTAATGAAGGTATTTCATTCCTATTTGGCAACCTAGTAAACTTCTCTGTTGAAGGCGTTGGCTTCATCTTTGCTTTCAAAGTACTACCGACCATTATCTTTTTCTCTGCATTAATCTCTGTTCTTTACAACATTGGTGTTATGCAGATCGTTATCAAAGTTTTAGGTGGTGCACTACAGAAAGCTCTAGGTACTTCTCGTGCGGAATCAATGTCTGCAACTGCGAACATCTTCGTAGGTCAAACTGAAGCGCCTCTAGTTGTTCGTCCATTTGTTCCTAAGATGACTCAATCTGAACTATTCGCAGTAATGTGTGGTGGTTTGGCTTCTGTTGCTGGTGGTGTAATGGCAGGTTACGCAGCAATGGGTGTTCCTCTTTCTTACCTAATCGCAGCATCTTTCATGGCAGCACCTGGTGGTTTGCTATTTGCTAAAATCATCAAGCCAGAAACTGATGAGCCAATCGAGCAATTAGCTGACGCTGAAGGAGATGAAGACGACAAACCAGCAAACGTAATCGATGCAGCAGCAGTAGGTGCTTCTTCTGGTCTACAACTTGCTCTAAACGTTGGCGCAATGCTTCTTGCATTCATCGGCTTGATCGCTCTAGTTAACGGTATCCTTGGTGGCGTTGGTGGTTGGTTCGGTATGCCTGAGCTAACACTAGAACTTATCCTAGGTTACGTTTTTGCACCAATCGCATGGTTAATCGGTGTGCCTTGGAGCGAAGCTACTCTAGCGGGTTCTTTCATCGGTCAGAAAACTATCCTGAACGAATTCGTTGCTTACTCTAACTTTGCCCCTTACCTAGCTGACGGCGCACAAGTTGTTCTTTCTGAGAAAACGAAAGCAATCATCTCATTTGCTCTATGTGGTTTTGCGAACCTTTCTTCTATCGCAATCCTACTTGGCGGCTTGGGTGGTCTAGCACCAACTCGTCGTTCTGATATTGCACAAATGGGTATGAAAGCAATCCTTGCAGGTACATTATCTAACTTAATGGCTGCAACAATTGCTGGCTTCTTCATTACTCTACAAGGTCTATAATTTTGACCCTGTCAAAGTAGACATTGTGTAAATCTAAAGCCGTAGCAAGTGTTTGCTGCGGCTTTTTGTTCTTTAATTCCATTTGAAAATAGGATTAAAGAATCTTTTTGAGATCCAAACCGTTTGCGTACAGATTAGTGACTGACCTCACGGTTTGAATCAGTATAATCACCACTCAAATCACAGAGCCTAATTAATGGCGTGGCAAATGATTTGACTGGTGGATTGGTTATGCGGTGACAAGGATTGCAATTAGCTCAGCCTATTGAGTTAAGTCTTCAAGGAACCAAGTCCGTTCATTTCGAGTTACTTAGCTACAATTAAGCAAGTGGCTCTATTAATTTTTGAATCGGAGATAGAAATGAGCGATTTACAAGCAGCAGCTTTACGTGCACTTAAATTGATGGATTTAACAACATTAAACGAAGACGACACTGATGAAAAAGTGATCGCACTATGTAAAGATGCAAAATCACCAGTAGGCAATACCGCTGCCATCTGTATTTACCCTCGTTTTATCCCTGTTGCGAAGAAAGCACTTCGTGAACAAGGCACACCAGAAATCCGCGTGGCAACAGTAACAAACTTCCCACACGGTAATGACGACATTGAAATCGCAGTAGCTGAAACAAAAGCAGCTGTTGCTTACGGTGCAGACGAAGTAGACGTTGTTTTCCCATACCGTACTTTAATTGCGGGTGACGAAAAAACAGGTTTCGAGCTAGTAAAACAATGTAAAGCAGCATGTGGCGATGTACTTCTTAAAGTGATCATCGAAACTGGCGAATTGAAAGAAGAAGCGTTAATCAAACTGGCTTCTAAAATCTCAATCGAAGCAGGCGCTGACTTCATCAAAACTTCAACAGGTAAAGTGCCAGTTAACGCAACACCAGAATCTGCTGAAATCATGTTGAACGTGATTAAAGAAATGGGCGTTGCTGACAAAGTTGGTTTCAAACCAGCTGGTGGCGTACGTACTGCTGAAGATGCACAAGCTTACTTAGCAATGGCTGACCGTATTTTAGGCGCAGAATGGGCTGACAACATGCACTACCGTTTTGGTGCATCAAGCCTACTAGCAAACCTATTAAACACATTAGGTAAAGGCGAAAAAGCGGCTGAAGGCGGCTACTAATTTTACCTCAGTGATTAACGAATCAGTTTAAATTTGAACACAGAGAAAAGTCTAAAAGGACAGGGATGTGCTTTTTGAAACGCCTAGGATAGGACAGTGTCTTTTCGGCGTGTTCAATTTAATCAGATGAAACTGGAATAGGTGATTGCTATGTTCCTACCTCAAGAAATTATTCGCAAAAAGCGTGATGGCGAAGTGCTAACGGCAGAAGAAATTAACTTCTTCATCCAAGGCGTTGCTAAAGATACGATCTCTGAAGGTCAAATCGCTGCTTTTGCTATGACGATCTTTTTCAACGAAATGAATATGGAAGAACGTATTGCGCTAACTTGTGCGATGCGTGATTCTGGTATGGTTCTAAATTGGGATCATATGAATTTCGGTGGTCCAATTGTCGATAAACACTCAACGGGTGGTGTCGGTGATGTAACCTCATTAATGCTTGGTGCAATGGTTGCTGCTTGCGGTGGTTTTGTGCCAATGATTTCTGGTCGTGGCCTTGGTCATACTGGCGGAACGCTAGACAAACTAGAGTCAATTCCGGGTTACAACATCATGCCGACCAATGACGTTTTTGGTGAAGTCACTAAAGACGCAGGCATTGCAATTATCGGTCAAACTGGCGATTTAGCTCCTGCTGACAAACGTGTTTACGCAACTCGTGATATTACCGCAACCGTTGATAACATCACGCTTATCACAGCATCAATCTTGTCGAAAAAATTAGCGGCAGGTTTAGAATCGTTAGTGATGGATGTGAAAGTCGGTTCTGGCGCATTTATGCCAACTTATGAAGCATCAGAAGAATTGGCGCAATCTATTGTTGCGGTAGCTAACGGTGCAGGTACGAAAACCACCGCTTTGCTTACGGATATGAACCAAGTTTTAGCTTCATCAGCAGGTAATGCCGTTGAAGTGGCAGAAGCGGTTCAATATCTAAAAGGCGAAGTGAATTCTCGTGGTGAAGTTCGTAACCCTCGTTTACATGAAGTCACTATGTCGCTTTGTGCTGAAATGTTAGTGTTAGCGAAATTGGCTGAAAATAGTGAACAAGCTCGCGAAAAACTGCAAGCTGTGCTGGATAACGGCAAAGCAGCAGAATGTTTCGGCAAAATGGTTGCTGGCTTAGGTGGTCCAAAAGACTTTATGGATAACTACCAAAGTTACTTACCGAAAGCAGAAATCATTAAACCAGTTTACGCCAAACAAACTGGCACCGTAATCGCAATGGACACCCGTGCAATTGGCATGGTGGTTGTTGCAATGGGCGGTGGTCGTAAAGTGGCGAGTGATCAAATTGATTACGCAGTTGGCTTTAACCAGTTTATTCGCTTAGGTGAAACCGCTGACGATAAAACACCGTTAGCGATGATCCACGCAAGAAGTGAAGAACAATGGCAGCAGGCTGCAAACGAATTACAACAGGCGATAACGGTTTCTAATGAAGCTTATCAACCAACACCGGTTGTGTATCGTCAAATCCGAGCAGAAGACCTATAAGTTAAACGCTTATTCAGATCCACGCTTGGCAGGAGAGTAAACCATGAAACGTGCAATTATTTTAGTCCTCGATTCCTTTGGAATTGGTGCGACACAAGATGCCGATAAATTTGGTGATGTCGGTTCAGATACGTTAGGCCATATTGCAGAACAATGCAGCAAAGGTTTAGCGGATAACGCTCAGCGTTCAGGCGCATTGCGTTTACCGAATTTATCGAAACTTGGTTTAGGTTTAGCCGCAAAAGAATCAACAGGCTCATTCCCGATTGGTTTAGATGAACAAGCAGAAATTACCGGTGCTTACGGTCATGCTGCAGAATTATCATCGGGTAAGGACACGCCGTCTGGTCACTGGGAAATTGCCGGTGTACCAGTTCTGTTTGATTGGGGCTACTTTACGGATGAGGAAAACAGCTTCCCACAAGAACTGTTAGACAAAATTGTAGAACGTGCAAACTTACCGGGCTACCTAGGTAACTGCCATTCATCGGGTACGGTGATTTTGGATGAACTAGGCGAAGAACACATGAAAACGGGTAAGCCGATTTTCTACACTTCTGCTGATTCTGTTTTCCAAATTGCTTGTCACGAAGAAACATACGGCCTAGATAACTTGCTTGAACTTTGCCACATCGTGCGTGAAGAGCTTGAACCGTACAATATTGGTCGTGTTATTGCGCGTCCATTTGTTGGTGCAAAAGCAGGTGAATTTGCTCGCACAGGTAATCGCCGTGATTTATCAGTTGAGCCACCATCAGCAACGGTTTTACAAAAACTGGTTGATGAGAAAAGCGGTGAAGTGATTTCAATCGGTAAGATCTCTGATATCTATGCAGGTTGCGGTATCACGCAAAAAGTGAAAGCGACCGGTATTGAAGCATTGTTCGATGCCACACTTGAGCAAGTGAAAAAAGCGGGTGATAACACCATCGTATTCACTAACTTTGTGGACTTCGATTCATCTTACGGTCACCGCCGTGATGTGGCAGGTTATGCTGCTGCGTTGGAATATTTCGACTCTCGTTTACCTGAGATCCAAGCGATATTACAACCGAATGATGTATTGATCTTAACGGCTGACCACGGTTGCGATCCAACATGGCAGGGCACGGATCATACTCGTGAGCATATTCCAGTTTTGGTTTCGGGTGAGAAAATTCCAGCAGGATCTTTAGGTCGTCGTGATACGTTCGCAGATATTGGCCAAAGCCTAGCGGAATACTTCGGAACTTCTGATATGGAATACGGTAAATCCTTTCTATAAAAGATTTATCTAACTTCAATGATTTTGGAATTGGTTAATTCCGATGCGTTCAGATTAACCAATTCATTTATGCAAACTAATTAAAGGAAAGAACATGGCAACTCCACATATTAATGCTGAAATGGGCGATTTTGCAGATGTTGTGTTAATGCCGGGCGATCCGCTACGCGCACAATACATTGCTGAAAACTTTTTAGATGACGCTGTTCAAGTATGTAATGTTCGTAACATGTTTGGTTACACAGGTACTTACAAAGGTCGTAAAGTTTCTGTAATGGGTCACGGCATGGGCATCGCTTCTTGCTCTATCTATGTAACAGAATTAATTAAAGATTTCGGCGTTAAGAAAATCATCCGTGTAGGTAGCTGTGGCGCAGTAAGCGATCACATCAAACTACGCGACGTGGTTATCGGCATGGGTGCTTGTACTGACTCAAAAGTAAACCGTCTACGTTTCAAAGACCACGACTTCGCAGCAATCGCAGACTACGAAATGGTTCGCAACGCAGAAGAAGCAGCGAAAAACCTAGGTATCAACGTGAAAGTGGGTAACTTGTTCTCTGCTGATTTGTTCTACACTCCAGATCCAGACATGTTCACAGTAATGGACAAATACGGCATCTTGGGTGTTGAAATGGAAGCAGCTGGTATCTACGGTGTTGCAGCAGAATACGGTGCAAAATCTCTAGCGATCTGTACTGTTTCTGACCACATCAAATCTGGTGAGCAAACCACTTCTGATGAGCGTGCAACTACGTTCAACGATATGATCCACATTGCTTTGGATTCAGTATTGTTAGGTGATAAATAATCAACCTAGATTATTGATTTGTTTATAAAAAAACCTCTTGGACTTTGAAATCCAAGAGGTTTTTTGTATCTGTCTTTTTGTAATTAAAGCCCTTTACTGAATAGATGGAATTACAAATCTTTCAGCAAGATATTTTCCACATCTTCTTCTGGCTTATAAAGCAATAGCAAACAAAGCAGAACACCACTGATAAAACTCAGGATCAGCATCATATACATCAAATGATCACTACTGCGGTAACGCTGATCAGAAATTGCTGTCACTTTCCCTTTTTCAAACGTAATGCGAATAAAACCAATCGTATTGTCTTCATTCGAAATTGGTTGAACTAATTGCTCACGCCCAAGGGATGCCGTTTTCAGCGGAGTATCCAACCCTAAAATTTCACGCACATTTTTAGCGCCATCGCTCGCAACTAACTTAACACCCTCGGCATTATAAATAGTGGCATCGAACACCAGTGAATCTGAAGCAATTTGATTCGCCAAGTTTAGCAAGCCATCTTGATCATCATTGGTGATCATATTGCTGGCAGAAAGTGCCGATTGGGAAATCAATAAATTAGTTAAGGTTTCAAGTTGTTGTTCTTGAATATGTTCATTATCACGGCTGATCACAAAGCTGTTAATAATGGTATAGGTGAACATTCCCCCTAGTAGGATGATGCCAATAAATCGTAGAAATATGCGCCAAGAAAACAAAGATGTTTGCATGGAGTTTCCTTTAAAACCGTAATAAAGAGGGAAATTTAATTAATTGTTAGTTTGGGGGTTGATTAGTGAAATTGCAATAGGGTAGTTTAGCTAACTGCATGACGCAAAAATAAGGACGCAAACAAAATCATGGACGAGTTAAAATCAAGCACACTTCCAATTAAGCGCAGCATGTCGTTATTAAAGCGATTACCTGAAGCGCATCTCTATTCAAGCTTAGATAAACAAAAAGCCCAGTGGGTGATTTTCGGAACGCATCTTTCAGTCGAACATTTTAACCGAATCGATCTCTTTGCTGGCGAATACATTCCTGTGCTTGATGCGTGGAAAGTCGGGCAATACGAAGTCGCTTTAATGGGCGGAGCGTTTTATCCAGAGATGGTGGAATTTGTTCATACTCAAGGTTTAGATTGCGCTTCGATTTCGGTACTTCCTGAACTGACAGCGCCTGGTTTGATTTTGATGGATATGGATTCAACCGCAATTCAAATTGAATGTATTGATGAAATTGCCAAACTAGCGGGAACAGGGGAGAAGGTTTCCGACATCACTGAGCGAGCCATGCAAGGTGAATTGGATTTCGAAGAAAGTTTGCGTGAACGTGTCGGCACATTAGAAGGTGCAGATGAATCGATTCTAAAACAAGTGCGAAACAATATTCCTTTCATGCCTGATTTGGCAGAGTTAGTGAATACCTTAAAAGCACTGGGTTGGAAAACAGCGATTGCATCAGGCGGCTTCACTTATTTCTCTGACTATTTAAAAGAAACCCTTGGCTTGGATTACGCACAATCCAACACATTAGAAATTGTCGATGGCAAACTAACAGGCAAAGTTTTGGGTAATGTAGTTTCTGCTCAAACTAAAGCGGATATTTTAGTCACGCTTGCGGATGAATGGGATATCGAACCACACAACACAGTAGCAGTAGGCGATGGTGCTAATGATTTGGTGATGATGGCAACCGCAGGTTTAGGTGTGGCGTATCATGCAAAACCGAAAGTTGAACAAAAAGCACAAACCGCTATTCGTTATGCAGGACTTGGCGGCGTGTTGTGTATTCTTTCTGCGGCATTGATTCAACAAAAGAGAGTCTCTTGGTCTCCAATCCCTTAGCAGATTCATTTCAACTTAAATTAAGTTAGAATGCAGAGCTTAAATAGTTCTGCATTTTTTATTTTATAAAACTAAAAAATACCCAAAGTATTTGGAGTTGCAGCGAGGCGACAAGCGAATGAGGCCCCATGAGTCTAGCTTGCCTACTCGATTGGGGCGAATGAGCGCAGTCAACAAAGCTGCGGCTTCAAGTACGAAGGGTATAAAAAGAGAGAGAAACCAAATGGCTGGTAAAGCAAAACGAGCATATGTCTGTAACGATTGTGGCTGCGATTTTCCAAGATGGCAGGGACAATGTAATGCTTGTGGTGCATGGAATACCATTACCGAAGTTCGATTGGCAGCATCTCCACAAGTGGCTCGCAATGAACGCTTATCAGGTTATGCGGGTGCAACAACGGATGCCAAAGTTCAAAATCTTTCTGAAATCGACTTACAAGAAGTACCACGCTTTTCGACTGGCTTTAAAGAATTCGACCGAGTATTGGGTGGCGGTATCGTACCCGGTGCAGCAGTGCTGATTGGTGGTAATCCCGGCGCAGGTAAAAGTACCTTGTTGCTGCAAACTGTTTGCCGCTTAGCTTCCCAAATGCCAACCCTTTATGTCACGGGTGAGGAATCGCTGCAGCAAGTGGCGATGCGTGCTTCTCGTTTAGGTTTGCCGAAAGAGCATTTAAAAATGTTGTCGGAAACCAATGTCGATACCATTTGCCAAATTGCAGAACAAGAAAAGCCAAAGATCATGGTGATCGACTCGATTCAAGTTATGCACGTTGCGGATGTGCAATCGTCACCGGGCAGCGTTTCGCAAGTTCGTGAATCAGCAACCACATTAACTCGTTATGCAAAACAAAATAACGTGGCGGTTTTTCTTGTTGGCCACGTAACTAAAGATGGTACGCTCGCAGGTCCGAAAGTATTGGAGCACATTATTGACTGTTCGGTACTTTTAGATGGTAGCGCAGACAGTCGCTTCCGTACGCTTCGCAGCCATAAAAACCGTTTTGGTGCGGTGAACGAATTAGGCGTGTTTGCTATGACGGGCACAGGTTTAAAAGAAGTCAGCAATCCATCGGCAATCTTTTTATCTCGTGGAGAAGAAGAAACCTCTGGCAGTTCTGTTATGGTGGTGTGGGAAGGTACGCGCCCATTGCTGGTGGAAATTCAAGCCTTGGTGGATTACTCGCAACTTTCTAATCCAAGACGTGTTGCAGTTGGCCTAGATCAAAACCGTCTTTCTATGTTGTTGGCGGTATTACATAAACACGGCGGCTTACAAATGGCCGACCAAGATGTGTTTGTGAACGTGGTTGGTGGTGTTAAAGTCGCCGAAACCAGTGCCGACTTAGCTTTACTAATGGCGCTACTTTCTAGCTTCAAAGATCGCCCATTACCTAAAGATGTAGTGGTGTTCGGTGAAGTCGGTTTGGCTGGGGAAATTCGCCCAGTACCAAGTGGACAAGAACGTTTGATGGAAGCCTACAAACACGGTTTCAAAAAAGCCATTGTGCCTGCTGCGAATATGCCAAAAGGCGGTATCAGTGGTATGCAAATTCATGGTGTGAAGAAATTATCAGAAGCGATTGATGCATTTGATGAGTTGTGATTCTTTGTAAAGTGATGTGAAAATCCCAAATCTAAGCCGTTTATAGATGAAAAATCCATAAGCGGCTTAATATTGAATACATAAGAAAAGGGTAAAAATATAGGGACATATTTTTTTAGCGCCTAGGATAGGACAGCGTCTTTTCGTTGTATTCAATATGTGGTTGCTATTGCCATTTTCTCGTTGTTAATCTTTCAAGAAGAACGGTTTATTTTAATTTTTTCAAATAACTCAATCCCAACTGATTCATTTGACGCTGAATCCAAGAAGTACGTTGCCAAATATAAGGGGATGGGGCTGCCGCACTAAAACGATAAGGGTTAGGTAATACCGCAGCAAGGCGAGCCGCTTGACCCATAGAAAGTTGGCGTGCATGAATACCAAAATAATTCTGGCTCGCCGCTTCAACACCATAAATACCTGGGCCAAATTCAGCGATATTCAAATAAATCTCTAAAATTCGCTCTTTGCCCCATTCGAACTCTACTAAGAAACTCAAATAAGCTTCGATGCCTTTGCGGATGAGATCTTGTCCTGACCACAAATATAAATTCTTAACCGTTTGTTGCGTTAGTGTACTTGCACCACGGAAACGTTCACCGGAAACCATGTCTTCAATCGCTTTTTGAGTCGAAACAAAATCCACACCGTGATGAACCGGAAAGCGTTGATCTTCAGAGGCAATAACAGCGAGTTGCATATATGGTGAAATCTGGTCTAAATTTACCCAGTTCGCCGTAGGATAATCTTGGTATTTTTCAGGAGGGGATATGATGCGTTGAAGTTTCCAACTCCAAATAAAAGGATTCACCCATTTTAACGGCAAAGTAATGAGAACGGAGAAAATGATAAAAAAGGCTAATGATTTAATTAGCAATTTTTTTAACCGTTGAATCATTGTGTCCCTTTTAATCAATCCAATGAGATGATTAGGATAAAGCTAAGCCAATCAAAATGCGAGGTTTTATGGTTAACAACGGGGTATATGACGAATAAATCCTTTTATTTTCAGCTAAAAAAAGATTTTTTATACAAATGCGCTGCAGGGATATCAGTATTGACAGATTGTGGTATACTCTGCGCGAACTTTATATCCTATTAATAGAGTAAAACAATGACTGATTTATCAAAATACAGAAACATTGGTATTTTTGCGCACGTTGATGCAGGTAAAACTACCACTACTGAACGTATTCTTAAGCTAACTGGTACAATCCACAAAACTGGTGAAGTACACGACGGCGAATCAACAACTGACTTCATGGAGCAGGAAGCTGAGCGTGGTATCACAATCCAGTCTGCTGCGGTTAGTTGTTTCTGGAATGACCACCGTTTGAACGTAATCGATACTCCGGGACACGTTGACTTCACAGTTGAAGTATACCGTTCTCTTAAAGTACTTGATGGTGGTATCGGCGTATTCTGTGGTTCTGGTGGTGTTGAACCACAATCAGAAACTAACTGGCGTTACGCTAACGAATCAGAAGTATCTCGTATTATCTTCGTTAACAAACTAGACCGTATGGGTGCAGACTTCTACCGCGTTGTAGACCAAGTGAAAAACGTACTAGGTGCGACTCCACTTGTTATGACTCTACCAATCGGTATCGAAGATGACTTCAAAGGTGTTGTAGACGTTCTTTCTCGTAAAGCGTACATCTGGGACGAAACTGGTCTTCCAGAAAACTACACAGTTGAAGAAGTTCCTGCGGACATGGTTGACGATGTTGAAGCATACCGTGAAGAGCTAATCGAAACTGCTGTTGAGCAAGACGACGAACTAATGATGGCTTACATGGAAGGTGAAGAGCCTTCAATCGAAGACATCAAACGTTGTATCCGTAAAGGTACTCGTGACCTAGCGTTCTTCCCAACATACTGTGGTTCAGCGTTCAAAAACAAAGGTGTTCAACTAGTACTTGACGCTGTTGTTGATTACCTACCAGCTCCAACTGAAGTTGATCCTCAACCTCTAATGGACGAAGAAGGTAACGAAACTGGCGAACACGCTATCGTTTCTGCTGACGAAACTTTCAAAGCGCTAGCATTCAAAATCATGGATGACCGCTTCGGTGCTCTAACTTTCGTTCGTATTTACTCTGGTAAATTGAACAAAGGTGACACCATCCTTAACTCGTACACTGGTAAAACAGAACGTGTTGGCCGTATGGTTGAGATGCAAGCTGATGAGCGTAAAGAACTTACTTCTGCTCAAGCGGGCGACATCATCGCTATCGTTGGTATGAAGAATGTTCAAACTGGTCACACTCTATGTGATCCTAAGCATTCAGTAACTCTAGAACCAATGGTATTCCCAACTCCAGTAATCTCGATTGCTGTACAGCCTAAAGATAAAGGCGGTTCTGAGAAAATGGGTATCGCTATCGGTAAAATGGTTGCAGAAGATCCATCTTTCCAAGTTGAAACTGATGAAGAAACTGGCGAAACCATCCTTAAAGGTATGGGTGAGCTTCACCTAGACATCAAAGTAGACATCTTGAAGCGTACTTACGGCGTAGACCTAATCGTTGGTCAACCACAAGTAGCTTACCGTGAAACTATCACTCAAGCAGTTGAAGATAGCTACACGCACAAGAAACAGTCTGGTGGTTCTGGTCAGTTCGGTAAAATCGACTACCGCATCAAACCAGGTGAAGTTGGTTCAGGCTTTACGTTCACTTCAACTGTTGTTGGTGGTAACGTTCCTAAAGAATTCTGGCCTGCAATCGAGAAAGGCTTCGCTGGCATGATGGAAACTGGTGTTCTAGCTGGCTTCCCAGTACTAGACGTTGAAGTTGAACTATTCGACGGTGGCTTCCACGCAGTTGACTCATCTGCAGTAGCATTTGAAATCGCAGCGAAAGGCGCATTCCGTCAATCTATGCCAAAAGCTGGCGCTCAACTTCTAGAACCAATCATGAAAGTTGACGTGTTCACTCCAGAAGACCACGTTGGTGACGTAATCGGTGACCTTAACCGTCGTCGCGGTATGATCAAAGACCAAGAAGCTGGCGTTACAGGCGTTCGCATCAAGGCTGACGTACCTCTTTCTGAAATGTTCGGTTACATCGGTTCTCTACGTACAATGACTTCTGGTCGTGGTCAGTTCTCTATGGAGTTCTCACACTACGCACCATGTCCAATGAACGTTGCAGAGCAAGTAATTGCTGACGTTAAAGCTCGTAAAGAAGCTGAGAAGAAGTAATTCTTTTTCGCTGATTTAGCTTAGAAAGCATAATAAAAACCCGCTACTTGTGAGCGGGTTTTTTTAGGCCTGTCAGTTTTTAAAATGTAATCGTTATTTGATTAAATTTGCTTAATTGACTGATTTGAATGATATTTAGATGGCAAGGTTTAACGTTTTAAATCAATATAAATCTGCTCAACTTTATCTCTTGCCCATTGAGTTCGGCGCAAAAACTTCAAGCTCGATTTAATGCTTGGATCATTTTTAAAGCAGTTGATATTCACCATATAGCTCAACTCTTCCCAGCCATAATGATCGACTAATTCAGTCAGTAATTGTTCTAGTTTAATGCCGTGAAGCGGATTTTTCGGCTGAGATTGAGTCTCTTGGGTCATGTTGCACCTGATTCATAATGTTTGAAATATCAAGACGCGAAAGTATCACGCAAACCTAACTCTGTCATCCTCAATCCCTGATTTGATCATTTGAGTTATTTATTTCTTGAGGTGCTTACTTTTGAGGTAGCTCCTAATGAACCCAATCTTCCAATTTTAAATTTTCGACACGGGAAAACTCTCTTGTGTTGTTGGTAACGAGTACGCAACCGCTGGCAATAGCATGACCTGCGATTGCGGTATCATTTCCCCCGATTGGTGTTCCTTTCGCCATCAAATCTCGTTTTACTTCAGTTGTAGCATCCACGGCTTTTTTATCCCAAGGTAGAATTTCATCCACACGTTTAAGAAACTCAGCGACTAATTCAACGTGTTTTTGTGATGCTTTTTTGCCAAGTAAACCAAATTGCATTTCTTGATAAGTAATGGCTGAAATGACAATGCGATGCTGCTTATTAACAACAGATTGCAGCTTTTGTAATACCGTAAGAGGTTGCTCTCGCATGATGAAAGAGCAAATACAGGTATCAAGCATGTAATTGATTTTCTTACTCAAAATCGAAACGTCCTTCATCGGCTATGACATCGTTTCTGTTCACCATGAAATCAGGATCGGCCTTTTCTTGTTGACCAAATGACAACCAATCAGGGCGAACAGGGCGTAAAGTGATCACATCGCCTTCTTTATGTATTTCAAGCTCATTTACACCATCAAACTCAAAATCTTTGGGTAAACGAACCGCTTGGTTTTTACCATTTTTAAAAATTGAAACTGTTCTCATATTGCACCTTGCTGCATATGCCTGACATATGATCAGTATAAATAACAACCATCACCTGTCAAGAATGGGACTAATGGTAAAGATTTTTAATCGTGAAGAAGTGTGAATTAATTATCTATTTGTGCTGCTTGAAATGAAAAAAGAAGAAGCCAAGAAAGGATAAGCAATGAATGAGACGAGAAAAAAGCCCAACACCAAGTGGTATTGAGCTTTCAAAATTGGAATGAGAAGAAAGAATTAACGCTTAAACGTCACTTGTTCTTTTTCATCCAAAGAAATGTGCGTTACGGCTAATTGTGTTTCGCTGATCACTTCACCGTTGCGGATAGAATATTGCACCGGCACTTGGCGACGTACCGCTTCAAAACCAGTTTCAGCAGGAAGCAAAATCATGTTCGCAGGTTTGCCCACTTCAATACCATAGCTGTCTTGAATATTCAAAGTACGAGCCGATTGAGTCGTGATCAATTTCAATGATTCATTGATTTGCTCGTAACCCATGATTTGGCAAACATGCAGACCCATGTGCAACACTTGTAGCATGTTCGCAGTACCAAGTGGATACCAAGGGTCGAATACGTCATCGTGGCCGAAACAAACGTTAATGTTGTTTGCTAGCATCTCTTTAACGCGAGTAATACCACGACGTTTCGGGTAATCATCGAAGCGACCTTGTAAGTGAATATTTACTAACGGGTTTGCCACAAAGTTAATGCCAGACATACGTAATAAGCGGAATAGGCGAGAAGTGTACGCACCGTTGTAAGAGTGCATCGCTGTGGTGTGACTCGCTGTTACCTTGCTGCCCATATCGAACTTGTGCGCCAAAGCTGCCACAGTTTCAACAAAGCGAGACTGTTCATCATCAATCTCATCACAATGCACGTCGATCAAACGGTCATATTTACGTGCTAATTCAAAAGCAAAATGCAGAGACTCAACACCGTATTCACGAGTAAATTCGAAGTGTGGAATAGCACCAACAACATCAGCACCCAACTTAACCGCTTCTTCCATTAACTCTTTGCCGTTCGGGTAAGACAAAATGCCTTCTTGTGGGAATGCTACGATTTGCACATCCACCCAAGGTTTCATTTCTTCTTTTACTTCCAGCATGGCTTTTAAAGCGATAAGCGTAGGATCAGAAACATCAACGTGAGTACGCACAAACTGCACACCGTTAGCGATTTGCCATTTCAGCGTTTGTTTAGCGCGTTTCTTAACGTCTTCGAACGTCAGCATGTCTTTACGCTCAGCCCAACGTTCGATGCCCTCAAACAAAGTGCCAGACAAGTTCCAGTTCGGCTCACCTGCGGTTTGAGTGGTATCTAAGTGAATGTGAGGTTCACAAAATGGTGGCAAAACCAATTGACCTTGAGCATCGATTTGCTTAGCTGAACTGTTTACCGCAGAAGTTGCAGGCGTAATTGCTTTAATCACACCATCTTCGATTTCAATGTGTTGCAGTTCATCAAATTGAGTGAGTTTTGCATTCAGAATATGTAACTGAGTCATGGTCGTTTACGCCTTTGCTGGAGATTCATCTTGAGCAGATGCTTTATTGAAAATAGGGTTTAGGATCAAGTAGCCAATTGCACCACCTAAAACCGCATTTAATGGTACGATGCCGGGAATAAATTTACCCGCTGCGACACCAATTGCGACCGCAATAATACCAGCCCAGTTGATAGTTTTGAATTTAGCCGTTTCAAAATTCGCGTATTTAGAACGGTTTAAGAAGAAGTCGGCAATGATCACGCCGCCAATTGGTGGAATAGCCAATGACAAGAAAGTTAGCCAACCAACAAAGTTATTGTAAAGCCACAACGCACACAAAGTACCAATCACGCCATTGACTAGAGAAATGTATTTGCTTGGTAAACCTGTGATATTGGAAAAGCCTAAACCTGATGCATAAAGTGCATTGTCGTTGGTTGTCCAAATGTTCAAACCTAAAACGATAATTGCAGGGATTAACAAGCCTTGCATCATCATCACTTCAGAAATATCCGCTTTGCCTGTTACCGACGCACCTGCCGCACCAAAAATAAACATTAAGGTGTTACCAATGAAAAACGCAATCATAGTCACGGCAACCGCACCCATTGGTTTTTTACCAAAACGTACGAAGTCAGCGGTTAATGTACCGGCACTCACAAATGAGCCAACAACCATTGCCAAAGCGACTGAAAAATCAAGAGGTTGGTCGGGTTGAATATGACGAATTGCATCTAAGCCGCCCACACTGTGAATTGCTTGATAAGCTGAATAGCTACCTAATACGGCAATAGCTGGAACAGCAATAGTTGATAGAACCATTAACGCTGAAATGCCGAAATAAACGGTGACCGTCATTAATAAGCCGGAAACAAGGATCAGAATATTAGTATCAATCCCTGTTGCTTTTTGTACGGGAATGGCAAACATAGCAACGCCAACACCAAACCAACCGACTTGTGTGCCGCTTAATAGAAAAGAGGGAAGCCAAGAGCCTTTCGAACCAAAAGAGAAACGAGCAAGAAGGTGAGTTGAAAGACCAGTAGAAGCGCCGATGTAGCCGAGGAAAGAAGTGTAAACACCGAGGAGTAAGTTACCGATGATCACGGCCATAAAGAAGTCGTGGAAGTTTAGGCCAGTTCCGAGCGAACCACCTGTCCACATACTCGCTGAGAAGAAAGTCAATCCTAGCATTACAAGGCTAAGAGACACCACACCTTTGCGAGCATTCTTAGGAACAGGACCTAAGCTGTAATCGTTGTCTTGAGACATTTTTATTTTCCTATTGTCAAATCGGTTTTATAAAACTGTGATTGGCAACCGTTTGCGCAAATCGGGGGGGATTTATAAGTGATCCCCGATTGATATGCAAGGTAAATAGGAAAATAAAGCAAAAACCAAGCCGAATTAGTGGTCTAGTCAATTAAATGTACACTTGGTATTTGCTTGGTAATTTGAATTTAACATTTGTTGTTAATGGTGATTTTGGCTTCTTGTCCTGCTTTAGCTGGGTGTCTATATTCCACATAGCAATTGCTAACAGTAAATCCACCGCTATCCGCTTGTGTTCCTATAGGAGAAAAACGTAAAGCACCACCACCAGTAACTCCAAAAGCTTGCCATTGATCATTTTTTTTTCCACCAATTGATAAGCCATCTAATCCATCAACAACACTAGAAATATTTAGTTGATCACGATTATTACTATAAGAGACTGGGTAGCCATAAATAGTGTATACGTTATAAGGTACTAAATCGCCATTACCGAGATAACCTTTAGGGAAACCTGCATCTACTTTTCCACCATTTATATTTTCTTGCCCCTGCATTATCGCTTTGGCATAAACCATTTTTGCACTAGCTCTAATAGCGCCTTCTAATCCTTTTAGTGTTGCTTTCCGTGCATCAGTTTGAATATCTAAAAACTTAGGAGCAGCCGTTACCGATAAAATCCCTAATATGACGATAACCACCACCAATTCAATTAAGGTGAACCCCTTTTTGTTTTTCATAATTACTCCGGAAGCAAGATGTATAAATTTTTTAAAATTAAGATTGAATATTATCTATTTATAAATTTTCAATTATTGATAGATCAATTTATAGGAACGGAATAAAGAAAAATAAATTTCAAATTGAGATGAATTAATGTTGGAATTTTTTGTGGGTTAAAATTAAAACAAATAAAGGTTCTGGTAAGAGTTTTTGATTTGTAAGTTATTGAATTTAAGTTATTTATATCTGTTCTTTCTAGTGTGTGGGGAAGTGGAGCAGAATTAGATGAATGTAGGAGTAACTTAATTAATATTTATGATTATAGCGGATTTATATATTCTTGGTTAATGTTTGAAAGTAAATTAAATAGCAAGATTGATAATTGATATAGTTATAAAAATCAAACCTTCCTCATGCGGGGAAGGTTTGAATATGGTCAGAATGAGTCGATGGAGATAATATTACTCTTCCCAAACGACTAGCTGATCTTTCGGCCAGTTTGCACCGATATCGTGGTATTTCTTCTCTAAGATATGGCGTTTGATCTTTAGGGTTGGGGTTAGAATTCCATTCTCAATCGACCATGGATCTTTGATCATCAATACACCTTTGATTTTCTCGTGTGATTCCAAATTGGCATTAATTTGACTGATGATGGTCGCGGTTTTTCTTTCATATCTCGCTTTATCAAAATTCTTAAAAGCGTGCGGCACAACCAGTAAAATCGGAGCAGGTAAACCTAAGCCAATCAAACACATCATTTCAATTCGTGATAACTCAAAGATGTCTTTTTCAATCGGAACAGGGGAGACAAATTTCCCTTTTGCTGTTTTGAAAGAATCCTTTTTGCGGCCTTCAATTGAAAGGAACCCTTCATCATCAAGACTGCCTATATCACCTGTGTGCAGCCAACCTTCGGCATCAAAAGACTCTTGCGTGGCTTCATCGTTTTTATAGTAACCGGCAAATAAGCCTTCACCACGCACCATGATTTCTTTGTCTTCGGCAATTTTGAGTTCAACACCGGGACCAGCTTTTCCCACTGTGCCAATTTTATCGACGCGGAATGGGTAATTAATGGTGCTGTAGGCGAATGTTTCTGTCATTCCCCATGCTTCGGTAATATTCAGCCCGACACTGTGATACCAACGCAGTAAAGCCGGAGAAATAGGTGCAGAACCACAACCTAAAACACGCGCACTTTGTAGCCCCAAGCCTTCAATGATTTTCTTCTTCACGATGGAGTTGATGAATGGGATCTTCAATAAAATATTGAGCTTACGCTGCGGCATTTTATCTAGAATGCGTTGCTGGAATAGTGTCCATAAACGAGGCACTGAGATAAATAATGTCGGCTGGTGGGCTTTAACATCTTCAATAAAGGTATCTAAATTTTCTGCAAAACCCGTCGGCACGCCACCCATTATGGATGAACCGAAAACATAAACTCGTTCAGTAATGTGTGCTAATGGTAAATACGAGAATAAGCGGTCGCTACCCTGCAAACCCACGTGGCTAACAATGTTAGAAGCACTACTCATAAAGCCACCAAAGGTTAACATTGCGCCTTTCGGCAACCCCGATGTACCAGATGTATATACAAGCGACATGAGCGTGCTGTTATTGTGATTTGGGCGCTCTGTGGTTGGCGAATGGCTATCGATTAGTTGTGCATATTCATATTGAGCTTTAGGCGCACTGTCGTACGGTAAAGAAATCGAAATTACATTTGGGTATTTTTCAAGGATCTCTTTGGTCGCGGCATCGTCATCTAACTTACCCACAATAATGGCTTTCGCTTCACTGTGAACAAGACAATGCTCAATGGTCTCCGCCCCAGCTGTTGGGAAAATCGGCACGCTAATGTAATCTCCCATCATCATGGCTAAGTCGCTAATAAACCACTCGGCGCAGTTTTTTGACAAGATGGCGATTTTATCCCTTGGCTGCAAGCCTAACTCACGCAAAGCCGATACAAAACACAGCGTTTGGTTTGCGACATCGGAATAGGTAAACGAATTAATTTTACGATCAATAGGTTGCGTTAAATACACTTCATTCGGGCGTTCCTCTGCCCATTTTAAAATCATGTCATGCGGAAAAGGCTGCACAGCTGGATTTTGGTTTATTTCTGTCATACACACCACCTTGGTTACATATTATTAACACTATTAGGTGATAGACAGGGAAATCACAATAAGACTAAGGTCCAACCAGTTAGAATGTGTGATGTGTGGCATCAAGTTCTTTGTAACTTTTTTTGTCGAAACTTCGATGGAGTCATTCCCACTTTCTTTTTAAAGATTCGGGTGAAATAGGCATCATCGTGAAATCCGCATTGAAAAGCAATATTAGAAATCTTTTCATCTGGTTGATTAAGAAGCATAAGTTTTGCGTGTTCAATTCGCTTTAATGAAATGTAGTCACGACAGGGAATTCCAACCAAAGTGCGAAATTGCTTTGAAAAATAAAAAACGGAACAATGGCATACACTAGCTAAATTTTCTACTTTGAGGGGTTTGGTAAAGTTTAAATCAATAAATTTTAAGCAATGCATCACCTTGCATTTAATATCTTGATTTGGATGTATGTTAGTGATCGGATTGACGATAATGTTATTTTCTTCCAGTTGACAATATTTTTCTAACGCAGATGTTAGCTCTTTGAGTGGCGCTTTATCTATATTGAATCTGAAAAGGATAGATGAACAATTGAAAATGTGATCGGGTACAAATTTCTTATGGATAATGATCATTTTTTTATTTAAATTTCTGCATATGATCTTTGCGTAATTAAAATTATCATAGTTAGTTGAATTTAAGTAATAAATTGCAATCTGGATTTTTTTATCAGTTAGTATAACTGCGTTATTTGGATTGTTTTGAATGTCTAGCTGGTTCTTTAACTTGAGTTTTAAATTTGTCGGTAATGAGCTAAATTCACCTCCTAACCAGGGTAAGCTTGGTTTTTTATTTTGATTAACGTCACTCTTATAGTTATACATATATCACCTTGCAAATTTTTTAGAATGATTTTTATTGTTTGTTTATAGTTGCTTTTTATCTTAGATGATGAGTGAACAATAGTTTGGTTCATTTGTTATGTCAATAAAATACCAATCAAAAACAATAAAGTCCTAATGTATAAATAATATTGTCAGTAGTATTCATATATGTCAGATAGTTGGACTGACATATATGTGTAAATATAGATCGCTTCATAAGTAAAAATAAAAGGAATTGATTATGAATAATTTTTTACAGCTAACAAAAGACTTCATTAATGACGAAGAAGGTTTGACGATAGTTGAATATGTGTTGGGAGCTGCTGCTATCGTAGCTGCTGGCGCTGGGATCTTTGAAACATTTTTTGACGGTATGGAAGATGCTGTTGATGAAATTGTTAAAGATTTAAAGGGTAGTGAAAGTGGCGGTGGTTGGGGTGGGAAGAACTAAGTATCTTTTAACTTAAACTTATCATGAGCTATTTAACTTGGTTTATTTTGTTAGTTATTGCTGTTTTTGATGCTAGAGAAAGCAAAATACCTAATCGTTGGGTTGGTTATTTACTGTTAGCTTTTATATTAGAAGCTAGTTTTCAAAGCTATAGCTTAATTCAAATATGGGAGCATGCTCAAGCTGGATTTACCATGTTTGCCATTTGTTTGGGTTTATATTTCTTCGGGGCAATGGCTGCAGGAGATGTCAAGTTATTAGGTGCTGTAGGGCTATTTATCGGTTGGTCCGGTTTATGGCCCTTTACACTAGCATTGTTGTTGTTTGGAAGTGTTTTTAGCGTATTTTTCTGGCTATATAATTATGCGAATGGTGAAAATAAATCTATAAAAATAATTTCTCAGCAATTGTTTATGAAATTCAAATATGGCCAAAAAATACAAGCAGACATGATAACAAAAACTTCGATTCCTTTTGCACCATCAATTGTGGCTGCGATAGCTTGGTATTATTACCATGTTTAAGGTTTGTTTTTTATTACTTTCATTAACTTGTTGAAATATGTTTATTGTTTGCTATTGGTATGAGGGAGGGAATATGTCACTGAAAAGTTCAACAAAACAACGTGACTATATTTCTATTCAACCGCCTAAAATGCCAACTTCATTAATGGGGTTAGGGATACCTACAAATGTAGTCGAGAGTCTAATTTTAAAATTATTGCATCTTGAACCAAGAATGACGTTGTTGAAACTTTCCCAATCTTTGGCTATTAGCAGCAATATAATTCAAGCGATTGTAAATCAATTAAGAGTCAATGGGATGGTTGAAGTATTACAACCAGATACAACTAAGATTTCAACACATGGAGTTCAAGGAATTAATAGCGCTGTCTTTCGCTATCAGCTAACCATTTATGGTGAAGAACAAGCAAAACGAGCGTTAAATCAAGATGGTTACATAGGGCCAATTCCAGTCTCTCTGAATGATTATGAGCGAATGGTTAGGCAACAGAGTTTAAGAAAGTTTCCTATTACTCAAAGTATTTTAAAAAATGCGTTAAAAGACGTTTATGGGATAGATAATTTCGTTGATCTCATCGGTCCCGGGATTAACTCAGGAAGAGCTGTTTTATTTTATGGCGAAGCCGGTACAGGTAAAAGTTATATTGCTAATCGTATTATTCGGTCACTAAATTCAGCCGTATATATACCATATTCAGTATATATTGCAGGCAACATAGTTCGTTTGTTTACGCATCAACACCATAAAGCCATCAATCAAGAAAATGAAACAAGTGATTTATTTTTTCATCAAAATCACGATAGAAGGTGGGTTTTATGTGAAAGACCTATGGTTCAAGTAGGCGGTGAATTAACTATGAATATGCTGGAGGTTTCCAAAAGTGAATCGACTAGTACTTGGTTAGCTCCCCTTCAAATGATGGCCAATAATGGCATTTTTATTGTGGATGATTTAGGTCGACAAGCCATGCCTATATCCCATCTATTGAATCGTTGGATAGTGCCAATGGAATATGAAATAGATTATTTATCCTTACCCAATGGTCAGCAGTCGAATGTTCCATTTGTGACAACTTTGATTTTTTCAACCAACTTATCTCCGAAACAAATTGGCGATCCGGCTTTTTTACGTCGCTTGGGTTATAAGGTGAATTTTTTGCCATTAAGTGAAAGTAATTATAAGGATCTTTGGCTAGCCGAATGTCGATTAAAGAGGTTTATTTTTGATTGTGAACCTATGAATTATTTACTCAAATTACATAAAAAACATCAGGTAAATTATTACCCTTGTATACCAAAAGACTTAACTCAGATTTGTAATGACATGATGATTTATAAATCAATGAAAACAAGGTTAACCACCTCCTTAGTGGAATCGGCATGGCAAGTATATTTTAGTGACTTACAAAAATAGATGGGAACATTATGAATAAAACACAAGTGATGCTGCTATTTTTGCTCTCAGTTTTGCTAGGGCTTGCAGCTGTGTATTTCGCTCAGAAGTGGGTGAAAAATCAAACCCAACCCGAAGTGAAAATTGAAGAAGTTTTTCGCTCACCGGTAGTGGTTGCTATCGATGAACTCGGCCCAGGACATTTAATCGAAGAGTCTGATTTAGAAATAAAATTAATCGAAAAGGCTTGGATTAATGATTATCAATATGAGCAATTAGATGCAGTGGTTGGCAAGGTGGTTACTTCGACTATTTTTGCCCATGAACCTATAGTTAAACACCGAATTTCAATACCAGGTGAAGGATCTAGTTTGGCGTCATTAATTAGTGAAGACAAACGAGCCGTGACAATTCGCGTCAACGATATCGTTGGTGTAGCGGGCTTCTTATTACCAGGAAATAAAGTAGATGTGTTGAACACAGTAAATGACGGAAATAATAAAGCCAATACCAGTACAGTTTTAAAAAATATCAAGGTGCTTGCTGTCGATCAAACCACCAAAACAAAAAGCAACAAACCCGTGGTTGTTCGTGCAGTCACACTAGAGGTTACACCTAAAGAAGCGGAAAGTTTATTAACGGCAAACAGTAAAGGTGACATTCAATTATTACTGCGTCATCCATTACAAGAGAATGAACCTGAGCCAGTTATTGTGCGCCGTGTAGCTCCTAAGCCGCCGACCGTAACCATATTTAAAGGGGTGGAACCTTCGAACATACAGATTCGAAATTAATATAAATTAGGACGTGTTATGAAAGGATTGATAATAAAAATAAGCCTCGTATTTCTTGTTATAACATCCAAGGACGTGGTGGCTTTAACACAAACAGGGAAAACAGTTACCGTTCCACATCATAAATCTGAGCAGGTCATTTTATCTGGCAACGCTAAGCGTGTGTCATTAGGTGATCCAAAAGTACTTGATATTGTTTTGGTTAAATCAAATGAAGTATTTCTTATCGGTAAAAAGTTAGGTTCTACAAATTTGATGGCTTGGGATGCTAGGGGCAGACTGATTGAATCGATGAATGTAGAAGTGACCCATGATCTTAATTCATTAAAACGAAAACTTTATGAATTTATGCCTAACGAAAAAGTTCAAGTGCATAGTGCTCAGGAAAGGTTGGTACTTAGTGGACAAGTGAGTAACCAAGAACAAATGAATAAGGTAATAAAAATTGCTGAAACCTATACTGCAGGACAAGCTGCAGATATCAGTAAAGGGTCCACTGATGCACAAATAGAAACCACCGGTATAGTGAATTTGATGACAATCGGTGGCTCACAACAAGTGACGCTAGAGGTTTCAGTTGCGGAAGTTCAACGCAGTTTGGTTCGTCGTTTTGATGCTAACTTTAATTTTCTGCAATTTAGTGGTTCTAAATTTACCTGGGGAGGAAATAATTTATCAACGGGAAATTTAGGCCCTAACGCTATTCCTGTCTTGTCTTCTCCAACTCCAAGTGATTATGGGTTACTTGGTACTTTTGCAGATAGCAATACTATTTTTGAAGTTGCGCTTGATATTGCAAAAGAAAATGGCATGGCAAAAATATTAGCCGAACCTAACCTTACGGCATTAAGCGGGTCGAAAGCTGAGTTCCTTGCTGGTGGAGAATTTCCGATCCCAGTTTCTGGCGGTGATGACGGCAACGTTTCAATCGAATATAAGGAATATGGGGTCGGGCTCAAATTTATTCCGACAATATTAAGTGACAAAAAAATCAACTTACAGCTATCTGTGGATGTAAGTGAAATCGCAAATGCCGGTTCATTGACCGTTACCCCATTGAGCACAAATGCAACCTATGTCATTCCACCAATAACACGCAGGAGTGCGGCGTCCACTTTAGAATTAGCTGATGGTCAAACTATTGGTATTGCTGGTTTATTAAGTGAAAACATACGTGATAACTCAACAAAAATGCCAGGAATTGGGGATATTCCAGTTATCGGCCAATTATTTAATAGCCAAGATTTTATGAAGGGTGAAACCGAGCTCGTCATTCTCGTTACGCCACGCTTAGCAAAACCGATTGATCGAAAAAAAGTAACGCTACCAACGGATGCCTTTATTGAACCGGATGATTTGGCATTTTATTTATTAGGCCAAGGTTCAAAAATTAAGAACCGTGGTTTGAATTCGTCACCAGAAAATAAAAATGAGATTGCAGAAGTATCAAATATAGGTGGCGTAGAAGGAGACTTTGGACATGATTTATAAGAGATTGAATAATAAATATTGGCTAGGTTTTATGTGCATAATGGCTTCGTTTAGTTTGGTCGGTTGTGCGAATGATAAACCACTAGGTGATTCGGTTTCAGAAGTAAAACAAGCACAGACTTATAACTCTAAAGCAACTCGTCAAAATAAAGATGTCATTCCTACAGGTACAGGATCACGGTCGCAAGTTGCTTATGATGTATATAGTGGTCAAACAGAAGATGGAATACAAGGATCGTTAATAGAAGCTATTGATGTAGGTACAGGTGAAAATTAATCATTATTGAAATAGTGGTGATAAATGATTTTTAGCTGAAAATGCCAGGCCAAGGAGGCCACCATGACATTGCAAATTAATATGAATCGCACTAAGAAAAAACAAAAGGGATTAACACTGGTATTAGTGACTATGCTAATGAGTGTTGTGTTGCTCTTTTCTAGTTTAGCCATTGATATTAACCATGCATTTGTGAACAAAACAAAATTACAAAATGCGGTTGATTCTGCCGCATTAGCTGGCGCAACAGAAATTAATAAATCGTTTTTCAATAAAAATATCATTACACAAGACTCTGTTAAATCAGTGATTTATAAACAGTTGAATGCAATTATTCCTGTAAATCAAAAATTAATAACCATTCAGTATTTTAAAGATCCAATTAATACAGATGATGTTAAGCTTCAAGTTGATGTGGAGAAATATCCTTATGTGCGAGTTAAAGTGAATGAGTTAGATTTAGATAGCTATGTCATTCAACTTTTTGATGTGGATAAACAAGTTTCAGCCTCAGCTCTCGCTGGACCTAAATTCTCTGAAACAAATCAACTTTGTACGGATGAGTTACCAATCAGAGCTTGTTATAAACAGAATTCCAATAATCTTCTTGCAAGGGAAAAGCAAGTCTTTCTTTATAATGATCCTTTTAGTGGAGAGTCATAGTAATGAATTATTATAAACAAAAAGGCTTGGCTATCAGTGAATTCCTTATATCACTACCACTGTTACTTGCTGTTTTTACACTAATAACAGATATTGGTTATTATCTTATCCAACAAAACATGCTTAACAAACAGGTTCAAAACGGTGCAAATTTTGCAGCAATAAATATTCAGGATGATATATTTCCGAGTGAGGATGTAATTAAGAATATTGTTGCGCATGGAATACCAAATGAAGATAGTTATATATCTTTTATTGGTAAGGATAATGTCAGTGTCTTAGTTGATTATCAGATGAAAGTGATTAAAGTTACTGCTAATTCAACCTATAACTCTTTTTTTTCAACCTTATCCAATATAGAAATTGGTAATATTCCATTAACTGCAACTACTATAGTTGCATTCAGAAATTAGATAGGTGATAAAAATGAAGCGGGGATCACCGATAAAATTAATACCACCTAAAAATATAAGATCACCTAAAAGATCATGTTTACTGGAGGTATCAATGCTACCAAATAGACAGCGTGGGTTGGTTATAATTGAATTTACAGTTATATCTTTAGTGTTGATGTTTATTTTATTGGCTATTTTTGAAATAAGCCGATTTCTATTTGTATATCAAATGGCAAATGAGATGACACGTAAAACGGCTCGCTTAGCAGCAGTGTGTGATGTGAATACTGATTTTTCTAATTTAGCTGAAGTAAAAGAAGTTTTTCCACCTAGTTTTGATAGTAAGAATCTGATAGTTCAATACTATAATAATGTTGGTGATGAATTAAAATCACAAGATTCTAATACTGATGCTATTTATTTTGTTAGCGCAAAAATTGAAGGTTATGAATATAGATTTATTGATTTTTTCAAATTTGTTGGTGTAGGTGGAAGTATCATTATGCCAAGCTTTGCGACAATCATTCCGAGAGAAAGTTTGGGTGAAAATAGTAAGCCATGCGTTTGATTTACTAACTTAGAGGTTTTTATGAATGGATTTAACGAACAATTACAAGATATAAATGTTTTATCTATTAAATTAAGCTTAACCATTTTAGTTATCTATAAAAATGAAGATTTTAACTTACATATGCATTCAATCTTATCTGAACAAGGTAAGTTGAAAGTTGTGTATGTATCTGCACCAGAATTGAAATGTTTATCTGAAAAACAAGTATTGTCTCCAGATCTGATCTTTATAGAAGCAGATGGTGATTGGAGTGATGTTATATGCCAGCTTCAAATGGCGCCTTACTTATTCAAAGATATATCGACCTCTTTGATTGTTTTTGGTGATGAAAATAATCCAACTGATATTAAACAGGCATTAAAACTTGGAGCATCAGATTTTCTTGATAAAAATTCAAAAATTGAACATTTACTAGACATATTTGAACAGACATCATCTGAGAAAATCGCCAATAAAAAGCAAGGTGAAAGTTTTGCATTTATTAATACTAAAGGTGGTAGTGGCACAACCACGGTTGCAATAAATACTGCATTAGTTTTAGCAAGGCACAATCCTGAAAAAGTGCTTTTCTTAGATATGGACAATAAATTTGGTGTGGCTGCTGCCTATATAGATGCTTATCCCAAGTATAGCTTGCAAGATGTATACAATGAGTTAGATGCATTAGATGAATATTCTTTAAGCACTTTAGTTACGCAGCATGACTCTGGTCTGCACTTTTTAAACCTTTGTGATAGCGATAGTTTTTACGATATTAATAGCGCTATGAACGTGTCACATTTATTTTCAGTGTTGCGTAGTTTCTATGATTATATTGTGGTTGATTTTTCCCGTGGTGTTGAGACATTTATGTCGGAAGCGATCAGCTATTTCACTAAAGTCGTTTTGGTTTCACAGCAAAATGTCCCTTCTATTCGCAATGCCAGTTTGATATCTAAAACCTTAACTCTTGATTATGGAGTTGGTTTAAATCAGCAAATTTTACTAGTAAACCGTTATGAGAAGAGGAATCAGATATCTATAAAAGATATTGAACAAACCCTTCCTCAAATAGAATTATTTAACCTACCTAATGATTTTAAAGCAATTTCTGAGAGCAACAATCTTGGTTGTCCGATAGTGCTGAATAAACCATCCAATTCATTAGCAAAAGGGTTTCGTGAGTTTTCCGCTATTTTAGTTCCTATGGAGCGAAAACCTAAAAATTGGCTTGGTCGATTATGGTCTTAGAGGTTTCAATGATATTTAAAAAAAATAGAATAATTCAAAACTCAAGAATTAAACCTAGAATGATGCCTACTATGTCCGATGACATGAATAGTGAATCTGGCATCAGTATTAAGGAAACATCTGAACTTAAAATGATAGTAGTGGATGAGGATTTAGGTCAGCAGCTTGAACTGAACAACACCAGAAGACAACTGGAAAAAGAGTTATCGATTAAACATTATTTCCATCAAAAATTACTAGAAACATTAGATTTAGCCTTGTTATCAAGTTTAGATGTGCAGACCGCTAAACAACAGCTACAAGAAGCCATAATTCAGTTAATGGCGGTTGATACCAATCATCCTATGTCGAGTGAATTACGTAAGAAAATTCTTAAGCAAATTGAAGATGAAGTCTTTGGATTAGGTCCTCTGGAGCCTTTATTACAGGATCAAACAGTCTCTGATATTTTGGTTAATGGGGCCAAAAGTGTTTATGTCGAAAGAGATGGTCGTTTAGAACAAACCCCGTACAGCTTTTTAGATGACCAGCATCTGCGTAATATTATTGATCGTATTGTGAGTCAGGTTGGTCGTCGAATTGATGAGTCTTCACCTATGGTTGATGCTCGTTTAATCGATGGTTCTCGCATTAATGCTGTTATTCCTCCCCTGGCAATTGATGGGCCATCTCTCTCCATTCGTCGCTTTTCAACTGGCCGATTGGTTATGAAAAACTTGCTGACTTTCGGTTCTATTTCTTCATCAATGGCAAAGTTTATTCAGGCTGCTGTACGTGGTGAATTAAATATACTTATTTCAGGTGGGACGGGATCCGGAAAAACCACAACTTTAAACATTTTGTCTGGATTTATTCCTGAATCCGAGCGAATTATTACCATCGAAGATTCAGCTGAATTGCAATTACAACAGCCGCATGTTGTTCGTTTAGAAACGCGCCCTGCCAATTTAGAAGGTAAAGGAGAGATTGATCAACGAGAGTTAGTGAAAAACGCCTTACGTATGCGACCAGATCGCATTGTCGTGGGTGAGGTTCGTGGTAGTGAAGCCGTTGATATGCTCACGGCAATGAATACGGGTCATGATGGTTCGCTTGCCACCATACATGCTAATACCCCAAGAGATGCTTTAAGCCGAATTGAAAATATGTTCGCAATGGCTGGCTGGAACTTTTCAGCAAAAAATTTACGCGCTCAAATTGCTTCGGCTATTCATCTTGTTGTGCAGATGGAAAGACAAGAAGATGGGAAGCGTCGAATGACGAGCATTCAAGAAATTAATGGCATGGAAGGCGAAGTGATTACTATGTCTGAAATATTTAAATTTGTTCGCAGCGGAGTAAATGAAAAGGGGGAAGTTCAAGGTCAGTATATCGCAACGGGCATCATTCCTGACTGTTTTGAATCATTACTCAAACGAGGAATTGATTTACCAGTAGATATTTTTTACGAATAACTAAGGGGGATGTATGCAAGATTCATGGGTATTTTTAGGATTACTTTTTTTCTCTGTGCTGTTAATTTCACAAGCATTATTTCTACCTTTAGTTGGGCGAAAAGCTAAACATAAAGAATTAACCAAGCGTTTAATTTCTAATCGAAATAAATTAGACAAAGAGCATTTAAGTCTACTTAAAGAGCAGTATTTAAAATCACTAACACCATTTGAACGTCAATTAGTTAAATGGCCATTATTGGAACATCTACAGAAAAATTTTGAGTTAGCTGGTTTGGGCTCAAAATTTGGAAATGGTTTCATATTAGCCTTATGTTTGAATATATTGTCGGTCTTAGTTTGCTTTATACTTAACATGGAATGGTATGTTTATTTAATCAGCGTATTCGCACCTTGGTTAATATTATATTTTTATTTAAATCATCGGCTAATAGCTAGACTTAACAAATTTGAAGAACAGCTACCTGCAGCTTTGGATATTATGAGCCGCATGTTGCAAGCTGGACAACCCCTTAATCAGAGCTTTCATGAAGTGGGGGTGGAGCTAGAAGCGCCAATTGGTGAGGAGTTCGAGAATACATTTAACCTATTAAATTACGGCTATGATTTGCGCATGGCCATATTACAAATGGTGGATCGAGTCCCAACCATCTCTATGTTGGCATTTTCTGCAGCGGTCCTTTTGCAAAAGGAAACCGGCGGCAATCTTTCTGAAAATCTTCAAAATGTTTCTGGTGTTTTACGTGCACGATTCAAGTTAGCTCGAAAAATAAAAACAATTTCGGCTGAAAGTCGCTTATCTGCTTGGATTTTAGTGCTGTCTCCATTTGGTATGTATCTCGTTTTGACAATATTCAACCCTGAATACCTTATGCCACTGTTCGACAATCCAATTGGAGTTCAAATGGTTGGTATGGGAGCTCTTGGTTTATTTTTAGGGGCGATTTGGATTAAAAAAATAGTCAGTTTTGAGGTTTAATTATGGATAGTTTATTAAGCTTAATACCATTTCCTAATGAAACTCGCACCTTTAAAGAGTGGTTATTTCTTTGTTCTGTTTTATTGTCAGTTATCTTAGCTGTTATGGGATTGGGGATGTTACTGTTTGGGCAAAAAGATTCTCTTAAAAGACGTTTGGCCACTGTGAATCCAGATGAAATTACCGGAAACAAAGCGCTTTATTCTCCGAAAGTAACCAATACCTTGGAGTCCTTATCTACTTATTTGATGCCCAATAGTGACAAAGAGCGTGAAACGATTCGTCATAAATTAATGCACGCAGGATTCCACCAGAAATCAGCTGTTGCTTATTTTTATGCGATCAAATTTCTATCGACCATGTTTTTTGCGCTTTTGTCGGCGTTGGCCTATCTGTTTTTTGATCCCGACTTTTCTATTTTAGCCTTTTTTATGGTCGCTTTAGGCGTAGGACTATTCGTTCCAAATATTGTGTTGCAGAACTTAATTACGACAAGGCTGAGAAAAATTCGTAATGGAATTCCTGATATGTTGGATTTGTTAGTTGTGTCTACTGAAGCTGGCTTAGGTTTTGTTGCTGCCATTCGCCGAGTTGCTGATGAATTATTTATTTCTCATCCTGAACTTGCCGATGAGTTGGACACCGTTTGCATCAAGATTAAAGCAGGGGTTGATGTATCAACATCGTTCCAAGGATTAATCACTCGCACTGGAATTGAAGAAATACGAGGTTTGGTGGTTTTGTTGTCTCATGCCATGAAAAATGGTGGAGGAATAGCTAAAACCCTCAGGGATTATGCCGATGATTTTCGCGACAAACGCAATCAAGAAGCCGAAGAAATTGCAGCCAAAATTCCAACTAAGATGCTATTTCCTATGCTGATATTTATTTGGCCTTGTTTCTTTATTGTCGCAATCGGACCGGCAGTCTTATCTTTATTAGACTCTTTTTAATCGCATTTTCAGGATGAAATTTTATGAAAAAATACATGAGTATTGTGATTTTTTTGGTTTTACAGGGTTGTGCTAATTTACAAAATAACGCTGCTTTTGATTCAAGTTTATATTCTGGCAATTCAATAGATAACCTACCTTCAGCAAAACCTGCTCAAAATGAGGTTGAAGCAATAGCCAGAGGTGATAAGGCTTTGATGGCTGATAAGGTGGATTTAGCTTTGTATGAATACATCCGCTCTTTGGGTTTTAAAAAAAGGGAATTTGCAGATAAAACCTTAATGGCAATTGGTGATATACATCAATCACGAGGTAATCTTTTGTTAGCAGAAAAAGCCTACTTAAGAGCCACAGAAGTGAATTCTGACAATGCACTAGCTTTCGAAAAATTAGGTGTTCTTTATAGTCGTAATAAGAATATTGCTAATGGACGTATGTACTTTTATCGTTCTGTTAATGCAGATCAAATTAGATTAAATAACAGTCATACGACTTTGTTTGCTAATAACGAAAATGGTGTGACGATTTTAGATGTTGAACGTTTGAAGTTTGATTCAGCATCTCCAATTCAAACTTATATTGGACTCGGTATCTTGGCGGATGTGAATAATGATATGGAACTTGCTCAAGCCTATTATCACATTGCTTTAGCTATCAACCCGTCATCATTGCTTGCTAAGCAGAATCTAGGCTACTCTTATTATATGCAAGGTAATGATAAGCAAGCTTTGTTTTATACTCGCCAAGTCGTTGAACAACAAACTGATAATAAACGTGCTATTAATAATTTAGCATTAATTTATCTTCGTCAAGGGCAAGAAAATCATGCTCTAAATGTGTTAAACAGAGTGATGCCTGAATATGAAGCTTTAAATACAGTCGGTTATTTATTGATGCTCGATCAGAAGCAGCAAAAAGCAATTGATTTCTTTAAACAGGCAATAAACAAGAATCCAGCGTATTATCAAATAGCAAATGATAACTTAAAAAGAGCGAGGGTGGAGTTAGAAGCAAAAGAAATGGCTTAACCCGTTTCACTGAAAAAAGCTCTAAAAAAAGCCCTCAAAAAAGTAGCAATTTGAGGGCTAATCAGGGTGTATGAGTGTATGTGTGTATGATTAAAAATTAAATCATCTTAAGCAATCGCTTGTTGCGCCTTTTTCTTCTCGCGATATTTCTTGATGGTTGGCCATACAATACTAATCACTGCGATAGCAATAAACACTAGAGAAATAGGACGAGTGAAGAACACTGAGTAATCACCATCTGCGTAACTAACCCCTTTGCGGAAGTATTCTTCTAAGCTCTTACTTAAAATGAAAGCTAAGATGAATGGGCTAGTTGGTAGCTTCGCAATTTCCATAATTACCCCTAGAGCACAACAACCAAGCATTACATAGATGCTGAACATGCTGTTTGCTGTACCGTAAGCACCGATGAAAGCAACAATCAAAATAGTGCTGTATAGGAAATGGTATGGAATTTTCAGTAGCAATGGGAACCAACGCTTAGTCAGTAACTGCATTGCAAGAACCAATAAACAGCACACCAAGATACCCGCAAAGATTAAGTAAGAGATCTCTGGGCTTGAAGTTAGCATCAATGGGCCCGGTTGTAGGCCGTGGATCATTAAGCCAATCAATAGCATTGCTGTAATACTGTCGCCCGGAATACCTAATGCAATCATTGGAATAATCGCACCACCGATTGACGCATTGTTTGATACTTCTGACGCCCAAATACCGGCAGGGTAGCCTTTACCAAATTCTTCTGGATGTTTGTCACTTGATTTAACGTGAGCGTAGGCAATCATGTTTGATACACCAGAACCCATACCAGGTAAGAAACCAACCCATAGACCGATAAAGAATGAACGAACAATCGCACCAATGTGACGAGTGATATCCACTAATTGAATGCCTAATCCTTTGATATTGGCATCTTTTACTTCAGGTAGTTCTTGGTTACCTTTCGCATAGTTCATCGAGATTTGACGACAAGCGAAAATACCCAAAGTGATTGCGATAACACTGATACCACCATCAAGCTCGTGAGAACCAAATGTGTAGCGAGCAACACCAGATACTTTATCCATACCGATACAACCAATGGTTAAACCAATTGAAGTTGCAAGTAGGCATTTGAACATACTTCCTTGAGACAGTGCAGCAACAAGAGTGATTGCACAGAAACAAAGGCTTGCGTATTCCCAAGGGCCAAGTGATAGCGCTAAATCCGCAATTACTGGGCTCAAGAAAGTTGCAATGATAATTGAAGCAATTGTACCGAAGAAAGACGCCAAAATACCGATAGTTAATGCACGAGTCGCTTGGCCATTTTTCGTCATTGGATAGGCATCGAATGTGGTTGCAATCGATGATGAACTACCCGGAATACCAATTAAGGTCGCACCGATAAAGGAACCTGATACACCACTGATGTACATGGATAACAACATACAAAATGCTTGAGTTGTTTCCATGCCAATCGTCATTGGTAGTAATAGTGAAATACCGATAGCCGCACTTAGGCCTGGGATTGCACCGAAGATCAAACCTACCACCGCAGTGATAAGGATCAACATCAGGTTAAATGGCTCTAAGCAGAGCAGTAAACTGGAGAAATAAGCTTCCATAGAGCCTCCTATTAATCGAATAACATGCCAGGTGGTAACATCACATCAAAACCAACTGCAAAAAGTAGATAGATAGCAGCTGTTACAATGATTGCCCCAATTATCCCTGTAATAAGAGATACTTTGGTTTCACCACTTAACATATTGATGACGATGAATGCCATAAACGGAGTCGCAGCTAAAAAGCCAATCGACATCAAGCCAATTGAATAAATAACTAATACCCCAAGAATGGTTCCTAAACGTTTCCAACCTTCTTTTGATAAGAATGGTTTTTCCTCTTGTTGTTTTGTGAATGATTCAACTAAAACACCAAGAGAACAAATCACCATTAATAAAATAGAAAGATAAGGCATTATTCTTGGGCCTGGCTCCGTTAAGTTGCTAGGCATTTTGATGTCGGTTACGAAGATTAAAAACACAGCCGCAACGACAAGAAAAAATATGCTAATTATTCGGTCTTTCTTCAAAGTCATAATTTATTACTCAGCTGTTTTATAAATACCTAAAGATTTCGCAACAGCTTCCATATCTTTGTATTCATCGTTATAGATAGCTTTAGAATCTTCAACTGAATGCCATTCAGCTACTTGGCCCATACCTTCCATGCCGGTGTAGTATGGATTGTCTTTATTCGCTAAACCTTTAAGAGATGCATTGATCTTTTCAACTAAGGCCGCATCCATGCCTTTAGGGCCAATTACGTAGTAGTTTGTTACTGCATAGCAATCGTCGTAGCCCATTTGTTGTAGCGTTTTGTAGTTGTCTGGAGCACTTGCCATAAAGTCAGCAATTTTCGCACCGTTAGCACCAACCGTACCTAGCACTTTAAGTTTGCCGGCTTTTTCGTATTCTTCACCGTTAGAAAGTGAAACCGTACCGATGTCAATGAAGCCACCTGCAAGGTTAGTTAAGCGGTCAGTTTCTTGTGATGCTTCAACATATTTGAATTTAATGTCTAAGCTGTGCTCAAGTTTACCTAATGTGAATTGAGTGGTGCCGTTAGGAGAAATACCTGCTTTAACTTCACCTGGATGCTCTTTCATGTAAGCAACCAATTCTTCGAAAGTGTTGTATGGTGCATCCTTACGAGCTGCAATTGCACGTAAACCGTTGTTACCCATATTGGCAATCAAAGTCACATCATTAAGAGGATCTACATCTGATGCGCCGGTTACATATTGAGTGAAAATAGCTGAGTGAGTTTCACTTAATTCTGTACCATTTGGTTTGCGGTTTGAAAGTTGAGTAAAGCTTGCAACCGTACTATCAAAGTTTTTCGCACTGAAAGTGACACCAGTTAGCGCTGTCCAACCGTTTGAAAGGAAACGAGTGGTTAAGTCAGAACCACCGCCAGGTTTGCCAGGAATGTATAGAGTTACAGCGTCGTCAGTCCAAGCTAAAGAAGTATCTTGTTGAACTGTTGATGCTGCTGCTTCTGCTTTAGGTGCTTCAGTTGTTTTATCAGAGCTTTTATCAAAGCAGCCAGTTGTACCAAGTAGGGCAATGGATAGGGCTACAGCGACAGTTGTTTTAATAGGTTTCATCATTAGAGTCCTTTATTGGAATTTTTAAAATTTTTATTTATTGGTATAAAAATAGTTTTTTGATTTTAATAACCCTTCGCGTTCTAGTTTTTCGAGATTTAAGCGTTGAGGATTACCAGCAACATCAGTTGGTAGATAGAAACGTCCGTTACGTTCTTCTGGAATATGAAGTGCGTATTCACTAACAGGTCCACTGATAGGCTCGTGGAATTCCACTAATTCGTCTTCATTGAAAAGCGTACCGAATAGGGCACATAGATAAACACGACCGCCAGACATGAATCGAATGCCTTTTTCACGAGCTAAATCACGAATAGCAATTAAGTCGTCAATACGAGTCATGCGGCCAACAGAAGGTTGAAGAACATCAACACCTTTTTCTGCATAGATTTCAAATTCGTAACTAATGCGCATGGATTCTCCAAATGCTAGAGGCACTTTAAAGCCTTTTTCTTTTAGCTCACGAATACCATTCATGTCATTTGCATGGATAGGTTCTTCAAACCAAGCTAGGTTGAAAGATTCTGTTAATTCCGCAAATTTAGCGGCAGTAGCTACATCCCATTTTTGGTTTGCATCCACAGCGATTTCGATATCAGGGCCAACAGCAGTGCGAACTTTGTCGATACGGCGTAAATCACGATCCATATCTGAGCTGCCCACTTTGAACTTAACGGTTTTGTAGCCTTCGCTCACGTAGCGTTGCATGTCGTCAACCAGTTCATCGTCTTCTAATAGAATTGAGCCGCCACCTTTATATGCAGTTGCCCAATCTTTAGTTGCGCCTAAGAAACGGTGTAGAGGCATGTTTTTACGTTGAGCCAGTAAGTCCAGCATCATGGTGTCCATTTTGCCAAGGCATACGGCTTTTTCACTTTGGCAGCCGCTGTTTCTTACTTTCCAATATAGGAATTCGCGCCATTCATTAAATGTTCGAGTTTCGCCAGTCAAAATAAGAGGAAGAATGGTATTGATGAATGTTTTATCTATCGCTAAGTAGTGAGCAACGAAGCCTTCTGTGTCGTAAAGCTCAATGCAGCCACGTTCTGGTGCAAACTTACCAAGACCACCGGTTCCATCTTGGAATACACGAGGTAGGGTAATTGGATCAAATTCATAGTAAATGGCTTTGCTGAAACTTAGTTTTTCATCGAAGTTGTAGCGAAACATAGAGAACCTCGTAATTTTGTTGTGAATACATTTTCAGTTAGATAATTCAATTTATGCAAAACAATGTATCAAAATTAATTAATAGAGGTTATATCTGTGGGAACAAATTAATTAGCTAAAACAAGAGATTTTTTTGTACTCGTGAACAAAGGAATATTTATAGATCACAAAAATTCTGTTTTGAGCTCTTATGCTTGTACTTATGCCAAATTCTGCTTAATAAATAAGGTTTCCATTCATGAATAAGATGAGTTTTTTTGGTGAAAAACAGGTTGATTGGATGTTAGAAAGTAGAAAAGCCAACGAGAATTTTCATTGGCTTCAAAGGTCGTTTGATGGAGTTTCAGAGTGGAACTATGACATTAATAAACAAGAGTAGATAAAGAATCTATCGTTAATGTTGTCTAAATCAATGTCGAATAACTTACATACTTTGTTGAGTCGGTAACGCACAGAATTACGGTGAATAAAGAGTTTTTCTGCAGTAATAGAAATATCTAAATTGCAGGCAAACCAAGTGCTTAGCGTTTTCTTTAAGTTAGGGTCATTCTGATTGAGAGTGTTGACCACATCAGAAAATATCTCTTCTTGCCAATCACCTCGTTTACCTTCAAGCACGACTGCAAGTTTGTATTTATTATAAGTCAGCACAGTGTCGTGTTGGTTAAAGTGATGCGAGTGGTTCAGAATAGTTAGTGCACTTGCATAGGACTTATAAAGCTCTCGTGGATCGTTGTAATGTTTTCCAACACTGACAACAATATCCTTGTCATTAATCCCTAAAATCGTTTTTACATTTTTATCAAGATTATCTTTCTCACATAAAAACAAAATATTATTACTTGAAGGTTGAGCTATTAAATTATCAGGGAAACGGCGTTGTAAGCTGTTTTTGAATACAATCGGATCTACGCTGTTATTTAATTCAATAATAATAACAGTGTGTGGTTGATAAATATTAAATCGTAAGAAGTCGGCTTGGTTTTGAATAAACTCAAAGCTACTGGTTTGATCGACCCATTGCAGCAAAAAGTCTTCTCGGTTTTGTTCTGCCCAGTGGGTTCGTTCGATCATATATGCATGTTCAACGGTCATTTCTGCCGCCATGCGAACTAACTCAGCTAAATAGCGGATCTCAGCTGGTGGCCCTGAAATACCGATAGCACCAATAACTTTATCTTGAAAGAGAATTGGCAGGTTAACGCCAGGCTTAGTTCCCGGCATATTCCCCGCAATATCCTCGTTAATTTCGAGTAAGCTTTTTTGATTGATGGCTAAAATTGCGCCACTGTGCATTTGATATAAGCGGCTTTCATTGGTTGAAGCCAGGATCATGCCACTGGTATCCATTACGTTAATAGGGTAGTGAATGATCTTTTTTGTTCGAGAAACTATTTGTTTTGCAAGATTGGTATCGATTTCCATGATAAAGAGTGCCTATTACTACTCGACCTTGTGCATGAATCAAATTAAAGCAATTTGTTGTTTCAAAGAAGTAATTGATTGCTAAAGGCTTGTCAATCAGTTCTGTATGATAACGATAGGTTGACGATATTAATCGAGATAAAGTTGTTTTGGCGAATCATTAAGCTTGAATATATCCAGTGTTGCAGCGATATTTCTCGATTCTAAAATTAAGTTCTTTTCTGTTTGAGCAAATGCTTCTTCTAAGGTTGAAATCTTATTCAAAATAGAAAATACAGCGTTAACACCAGAGTCGTAAATCACTTCGACATCATCAGATAAACATCCACCAATAGCGATCACTGGTTTATGGTATTTTTTAGCAATTTGCGCAATACCGTGTACCACTTTTCCGTTAACACTTTGGCTATCAATTCGACCTTCGCCACTGATCACGAGATCGGCATCTTGGATGTGTTTTTCTAGCTCAACAGCATCGCTAATGAGTTCGAAACCATTACGCAGTGTTGCATGGCAAAAAGTTGCTAAACCCGCACCAAGACCACCGGCAGCACCGCCACCAACGACATTGTTCATGTCTCGATCGAGTTGCTCTTTAACCACGTTATTTAAATGATTTAAGCAATGTTCAAACTGTTCACGTTGATCGGATTTAACACCTTTCTGTGGGCCAAAAATATAGGTAGCCCCATTATTGCCGAGAAGTTTATTTTCAACATCACAAGCGACTTCAATCGAAATATCTTTTAGTTTTGGATTCAGATTTGAAACATCAATTTTGGCTAATTTTTCAAGAGCTAAACAGCCAACAGGGATCTCTTGGTTATCCTGATCTAAAAACTGTACGCCTAGAGCTTTTGCCATACCAGTGCCAGCGTCATTGGTTGCACTGCCACCGATGAAAATTTCTATTTTTTGAGCACCATGTTCAATGGCTTTTAAAATGGTTTGTCCAACACCAAAAGTCGAAGCAATAGCTGGATTGCGATGTTCTTCTTTGGTTTGTTCTAATCCACAAATTTTGGCTATTTCGATGAATGCAGTTTGCGATGCTTGGCTGTAGTAAAAGTAGCTGTCGATCTCTTGTAGGTAAGCATCAGCAACTTTTACAGAAATAAACTCGCCAACAGTTGATTCTTTTATTGCTTCGAGTGAACCTTCGCCACCATCAGCAATGGGTAGCTTTACATATTCACTGTCTGGATAAATATATTTAAAACCTTCTTCAATACAATTTGCGACTTGAATGGCAGACAAACTTTCTTTGTATGAATCCGGTGATATCACTATTTTCATTTTTTTCCTCAATTAGCCCCAATAGAGTGGGGCTAAGTAATTAGTGACTTATTAAGCAATTTTAGTATTGGTTAGCTTTTCATAGTAAAGCGCTAGAGCATTGTGGTCACAACCGCCATGACCATCTTCACGCAAGCAATACATCATTTCTAATACTTGACTTGTTAATGGTAGTTGAGAACCAACACCGTGTGATGTATCTAATGCATTCATCAGATCTTTAATGTGAAGATCGATACGGAAGCCTGGGTTGAAGTTACGCTCTAAAACCATTGGCGCTTTTGCATCAAGCACGGTTGAACCAGCAAGGCCGCCGCGAATCGCTTTATATACGTTTTCAGGGTTTACGCCAGCTTTTTTCGCTAATACAAACGCTTCACTCATTGCGGCAATATTAAGTGCCACAATCACTTGGTTAGCTAACTTAGTTACGTTACCAGCACCTACTTCACCAATGTAAGTTACGCTGCTTGCCATTGGTTCAATGACAGATTTGTATTTATCGAAAATCGTTTCATCACCGCCAACCATGACAGCAAGAGAACCATCAATTGCTTTTGGTTCACCACCAGAGACCGGAGCATCAAGGTAATTGATTCCACCTTTTGCTAAACCTTCGCTTACTTCACGAGCGGCAAGAGGAGCAATTGAGCTCATATCAATCACAGTTGCGCCTTTGTCTGCACCGTCAATAATACCGTTTTGACCTAAAGCTACTTCTTTTACTTGCGGTGAGTTCGGTAGCATAGTGAAGATAACTTCATTACCTTGCGCAGCTTCTTTTGGTGTATCTACGCCTTTTTTAGCACCTGCAGCAATCAAGGCTTCAACAATTTCAGGGTTTCTGTCGCAAACAGTTAACTCATGGCCAGCTTTGATTAAGTTGATGGCCATAGGTTTACCCATGATGCCAAGACCGATAAAACCGATTTTCATAGTATCTCCTTGATTATAAGAATTTTTCTTTAAGTTGGATTGCACCTGATTTAAAGATGCCAATATCACTGCCTACTGCCACGAAGTTTGCGCCTAATTCCATGTAATGATTCGCATCATCTGGGTTTGGAGCAAGAATGCCGCAGGTCTTATTCGCTGCTTTTGCTGCATCAATGACTTTTTTAATCGCTGCATATACGTCTGGGTGCGCTGAATTACCGAGGTGCCCTAAAGAGGCTGCAAGATCCGAAGGGCCAACGAATACGCCATCAATACCATCAACATCTAAAATAGCGTTTACGTTATCTACGCCTTTTTGATCTTCAATTTGTACGACGATGCTGATGTTGTTATTAATTTCTTTCTGGTAATCCGTGATGAATCCCCAGTTATTGCTACGGTGTGCAACGCTTACACCACGTACACCCGCTGGTGGATAACGAGTATAAGAAACCGCCTGTTTTGCTTCTTCTGCTGTGCTGACAAATGGAACTAAAAAGTTGTAGAAACCAATGTCTAATAAGCGTTTGATTTCTGTTTTGTCATTATGTGTCGGGCGCACAAAAGGAGCTGACTGGCTATCTTTAAGAGCCATTAATTGAGGGATTAATGTGTGAGTTTCGTTGGGAGCGTGTTCACAGTCGATCAATAGCCAGTCAAAACCGATTTGACCAAGAATTTCAGTTGAAAGAGGATTAGTAAAACCCGCCCAGCAACCGATCATTTTTTCTCGGTTTATTAATTGTTGTCTCGCCTTATTTGGAACTAAATTGGCCATGTGGAATCCTTAAGGTATTGTCAATAGGCACATTTAAGCACTCACAAAGTTAAATAGCATTATTCGACCGTACAGATATTGATGGTTATATATTTTGTTTTTTGTGCAATGAAACAGTGAATGGTGACGCGAGTCATAAACTGGACTGTTGTGTGAGGGGCGTTTGAGATCTTCGTAATAAGGTAAGTAGAATATTTTAAAAATTTTAAAGGAGTAAAATATGAAACCGACACTTGTTCTGTATAAAACTGTTTCTTCTGAGTTACTTGAAAAGCTGCAATCTCAATATGAAGTGATTTATTTTGAGAGCGTGAATGAAGACAACCAAGACGAATTTATTAAAGCAGTCCAAAGTGCGAATGTGACCTTAGGGGCAAGTGTTAAATTAGGGCGAGATGTTTTAGAAAATGCGCCAAATCTTAAAGTCATTTCAACCGTTTCCACTGGGATTGATTGCTTTGACCTTGATTATCTTAATGAACGTCGTATTGCTTTAATGCACACGCCTGATGTTTTAACGGAAACCACGGCTGATGGCATCTTTGCTTCATTGATGTGTAGTGCACGCAGAACAACAGAATTAAATAACCTGGTTACTTCTGGTAATTGGAATAGCGGAATTGAAAGCGAGCATTATGGTTGTGATGTACATGGTAAAACTTTAGGTATTTTAGGTATGGGGCGAATTGGTTTAGCGATCGCTAAACGGGCTCATTTTGGTTTTGGGATGAATATTAAATATTACAATCGCAGCCAAAACCAGAGAGCAGAGCAAGAATTTTCGGCACAAAAGCTAGAGTTGGATGATTTGTTACAACAGTCAGATTTTGTGGTTTCCATTCTTCCATCGACCGCTCAAACCCAAAACTTATTTACCAAGCCTCAATTTCAACTGATGAAACCTTCGGCCATTTTTATCAATGGAGGGCGAGGTGATGTAGTCGATGAAGACGATTTGACTTGGGCGCTCAAAAACAAACAAATTCGTGCTGCAGGATTGGATGTTTACCGTAAAGAACCGTTAGATAAAAATTCGGAACTCATGACTCTGCCTAATGCCACGCTATTTCCTCATATTGGTTCCGCAACAGAAGAAACTCGCCATGCCATGTTGATATGTGCAATAGACAATGTTGCAGCCGCTCTTAATGGTGATTACTCAAATAATTGTGCGAATAGAAATGTGATGGAAAGTTAAGGCTTTAGTTTAGATACAAATATCCCCTCAGATCGGATTGATTTGAGGGGATATTTTTAAAGTTCTAATTACCTATTAAGATGCTATTTTAAGAAGCAATCTCTTACGAGGCTAGGTTAAACGCCTGTCTTAGTCTTTCCAAATAACCTTCATCACGGCACATGCTTTTGCCCGGTTCATCGGAAATTTTCGCCACTGGTTTGCCTTGGCATTGCGTTAATTTCAATACAATGTTTAGGCTGGTGGTGTTTGGAATATCGCAGGTTAATTGCGTGCCAATACCAAAGCTAGTTTGGATTCTACCGTTGAAGTGTTGGTAAATATCAATCGCTTTGGTTAGTGATAAACCATCAGAAAAGACTAACAGCTTAGTTTTCGGGTCGATGCCGTTTGCTTGGTAATGTGCAATTGCTTTTTCGCCCCAAGCAATCGGATCACCACTGTCATGGCGTAAACCAACAAAAGCTTGAGTGAATTCAGGTGAGAAGTCGCGCAAGAAAGCATCCATATTAATGCAATCGGTAAGCGCAATGCCTAGCGAGTCTGGGTATTCTTTCAACCATGAGCGTAAGGCTAGTTGTTGAGAATCCGCCAGTTCACCCGTTAATTGTTGGTGCGCTTGGAACCATTCGTGGGCTTGAGTTCCCACTGGGTTTAAGCCTTTCTCGAATGCTAAATAGTAGTTTGACGTGCCACCAAATTGCGGCAAAGTTTCAACCAATTCTTCTACAATCGCACGTTGCACTGCTTTAGAAAAACGACGACGAGTACCGAAATCAATCAGTGAAAATTGCGATAAATCTAACCCTTGGTATTGGTTTTTCATTGCCGCTAATTTTGAACGCAGTTGTTGTAGTGCTTGCTCTGGAGTGGCTTCAGGGAAACGAGTACGGCAACGAATTTCACTCACAATCGCCAGAAGTGGCACTTCCCACAAAATGACATCTAGCCATTTGCCTGTAATGGTGATCGCTAGCTGTTCATTTTTTTCAGCGACAACGACATTCGCCGCTTTAAATTGAAACGTCTTTAAATACTCAATGTAATCAGCTTTGAAAAACGGCAGAGATGCAAGGTAATCCAATTCAGCTGGTTGGAAGCGTAATTGGCATAGAGCATCGACTTGCTGCTGAATTTGAGCAAGGTAAGGACGCAAATCTTCATCGCTACGGCAATGGAATTCCGCTACCACATCAACGTCAGCATATTGATGGAAAATCGCTTGCTGCATGTGGAATTTATAGGCGTCAGTATCCATTAAAGAACGGATGATTGGCGTGTTTTCGATGGTGTTCGATTGAGTTTGAAGCGTTGTCATATATTTTGTTGGCAAGTAAGCAATCCGCGTAGTGTACATTTAATTTCCCAAAATTGATATTCTTATACCCTTCGTACTTGGCGCCGCAGCTTTGTTGACTACGCTCACTCGCCCCAATCGAGTAGGCAAGCTACACTCATGGGGACTCACTCACTTGTCGCCTCACTGCAACACCAATTACTTTGGGTATAATACCAATCGTACTAATTATCTGTTCATCCTTGCTTGTTAAAAGCCTCGATAACTGCGTTAAAAAATTTGATTGTAGAATAACTACTTATCGAAATTTTTTGCCTTGTTCTCAAGTCTTTTTCCTACGCAATTTTTGACCATCTAATTAGTGTGATTGGTATAATACCTTTACCCGTTAAGAGTATTTGGATCATGGCAACCCTTCCTTAATTGAAACCAAAAAAATCCCGCATTAAATACGGGATTTCAATAAGTTAACTTGCTCAGATTATTTTGGAGTTTAGATAAGAGAGTATTACGCCTATCGTAACCCTAAAGCTTTTTGAACTCGTTAAATAATTAGTTGTTTGAATGCAACTCGCTGTTCAATTCGACTGCGGATTTGTTAGTCAAACATTCAATTTTGCCTGTTACTGAGTTACGACGGAATAGAAGATCTGGTTTGCCAGCAAGGTCACGAGCTTTCGCAACTTCAACTTCTTTACCATCAGAATCAAGCATAGTTACTTTCGTACCCGCTGTGATGTATAGGCCAGATTCAATTGTACAACGGTCACCCATTGGGAAGCCAAGACCTGCGTTTGCACCAAGTAAGCTGTTCTCACCGATAGAGATAACTACTTTACCGCCGCCAGAAAGTGTACCCATGATAGAAGCACCACCGCCGATATCAGAACCTTCACCAACCATAACGCCCGCAGAAATACGGCCTTCAACCATGCTCACGCCAGTTGTACCTGCGTTAAAGTTGATGAAACCTTCGTGCATAACTGTTGTGCCTTCGCCAACGTGTGCGCCAAGACGAACACGAGATGTATCCGCAATACGTACGCCAGTTGGAACGATGTAATCCACCATTTTAGGGAATTTATCAACACAATCGACAGTTAGTGTTTCGCCATTTAGACGCGCTTCGATTTGGCGATCGGCTAATTCAGGTAGATCGATTGGACCTTGGTTTGTCCATGCAATGTTGTGTAATAAACCAAAGATGCCATCAAGTACGATGCCGTGTG
The DNA here is from genome assembly GCA_047975485.1 of Vibrio sp. Lineage (GTDB taxonomy): Bacteria > Pseudomonadota > Gammaproteobacteria > Enterobacterales > Vibrionaceae > Vibrio. Next base: position 74,174 of record JBKEDP010000053.1, on the reverse strand, counting down.
GCTTAGCTAAACGATGAGAGATTAATTGCAGTTTTAGGAAACCTTCAGCAACAGATGTTGGTTGAACGTCTTCAGCAAGAACCACAAGCACTAAAGGTTGTGCTGATTGCGCTGCTTTTTCTGCAAAGCTTGCGTTTGCTACGTCAGCTTGAGCGGCAAATGCAGTTGCTAATTCTGCTGCAACTTCTTTGCTGATTTCAATCGCTTGGTTGCCTTCTTTATAACCAGAAACTTGAGCGACAGCGTTCACTAGCGCTTCAGATGGGTTGATAACTGGGCTTGGGAAAAATGCTTCGATGATTTTGCCATCACGGTTTTTAGTTGCTGTACCAAAGGCAAGAGCGAAATGTGCCATTACTGAATAATCTCCATTTAATATTTGAATATCTAATGTCGTTACGAAAAGGGCGCAACGAAAGGGCGATGAACAAGAGTTATAACATAAGAAAAGCGGTATGCCCATGTGCTAGGCGGTTTTGAGGATATAAAAAAGCAACCGTGACTTAATGGAAGTTACGGTTGCTATTTTGCAATTCTATTCACTTTTGTGAGTAAAAAGCTTTAAATAAAACGCTCTAGCTCTAGATGAAAAAATTACGCAGCGTCTTGCTCGTCAGTCGCTTCTTCTGCAACATCTTCAACTTTAGCTTTCTTCGCTTTTTTCTCTGTTGGCTTTTCAGCAGGGCGACGTTTTGCACCTAATGCGTAAAGCACTTCATCTTTGTTTTGAGCAAGGAACATAGAAAGTTCTTCTTTTTGCTCATCATTTTCAATTAACTTGCTTGTTTCTAACAAAGTGAATAGCTCGTCCGCCATATCCAACATTTTGTCATAAGCGTCAGCTTCAGCCTTGGAAGTAAAAGTCATCTTTTCTTCTCCGTTGCGTTCCACCACGTACTTGACGATTACAGCCATGGTTATCCTCTACAAAATTCTAAAAAATTAACTGGATTTTTATACAGTTCAATCTGGCAATTGTCCAGCTTTTAGCGTCGTGATTGCAACGAGTCGAGCATTTTCCAATCACTGCAAAACTGCATAAAGGTTTTTAATAATGGGCTTTGGTATTTTTCTTTGTGTACCAAAAGCCAAAAGCGACGTTTCATATCTAACGGCACATCAATGGTCACAACACGTCCATCATATAAAGCAGACTCAGCGGCCAAACGTGATAAACACGCCAAACCTAAATTGGCTGCGGTGGCATTAATGATGGCTTCGGTGGTGTTAAGTTGAAACGCTTCTTCCCAAATTTCAATTCTTGGTGCGATAGTGCGCAGGAAGAATTCACGTGAACCAGACCCCGCTTCACGCAACAACCATTGGCTATTTTCCAGTTCCATAATTCGAATGGCTTTACCTTTGGTGGCGCTTTTAGCTAAAGGGTGCTCAGGCGAACAAATGATGCACATTTCATCTTGGTTCCAAGGTTGCATCAAAAGTTGGTTAGATTGGGTTTTCCCTTCAATCAAACCTATGTCTAGCTCGTAGTCGTACAGTTTTTCACAAATCAAACTGGAGTTAGAAATAAACAAGCTTTGTTGTTCGTGATGCGTTTTTTCTCGGAAATCACGCAGCAAGAAAGGCACAACTTGGTTGCCAATGGTATCACTGGCACCGATTTTCAGTTGTCCGTTTAAGGCTTGTTCATCTTGAAACATATTGCTGATGTCTTGGCTGCGGTGCAAAAGTTCATCGGCAAGCGGTAATAAGCGTTTCCCTTCTTCATTTAGTATCAAACGATTATTTACTCGATCAAACAAAGCGTGACCAATTTGCTTTTCTAGCTCACTCAACGATAAACTCACCGCCGCTTTTGATAGGAACAGTTTTTCAGAAGATGCAGTTAATGTTTTGTGCTGAGTAATGGCGGTAAACACCTTTAATTGTTTAAGGGTTATGTTGCTCATTTTTAAGCCTTTTCGCAGAATGATACGGAATGTCGTTTTATTTATATTAACGCCTGTTTTATTTATTTAAATATATTTAAACGATAAGTGTGATTAAGATTACATCGTTGACATCATTTTGAGTGAGGCAAAAATGAAAAAATCATCAAACGGTTTATTCTCAGGCGCACCAACACCAATGGCGGGTTTGGCGCTTGCGATTGCGAGTCTAGGTTGGTGCTGGGAAAATGCAGCCCCTTTAAATGGTTATGCTCAGTGGACGAGTGCAGCGATTGCAGCGGTTATGCTGGTCGTGTTAGCGGTTAAATTTGTTTTACACGGCCACTTATTGCGTGACGATTTAGCGCATCCAGTTGTGGGCAGCGTGGCTCCAACATTTGCAATGGGTACTATGGTTGTTTCGGCATCAGTGGGTCATTTCTTCCCACAAGCTGGTGACGCACTTTGGTTATTTGCGGTGGCGATTCACGCTATCTTCCTTGCGGTTTTTATCTATCACCGTGCTAAAGCATTTGAAGTTCACCACATGGTGCCAAGCTGGTTTGTACCACCAATTGGTATCATTGTGGCAGACGTTTCTTTCTCTGGTAATCCTGCGCTTGCACCTATCGCTTATGCAGTCTTGATTTTCGGTATTGCGGCTTATGCCATCATGCTTCCAATGATGATTTACCGCTTTATCTTCTGCCAAGAAGTGCCAGATGCAGCGAAACCAACATTAGCAATCATGGCGGCTCCAGCGAGTCTCTCTTTGGCGGGTTACTTAACCTTTATGCAAATGACAGCGCAAGCACCTTCAGTAATGGTGGTGATGATCTTGCTTCCAATTGCAATGTTAATGACTGCGTTAATCTACATCGCATTCTATAAATTACTACAGCTTCCATTTAGCCCAGGCTATGCAGCTTTTACCTTCCCAATGGTGATTGGCGCAACGGCTTTATTCAAAACCGCAAAATGGATGGCAAACATTGATGTGTTCGCACAATATGCGCAAGGTATTCACCAATTAGCGTTAATTGAGTTAGGTGTAGCGACGATTGTAGTGGGTTATGTAGCGTTACGTTACTGGATGTTTTACCGCCCTGAACAAATTTTGTTGAGTCATGCTCCAGAACCACAATTGAATTCATAATCACTTCTAAAAGAAACAAAGCACTTATGCTACTCTGGGAAAATTCGAATCCCAATGCATGAGTGCTTTTGTGTTTACTGTCTATCATTCCAATCAAGTCGACGTTTTAAAATCCCTTTTGGTTCAATTGATCCAGCGTGAACCATTAGATAATCCATTCGAAGCTGAACAAATTCTGGTGCAAAGCCCCGGTATGTCTCAATGGCTGAAAATGGAACTGGCTAAAGAATTTGGCGTGGCAGCAAACCTGAATTTCCCTTTACCTGCGACCTTTATCTGGCAGTTGTTTACTCAAGTTTTGCCAGAAGTGCCAAAGCGTAGCGCATTCAATAAAGAAGCCATGACTTGGAAGTTGATGAAGCTGCTTCCAGAAAAATTAGCTGAACCAGAGTTCGCACCACTCAAACGTTATTTAACCGATGATGACGACCAATCCAAACGCTATCAATTGGCTGAGAAAATTGCCGATATCTTTGATGGCTATTTAGTGTATCGCCCTGAATGGATTGCGGCTTGGGAAAGGGAAGAAGTGGTTGAGGAATTAAACGGTGAGCACCCTTGGCAGCCGATTTTATGGAAAGCACTTTACGATAAAACCTTAGGGCTCAAACAGTCTCATTATCATCGTGCCAATATGTACGACCGCTTTATCGAAATATTAGCGGCTTATCAAAATGGTGATGTTCATTTACAACACAAATTGCCGAAGCGATTATTTGTGTTTGGTATTACAGCGCTGCCGCCGAGATATATCGATGCATTGCGTGCTTTAGGTGAGCATATTGATGTTCATCTGATGTTTACCAACCCATGTCGTTATTATTGGGGCGATCTTAAAGACAGAACATATCTTGCTAAATTGGCTGCACAAACTCGCCAGTGTAATGGTTCTGATGAAACAACGCTGTGGCTAAAAGGCTCGATAGAAGATAACGAACTTAGCGAAGTTGCGACCTTGCACACTAAAGATGCGGTAGGCAATAGCTTATTGGCATCGATGGGCAAACTTGGTCGAGATAATTTGTATTTGCTCTCTCAACAAGAAGCTAATGATATTGATGCCTTTGTCGATATCAATAACAACAACTTACTGCATTCAATTCAACAAGATATTTACGAGCTGCAAGAGCACCAAGACGACAATAAATCGGCTCACACCAGTGATTACAAGCCTGTTATTTCTCCAGAAGATACCTCGCTGCAAGTGCATGTTTGCCATAGTCCAATGCGAGAAGTGGAAGTTTTGCACGACCGTTTATTGGCGATGTTCGATGCCGATCCAAGTCTAAAACCACGAGATATTATTGTGATGGTGGCGGACATCAACGCCTACAGTCATGCCATTCAAGCCGTGTTTGGTAATGCGCCGAATGAGCGTTTTATTCCATATTCCATTTCTGACCGCAGCGTCGATCAAGAAAACCCAATCATCCAAGCTTTTATGCGTTTAATGGCATTGCCGTCGAAACGTTGTCATGCGTCAGAGTTGTTGGAATTGCTTGAAGTGCCAGCGGTGATGGATAAGTTTGAAATCAGCGAAGATGAATTTGAACGTGTGTCCATGTGGGTACAAGAAGTCGGAATTCGTTGGGGGTTGGATGAAAAAACCGGTTCGCAATTTGATTTACCGCAGCACGAAAGCAGTAAGCAAAATACATGGTTGTTCGGTATCGAGCGCATGTTACTTGGCTATGCGATGCCAGAAGCGGCAGGTTTGTATCAATCGTTAACTAACGAACAAATGGCGAGTTTTGAAGAAGTGCAAGGCATGGAAGCAGAGCTGGCAGGCAAAGTGGCGAAGTTTGTGCGTCAATTACAACTCTACCGTGACCGTTTATCCAATGCGCAAACTTACACCAATTGGCATCACTATTTATTGAGCATGTTGGACGATTTCTTCTTAGTAGAACTTGAAGGGGAAGTGGTGCTGAATTCGATTCGTCATAGTGTCGATCAACTGGGTGAACAGCTAACCGATGCCGCGATTGGTAAAGATGAAGTGATGTCGCCACAAGTGTTGGAGCAATATCTGCAAAACCATTTGTCGGGTGCTCGAGTGAGCCAGCGATTCCTAGCAGGGCAAGTGAACTTCTGTACTCTAATGCCAATGCGTTCGATTCCATTTAAAGCGGTTTGTTTGCTTGGTATGAATGATGGTTTATACCCAAGAACCGTGCCGGCAGATGGGTTCGATTTAATTCAGACTCGAACTCGACAAGGCGACCGTTCGCGTCGAGATGATGACCGTTATTTATTCCTTGAAGCTCTACTTTCTGCACAAGATTATTTGTACATCAGCTACGTTGGCCGTTCGATCCAAGATAACAGCGAAAAAGAACCCTCGGTGCTGGTGGCAGAGTTAATGGAATATTGCCAACAAAACTATGCGCTTGATGGTTATCAAGATCAGCCAAGTGATGAATCTGGCAAAGCCTTGGTGAACGAGTTAACTCATGTGCATCCATTAGTGCCATTTAGCCAAGAAGCCTTTAACGGCCAAGATCCCGCACTCACCAGCTACGCCAAAGAATGGTTGCCTGCAGCCAAGATGAATAATGCGGCAGTAACTGAAGAGCAAGACGATTTCATTCAACCGCTAGAACCTTATTTTCTGCAATTAGAAAAAGGCGTAAACGGGCAATATGAATTAGAAGTGCAAGACTTGCTGCGCTTTTGGCGATTGCCGGTGAAATATTTCTTTAATCAGCGTTTAAAAACCTATTTGGATATTTCGCTTTCAAGCGTACAGCAAATTGATGAAGAACCGTTTGCCCTTAATGGTTTGGATTCTTATATGTTTGGCGAAAGTGTATTGAGTTTTTGGCAGCAGCAAGCATTGCAATCAGGCGAGGATTTATCACTAGGTTCTTTCTCTCATAGTATTAAGACATTCTTGCAACGCCACCAAGCGCAAGGCAATTTACCTATGGCAAACTTTGGTGAAATCGCAGCGCAAACTTTGTTGATGAGCACCGAGCCACTCGCTCAAGAATTACTGCCGTTTTTATCTAAGTCACTGGCTGATATTGAAGTCGAGTTAGAAGTGCCAATTTTATTAGATTCCGTAGACGGCGCATTTAGCGAAAATATCCGTTTGAACGGTTGGTTAAAAGGTATCTGCAAATACGAGGATAAGCAGGTTATGGTGCGATACCGAAATGGCGGTATTCATTCCTCTAACTTGCTTGGCTATTGGTTGGAACATTTATGCTTAAATGCCAGTGGTCATTTTGCCGAAACCCATTTGTTTGGAATTAAAAAAGGCCAAGTAGAGCATTTTGTACTTTCTAAAATGGAAGTATCTGCTGCGAGGGAATATTTAATCGAATTCGTCACTTATTACTTTAAAGGCATGAATGCGCCATTGTGGTTTATTCCGAAAACAGCGTTTAAGGGATTAGACGAAGGGTACGATAAATCCGGTAGCTGGATTGGTTTTTCTGATGTCTCTAATTCTCTACAGAAAGAGAGAAAAGAAAAATCTTTCAAAAAAATGCAAGAAGCTTTTGATGGTAATAGCTTTACCGGCATGTCTGGAGATGGCGATGATCCGTATGTGCAGCGTGTTTGGAAACAGCTTGATGATGAGCTTTTAAACCAGTTGCTTGCAGTAGCAGAAAAATGGCTAAAACCGATTTACGACTACAAATCTGAAATCACAATTCAATAAAAAGAATAAGTTCCCAAAGTAATTGGATTTGCAGTGAGGCGACAAATGAATGAGGCCCCATGAGTGTAGCTTGCCTACATGATTGGGGCGAATGAATGCAGGCAACAAAGCTGCAGATTCAATTACGAAGGGAAAATAAAAAACCGCACGCAAGCGAGAGAATGTAGGGTGCTTGCAGTGCGGTTGGAGAGTGAGGTAAATATTCTAATTTTTTAGCCTACTTTTGCGCTTACGCTTTCTTTATTTCTCCAACTTAGGAGGAATAGAAAAATAAAGAAGAAAAAAGCCGCGTAGATCGTTATCAGATATGTTTCTTCGGCTCGGATACTAATTGCATAAATCAGAAAATAATGTGAGTAAATTCTCACATTGCAGGGTGCGGATGAAATCAATGTATGTTCAGTACGCAAAATGAGATGAAGATCCCATTTCATTCTAGGCTCGTCACCCGCTTTAAATTAAGGAAATCAAAATAATGGCACAATTATTAAACAGCATGACCTTTCCGCTCCACGGCGCAAGGCTGATTGAAGCCTCAGCTGGTACAGGGAAAACCTTCACCATTGCTGCTTTATATTTGCGTTTATTACTTGGTCATGGAGCGGATGGCTCAGCACCAAAACGTGTGCTTAAAGTAGAAGAAATTTTAGTGGTAACCTTTACTGAAGCCGCTACCGCAGAATTAAGAGGCCGTATTCGTCAGCGAATTCACGAGGCACGAATTGCCTTTGCTCGTAATGAAACAAGCGATCCCGTTCTTAAACCTTTGCTTGAAGATTGCCAAAATCGCAACCATGCAATTGAAATCTTGTTGCAAGCTGAAAGACAAATGGATGAAGCGGCCATTTATACCATTCATGGTTTTTGCCAACGCATGCTGACTCAAAATGCCTTTGAATCGGGCAGCCGTTTCCAAAATGAATTTATCGTCGATGAAAGCCAACTTAAACGCCAAGTGGTGTGCGATTACTGGCGCAAAGCGTTTTACCCAATGCCAATTGAAGTGGTTGGTTTAATTAAGCAATATTGGGGCTCGCCAGAAAGTTTGTTGTCGAATATTGGGAATTATTTATCTGGCGCAGAAATTGAAATCCGTATAGCAAATGATCCTAAGTCGGATATTGTGAAGGCTTACCACGATCATTTAGATCGCGTTGATCAGGTGAAGAAATTATGGAATCAGCATTGTGGTGATTTCTTCGATTTGATTTCTAAATCAGCGATTAACAAACGAGTTTATAACAAGAATCGTTTGTCTGAAGATCCAAAAGGTTGGTTAGGACAAGTCAACGCTTGGGCTGCGGATTCAACAAGAGACGGCAAACTCTGCGATAATTTGTATCGTTTTTCACAAGCGGAACTAGAAAATCAAACCAATACAGACAAAGGTTCTGTAGCTGAGCATGAAGTCTTTAAAGCGATTGAAAACTTGATCGAGAATCAGCCAGATTTCAAAGTCTTGATGATGTATCAAGCGATAAAAGAATGTCGCCAATTGTTTGCCAAAGCCAAGCAGCGTCAAGCTCAGCTAGGTTTTGATGATTTGCTGAGCCAACTTGATAAAGCCATTTCTAACGATGCAGACGGCTTATTGGCTGAACGTATTCGCACCTTGTATCCTGTGGCGATGATCGACGAGTTCCAAGATACCGATCCGCAGCAATACCATATTTTCAGCCAGATTTATGTCGGCCAACCTGATAACGGTTTGTTTATGATCGGGGACCCTAAACAGGCGATCTATGCTTTCCGTGGCGCAGATATTTTCACTTACATTGCCGCCCGCAACCAAGTGACCGACCATTACACCTTAGGAACCAACTGGCGTTCCAGTAAAGCCGTGATTGATGGTGTTAATGGTTTATTTGAGTTTGATAGCAGCCCGTTTTTGTACGATAAAGATATTCCTTTCGAACCTGTTCAAGCGAGCCCAAATGCAGAAAACATGTATTGGGAAATGAATGGTGAAGCGCAGCCAGCGATGGGTTTTTGGTTTCTTAATCAAGATGAACCAGAACTTGCTGCGGCAGAAGAATACCGACAAGGTATGGCAGCAAACACAGCCAATCAAATCCATCAGATCTTAACAGCTTCCAATCAAGACCAAGCGCACTTTGTTGATAAAAAAGGCAACAGCCATGCAATTCAACCAAGTGATATTGCTGTTTTGGTAAGAACGGGACGAGAAGGCAAATTAATCAAGGACGCATTGGCGAAACAAGGCATTGCTAGTGTGTATTTGTCGAACCGAGATAGTGTGTTTGACAGTGTGGTAGCGCAAGATGTTTTACGTTTATTGATTGCTGCATCGAATCCATCTGATGAAGGGGCAATGCGTGCAATTTTAGCGAGCGACTTATTCGACCTTAATGTGCAGCAGATTGACCAATTTAATCACGATGAAAATGCGTGGGAAAATTTGGTGAATGAATTTGAAACCTATCACCAACTTTGGACGCAGCGTGGCGTTCAACCTATGTTGCGAGCAGTGCTGAATCAGCGTCATATTGCGGAGCGTTGGTTGTCGCAACTTAATGGCGAGCGTCAACTGACCGATTTATTGCACCTAAGCGAATTGATTCAACAAGCAAGTTTATCTCTTGAAGGTGAAAGTGCTTTAATCCGTTGGTTAGCAACCAATATCGAGCAACATGACGGTGAACTGGCCGATCAAACCCAACGTCTAGAATCAGAACGTAAACTAGTTCAAATCGTTACCATTCATAAATCTAAAGGCTTGGAATACGATCTGGTATTTTTGCCATTTGCGAGTAGTTTCCGAGCGAGCAGTGAAGCTAAGTTTTACGATGAATCGAGTCAGCAAACCGTGTTGGACTTATCTAATGACGAAGAAAGCCAAAAGTTAGCTGAAAAAGAACGCTTAGCGGAAGATTTACGTTTGCTTTATGTGGCCGTGACTCGTGCTGTTTATGGCTGCATCATCGGTATTGCTCCTTTGAAAAAAGGCAAAGTTTCTAGCGCACATTCCAGTGCGATTGGCGCGATTTTGCAACACCGTGAAGAAGGCGATGAAAATGCTTTATTGGATGCCTGCTCGAAGCTAGTTAAAAAGGTCGATTCGATTGAGTTTATGCCTAAACCGCAGAAACCAAGCGAGCGTTTCCAACCTCAAGAAGAAACGCTAACCTTAGCGGCGAAAACCTTGTCCGCTAAAATTGATCGCAATTGGCGCATGACCAGTTATTCCGGTTTGGTAAAACAATCCACTCATAGCCATGCGCATAATGACCATCAATTTGATGCAGCGGTGGACGTCGATAAACCAATAGATTCCGATGCCGCAGATGTGAACATGGACGCTTTATTGGAAGACTTGCAAGAAACGCATGAGCATGATCCGTGGTCGATGTTTGAATTCCCAAGAGGTGCAAGACCGGGGACGTTTTTGCATACCATCTTTGAAGAAATCGACTTCACTTTACCGACGACTAGCCCAGAAACCGAGGCGGAATTGACTCGCTTATTGGAGAAAGAGCAATACGATCTCCAGTGGCTCCCTGCAATTCAATCTATGATCACGCAGGTTTTAAACACACCGCTAGACGGCAAAGAATTACGCTTGGCAGAAAAAGGCGAATCGCAACGCTTGGTCGAAATGGAATTTTTATTGCCGATTGAATCTCTTATCGCTAGCCAGTTTAACTGCTTGGTGCAAAGCCATGATCAACTTTCTCAACTGGCAAGCGGCTTAGATTTTCTGCCAGTAAAAGGCATGCTAAAAGGCTTTATCGATTTGGTGTTTGAGCATGAAGGCAAATATTACGTTTTAGACTGGAAATCTAATCACCTTGGGCATTCACAGCCAGATTATCACCCAGACAATCTGGCTCAGGCGATGTTGGATCACCGCTACGATTTTCAATATCAAATCTATTCATTGGCTTTGCACCGATTCTTAAAAAGCCGCATTGCTGATTACAGTTACGACACACATTTTGGTGGTGTGTATTACTTATTCTTACGTGGTTTTACTGAAAATAAAGTGATGGATGACGATACCCGCTACGGCGTATTTGAAGCCAAACCAAGCAAGGAATTTCTACAGCAATTTGATCTTATGCTCGATGCCCAAAAAGAAAATGCCAAAGCAGAGCCAATGTTAAAAGGAAAAAGCGCATGATTTCGAATCCTCAACCTCAACAAGAATCAGGTTTGTTGTCTTTGCTGGTGGAATTGGAAAAACGCAAAGTTATTCGAGCTATTGATCAGCAATTTGCTTTGTTTATCGAACAGCAAATTTCGCCATCCGAAACGGCAGAAGTTCGAGAATCTCTGGTGCTGCTTGCCTGCTTGCTCAGTTTTGAATATGGCCGAGGTAACGTGTGTTTGAACTTGGCGGATTTAAATGTGATGGAACGGTTGTCGCTACGCTATGTGCTGCTTCAGCATCCTGAATTAAAGCTGCAATTTTCTGATCTGTTTGAACGTTGGGCAAAAACGGATTGGCTATCATCGGTTCAGCAGCATCTACAAAACAGCTCTTGTATTATTTCAGTGCAAACTCAGGCGCAAGGTGATGAAAACCGTGCTTTACAAGCCTTGCCGCTAACGTTCGAAAATGACGATACACCTCGTTTGTATTTAACTCGTTATTGGCATTATGAAACTCAAGTTGCTAAAGCGATAAATGCTCGCACAGCATCTTTGCCGATGAATCATGGCGAAGTGGTGGCTTTGAAAAATACCTTAAATGAGTTATTCGCTAGAGATTATTCTTTCTTATTTAGAGCGTTAAATTCAGAAGAATACAAAGACGAAATTTCAAGACAACGCTTAGTGTGTGAAATGCTCGATGTAGTGGAATCCAACGATTTAGATTGGCCGCAAATTGATACCGTTTTACTTGCGGCTAAAAAAGCCAATGGCCTGCAATCGTTAGACCATTTAGTGCCACAAGCTGTGTGTTTGAACTGGCAAAAAGTGGCAGCAGCCGTAGCGTTAACTCGTCAATTTTCTGTTATTTCAGGTGGGCCGGGGACAGGTAAAACTACAACGGTCGCTAAATTGTTGGCGGCTTTGATTACTCAATCGTTAAACGATAATTCTTCAAGTGCCAATCATTCAGGCGACAGTCAGGAGAAACGAGCGCCAATCATCCAGCTTGTTGCTCCGACGGGTAAAGCGGCAGCACGGTTAACGGAATCCATTGGTCAAGCGATTGATCAATTGCCGGTTTCTAATGATATCAAGGCACTGATGCCGGCTAAATCTAGCACTATTCACCGTTTGCTTGGCGCAAGGTTTAATACGGTGGAATACAAATACAATGCATCGAATCCGTTGCACTTGGATATTTTGGTGGTCGATGAAGCTTCAATGGTCGATTTACCTATGATGTTCCGATTACTGCAAGCCTTACCAAGTCATGCTCGTTTGATTTTATTAGGCGATAAAGATCAGCTTGCCTCGGTAGAAGCGGGTGCGATTCTGTCGGAAATCTGCCGGTTTTCATCCAGTGGTTATCAGGCGGATTATCACCAAACCTTGAGCACTTTAACTGGGTTTGATTATTTGCCAAAAGCGACTGCTAATCAAAGCCGAGCGATTGCAGATAGCTTATGTATGCTGCAAAAAAGCTACCGTTTCCATGCTCGTTCAGGGGTGGGTAATCTGGCGAAAGCGATTAACGAAAGTAATCACGCCAAAATGTCACAAGTATGGAAACATGGCTTTAAAGATATTCAATTGCATGCGGTTCAAGGAAGTTCGGAGAACAACCAAGACCAAGATGCTTTGGCTCAAAATGAAGCACAAGCAACAGTATGCAAGATGATGGCTAAAGCGTATCAGCGATATTGCCAATTGATTCAAGGTTCGCAAATTAATCAAAACACGCAAACGGACTTATTTGCAGAACCCGATGTACTCAGCAAACTAGCAATGGAACAGCGTGCGTTATCCATTCTTAAAGAGTTTGCTCAAGCTCGTTTATTGTGTGCCGTTCGACAAGGTGAATTTGGCGTTGAGCGAATGAATAGCTTGATTGAAAGTGCGCTCACTCAGAATAAATTACTCAAACGTGTGGAGAAAGAAACTTGGTATGCTGGCCGCCCAATTATGGTGACGCAAAATGACAGCGCACTCGGTTTGCACAATGGTGATATTGGCATTTGTTTGCTAGATGAAAGCGAGCCTACACCTAAGCTGCGCGTCTTCTTTGATATGCCTGATGGCAGCATTAAAGGCATTTTGCCAAGTCGTGTACCTAAGCATGATTTATCCTTTGCAATGACGATTCATAAATCCCAAGGTAGTGAGTTTGAGCATACAGTAATGGTGCTACCGAATAAGATGAATCAGATCCTCACTAAAGAATTGATTTATACCGGTGTGACCCGTGCAAAAACTCGCTTGGATTTATTTGCAAATCCAGCCATTTTGTCGCAAGGTGTAAGCATCAAAACCCAACGTTTTAGTGGGCTGAGTGATAAATTAAGTTGAGCCTGTTATGGCTATTAATTTGCTGTATTCACATATATTAAGGAAAGAGAAATTATGTTTGCTGGCAACGTTAAGCGATTAGAATGGTGTACTTTTTTACCTGAAGCATTTTTAAACTACATTCGTCAAACTTTAGAAATCGCTGAAACGAATGAAAACGGTCGTTATGAAATTGATGGAGATAAAGTTTTCTGCATGATCATGACACCTGAAACGGAATACAAAGAAAATCGAAAAACTGAAATTCACAAAAACTATTTAGATATTCAAATCATTTTAGAAGGTGAAGAAACCATTGGCTATTCTTGTGAAACACCACAAGCGTTATTGGACAAGCCTGAATATACTAATGACGTTGTGTTGTTCAATGAAGTGTCTAATGAAAGCTTCCTTTCGTTGAAAAGTGGTGATTTTATTATTTTCTACCCTGGTGAATCACACCGTCCACAATGTGCGACCAATGAACCAAAACAAGTAAGAAAAGCGGTGGTTAAAGTTCACCGTGATTTGATTTAATTCTGCTTGATTCAAATATTAGGAAGCCGCTTTATTGGATATTCAGTAAAGCGGTTTTTTTACGATTCTGGGAGCCATTTGTTTTTAAATGCGGAGAAAAGTCTAAAAGTCCATGGAAGGACTTTTTGAAGCTTCCATGGATGGTTTAGCGTCTTTTCGGAGTATTAAAAATAAATGGCTCAATTGCAGTAATCAAACATTCAACACCAAGATTTTCGACTTGCGCTGATAGTTATATAAACCTTGTTTTGCCATAGGTAATGACTCTACGCCAACTTCATCAAAACCTTGTTCTCTAAACCAGTGTAGGCTGTGTGTGGTGAGGACAAAGAGTCTTTGGATATTGAGCGATTTGGCTTTTTGACGCATATGTTGCAATAGCATAACGCCGCGATCACCGTCTCGATAATCAGGGTGAACCGCCACACACGCCATTTCTGCCATATTGTCATCGTAATAAGGATAAAGAGCTGCACAGCCAATGATTAAGCTGTCTTTTTCAATAATAGTGAAGCGGTGAATTTCTTGCTCCAACTGCTCACGAGAACGACGCACCAAAATGCCTTGTTCTTCCAGAGGCTGAATAAGATCTAAGATGCCACCAATGTCTTGAATATCTGCATCACGGGTTTGCTCGGCACTCGCCATTACGACTTGCGTACCAATACCATCAAACGAGAACAACTCTTGCAGCAAAGCACCATCTTCTTTATAGCTGACTAAATGACAACGAGGCACGCCAGCACGACAAGCGGTCAATGCACCTCGTAAAAATCGATAAGTACCGCTGGTGTAACCGCTTTCAATATCTTGTTGCTCTTCAATGGCTGCCAGTAATTTATCGGCACAATTTGGGAACAGTTCAGGAATAACGCTGCCTTCGTTATCAAGCAAACCTTGTTCAGAGCAAAATCCAATCAGCTTATAAGCCTTAATACGAATCGCTACTTGAGTTGCGACATCTTCATACATCAGATTAAAACTTTCACCCGTCACCGAACTGGCGATTGGGCCAACCACCACAATTGACCCCATATCCAACATGCGATTTATGGCTTCATGATCGATTCGACGCACCTTTCCGCTGTGGCAATAATCGACACCATCGTCGACACCGAGCGGTTGAGCAATAATAAAGTTACCGCTCACGACGTTCAGATGTGTACCTTGCATTGGCGTGTTACTTAAACTCATGGAAAGGCGAGCGGTGAGGGCTAGTTGTAATCGACCAGCTGCCTGCATGGCATAGTTGAGCGCAGACTCGTTGGTGACCCGAATGCCTTTGTGATAAAGCGATTCGCAATGATTCTGCTGCAGGTTGTCGTTAATTTGCGGGCGAGCGCCATAAACTAAAACAATTCGCACACCTAAGCTGTGTAAAAGTGCAATGTCGTTAATGATGTTGTCAAAGTTAGGGTCAGTGAATACTTCACCACCTAACATGATCACCATTGTTTGGCCACGATGAGCATTAACATAAGGTGCAGACTGTCTAAATCCTTTAACTAAAGCGGTACTGCGAAATTTCATCTTGTATCGTCCGTGATTTTTTATGTTGATATATTGACTAAAAATTCATTTGTGCGCAATGGTTAATTTTGCCGCTTAAATAGAAAAATAGCGACAAAATGAAAGTAACATTTTAATAAGACAGAAATTGGGACTCATATACCCAAGTGACCTCAAGATGCAGAATTCAGAGCTATCATCCAAGTCTTTAGACAAGACAGATTTATGCGGGAATGTGTCAACCTTTCAAATAAATCTACCGCAGTATAAAGGCTTGGATGAAGCTCCCGAAGGGCAAGTTAAAACAAACCTTATGCTGCGTTAAATTGAACAGAGATAGAATGACTATGATCATATTCAATTTGCCTTGCCTAAGGCTTGTTTTATTCTTGCTGAATCTCGTATCTTGAGATTACTTGGGTATAATTTTAACCGAATGTTTTTATGGTGACTTTGTGTAAGAAATAAATCGTTTTTATTCTTGCTACACCCTTGTATGACGCTGGGTTTTTTGTCATTCTGCTGTTCGTTTTTTTCGACTTTCATTTGGTGGTATTTGTGTTCAATTCGCTGTCTGTTTCTCATGTTTCAAAAACGAGCAAGCTCAAACCGTTTTTGACTCGCGCTTTATTGGTTGCCTCGGCTGTTTTAGTGTTTGGTTGTTCATCTCAACCAGATCAAATGAGTTCAGACCAACCGTTCCGTGACGGTAAACGTGATATTCCTGTTGATCGTTATGAAGCGCACTCGAAAGCCCCACAAGATTTCACTGTTTTTGATGCACAAACCAAAAAGGTGATGGATAAATCACCATCAATGAAAGCGAAATACCAGAATTTATATGCACAATTAAGCGTATGGGCTCAAGAAAGCGGTAACCCAGAAGATTTAGCGAAATACGGTGTGAGCGTTCAGCAACAATCAGGTGCAGATGGTAAAGGTAACGTGTTGTTTACAGGTTATTTCTCGCCAGTGATTGAAATGCGTCATACGCCTGACCACTTA
This sequence comes from Vibrio sp., assembly GCA_047975485.1. GTDB lineage: Bacteria > Pseudomonadota > Gammaproteobacteria > Enterobacterales > Vibrionaceae > Vibrio. Next base: position 57,967 of record JBKEDP010000053.1, on the reverse strand, counting down.
TTCAAATACCCAGTTTATGCCAACCCTAAATGTGGTTCAGCGTGTCCAACTCGTGCGCAAATTTATAACGGTGCATTAAATGGCCGTGGTTTAGAACTAGGTTACGCTTCAAACCAAATCGACCCATTCTTGATGGAAGTGCAAGGTAGTGGTTTTGTGCATTACGCAGATAACAACCAACTTGATTACTTTGCTTATGCAGGCAAAAACAATAAAGCGTATGTAGCAATTGGCCGTGTTCTGATTGATCGTGGCATTGTGCCAAAAGAAAAAATGTCGATGAAAGCTATCAAAGAATGGGCAGATGCTAACGATCCTGAAACGGTTCGTGAAGTGCTAGAGCAAAACCCATCTTATGTATTCTTCGACCGTCAACAAACACCAGACGTAGTGGGCTCGGCAGGTATTCCTTTATTAGCAATGGGTTCTGTCGCAGGTGATCGCAGCATCTTCCCAATGGGTACGCCAATTTTAGCGGAAGTGCCATTATTGGATGCCGATGGTAACTGGACTGGCGTGCATGTGCTTAAATTATTAGTCGTGCTAGATACAGGCGGTGCAGTGAAAGGCGGCCACTTAGATTTGTATCACGGCATGGGTTCTCGTGCAGGTATCGCAGCAGGACATTACCGCCACTTCGGTCGTGTTTGGAAGTTGGATTTGACTGCGCCACCGATGCAAATCCCATCTAATTAATATACCCTTCGTTCTTGAAGCAGCAGCTTTGTTAACTGCGTTCATTCGCCCCTTGCTTTTTTATAAAGAAGGTGTAGGCAAGCTACACTCATGGGGTCTCATGAACTTGTTGCCTCGCTGCAACTCCAATTACTTTGGGTATAAAACATAAGCTTTTTTCACCTGACACTAGAGAGTGCGATAGTTATAATGCGCACTCTTTTTTATTTCTGTTTATTCATCGCAAGGTTCCAATGAAAACTATCACTCCTGCATCTGACAGCTACGATCAACGTTTTGGTGGCACTCGCCGTTTATATGGTGCGAGTGAAGTTGATATTCTGCGAGCCGCACATGTTTGTGTCGTCGGTATTGGCGGTGTTGGATCTTGGGCGGTGGAAGCTCTAGCTCGTACTGGCGTGGGTGAACTGACTTTAATTGATATGGATGACGTGTGTGTTACTAACATCAATCGTCAAATCCATGCGTTAAATGGCACGGTTGGACAAAGCAAAATCGAGGTGATGGCAGAACGTGTTGCACTGATTAACCCTGAGTGCAAAGTGAATTTAATCGACGATTTCATCACACCTGAAAATGTAAAAGAGTACATTTCTAAAGAGTTCGATTATGTGTTGGATGCAATTGATAGCATTAAACCGAAAGCTGCCCTTTTGGCATTTTGTCGCAGCAATAAAATCAAAGTAATTACCACTGGTGGTGCTGGTGGACAAACCGATCCAACCCAAATTCAAATTGCCGATTTAACCAAAACGATTCAAGATCCTTTAGCGAAAAAGTTGAAAGACACTCTGCGTCGTCACCATAATTTCAGCAAAAATACGCAGCGTAAATTTGGTATTGATTGTGTATTTTCTACCGAGCAATTGAAATATCCTCAAGCAGACGGCAGTGTATGTGGCGTGAAAGCGACCGCAGAAGGACCAAAACGTATGGATTGTGCTAGCGGTTTTGGTGCAGCAACTGTCGTAACGGCAACCTTTGGTTTTGTGGCCGTGTCTCGCATTGTCGAGAAGTTAATCCAGAAATACGCAGTAAAAAATTAAGAGCGAATATATTCAATGTCTGAACATCCATTTGGAACAAGCATCACCGCAACTGACGTGATTGGAACCATGTCGAATTTTCGTAGCTGGGAAGATAAATACCGCCAAGTTATCCAATGGGGTAAGCTGTTGCCGAAAATGGATGAATCACTGAAAAGTGAAAACCAATTGGTGTCAGGCTGTGAAAGTAAAGTGTGGCTACAAGCGGAATTTGATGGTCAACAGTGGCATTTTAATATCGATTCCGACGCCCGTATCGTACGCGGCTTAATTGCAATTGTGTTGGCTGCATTTCATAACCAAACCACAGAATCGATTCAAGAGTTTGATACCGAAAATTATTTTAACCAGTTGGGCTTAGTGGAACATTTAAGCCCATCCCGCGGTAATGGCCTGCGAGCGATTGTGGAACAGATTAAAACAGTGACTCTGGAAAAGTGACAGGAAAATAAAAACTCACTGCGCTTTGAGTCGGCTGATTTGGAGTAAATTGATAATTTATGGGGAACTGATTTAGTCAGTTCCCTTTTTTATTGTCAATAAGATTGAAAATTTAAATTTGTCACTATAGTGGCAAATAAAGCGATTGGTATAATATTTTTGTTATTATGGTAGCAGTTTATTTCTTGGTTTTGGTGATTTGAACGTTATTAGTCTTAATTAATCCATAGTCGTCAAATCTTTTAAAATTGCTACAATAATAGCAATAAACATCTTAATTACTGCTATAATTTATACCATAGTAGCAATTTTTGAGGAATGTATGTTATCTCTTTATACCGCTTATGATTTGCAGATGGATCTCAAAGAATTTATCAAGATCGCTCGAAAAAAAGACAAGCTCAGTGTTCAGAAGTTGGCTGATCTCTCTGGTGTGCCTTATGCTACGATCCGAAAATTTGAATCAACTGGCAACATCTCATTGCGTCAGTTTCTTATGCTCTATGAGACAGTCAGTGACTTAAAAAAAGTAAAAGAGCTGACAAAACCATCTGACCCTGAGTTTAAATCAATAGAGGATGTGCTTCGAAATGCTTAAATCAGCTCTAACCGTAAAACGAACGCTTAGCAGTGGTGAAAAGGTAGTAGTTGGCAAGCTCGTTGAAAATGCTAAGCAAAGCTTCTTTCAATTTGATGAGGCTTATTTAGATGTACACTCAACCTCTCTAGCTCCGTTCAATTTAAAGGCTGATACAAGCTTGCAAGCTGCGCCTAGAGAGCCTCATTACGGAATTCATGGAGTTTTTGGCGATAGTCTCCCTGATGGTTGGGGGCTTTATCTTATGGATCGTGTATTTAGACAGAACGGCCATAACCCAAAGAAAATTACTGCTCTTGAGCGTTTGGCTTACCTCGGTGGCAGATGCATGGGGGCGTTGAGCTATGAACCTGAATTAGATTTACTTGATGAGTCCAAGGAGTCGATTGATATCGTCACTCTTGGTCGAGCTGCGATTTCGGAATTTGAAGGTACAGAGTCTGCACTGCTTGAGCACTTAATGAATACTGGTGGATCTGGTGGTGCTAGACCAAAAATGAACGTGACTCGTTTATCGAACGGGCAGTATTCAACATTAGATGATGCACTCGGAACAAAGCTTATCGTAAAGTTGACATCTGAAAAGTTTGACTTGAAGCATTCGGAATCACTAGTCGAATATTGTTACATGCAAATGGCTCGTAACCTTGGTATTGAAGTTCCTGATTTTGATTTAATTGATGCGGGTAATGGCCGATTTTGGCTAGAGCAAAAACGATTTGATTGCACTGAGCAAGGTGGTCGAATCCATATGATTTCTGCGTGTGGGTTGTTGGATGCACCGTTTCGAGAGCCTTCTTTAGATTATGTCGATTTAGTTAAAGCTACGCGCGTCATGTGTAGTGTCATGGAATCACAGAAGCTTATTAAGCGATGCATGTTCAATTACCTAACCGTGAACCAAGATGATCACAGTAAGAACTTCAGTTTTCTTGCTGACGATACAGATAATTGGACGCTATCGCCTTTCTACGACATTGTTTATAGCCCGAGTCCTTACAAAGAACATATGACGGCATTTGGTGGCAATGGTCAAAGCCCTAAAAACGCATTAGATCAGTTAGCTGCTCAGTCGGGATTGTCTTCAAAGAAAGTGATTATGGTTATGGCGGAAGAAATATTTGAAGCGACACGCTCGTTCAGTCTTGAAGCTAAACATTTGGGCTTGTCGCCTAATCTAATCAAAGAAATAGATAAGGATATGGCTGCAAAATTTAAGGCATTGCAAGTGTAGGATGAATCAAATGCGCCATAGCTTATCAGCCTACACTTTTAGTTTAGTCTTTTCCTGATTAAAGCAAATCCACCGCTTTCTCTAATGCAGCCAAAAGCATTTCCACATCTTCAACATTGTTATAAATCCCAAACGAAACTCGTACCGTGCCGTTGATACCTAAAGCGTCCATTAATGGGTGAGCGCAATGGTGACCAGAGCGTACCGCAATATTTTGTTGGTCGAGTAGGGTTGCAATGTCGTTGTGGTGAATGATTTCATCATCAAGCTTTAAGATAAAGCTCACTACCGAAGCATGCGGTTGTAGGCCAATGATCTCAACGCCCTCAATGCTATTTAGACCTTGCACTAAGGTTGCAGTTAAATGTTGGTAATGGCTTTCAACTTCATTGCGATCAAATTGAGTTAACCATTGAATTGCAGTGGAAAGGGCAATTGCACCTGCCACATTCGGTGTTCCCGCTTCAAACTTAGCCGGTAAACATGAAAAAGAGGTTTGCTCAAAGCTGACTTTTTCTACCATCTTGCCGCCACCATGCCAAACCGGCATTGATTCTAAAATCGCCTGCTTACCATAAAGCACGCCGATCCCCGTTGGCGCATACAGTTTATGACCTGAGAATACATAAAAAGCACAATCGAGTTTTTGTACATCGACGGCTTCATGCACAATGCCTTGCGCGCCATCAATCACAACAATAGCTCCGACAGAGTGAGCTTTTTCAATAATGGCTTCAATCGGTTGGCGAGTTGCGGTGACATTGGTCATGTGTGCCGCTGCGACAATTTTCGTTCTGCTATTTAATAAAGATTCAAATGCAGCCATGTCCCACTGGCAATTGGAAGTCATTGGTACTTTCACGACTTTTGCACCAGTTTGCTCAGCTACAATTTGCCACGGCACAATATTGGCGTGATGTTCCATCTCGCCTACAAGAATTTCATCACCTGCTTGCAATGTGCTGCGAGCATAAGTTTGTGCTATCAGGTTAATCGCTTCGGTTGCACCACGAGTCCAAATGATTTCTTTTTCAGAACGAGCATTTAGAAAAGCTTGAACCGTTTGACGTGCTTGCTCGAATTGCTCGGTCGCTTGAGCCGTTAAACTATGGCTACCACGATGTACATTGGCATTTTGAGTGGCGTAATATTGGCTAATGGCATCAATCACACATTGCGGTTTTTGAGTTGTTGCTGCACTGTCGAGATACACCAGTCCCGAATTGCTATTTAAAGCGGGAAACTGGCGGCGGACGGCTTCATTGTCAAAACGGTCATGTTCAAAATGCGTATTGTGGTGCATGGTTAACCTTTGCGAAAATTGCGAGGGTGCAGAGTATAGATGAATTTCTTCTTGGCTTAAATTATGTTGCTTAAATTACGTTAGCTTAAATTTTTAATCTGGGTATATAGCTTGTGATGTGCTGAAACATCGATTCCATGTAATTGTGCTTTTTTGATTAGAAAGCCGCTAATAAAGTCGATTTCTGTTGCTCGTTGGTGGGTGATATCTTGATACATTGAAGAATAGTTTTCTGCGGTTGCCACCATCACTTGTTGAATAAATGACGACAATTCTTCAAGCGTGATAGTTTGGTTTTCTGCTTTCATTACCGCATGACATTGCTGAATAAGAGCTTGGACTTCTGGTTGGTATTTGTCTTCAACAAGTGCGCCATTCTTACATTGATAAACCGCAGTCATTGGGTTAATCACGCTGTTTACCGCTAGCTTTTTCCAAAGTGCTGATTGAATCTCGTCGTGCCAAATCACTTCTGGAAGTACGTGATTCAATGCTTCTAAATAAGGTGTGATTTGAGGTTTAACTGGACGAGTTTCATCGTAATTACCAAGCAAGGTTTGACCTAAGCCGGTGTGGTTTACTTGGTTGGAATTTGGTTTGAAGGCAGCTTGAGTGGTGGTGGCAATTGCAATTGGAAACTGATGCCATTCGGAAGAAAGTTCATCCACTGCGCCCATGCCATTATGCAGAAAGATCAATGGAGTTTGAGGCGAAAGATAAGCGAATAAAGGTGACATGGCTTCAACCACTTGAGTGGATTTAACTGTTATCAGAATTAAATTACAGCTTTTGAATTGTTCTAATTGATTTGCTGCAAAGGTATGGCTTGAATCATCACCCAATTGTAAATTGATTGAAGATACAGATTTATCACGGCTTATAACCAGTACATTATGCTCTGCTTGTTTAAGTTTTACAGCCCACAATGAGCCAATAGCACCAGCGCCGATAATTCCAATCTTCATCTTTTCTACCTTTTTCAAACTTGCAATTTAATAGGTAGGATACTGCAAAAACCACATCATCAAAAACAAAAGCGCAAAAACAAAAATGGCGCAGACTGAATAAACAATCTGCGCCAAATAATTTGCTTTTGGTATTCTATATTAGAACTTGTAAGTCACGTCGAAGAAGTGAGTTAAACCAGTTGATTCCCACTCACCTGCTTGGAAGGTTGTTTGTGAGCCATCTTTTAGGCCGTAAGCATTGTAGTAGCCTTTCAAGCCGTAACCTACAGCAAATTGGTCGTTGTGCCAGTAGATACCGTTGAACATTACGCCACCATGATCTGTGCGGTCACTTTCGTCTTCTTTCATACCGAATTGGAAGTCTAAGTAACCTTGGTATGCAATGTAAGAACCGTTGCTGAATGTGTAGAAAGGTTTGAACCAGTTAGTCGAGATTTGACCACCGTTCCAGTCATTCATGTTTGAATCGTATGTTGCGTATAGGTTTAAGCCCATTTTGCCAAACCAAGGAACCATGATGTCAGAACCTAGACCTACTTTTTGTGTGTTTGTACCACCTTCATCTCTGTTACCACCATCCCATTCCATTAGAGTTGCAATGTAAAGCTCTTGAACAGGACCAAAAGATAAATCGTGACCAGTCATTCCATCAAGAGAGAAACGAGGGTTCAACTTCATGAAAGTTTTATCTGCGTTATCGCTAGCTTTATCATTGTCTTCTTGATCGCCACTCAATAGGTTGAATACATCAACGTATCCGTATAGGTCAACAATTCCTGAGCGACCGCCAAATTCCATTTCTAAGTAATCGTGATGAGTGTCACCTTGAGCTTCAGTTTGTGGTTTTTCATTCACTGCGTACATTAGGTTGAATTGTAACCACTTGTAGTCGTTCTTGTGGATGTTGTCAGAGTAATCTGTCGCCAAAGCAGGTGCAGATGCAGCAACAAGGCTAAGAGCTAAAAGTGTTTTGCGCATGAGGGAGGCTCTCTCTTTGTTTAACTATTGGGTTAGGTATTTTAAAAAACACTTTCGCTATAAAAGTGCTAATAAATATTGAGTTAGCGAGTTCGGTGACTCAACGGGCGCAGATGATAAACGTTTGCGTCACATTTGGAAGTGTAAATTTGCAGAAATTACATTATTCGTGTGATCTAGATCACTAAAATGAAAGTTCTGACGGAACTTATGAGAATTTTGTGTACAGCTTTTGCAGCTTTGAACAAAAAACACCCAAGGCAAGCGATTACCTCGGGTGTTTTTTATGCGATGGGTTTTGTGAACAGGATCTAATCTTGGTTACGAGCCTTTTCTAATAGATCATGAAAATAGTGACGCAGTGAATACAACATGATCAAACTTGGGATCACCATTAAGGCGGTGATCACAAAGAATAATGGCCAGCTGTTCAAACTATCGGCTAATGATCCGCTGAGTGAGGCGAGGGTGGTGCGGCCAAAGTTACCTAGTGATGCAAGTAAGGCGTATTGAGTCGCAGAGAAAGCTTGCCCTGTTAATACGGTTAGGAAAGACACAAAGGCTACTGTTGAGAATGCGGTAGTGAAGTTATCGACCAAAACTGTTGCCAACAACAAATGCTCATTCGGGCCGACGGAAGCAATCCACGCAAACATCAAGTTACTGCTTGCCATTGCGATGCCGCCAATCATCAAACCTTTAACGATACCAAAGCGCACATTGAACATGCTGCCAACAAAGGTGAAGAACATGGTTGCGCCCCAGCCGATCAGTTTGGAGTATTCACCTATTTGTTCATTGCTGAAGCCGATTTCTTTATAGAACACAATCGACATACGGCCTAAGAAGGCTTCACCGATTTTGAATAAGAACACAAACAACAAAAGTGTTACTGCAACACCAACACCATTACGGCGGAAGAAATCGAGGAAAGGTTCTAACACGGTTACGCTTAACCATGCTCCAACTTTTGATTTAACGACTTTAGAATGACGTTCTTCTGCTTCTTGCTGTAATTCATCACGGTGAGTTTTCGGTTCGCCAGTTAATAGCGTGAATAAAATCAGAATCAAAATCATGGCGGTCATTCCGTAATAGACGGTATTCCAACCATATTCATCGGCATTTGAAAACGCCAAGTAACCCGGTAGCGAGTAACCTGTCCACCAACCGATCACCGCCATTGCAGAAGCTTGCGGTAATTTGCTGTTGTCGGATTTTGGAAAAGTATCGATACGAAATGCATCAATGGCAATGTCTTGTGTCGCTGATGCAGTAGAGATCGCTAATGCAATCGCTGAAATAAGAATGAGGTTCGTTTTCGGATCTAAATCTGCAAGGAAAAAAGTACAAACCAGCATGATGGTCTGACACAAGAAAATCCAACTTCTTCTTTGTCCAAGCCATGCATGAAGAAGGGGAATTTTCACACGGTCAATTAGTGGTGCCCATAAAAAGTTAATCGCATAAACCGCGAATACAGCACCGAAATAGCCAATGGTCGAGCGAGTTAAGCCAGAATCAGCTAACCAGCCAGACATATTTGAACCAATTAAAACCCAAGGGAAGCCGCTAGAACAACCGAGCATAAACACCCAAAGCAGGCGTTTGTCTAAATAAGTTTGAATGGTTGCCTTCCAAGTCATAGAGGCCATATTAATCTCTTTCTTGTTATATTTTTTGTTGGTGTACTTTGTGGGTGTACATGGAAATAAAGCTGCAGTTTAAGGCTGCAGCTTTATTGGTTTTTACATCATATTACTTTGATAACACGGTTACCTTGGTGATAAGGATTGGTGTCACCGGAATGTCTTTCATTGCACCGCGAGTGTGAGTCGGTTTTGTTGCCATTGCTTGCACAACATCAAAACCTTGAGTCACTTTACCAAATACAGCGTAACCTGCTGAATCACGAGAATAGTTCAAGTAATCATTGCTTTGTAGGTTAATGAAAAATTGACGAGATGCAGAGTTTGGATTTGATGTACGTGCCATCGCTACCGTTGCCGTCAAGTTTTCTAAGCCGTTATAAGCTTCGTTACGGATAGGTGGATAAGATGGACGTTCATTTAAGTCCTTATCGAAACCACCACCTTGAGCCATAAAGTTTGGAATGACACGGTGGAATTGTGTGCCAACGTAGCTACCATCTTCTACATAACGCATAAAGTTTGCGACTGTGATTGGTGCTAATTGCTGGTTCAATTCAATAGTGAATTTACCTAATGTGGTTTCCACTTCAACTGTTGGCTCGGCCATTACTGAAACACTAAACAGCATCAGCAACCCAAATAGGATTTTTTTCATTAAAAGTTACCTTTCATATAGTTAAGCAATTCTTGGTCTTGTGCGATTGTGTTTAATACACGGCTAGAAACACGGTTAATTACCGCATCTACATCAGTCGTATCTGCAACAAAAGTACCTTGGTTGTTGCCTGAAGCAGTGTAAGTTCTCACAAATTTACCGGTTGGCGTTTCAGCAGTTACTTTTAGGGTAACTTTGGCATCAATTGTGTATTTAACCGGCTCTTGATTGATGGTCGCTAAAGCATCAACAACTTGTACGTTAACAATATTATTGCTGCTGTTAGTCATGTTGAAGCCTTGAGAGAAAAACTGCTGATAAATTGCAGATTCATAGGCTTTACGCACGTTTTGTCTCGCATGTAGCGGTTCAGCTTGTTCTTCACCATCAGTTTTGATAACCGCAACGTATTGTGCATTACGTACGTCTTGGCTGGTTAAAGTGAAGGTTTTTCCCTCAGCAACTTTGCTCGGGCTAAGCGTTGAGGTTGGTGCTAAGTTAACAAGATCCCCTTGCGATACACTTGCACAAGCCGACAAAACTAAAGTGGTGAAAAGTAGAACCAACTTCTTCATAAATATATCCTTTTTTAAGTGCGTTTCTTCAAATCGTTATTCTTGATAGCTTCAATAATGACGAATTTATTATTTTCAGCAACTATTGTTACTTGTTCTCGACCGAATAATCTCGCTAATTTTTGCGGATATTCTAAGTGTCGATTGCCGACTACCAATAACTTCCCGTCATGGTTTAAGGCATCTTTTGCATCACAGAACATCTGCCATGCAATGTGATCTGTAATCGTATTGTTTTGATGAAACGGCGGATTACACAGAACCAAATAGGTGCTGTTTTCTTTCATTCCATCTAAGCAGTTGTTGGCTATGACTTGGATGTTTCTCTCTGTCCCGAGATTTTGCTCCAAATTTTTCTTAGCAGAAGCCACAGCCATAAAGCTTTCATCAATGCTGGTAATGCGGGCTTGAGGGTTTAATTGACCCGCTTTAATAGAAAGTACGCCATTACCACAACCTAGATCAATAATGTGGCGCAATTCAGGATCGGTTGGAATATGTTGCAACATAAAGCGCGAACCTAGATCCAAACTTTCTCCTGAATACACATTGGCATAATTAGAAAGTGTGATGTTTTCACCTTCTACTTGCCACTGGCATTCGGCCTCTACTGGTAAAACCGTTTCACAGTTCGGTTGAGAGAAAACCAAACGGTGCTTTTTCCAAGCCAATGAGGTTTTGGTTTCGCCAAGGTATTTTTCAAACAAATTCAGCGTAGAAGTATGAATTTCTTTGGCTTTATTGACCGCAATAACTGGGCAATCTTCTGTAAGCGAACGTCTTAATTGGCTTAGTTGCCAAGTAAGTAGGCGATTACTTTTTGGTAATTGCATTAACACTAAATCAATGTTGTCTGGAATATCATCTAAACAATTAAGAAATGACACCTTCTGGCAACGATTTCGCTGTAAATTTTTTAGTGCTGCCTTGTGAGCGATGAATGAGTCGCTCATCATGGTGACATTGTGATTTTGTGAAAACCAGCAAGACAATGCCCCAAAGCTATCATTTAGAATGAGGATGTTTTTGCCTTCTTCTAAATTCATTTCGGTTAGATGATTGATGAGATATTCATCACCCGCATCCCATGCTTGCAAGGTTTCATTCGCTCGCTTGGGATAACGAAAAAGGGTTAATGTTCGATCTTGTAATGTTAATTCTGTTTTCATTGGATTTTTATTTGCTAAATAGAGAGTAAACTCACAGTTTGCTATTGTCGCAGAACCGACAAAAACAAGATAGAAAAATCATTGATCAAATAGTTTACCAGTCGTTAAATGCAGCAATGTTCGCCAGCGTTTTTTGATTAGATAGTTTAGTTTTTTGATTGGATAGTAGAGTGTTTCGTTTAGATAAAAGAGGAAAGGGAATGATACAGGAAATCATTGAGAGAAAATTACACACCGCATTGAACCCAATTCATTTGGAAGTTTTAAACGAAAGTTACATGCACAATGTTCCACCCGGCTCTGAAAGTCACTTTAAAGTGGTCGTTGTTAGTGAACAGTTCGACGATAAACGCTTGATTGCACGTCACCGTGTCATTAATGGCATTTTGGCCGATGAATTGGCTGAGCATATTCATGCATTGTCTATTCATGCCTACACCGAAGTGGAGTGGCAAATCAATAGTGGAGTTGTACCGACTTCTCCAAAATGTGCGGGCGGTGGCGATTAAAGAGAAATCTTATTCTCAAATGTTGCTTTTTGTGATAAAAAATAAACATATCAATAACAACGAGTCATCAAGTATGAAGTGGCGTTTTAAACGAGCGACTTCATATTTTTGTTTTGCTTAGTGTCTTTTTGTAAGTTCAGAGTTCGCTTTCAGCATAATTGTGGACAACCTCAAGTATATTCATTTTTTGTACCTTATCGCTTCAACTTAGTAACAAAAAGTGGCTGAATCCGATCAATCTTCGTGGCAAGCAGTTCTAAAAAAATGTTAGAATGCGCGACCCAAAAGAGCTTATAGAAAAAATTAAGCCTTTTTACATGGATGTTAAAGCACTGATTTATCAATGAAAAATCATGTGTTAGGCACATAAAAAGTCGTGTCTTGAAGTTTGTTTTTAAAGTTTCATTATGCCAATTAATACGATTGGTATGAGTTCAAGAATCTTATTTCCCTAAAATAAAGTAGTGCAAGTGCGTATGATTACAATAAAAAAGGGCTTGGATCTTCCTATTTCTGGTGGTCCTGCTCAGGTGATTAATGACGGTAAGCCCGTCAAAACAGTCGCCTTGCTTGGCGAAGAGTACGTGGGTATGCGTCCAACAATGCATATTCGCGTGGATGATGAAGTGAAAAAAGGTCAGGTTCTTTTTGAAGATAAAAAGAATGCTGGCGTGAAATACACTTCACCAGCAAGTGGTAAAGTTATCGAAGTGAATCGTGGTGCAAAACGTGTACTTCAATCTGTTGTGATTGAAGTAAGCGGTGACGACCAAGTGACTTTCGAAAGCTACGCTGCCGATCAACTAGCAAAACTTGACCGTGAAGTGGTTAAGTCTCAACTTGTTGAATCTGGTATGTGGACTGCATTGCGAACTCGTCCGTTCAGCAAGGTTCCCGCAATCGAATCAACTACCCAAGCGATCTTTGTGACTGCAATGGATACTAATCCATTAGCGGCTGATCCTATGGTCATTATCAATCAACAGTCTGATGCTTTTATCGCTGGCCTTGATGTTCTTTCTGCTTTAACGGCAGGCAAGGTATTTGTATGTAAAGCTGATATCACGTTGCCGAAGTCATCTCAATCTAATGTTGAAGAACATGTGTTTGCTGGTGTGCATCCTGCTGGGTTAGTAGGTACTCACATGCATAACTTGTTCCCTGTGAATATCGAGAATGTAGCTTGGCACTTGAACTATCAAGACGTGATTGCTTTTGGTCATTTATTCCTAACAGGCGAAATCTTTACTGATCGTGTTGTTTCTCTTGCTGGTCCTGCAGTGAAAGAGCCGCGTTTAGTACGTACTCACATTGGTGCGAACTTAGATGATCTTGTTGATGGCGAAGTCTTGCCGGGTGAAGTGCGTGTGATTTCTGGTTCTGTACTAACAGGTACAAACGCAACTGGTCCTCATGCTTACCTTGGTCGTTATCACAATCAAGTTTCAGTGCTACATGAAGGTCGTGAAAAAGAGTTTCTTGGCTGGGCTATGCCGGGTGCAAACAAATTCTCAGTAACACGTTCTTTCTTAAGTCACCTTTTCTCTGGTCGTGTGTTTAACATGACAACTTCTCTGAATGGTAGTGACCGCGCTATGGTTCCACTTGGTAACTATGAGCGTGTAATGCCGCTGGATATCGAACCTACATTATTGCTTCGCGATTTATGTGCAGGTGATACAGATAGCGCTCAACGTCTAGGTGTTTTAGAGCTAGATGAAGAAGATTTGGCATTATGTACCTTTGTATGTCCAGGCAAATATGAGTACGGCGAATTGCTGCGCGAATGCCTAGACACGATCGAGAAGGAAGGTTAATTCATGGGCCTGAAGAAATTTTTAGAAGATATTGAACCGCATTTTGAACCGGGCGGAAAACATGAGCGTTGGTTTGCTTTGTACGAAGCAGCTGCAACTCTTATGTACACTCCGGGTACTGTAACAAAAGGCCGTTCACATGTTCGTGATAGCGTTGATTTAAAACGCATCATGATTATGGTTTGGTTGGCAGTGTTCCCAGCAATGTTCTGGGGTATGTACAACACGGGTCACCAATCTATTGTTGCATTAACTCATATGTATTCTGGTGAACAACTAGCATCTGTTATTGCAGGTGACTGGCACTACTGGTTTACAGAAATGCTCGGCGGCACGATCTCTGATCAAGCTGGCTGGGGCAGCATGATGATGCTTGGCGCAACTTACTTCCTACCAATCTACGCTGTGGTATTCGCAGTGGGTGGTTTCTGGGAAGTGTTGTTCTGTATGGTTCGTAAGCACGAAGTTAACGAAGGTTTCTTTGTAACTTCTATTTTGTTTGCGTTGATCGTTCCGCCTACATTACCTCTTTGGCAAGCAGCGCTAGGTATTACCTTTGGTGTTGTTGTAGCAAAAGAAGTATTTGGTGGTACAGGTCGCAACTTCTTGAACCCTGCGTTAGCTGGTCGTGCATTCCTATTCTTCGCATATCCAGGTCAAATCTCTGGTGATTTAGTGTGGACTGCTGCTGATGGTTTCTCTGGTGCAACTGCGCTAAGCCAATGGGCTCAAGGTGGTCACAACGCTCTAGTAAACACTGTAACTGGTGACACAATCACTTGGATGGACGCTTTCATCGGTAACATTCCAGGCGCAATTGGTGAAGTTTCGACTTTAGCCTTGATTCTTGGTGGTCTGATGATCGTTTACATGCGAATCGCATCTTGGCGCATCATTGCGGGCGTGATGATCGGTATGGCGGCAGTGGCAACATTGTTCAATATGATCGGTTCTGAAACTAACCCAATGTTTGCAATGCCTTGGTACTGGCACATGGTACTAGGCGGTTTTGCGTTTGGTATGATTTTCATGGCAACAGACCCAGTGTCGGCTTCGTTTACAAATAAAGGTAAGTGGTGGTACGGCATCCTTATCGGTGTGATGTGTGTGTTAATTCGTGTAGTTAACCCTGCATACCCAGAAGGCATGATGCTAGCAATTCTATTTGCTAACCTATTCGCCCCTCTATTTGATTACTTTGTCGTTGAGAAGAACGTCAAGAGGAGACAAGCTCGCTATGGCAAATAAAGACACCATTAAAGGCACGCTAATTACGGTTGTCGGTCTGAGCCTTGTTTGTTCAGTCGTAGTAGCAACCGCTGCGGTTATGCTTAAGCCAAAACAAGTGGCAAACGCGAAATTAGATGTTCAAAGTAACATCGTCGCAGTTGCGGGCTTTGATGCTAAAAACTCAAAAGAGATTCAATCTATCTACCAAGATAACATTGAGCCTCGTTTAGTTGACCTAACAACAGGTGATTTCGTTGAAGGCGATGCGTCGAAATACGACATGCGCGCCGCAGCAAAAGATCCAAGTCAATCGACTAAACTTAATCCTGAAGATGACGTGGCTAAAATCATTAATCGTCCAAACAATGGCCTAGTTTACTTGGTTAAAGATGGCGACAAAGTGAAAGAAGTCATTCTGCCAATTAACGGTAGTGGTCTTTGGTCTATGATGTATGCCTTTATCGCTGTTCAAACAGACGGTAATACTGTTAATGGCATTACATTCTATGAGCAAGGTGAAACTCCGGGACTAGGTGGTGAAGTTGAAAACCCGAAATGGCGCGCACAATTTGAAGGCAAGAAATTGTTTGATGAAAACAATAAACCTGCAATCAAAATCATTAAAGGTGGCGCACCTGCTGGTTCTGAATATGGCATCGACGCATTGTCTGGTGCAACGTTAACAAGTAACGGTGTTCAGCACATTTTCGACTTCTGGTTGGGTGATAAAGGTTTCGGACCTTTCCTAGCTAAAGTACGAGCAGGAGAACTGAACTAATGAATGCAAAAGAATTGAAAAAATCAATTGTTGCTCCAGTGCTAGATAACAACCCAATTGCACTTCAAGTGTTGGGTGTGTGTTCTGCTCTTGCAGTAACAACTAAGTTAGAAACTGCATTTGTAATGACAATTGCGGTAATGCTTGTAACAGCATTCTCTAACTTCTTTGTATCTTTAATGCGTAACCACATTCCAAATAGTGTTCGTATTATTGCTCAAATGGCGATCATTGCATCGTTAGTAATCGTGGTAGACCAAGTTCTGCGTGCATACTTCTTTGATATTTCAAAGCAGTTGTCAGTATTCGTTGGTCTGATCATTACTAACTGTATCGTAATGGGTCGTGCTGAAGCATTCGCAATGAAAGAAGCACCAATCCCGTCATTTATTGATGGTATTGCTAACGGCTTAGGTTATGGCTTCGTTCTTATCGTTGTGGGTTTCTTCCGCGAACTATTAGGCTCTGGCCGTATCTTCGGTATGCAAGTATTGCCTCTAATTTCTGACGGCGGTTGGTATCAACCAAATGGCATGATGTTATTGGCGCCATCTGCATTCTTCCTGATTGGTTTCATGATTTGGATTATCCGTACTTTGAAACCAGAACAAGTAGAAGCTAAGGAGTAATAGCAGTGGAACATTATATTAGCTTACTGGTTCGTTCGATCTTTATTGAGAACATGGCACTGTCTTTCTTCTTAGGCATGTGTACGTTCCTTGCGGTATCGAAAAAAGTAAAAACCTCTATCGGCCTTGGTGTTGCGGTAGTTGTGGTATTGACACTTTCTGTGCCAATCAACAACTTGGTTTACACATACTTGCTAAAAGAAGGTGCATTGGTAGAAGGCGTGGATTTAAGTTTCCTTAACTTCATTACTTTCATCGGTGTAATCGCAGCATTAGTACAAATTTTGGAAATGGTGTTAGATCGCTTCTTCCCACCTTTGTACAACGCACTAGGTATTTTCCTGCCGCTAATTACAGTTAACTGTGCCATCTTCGGTGGCGTGTCGTTCATGGTTCAACGTGACTATAACTTCGGCGAGTCAATTGTATACGGTTTCGGTTCAGGTTTAGGTTGGATGTTAGCCATTGTTGCGCTAGCAGGTATCCGTGAAAAGATGAAGTATTCAGATGTACCTCCAGGTCTACGTGGCCTAGGCATCACTTTCATCACTGCGGGTCTTATGGCGTTAGGCTTTATGTCTTTCTCTGGTATTCAACTTTAAGGGTAAACACCCCAAATTATAAGGATTAGTCAATGGACATTATTCTTCTTGGCGTTGTAATGTTTACTCTGATTGTTCTGGCTTTAGTATTAGTGATTTTGTTCGCTAAATCTAAGCTGGTTCCAGAAGGTGACATTACAATTTCTGTAAATGGCGATCCTGAGAAAGCCATTATTACAAGTGCAGGCAGCAAGCTACTTGGCGCACTATCAGCTTCAGGCATTTTCGTGTCTTCAGCTTGTGGTGGCGGTGGTTCTTGTGGCCAGTGTCGTGTGAAAATCAAATCAGGCGGTGGTGATATTCTACCAACTGAATTGGATCACATTTCGAAAGGTGAAGCTCGTGAAGGTGAACGTCTAGCTTGTCAAGTTAACGTGAAAACCGACATGGAGATCGAATTACCTGAAGAAATCTTTGGTGTGAAAAAGTGGGAATGTACGGTTATTTCTAACAATAACGAAGCAACCTTCATCAAAGAATTCAAGATTGCTATCCCTGATGGTGAATCTGTACCGTTCCGTGCGGGTGGCTACATTCAGATCGAAGCGCCAGCTCACCATATTAAATACTCTGATTTCGATATTCCTGAAGAATATCGTGAAGACTGGGATAAATTTAATCTGTTCCGTTACGAGTCAAAAGTGGAAGAAGAAACTATCCGCGCTTACTCAATGGCGAACTACCCAGAAGAAGAAGGCATTATTATGCTAAACGTGCGTATCGCTACGCCGCCGCCTAATAATCCTGATGTACCACCGGGCATCATGTCATCTTACATTTGGTCACTGAAACCAGGTGACAAATGTACGATTTCTGGTCCATTCGGTGAGTTCTTCGCTAAAGAAACTGATGCTGAAATGGTATTCGTTGGTGGTGGTGCTGGTATGGCGCCAATGCGTTCGCATATCTTCGACCAACTTAAGCGTCTGAAGTCTAAGCGTAAGATGAGCTTCTGGTATGGTGCTCGTTCTAAACGTGAAATGTTCTATGTAGAAGATTTCGACGGCCTAGCGGCAGAGAACGACAACTTCGAATGGCACTGTGCATTGTCTGATCCACTTCCAGAAGATAACTGGGAAGGTAAGACTGGCTTCATCCACAATGTTCTATATGAAAGCTACTTGAAAGATCATGAAGCACCAGAAGATTGTGAATACTACATGTGTGGTCCACCGATGATGAACGCAGCTGTAATCGGCATGCTGAAAGATCTAGGTGTAGAAGACGAAAACATCTTGTTGGATGATTTCGGGGGCTAATTAATCAGCCTTTGACCATAAATAAAAATGGCTGACTTCTTTAAGTCAGCCATTCTTTTTGAAAGAGTTATTAGCGATACACAATAGTTGGTATTCATATTAAATACTCCGGAAAACCGCTGTCCTGTCCTAGGCGCTTTGAAAAGTACTTCCCTGTACTTTTAGATTTTCCTCTGTACTTAATATGAAAAGAAGCAGAGACATTTAAAAATGTTTATCGCTAATTATTTTTGAAAATTTAAAGAGGTAAACAAGTGGTTCAGACTACTATTTACAAACTTAAACATATACAAACTGTGCTTTTGTTGGCTTGTGCTACCTTATTACTAGCAGGGTGTTCAAAACCAGCAGAACAAGTTCACCTTTCTGGCCCAACAATGGGAACGGGCTATAACGTCAAATACATAGTGCAAGATGAACAGCCAAAACCAGAAGATTTGCAGAAAGGAATCGACAAGGTTTTGGAAAAAGTGAACGATGAAATGTCGACTTACCGAGATGATTCGGAGTTAAGTCGTTTCAATCAGCACAGAACTAATCAGCCGTTTGAAGTATCCAAAGATACAGCAACCGTGGTTCGTGAAGCATTACGCTTGAACAAACTAACGGAAGGTGCGTTAGATGTCACTGTTGGTCCGATTGTTAATCTATGGGGATTCGGCCCTGAAGATCGCCCTGATGTTGTACCGACAGCAGAACAACTAGCGACACGTCGTGCAGAAACAGGCATTCACCACTTGAGTGAAACTGGTGATGCATTAATCAAAGATATTCCAGAGTTGTACGTGGATTTATCAAGCATTGCGAAAGGCCGTGGCACAGATGAAGTTGCGGATTATTTAGAATCTGTTGGCATTCATAATTACATGGTTGAAGTGGGTGGCGAAATTCGTGTTAAAGGCAAAAATCGTGATGGTGTTGCTTGGCGAATTGCAGTTGAAAAGCCAGTGGTGAATGAGCGAGCGGTAGCCAACATTATTGAGCCGGGAGACATGGCGATTGCCACTTCAGGTGATTACCGTAACTATTTTGAAGAAAATGGTGTGCGTTATTCCCACATCATCAATCCAAAAACAGGCAAGCCAATTGATAACAAGGTTGTGTCGGTGACGGTATTGAATCCATCGTGTATGACTGCAGATGGGCTTTCAACCGGTCTAATGGTGCTAGGTGAGAAAGACGGTTTGCGTGTTGCTAATGCGAACAACATTCCTGTTCTGTACATTGTTAAGACAGATAATGGATTTGAAGAATTTAGTTCAGAAGCCTTTAAGCCTTATCTAAAAGATAAGCAATAAGAGTCAGATTTAATAGAGACGGTTGTCATGAATAACCGTTTGCAAGACAAACAATAACGAGGTGCGTTATGGCAACGTTTGGTATTACATTTTTAATCTTCATTGGCGTGATTGCAGCAATGTCAGTGGGCTACATTTTTCAAAAGAAAGTCGTTAGAGGCAGCTGCGGTGGCCTTGGCTCTGTTGGCGTTGATAAAGTATGTAACTGCCCAGAGCCTTGTGATGCACGTAAAAAGCGTGAAGCAAAAGCAGCAGCACGAGCTGAAAAATTAGCAGCTTGGGAAGCAAACAAGATCAAATAGTTATTTGTACCCAAATTCTAGAAATAGGCTACTTGGGTATAATCTTCATATCGAATGCCTCACAACTAGCAATTCAGCTTAGTTGTGGGGCATTTTTATTGCTTTTCACTTATCGAAATTAACGTTATTATTTAACTGTTTTTATATACAGTCTTTAGCTGTGAGTTTTAGGGTTGAGTGTGATGAGCGAGCGTAAAATTATTCATGTTGATATGGATTGCTTTTATGCTGCGGTGGAAATGCGAGATTTTCCAGAATACCGCAACATTCCACTTGCCGTGGGAGGAAGCAGTAAACAGCGTGGCGTGATCAGCACTTGTAATTATATGGCACGCAAATACGGTGTTCGTTCAGCTCTGCCAACCGCTCAGGCGTTCAAATTATGTCCGCATCTCACCCTTGTTCCCGGTCGGATGCAGGTTTATAAAGCGGTTTCAAAACAGATCCGAGAAATCTTCGAACGTTATACGCATATCATTGAACCTTTATCTTTAGATGAAGCTTATCTTGATGTGACTGATTGTGAAATCTTACATGGCTCGGCTACCTTGATCGCTCAAGCTATTCGTCGAGATATAGAAACAGAGTTGAATTTAACCGCATCAGCAGGTGTGGCTCCGCTTAAATTTCTGGCTAAAATTGCTTCGGATCTTAATAAACCAAATGGATTAGCCGTGATCCCGCCTGATCAAGTACAAGACACCATAGATCAATTGCCTTTAGAAAAAATTCCCGGAGTCGGAAAGGTCAGTATAGAAAAACTCCATCAAGCTGGATTGCATACTTGCTTGGATGTGAAGCAGTCGAATTACCCTGACTTACTAAGACGCTTTGGCCGTTTAGGCGCATCACTATGGAAGAAAAGTCACGGCATTGATAATCGAGAAGTGGTAGTGGAGCGAGAACGTAAATCCGTTGGCGTAGAGAGAACGTTTATAGAAAACATCTCTAGCTATGAGGAATGTTGGCAAGTTATTGAAGAACGTTTATATCCAGAGTTAGAAAGGCGTTTGCTGCGTGCTTCCCCACAAAAACAAATCACTAAACTCGGGATCAAAGTGAAATTTGCCGATTTCCAACAAACGACTATCGAACACAATAACCCGATTTTTAATCTCGAAGATTACAAAGCCTTGTTAGAAGAGGTATTGAAACGTCAAAAGGGCAGGGAAATCCGTTTGCTCGGCGTCAACGTGATGTTAAAGCCACAAGAATACGAAAGGCAGATGTGTTTGATTTGAACGTATTGCTTAAAGATTAGACTAGATTAAGTCTAAAATAAGGTCTAAAATTAGTATTAAATTTAAGTCTTAATTGGTGAGTTATGAGACAAGTTCTAGCAAATTGTTCTGCAAGTATTTCTGAATTGAAAAAGAATCCAACGGCTTTACTAAATGAAGCAGACGGTGCTGCAATTGCAATTTTAAACCACAATAAACCTGCTGCTTATCTTGTGCCTGCTGAAACTTATGAGTTTTTGATGGATATGTTAGATGACTACGAACTTTCTAAAATTGTAGAAAGTCGTCGTGGTGATTTATCTGATGCAATAGAAGTGAATATTGATGACCTATAAGCTTAAGTTTTTACCTGCTGCACAAAAAGAGTGGAACAAACTAGCTCCGCCAATTCAAAGTCAGTTTAAGAAAAAGCTGAAAGAGCGTCTAGAAAACCCTCATGTACCATCTGCTAAATTACGTGGTTATGATTCGGTGTATAAAATAAAATTACGCACAGTGGGTTATCGACTGGCTTATGAAGTTATAGATGATGAAATTGTCGTGTATGTACTTGCAATCGGTAAGCGTGACAAAGATGCCGTTTATAAAGCTTTATCATCCAGAATATAAAAAGGGTTGAGTATTAGTTCTCAACCCTTTGTTTTTTATGCTTATCTGAAAGCTTTTATGATTATCTGAAATGATTACGCTTTTTCAGGGATGTTTTTCAGAATCGCAATCATTTGTTCCCAGTAAAGTGCAACACTTGCGATCTCTACTTTCTCATCTGGAGAGTGAGGGAATTTGATAGTTGGACCGAATGAAAGCATATCCATTTCTGGGTAAGGTTTTTTGAACAAACCACATTCTAAACCAGCGTGGATAACCATGATGTTTGGTTTACGGTTGTAGATAGCTTCGTAAACGTCACGGAAAGTGTGCATGATTTCTGAATCCGCATCTGGTTTCCAACCTGGGTATGCGCCATCAAATTGAATGTTCGCACCAGCTAGTTTCGCTAAAGACGTTAAAGTGCCTTCAACCATTTCTTTACCAGAATCAATCAAAGAACGAATCAAGCAAAGAATAGTTAGTTTGTTTTCTTCAGTCGTGATCACTCCAACGTTTAATGAAGTTTCAACTACGCCTTCAATGTTGTCATCCATACGGATCACACCATTTGGACAAGCGTTTAGTGTTTCAACGAAACGAGCTTGAACGTCAGCAGTAAATGGTAGAGATTGGCTTTCTGCTTCAGTCACAAAGCTCACTAGACCGGTTTCTACTTTGCCTAATTCTTGCTGAACAATTGCCGTGTATTGTTCAAATGCAGTAGTGAATTCCGCTTGTTGTTCTGCTTTTACTGCAACAGTAACGAAAGCTTCACGTGGAATAGCGTTACGTAAGCTACCGCCTTGGAATTCTAAAACGCGAACATCAAAATCAGCAGCGAAATCAGCTAGGAAACGTGCCATGAATTTGTTGGCATTGCCACGACCTGTGTGAATATCACAACCAGAGTGACCACCTTTCATGCCTTTTACAGCCAGTTTCAAAGTTGTGTAGCCTGCTGGTAGAGCTTCACGTTCAATATCAAAAATGATAGAAGCGTTCACGCCACCTGCACAACCCATGTACACTTCGCCTTCTTGCTCAGAGTCAGTGTTAAGCAGAATGTCGCCTTCTAACCAACCTTCTTTAAGAGCAAATGCGCCAGTCATACCAGCTTCTTCATCAATAGTTAGAAGTACTTCTAGTGGGCCGTGTTCAATTTCGTTTGAAGCAAGAACAGCCAAGCAAGAAGCCATACCCATGCCGTTGTCAGCACCAAGTGTTGTACCTTTTGCTTTTACCCATTCACCATCAATGTATGGTTGGATAGGATCTTTAGTGAAGTCGTGGTCTGTATCTTCGTTTTTTTGTGGAACCATGTCGATATGCGCTTGCAGAACCACTTTCTTTTTATTTTCCATACCGGCAGTCGCTGGTTTAGAAATGAATACGTTACCTGCTTCATCACGCTTAACCGCTAATTTTTGCGATTCAGCCCAGTTTACAATGTATTGCGCTAGAGCTTCTTCGTGTTTTGATGGGTGAGGGATAGAACAGATTTGATCAAAGAATTGCCAAACAGATTGAGGGGCGAGTTGGCTAATTTCACTAGGTTGATAAGACACAATGGACTCCTGATTATAAAATATTAATCCGCACGATTTGGACATAATAGCAGAAATAGAAAGGTTTACTTGCTGATTTAGGATAATGCTACCGTAAATCCTGCTTGTACAGCGGTAAAATATAAAATACTGATGATTGTCAATTTTTCATTTGTCTTGCTTTGTGTATTTATGCACTCAAATGTAATTTAAATACAAAAAATGCTGATTTAGATCGACTTTACCTAATTTTTACACAAAATATGGCAGAATTATTTGTAATTTAATTACCGTTTGTGTAATATATAAACACTTCTTAAGCAGCGGCAAGGGTATCCTTACAAAGTTTAAGGCTAGAGCAGCAAGCAAACTTATTTCGTTTGTCTTTATGTTCGATTTATTACCCCTATTGTTAAGAATTTCATCACCGATCAAGGAATGATACATTCTGCCACCACCTTTATTGGGTGGTGTTTTTTTATCTGCTATTTACAGATATTTTCTCTCTAAGATTGGATTTAGCCTCTTGATATAGATGAAATTGCACTCACCAACCACAAATCTCATCATTAATGTCAGAATCAGATTGCTTTAAGTCACATTATTTGGAAAAATACCCACCTTTTTTATTAAAACGATTGCGCAATCGTTTTTATATTGCTGCTACTCACACTTTTGTTAGGAAAAACACATGTCAGACATGTTAGAAAAGTTATTTAAGTTATCGGAACACGGTACTAACGTGAAAACCGAAGTCCTAGCCGGCGTTACGACGTTCTTGACGATGGCTTATATTATTTTTGTTAACCCTGCGATCTTATCTCAAGCGGGCATGGACCATGGTTCTGTGTTTGTTGCTACTTGTTTAGCAGCTGCCGTTGGTTGTTTTATCATGGGTTTTTACGCTAACTACCCAATTGCTCAAGCACCGGGTATGGGCCTAAATGCTTTCTTTACTTACACAGTAGTGTTAGGTATGGGGCATACATGGCAAGTAGCATTAGCAGCAGTATTCTGCTCTGGTGTACTGTTCATCCTTTTAAGTTTGTTCAAAATCCGTGAGTTAATCATTAACTCAATTCCAATGTCTTTGCGTCTTGGTATCTCTGCGGGTATCGGTTTATTCCTTGCTCTAATTTCTTTGAAGAATGCGGGCATCGTAGTTGGTAACGAAGCGACATTAGTGGGTGTGGGTGATTTAACTTCTCTACACGCAATTTTAGGTGCGCTTGGCTTTATTCTGACTATCGTATTGGTTTACCGTAATGTAAAAGCAGCGGTAATGATTGCTATCCTTGTAATTACAGCGATGGGCGTGATTGCAGGTGACGTGCATTATGCGGGTATCATCGATATGCCACCAAGCATTGCTCCAACTTTCCTACAATTAGATTTCTCTGCTATCACTGATGTTGGCATGATTTCAGTAGTATTTGCTTTCTTGTTTGTCGATTTGTTCGATACAGCAGGCACACTTGTTGGTGTTGCAAACAAAGCAGGTTTTGTTGGTGAAGATGGTAAAATTCCACGTTTAAACAAAGCATTACTAGCTGACTCAACTGCAACCTCTATCGGTGCATTATTGGGTACATCAAACACCACTTCATTTGTTGAAAGTACAGCTGGTGTTGCTGTTGGTGGCCGTACCGGTCTAACTGCAGTTGTAGTTGGTATTTTATTCCTTCTTGCATTATTCTTCTCGCCATTAGCGGGTATGGTTCCAGCATACGCAACAACCGGTGCGCTATTCTATGTTGCTATCTTGATGCTTTCTGGCCTTGTTCACATTCAATGGGACGACCTAAGCGAAGCTGCTCCAGTTGCTGTTGTATGTTTATTAATGCCTCTTACTTTCTCAATTGCAGAAGGTATCGCAATGGGCTTTGTGACTTACGCTGCTATCAAACTACTAAGTGGTAAAGCGCGTGAAGTTCACCCTGGCGTATGGGTATTAGCATTTATCTTCTTAATGAAATTTGCTCTAACAGGTGCATAATTGCTCGGTCTGTTAGCAAAATTTAAAGAAAAAGTTTTAAAATAATTCGTAGTAAATTAAGGTGTTTGAAAAATCAGGCACCTTAAACAAAAGCAGGTTTAATTATGAGTCAAAAATTCGTTATCACTTGGGACAACATGCAAATGTATTGCCGTCAACTAGCTGCAATGCAAATGCCTGCTGAACAATGGAAAGGCATTGTTGGTGTGAGCCGTGGTGGTTTAGTTCCTGCTGCGATCCTTGCTCGTGAGTTAGGTATTCGTTACGTTGATACAATTTGTATCTCTAGCTACGATCACGATCACCAACGTGAAATGAAAGTGCTTAAAACTATCGAAGGTGACGGTGAAGGTTTCCTAATCGTTGACGATCTTGTTGATAGCGGTGACACAGCACGTAAACTACGTGAAATGTACCCGAAAGCAAAACTAATCACTGTATGTGCAAAACCAGCAGGTGCAGAATTGGTTGATGAATATGTTGTTGATATTGCTCAAGACACATGGATCGAGCAACCTTGGGATATGACTCTTCAATTCGAAGAACCAGTTAATCGCAAGCGTAAGTAATCATTTACTTCCCATGTAAAAAATTGAATGAAGCCCTGCAACTCGCGGGGCTTTTTTTGTTCTATAATCCGGTCTAATAAAGTTTAAATGCAAGGGAGAACAAACATGGCTGAATTCAAACATAATGTAGAACAACAACGCTATGAAGTTGAAGTGGCAGAGGGCTTTTGGGCGCATTTGGATTACGTTGAAAGAGATAATGTGTTAACTATCACACATACTTTTGTGCCGAATGAACTTCGTGGGCAAGGTTGCGGTAAAATCCTCATGGAAACCGTGCTACAAGATATTGAGCAACAAAATAAAAAAGTCCGTGCAGTGTGCAGCTACGCTGTTGTGTACATTGATCGTCAGGAAAAATGGCAGCATTTGGTCGCTTAGACGGTAATCAATTCCCGCATGAATGAAGTTGAATTGGAGAAATACTTTGGAACCCGATAACAAAAACCTGTCAGAAAAGTTGTTTGAGAAAAAAGCGCTTAAAGCAGAAGAAACCTCAACGCTGGTTGGATATTTAGCCGAAAGCCAAACGATTTTAGATGAAAACCAAAAGCAAAGTCGCAGTGCCTGGTATCGCGCTTTACGTCGCTTGCAATGGATTTGGCAAGGTATGGATCCGATAGAAATTGAAGCTGTATTAGCTCGAATTGCGACTTCTCCAAATCCACATAATCATCCTGATTGGCTGGATACAGTTGCAGGTTACCGCCCAGGTAATTGGTCTTATGAATGGACAATGCAAGGAATGGTGCATCAAACTAAAGCGGCAAACCTAGAAGGGGTTGCGGCTTCTGATGAGTTTTTTGTTGCCAGTTTATGCTTCAGCATTGCGAGTTATCCGCATCTCAAGGGGGATTCACTTTCTTTACAAGCTCAGTTATTAGTGAATAAAGCTTATAACGAAGCAATGAAATTAAGTCCTCATGTGACTAAAGCGCTAGAAATTCCATATCAAAATAAGAAAATCATGGCGAATTTGCATTTGCCTCATACCGAAAGGCCATTACCAGTCGTGATGGTGAGTGCAGGTGTTGATAGCTTACAAACCGATATGTGGCGTTTGTTTAGAGATTACTTGGCTCAGCATGAAATCGGTATGCTAACAATTGATATGCCAGGAGTAGGCGCTAACACACATTGGTCTTTGACTGAAGATTCCAGCGCATTGCACCAAGCGGTGTTGAATGAGTTACCAAATATTCCTTGGGTGGATCAATTCAAAGTGGGTCTACTGGGATTCCGTTTTGGTGGCAATGTAATGACACGTCTTGCATTTTTACAGCCAGATAAGATCAAAGCCTGTGTAACCTTGGGTGCGCCAATCCATGAATTGCTCACCGAGGCTGACAAGTTCGCTAATATGCCAAAAATGTATTTGGATGCGTTGGCTTCTCGTGTTGGTAAAAAGATGGTGGATATTCCGACCTTCTCAAAACAAGTAGCAGCGTGGTCACTGAAATCGCAAGGACTATTAGCGAGTCGAGCTACAACAGTTCCAATTTTAGCCTTGGGCTTAGAAGGTGACCCGGTTGGCTCGAAGAAAGATAACGACACCATAGCAATGTATAGCCAAGGTGGTAAAGCAGTCGAAATTAAGGCTAAAACTATCACTAAAGGTTATGCCGAAGCACTTGATCGTTCGATTGGTTGGTTAGAAAATGCGCTAAAATAGTGACTTTTGTTAAAAAATGGTTAACATGGTTCTTGGTGGAATCGAAACGGTTCCACCTATATTATCCCTTTAATTTATAAGGGATAATCCAACATTATGATAATGGAGTACCATGATGACAGAGGTTTCTCAACCAACACACAATCGATTGATTTCTGTTTTGAAAGCGATAGGGCCGTATCTTCGTGAAGAAAAATGCGAATTGGATTACTATTTTTTCGATTGTTTAGCCGTTTGTGTGGATGATGAAAAATCCCCAGAGAAACGAGAATTTTGGGGATGGTGGTTGCAACTAGAGAAGCAAGAACAGAATTTTATCGCCAATTATCAGTTCGGCTTGTATGACGATAAAGGCAAATGGCGAGATGTTGCTATTCCAGCCGCAGCTAAAGTTGAAGTCGAAAAAACGCTGGAGACGTTTCATCAAAAGCTCGATTCTGTTCTGTCTGAGCAGTATCAGTTTGCTATTTCTTCTCATGCTGAATCAGCCAAAGAACTCTAGTGCTTGCATCAAAATCAACGAATTCTATTAATTTCTAGCCAATTTGAGGCGTGTTGTTGGGATGAGTAAGGAATAATGCTCAACACGCCCATCTTTTACTTGTTAATTAGTTCCTCACTTGATAAAACAGTGTGACATTTCCTTTTACTATTTTGTTTGACCGGAATCCCATGTCATCTCCAACCGCTTCAACTCAAATTACTGCTTCGCAAACTGAAAGCCAAAGCAGTATTTCACCTCAAACTATTGTCGTTAAATTAGGTACAAGTGTATTAACTGGCGGCACGCTTGAAATCAATAAAGCACGTATGGTCGAGCTAGTTCGTCAATGTGCTTATCTAAAAAATCAGGGACACAATATTGTAGTTGTGTCTTCTGGTGCGATTGCTGCTGGACGTGAGAGCCTAGGATACCCCGCATTGCCCAATTCTATGTCGAGTAAGCAGTTACTTGCGGCAGTCGGACAAAGTCGTTTAATTCAAGTTTGGGAATCATTATTTGAATTGTATGGCATCAAGATCGGACAAATGTTACTGACTCGTGCTGATCTTAAAGATCGTGAGCGTTTTTTGAATGCTCGTGACACCATTAATGCACTGATTGAACATGGCATCGTTCCTGTTGTGAATGAAAACGATGCTGTATCCACCATGGAAATCAAAGTCGGTGATAATGATAACTTATCGGCTTTAGTCGGTATTTTATGTGGCGCGGACAAACTCTTATTATTGACCGACCAAGCTGGTTTATTTACCGCTGATCCACGTAAAGATCCGAAAGCAGAGCTAATTCGAGAGGTGAAAACCATTGACGAAACCTTGCGTAAAATTGCAGGTGGAAGTGGCACAACACTTGGTACTGGTGGCATGGCAACCAAACTCCAAGCAGCAGACATTGCTCGACATTCTGGCATTGAAGTTGTGATTGCGGCAGGCAGTGCGCCAGATGTGATTATTGATGCTTTAAGTGATAATCCACTTGGTACACGTTTCTTAGCGTTAAAAGAATCATTAGAAAGCCGTAAGCGTTGGATTTTAGCCGGACCAGCTTCGGTCGGTGATTTGATTTTGGATGATGGTGCGGTTAAAGCTGTAGTCGAACGAGGCAGTAGCTTATTAGCAAAAGGTATTACCGAATTTAGTGGCTCATTTACTCGTGGTGACGTAGTTCGTTTGCGTAATCTACAAGGCCAATTGGTGGCAAAAGGCATCATTGGTTATTCTGATTCCGAACTTACCAAGTTGATTGGTAAACATAGTACCGAAATCGAAACCACATTAGGCTATGCTAATGGTTCAACCATTATTCACCGTGATGATCTTGTTGTAATTCACGAATAGCACTTTCTATCATATAAATAGTCATTCCCACTAACTAGAAGAAATAAGGATACGGTTTTGGATCTAACTTTAATAGGGCAAGCAGCCAAACATGCTTCTTACCAATTGGCGACAGCTTCAACGGCACAAAAGAACAAAGCACTTTCAATTATTGCTGATGAGCTAGAAATCAATGCTGAGGCGATTTTAACAGCTAACGCAAAAGATATTCAGCTTGGAAAAGATGCAGGATTAACAGATGCATTGCTTGACCGTTTATTGCTGAACCAAGAACGTTTAGCCGGTATCGCGGCAGATGTGCGCAACGTGATCAGCTTGAACGATCCTGTTGGCTCTGAAATGGACAGCAAGGTGCTAGAAAACGGCATGTCACTAGCGAAACGTCGTGTACCGCTAGGCGTGGTTGGTGTTATTTATGAAGCTCGTCCAAATGTAACGATCGACATTGCTGCTCTTTGCTTAAAAACCGGTAATGCCAGCATTTTGCGTGGTGGTAAAGAAACTTTTTTCTCTAATATGGAATTGGTGAAAGTGATTCAAGTTGCGTTAGAAAAAGCGGGCTTGCCTTCTGCATCAGTTCAATATATCGAAAAGCCTGACCGTGAATTGGTTTCACAACTGCTTAAATTAGACGATTATGTCGATATGATTATTCCTCGTGGTGGTGCAGGTTTACATAAAATGTGTAAAGAAAACAGCACCATTCCAGTGATCATCGGTGGCTTTGGTATCAGCCATGTTTTCATTGATGAAACTGCAGATCTGGAAAAATCACTGGCGGTTGTTGAAAACTCGAAAGTACAACGTCCATCGGCTTGTAACTCGCTTGATACCTTACTTGTACATGAGAAAGTTGCAGCAGAATTTCTGCCAAATTTAGCGGATTACTTAGCGGATAAAGTGACCTTTGTAGCTGAACCAAAAGCGAAAGCCTTGCTGACTAATGCGGTTAAAATCCGTGATGCGCAAGACGGTGATTTTGATACTGAATGGTTAAGTTATACGCTTGGTGTGAAAGTGGTCACTAATATTGCGGAAGCGATTGACCACATGCAAGTGCACAATGCTAGCCACTCGGATGCAATCATGACTGAGTCTCTACGCAATGCTGAATTATTTATTAACTCTGCCGGTTCTGCAGCGGTTTATGTGAATGCTTCAACTCGTTTTACTGACGGCGCTCAATTCGGTTTAGGTGCAGAAGTTGCGGTTTCAACCCAAAAACTTCATGCTCGTGGGCCAATGGGATTAGAAGAACTGACCAGCTATAAATGGGTTGGTAAAGCGGATTACTTGATCCGTAGCTAATCACTATTGAAATAAAAAAACGGAGCCCAGTTTAGCTAGGCTCCGTTTTTTGTTGGGTTTTGTTGAAAAAAGTAAATGGTTACTTAACTTCAATGCCTTGTGCTTGCATGTCTGCATGGTATGACGAACGCACAAATGGGCCACAAGCAGCGTGAGTGAAGCCTAGCTCTAGTGCGATTTCTTTTAGCTCATCAAACTCAGAAGGTGGAACGTAACGCTCAACCGGTAAGTGGTGACGACTTGGTGCTAAATATTGGCCAAGCGTTAACATGGTTACGCCATGTGCACGTAAATCTTTTAATACTTCGATGATTTCTTCTTTAGTTTCACCAAGTCCCATCATCAAACCAGATTTAGTTGGGATAGTTGGATGCTGTTCTTTGAATTTCTGCAGTAGTTGCAAAGACCATTTGTAGTTTGCACCTGGACGCGCACGACGATACAAACGTGGTGCCGTTTCTAGGTTGTGGTTAAACACATCAGGTGGATTGTCTTTCAATAAATCTAATGCCACATCCATACGACCACGGAAATCAGGCACCAAAGTTTCAATCTTAATGTTTGGGTTTTTCTCACGAATAGCTTGGTTACATAAAGCGAAGTGTTCTGCGCCACCGTCACGTAAATCATCACGGTCAACCGAAGTGATCACCACGTATTTTAATTTCATATCCTGAATAGTTTGCGCCAGTTTTTGTGGCTCACCAGCTTCTGGGGCAACAGGGCGGCCATGTGCCACATCGCAGAAAGGACAACGACGCGTGCAAATCGCACCAAGGATCATAAAGGTTGCCGTACCGTGGTTAAAACATTCTGCCAAGTTTGGGCAAGAGGCTTCTTCACAAACTGAATGGAGCTTATTTTTGCGCATAGCCGATTTAATATCTTGAATGCGCTGACTATCCGAAGGTAATTTAATCTTCATCCATTCCGGTTTACGCAAAATTTCAGTTCGTTCTACTGGCACAGTTTTGGTTGGAATTAATGCCATTTTATCAGCGTCACGGTACTTAACGCCTTTTTCCATTTGAATGGGTTTGCTCATAACGTCCTACTTCCTAAAGCTTTTATGCAATCGCTTCTGTGATTTGTTCTACTTGAGTGTAATTTAGTTGCTGAGTGATTTTCTCAATAAGGATGGATTCAACGGTTTCTAGCGAATCTGAACCGCCAACATCTTTCACTTGGATCATTTCCATTCCGGCATAACCACAAGGGTTGATACGTAAGAAAGGGGAAAGATCCATATTAACGTTTAATGCTAAGCCATGAAATGAACAGCCTTTGCGAATTCTGAGACCAAGCGAGCAAATTTTACTTTGTCCGACATAAACACCGGGTGCATCGGGTCTTGGTGCTGATTTAATACCAAACTCTTTGAGTGTATTAACCACAATGGTTTCAATGTGCGTTACTAATTCGCGTACGCCAATATTTTTACGGCGCAAGTTAATCATAAAATATGCGACGATTTGACCTGGGCCGTGATAAGTGACTTGTCCACCGCGATCACTTTGAATGACCGGAATGTTGCCGGTATTGAGAAGATGCTCAACTTTCCCAGCTTGGCCTTGAGTAAAAACAGGGTTGTGTTCAACTAGCCAAACTTCATCAAGGGTGTTTTCATCACGCTCATCGGTGAAAGTATGCATGGCATCGAATACTGGGAGGTAATCTTGTCGGCCTAGTTGTCTCACAATTAAGTGATGCGGAGAAGCGGAGTCAGTTGCGGATAATGGTGTGGTTGATTTTGTCGCTTGAGACAGGAGAGTTTCTTTGTTCATGCAAATCCTACAGCAATTAACGCCTTATCCGAAGGCAAGATTAGTTTCAACCCAAGTAGCATCTTAAATTACTTGGGTATATGAGTATAAACTGAATTAACTTTGTTAACTACAAGTAAGTAGTATGAGTTTGTAAAGTTAAACTAATCTGCTTATTAATGCTTTGCTGTAGGTTTTGCTTTTGGTTCTTGTTTAATACTTGATTACACAAGAACCAATTGATTAAAGAACCATACGTACGATTTCAATTTCGCCTAGTTCTTTGTACAAGGTTTCAACTTGTTCAATAGAGGTTGCTGTAATTGAAATAGAAACAGAGTGGTATGTACCTTTACCACTTGGTTTTACGTTTGGAGAGTAATCACCTGGTGCGTGTTTTTGAATCACTTCTAATACAAGATCAGGTAATTCTGGTTTCGCATAACCCATCACTTTATAAGTAAATGTACATGGGAATTCGAGTAAGTCTTTTAATTTTGGTTGCTCTTGCATACCGTGCTCCTGATAATTTAGGTGCGCTTGCGATAAATTAATTATAAACCGCAAATAGTAATGAGATTGTATATACCCAAAGTAATTGGAGTTGCAGTCAACAAAGCTGCAGCTTCAATTAAGAAGGATATAAACAAAAAAGCCGCCGAAGCGACTTTCAATATCAGCTTTCTAAAAAGTGCAATCAATTAGAACCAGCTTTGGAATAGCATTGTGATGTAGTCGATCAAACGGCTGAAAATACCACCTTCGTTAACATCTTCTTCTGCTACTAGTGGGTATTCTGCTAGGTCGTTACCGTTCAATTGGTAGAACAGCTTACCAACAACTTCACCTTTCTTAATTGGGGCTCTTAGCTCTTTATCAAGAGTGAAGCTTGCAGAAAGATTTTTCGCTTGGCCACGAGGAACAGTTACGTAAGTATCTTTGTTTACGCCAAGAGAGATTTCGCTCTTGTCGCCCATCCAGATTTTTTCTTTAACGAATTCTTGACCCGCTTTGTGTGGTGCAACGGTTTCAAAGAAACGGAAACCAAAGCCAAGTAGTTTCTTACTTTCAGCTTTACGTGCGTTTTCGCTCTTAGTACCCATAACAACAGAAACTAGACGCATATCGCCTTCAGTTGCTGACGTTACTAGGTTGTAACCTGCGCCGTTTGTGTGGCCGGTTTTGATACCGTCAACATTCATGCTCTTATCCCACAATAAACCGTTACGGTTGTATTGAGTGATGCCGTTATAAGCGAATGATTTTTGTGCGTAGATTTTGTATTCGTCTGGCACGTCACGGATAAGTGCAGCACCAAGAATTGCTAAGTCGTGAGCAGTAGAGTAGTGCTCATCGTTATCAAGGCCGTGAACGTTCACAAAGTGTGAGTTCACCATACCGATTTTTTGACCCCATTGGTTCATTAGGTCAACGAATGAATCTTCAGAACCGGCAATGTGTTCTGCCATCGCTACACAAGCATCGTTACCAGAGTCAACGATAATACCTTGGTTTAGTTCATCAACAGTTACAGTTTTACCCACTTCGATAAACATTTTTGATGAATCTGGGAAGTTCTTCGCCCATGCATTTTCACTGATAACTACTTCATCAGAACGCTTGATGTTACCTGCTTTGATTTCTTGGCCGATTACATAACTGGTTAGCATTTTAGTTAAGCTTGCAGGGTGACGACGTTCGTCCATGTTCTTTTGAGCAAGAACTTTGCCTGAATGGTAATCCAATAAAACATAAGCTTCTGCTGCAATTTCAGGTGCGTTTGGAACCACGATAGGATCAGCAGCTGAAGCATTTAAAGACATCAATGATGCGGAAATCGCAACAGATGGAATAAGCAAAGATTTGATATAGTTTTTCATGTGATAAATGTAATCAGTAATTGGGTGAACGTGAATTTTGCGTATTCTAGCAGAATCTTTTTTATAAATCAGAAAAGCTGCACGGTTTACAAAAATTTACAGTTTAGATATTCGCAATATGTTTAGGTAAACACGCTGAAATAAAACAAGAGTGCTCTTTGACCACTCTTGTGATGAATCATCTTAGACATTTGTGAATTAATCTTCAGCAGTTTGGTGCTTCAAAAAGGCTGAAGGGTATCCACTTTGTTGAAGTTTGCCTAATACAGAAACAGCATCGTGCTGATCCGCCCAAGGGCCTAAAATGACTTTATTCAGCGAAGCGGTCGTTTCCACTTTATATTGTGACGAATACTTTTGACCAAGATTGACAGCTAAAGTTCGCGCTTTTTCTTGGTTTGAGATTGCGGCCACTTGAATTAGGAACTGATCTTTAGAATAAGCGGTATCAACTTTGGTTTTAGGTACGCTGATATATTCAATTTTTACTGGCGCAGTACCAGCTTGGTAAACGCCAAGTTTGTAAGCTGCAGCATAGCTTAAATCAATAATACGGCCATCATGGAATGGGCCACGGTCGTTAACACGTACAATAGCTGTACGACCATTAGCGGTATTGGTGACTTTTACATAGCTAGGAATTGGTAGCGTTTTATGTGCCGCCGACATGGAATACATATCGTAGGTTTCACCATTTGACGTTAGATGTCCGTGGAATTTTTTCCCATACCAAGATGCATAGCCAGTTTGTGTGAAACCTTGTGGATTTTTGATGATTTTGTAATCTTCGCCACCTAAGGTGTAATCACGGTTACCACCACGGCTAAAAGGTTCGTATTTAGGATGAGCATCTTCGATATTGGCGACAGACATAGGATCATCTGGTGCGACATCATTGTCTAACGCATAACGATTATTGCTGTCACTAGAAGAACACCCTGCTAATGCAACGGCGGCTATCCATAAGCCAAAGATAAGCTGTTTTTTCATTAAATTAATACGCCTTTGAAAGCATTTTTTTATGGGTATGGATCGACATTAAAATACCGAAACCTGCGAGTAGGGTGATCATTGATGTACCACCGTA
Organism: Vibrio sp.; assembly: GCA_047975485.1. Taxonomy (GTDB): domain Bacteria; phylum Pseudomonadota; class Gammaproteobacteria; order Enterobacterales; family Vibrionaceae; genus Vibrio. Next base: position 22,735 of record JBKEDP010000053.1, on the reverse strand, counting down.
ACTAATAAGCGGCAAAGGTACACCTACCACGGGCAAAATGCCACTCACCATGCCAATATTAACAAAAACATAAACAAAGAAGCTGAGAACGATACTGCCGCCCATCATGCGACCAAATGCAGTTTGAGCTTGGCTAGCTAGATATAAACCGCGGCCGATAATAAATAAATACACCGCCAGTAAGAAACTCACACCAATAATGCCCCATTCTTCGGCGATAACCGCAAAAATGAAGTCGGTATGACGTTCGGGAACAAATTCAAGTTGTGACTGTGTGCCATGCAACCAACCCTTACCGAGCAAGCCACCAGAACCAATCGCAATCTTACTTTGGATAATGTGATAACCAGCGCCAAGTGGATCGGATTCCGGATCAAATAAGGTTCGCACTCGAGTCTTTTGGTAGTCGTGCATTAAGAAGAACCAAAGGATCGGAATAAATGCACCAATCGCTAACGCAGCACCCGCAATGAACTTCCAGTTAATGCCAGCTAAAAAGATAACAAAAATACCTGAAGCTGCGATCAGAATGGAAGTCCCTAAATCGGGCTGTTTGGCGATTAAAATAGTTGGTAAACAAACTAAAATTAAAGAGACAATAAGCACGCGAAATGTTGGTGGAAGTGGACGCTTACCAATATATCTCGCCACCATTAATGGCACGGCGAGTTTTAAGAATTCTGATGGCTGAAAGCGGATAACTCCGAGGTCGAGCCAACGTTGCGCACCTTTGGATATTTCACCAAATAGCAATACACACACCAGCAATAACACACCAGCAATATATAAAACAGGTGCCATACTTTCGAAGGTACGAGGTCTCCATTGAGCAAGGAAAATCATCACACCAAGTGAAAGCACCATACGAATGGCTTGTTGTTCCATCATCGCAACTTTTTGGCCACTGGCGCTGTACATGATCACAAGGCCAATACCCATCAATAACAAGATGCCAAGCAGCAATGGCAAATCAATATGCAATCTTTCAAAAAACGAACGGTTTTGACCAGTAGCTGGATCCATTTTCATTACTGGGCATCCTCTTTTTTCTGATTAGCTTTATCTGTTTTGTCTTTATTTGTATGGTCTTTTGCAGTTGCTTTTGAATCAGGCTTTTTATTTTGTGGATTCACGCTAGGGCTACCTGGAATATCGCCAACCGCAACACTTGATGCTGGTACGGTTTTTATTTTGCCTTTAATAACCGTTGTTTCAGGCGCATCAATAAGCATATGGTCGAAAATTTTACGAGCAATAGGGCCGCCCATACCTGAACCACCACCGGCGTTTTCAAGCACCATGGAAACGACAACTTTTGGATCTTCCATTGGTGCAAAGCCCATTAGCAAGGCGTGGTCGCGTAAGTGTTCGGCCAGTTCTGCTGCGTTATATTTTTGGTCTTTCTTCAAGCCAAATACCTGCGCTGTACCAGATTTCACCGCAGCTTGATATTGAGCACCGTAGAAAGAACGACGAGCAGTACCGCGTGAACCCGTTGCAACAAGGTGCATACCTTCTTCCGCAATGTTCCAGTATTCGTCTTTTACACCTTCAATAGATGGGAAAGCCTTGATTGGGCTCAGAAGTGCTTTTTGGTTCGCTTCTTCTTTATCTACCGTTGCACGTAAGAAGTGAGGGGCACGTACTTTACCGTGACTCACCAATACGGATAAGGCTTTGGCTATTTGCATTGGCGTTGCCGTCCAATAACCTTGTCCGATACCTACAGGAATAGTATCCCCTTGGTACCAAGGTACACGGTGACGTGCCATCTTCCACTCACGAGTTGGCATGTTGGCACTGCTTTCTTCTAAAATATCAATACCAGTCAATTTGCCGTAGCCGAATTTATTCATCCAAGTCGATAAACGGTCAATCCCCATATCGTAAGCCACTTGGTAGAAGAAGGTATCCACCGATTCTTCCAATGCTTTTTTCACATCAACCGTACCATGGCCCCAACGGCTCCAGTCACGGAAACCTTTATGAGATCGAGCATTTGGAACATACCAAATACCAGGATCGTTACGAGTTGTTTTTGGGGTGATCACGCCTTCCGTTAGTGCGGCAACAGAAATAAGTGGTTTTACTGTTGAAGCTGGTGGGTAGATACCAAGAGTGGCACGGTTTACCAGTGGGCGATCTGGATCGTTTAACAAATCGCTATAAGCCTTACCACTGATACCATGTACGAAGTCATTTGGATCGTAACTTGGGCTCGAAACCATGGCTAGAATACCGTTATCTTTGGGATCAAGAATCACGATAGAACCACGACGATCTTCCATTAAGTCATAAGCGTATTTTTGCAGCTCAATATCAAGGTTCAGAACAATATCTTTACCTGGAACTGGTGGCACGAATTTTAAGGTACGGATAACTCGTCCACGGCTATTTACTTCTACTTCTTGATAGCCGGAAGTGCCGTGTAAAACGTCTTCGTAGTAACGTTCAATACCTAGCTTACCGATATCACGAGTTGCCTGGTAATTGGAAATTTTTTCTTCTTCAGTTAAACGCTTAACGTCACGGTCGTTAATGCGAGAAACATAACCTAGAGCGTGAGTAAGCACTTCACCATAAGGGTAATGACGTTTTAACGCAGCCGTGATTTCAACACCTGGAAATTTGTATTGGTTTACCGAAAACTTCGCGACATCTTCTGCTGTCAATTGAGTCAGCAAAGGAACCGGTTTGTAGTGTCGAATGTGCGTACGCTCTTTTTGGAAAGCGGCAATTTGCTCGTCGGTAATCGTTAAGATTTTACGTAATCCATCGATGGTTTTATCTACATCTTTGTCTTTTACTTTTTCAGGTGTGATTTCTAAACTGTAAACAGGGCGGTTTGAAGCCAATAGCTTGCCGTTACGGTCATAGATTAAGCCGCGGTTTGGTGCGATAGGAATAATTTTAATACGGTTATCGTTTGAGCGAGTTTTATAGTCTTGGTACTGCTCAACTTGAATGTAATATAGATTGGTTAGCAAAATACCAATTAAAACGATGATGCCAACAAACGCAACGATTGAACGTCGCGTAAATAAGCGGGCTTCAGCTTCATAATCCCGTATTTGTGTGCGTTTGCGTCTCATCTTCAATTATTCTCTGTGATACGGGTGGTTTGTTGTTACGCTCCATGCACGATACAAACTCTCAGCCATCACGATGCGCACTAATGGATGAGGCAAAGTAAGAGGCGACAATGACCAGCTTTGATCAGCAGCAGCTTTACAAGCCGGAGCTAAACCTTCAGGACCGCCAATAAGGATAGATACATCACGCCCATCCAATTTCCATGCATCAAGTTGACCGGCTAATTCACCTGTATCCCAACGTTTTCCTGGAATATCTAAGGTGACAATGCGATTCCCTTTCGGTACCGCAGCCAGCATAGCTTCACCTTCTTTTTGCAAAATTCGAGCGATATCAGCGTTCTTGCCGCGCTTTCCGGCTGGGATTTCGATTAGATCGAAAGGCATATCACTTGGAAAGCGACGTTGATATTCGCGGAAACCTTCTTCTACCCATTTCGGCATTTTGGTTCCCACTGCAATAAGCTGAATTTTCACTCGATAACTCCGGTTTTAACGCTAACTGGCTTTTAATTTTGGTATTAGATGTTTGAAGCAATTAGCTCCAAAGTTTCTCTAATTGGTAAAGATCACGCGAAGCTTCTTGCATGATATGAACCATTACAGAACCCATATCAACGACAACCCATTCACCGTCGTCTTCACCATCAATACCTAATGGCTCAAGACCTGCAATTTTGGCTTCTTTTGCTACATTATCAGCGATAGAAGCAACATGACGCTTTGATGTGCCAGTACAAACAATCATGTAATCCGTCACACTTGATTTACCTTGAACATCTAAAGTAATGATGTTTTCAGCTTTCATGTCATCTGCTTTATCAGCAAGAAAGTTTTTTAATTCAGTTAATTGCAAAGGTGTTGCCTCTTGGTTTGTTACTTTGGTTTTTATTTAAACCATTACACTAAATTATCTCAATGCATTGGTTATCAGCGCGGTATTGTATCTGCTTTAGAGAAGGAATCAAAAAAGTTTGCACCACATTTGTTTTGACCAACAATTGAGCAATTTGTTCTTGCTTGAGTTTTAACTTCTACTCAGAAATGATTCAAAAGGTCATAAGCCAAATATCATCGACTTGGTAAACGAATTTGTGGTTGGCATAACTCAATGGATATTTGACTAATTTGTGGCCATGGGTCTTGATCAAAGGTTGTTTTGACCGATAACTCTAATTGACACAATAAGCGAATTTGGCGTTTTAAGTGAGCTAATTCCAAACGTTGCAATGCAGCGGAATATAATGGCCGTTTATTTTGCCAAATTCTGTGCTGATCGAAAATTCGGCCAAGTGGATTACCTTGTTCAAACGCTTGACGCATTTCAACCAATAGAAATAACTCTTTCTGCAAAGTTCGCAGCAAAATAATCGCTTCTTGGCCTTCTGCTTGCAGTTGGCGCAAAATACGTTGAGCACGTTTTGCTTGGCCTGCCAGTAATGCATCAGTCCATTGAAATGGTGTGAAATGGTTATGACGACTGAGCGCTGTTTCAACTCTTGGTAGCGTTAACTTTCCATCTGGGTAAATCAGGGCGAGCTTTTCTAAACTTTGCGCTAAAGCGAGAAGGTTGCCTTCATGCCATTGCGCCAACATTTGAATGGCTTCAGCATCCGGTTGCAGTTTGAGTTTACGGCAACGTTGTTGCACAAATTGAGGCAATTGGCGTAATTCAGGGCTGTTGCAAGTCACCAAAAGAGCATTCTGGTGCAGAGCTTTAAACCACTTGGTATTTTCTTGTGCACGACTCAGTTTGTTACCGACGACAACAAGCAAAATATCAGGATTTAGCATTTCCGTCAGAGTGATTAACTCTTTGGCTATGGTTGCGGTTATTCCTGCTTCTGGGATCTCTAATTCAATAATTTGTAGATTTGAAAATAGGCTTAAAGCTTGGCAGCAATCAAAGACTAAATTCCAGTCTAATTGCTTATCTAGGATGAACTTTTGTTTTTCAAGAAAGCCTTTTTCTTTTGCTCGCTTATAAAGTGTATCTTTACTTTCTTGCAGCAAAAGAGGCTCATTTCCCATCAATAAGTAGATGGGAAAGAGTTGGCGATCCAGGTTTTCAGAAAGTTTGTCAGCAAATATACGCATCTGAATAAACTATCTCAGTGGTTTATTGCTGGTCGGAAGAAAGGTCTTCTGCCGTATCTTGAGATGGTTCATCTTTCAGCGTCATCGTTGCTGCTTCATCTGCGACTTCTTCAATAGTCGAAGTCTGCTTAACGCCTTCACCTAGAGAAATAACTTCTGGTTCGTCACTGATTTCAGTTGGGAAATCTTGCATCTCATCTGCATTATTTTCTTCAGGCGAAACGGCAAGATCTGCTTTTAGCTGTGCCATCTGACGAATGATTTGTCTTGCTGCATCTTGACGCATTTCGTTCCAAATCATATCGCGTTCAACCGATTTTGCTAACGCAACTTGAGGGTTGTTTAGGTAGCTACGGGATAAATGGATAGTAAAACTTTTATGGTTATAGCCAGGAACAGAAATATTGTATTGCACAGTATATGGCAGTACATATTCTGCAGCTGTCGAGTTTTGGAAAATAGAGATTGTAGTTTGAGTATCGGAGTCAGTTTCTGATTCACTAACTAAATTCAGGTTAGGCACATCTTTTTTAGGTGGTACCACTTTAATGCCATGATCGCGAAGTTCATTTTTTACACTGCGAGTTAGCGGGCTAAAGTCATCAAAACTGGTGACTGACATAGTGGTAATTTCTTCAGGCAAAAAGTAATCGCCACGAAGGTGAAAGCCACATGCCGAAGTGAGCAGTGCCAATCCGATAAGAGGAAGTACACGAAGACGAGAAAGTAAATGTGCCACTAAATGTCCTTTGTTTATCTGTAGTTAGATTAAATTCTGTATATCAAATATGGTATATAACAAATACTGTATATAAATAGTTGATTACGCTTATCTTATAAATCTACAAATTAAATCAAGATTAATAAGATAAGCGCAAATGGAGCATCAACCCCATTTACGCTTTGATTATTTTACTAAGAGCTTATTCGCTAAGATTTAGCTCTTAAATAGATCAGTTTGCCACGATGTTCAACAGTTTACCTGGAACATAGATAACTTTGCGAACCGTTAGACCTTCAGTGAACTTAGTAACGTTCTCATCGTTTAAACCAAGTGCTTCGATATCTTCTTTGCTAATGTCTGCTGGAACAGTCAATTTAGCACGAAGTTTACCGTTCACTTGAACAATGATCAGTTTTTCATCTTCCACTAACGCTTTTTCATCGTAAGTTGGCCATGTTGTTGTATCAACATCTGCTTCGCCTAGTGCTTTCCACAATTCATAACAGATGTGCGGAGTAATAGGGTAAAGCATACGAACAACGGCTTTCAATGCTTCATCAAGAATTGCGCGATCTTGTGCGGCTTCTTGTGATGCTTTGCCTAGTTTGTTCATCAATTCCATGATCGCTGCAATCGCAGTGTTAAATGTTTGGCGACGGCCAATGTCATCACTTACTTTTGCAATCGTTTTGTGAACATCACGGCGTAATGCTTTTTGGTCAGCAGTTAATGCAGCAACGTCTAGTGCTTCAACATCGCCTTTTTCTGCGTGTTCTGCTACTAGTTTCCATACACGACGTAGGAAGCGGTTAGCACCTTCAACGCCTGATTCTTGCCATTCCAGTGTCATATCAGCAGGAGAAGCAAACATCATAAATAGACGAACGGTATCTGCACCGTATTTATCAACCATTTCTTGTGGGTCGATACCGTTGTTTTTCGACTTAGACATTTTGATCATGCCAGAGTGTTCAACGTTACGGCCTTGGTTATCAACCGCTTTTTCGATGCGACCTTTACCATCACGCTCAACTGTTACGTCAGTTGGCGAGATCCATTCTTTCGTGCCTTTTTCGTTAGTGTGGTAGAAAGCATCTGCTAGTACCATACCTTGGCAAAGTAGTTGTTTGAATGGTTCGTCAGATTGAACGTAACCCGCATCACGTAATAGTTTGTGGAAGAAGCGAGAGTACAATAGGTGCATACAAGCGTGCTCGATACCACCGATGTATTGATCCACTGGCAGCCAGTAGTTCGCTTTTTCTGAATCTAGAATGTCGTCAGCTTGTGGTGAACAGTAACGCGCATAGTACCAAGATGATTCCATAAAGGTATCAAAAGTATCGGTTTCACGTAGAGCGTGCTCGCCGTTGAATGTAGTTTCAGCCCAAGATTTGTCAGCTTTGATAGGGCTAGTTACGCCATCCATTACGACATCTTCAGGAAGAATTACTGGTAGTTGATCTGCAGGAACTGGGTGAACTTCACCGTCGTCAGTGGTTACCATTGGGATTGGTGCGCCCCAGTAACGTTGACGAGAAACACCCCAGTCACGTAGACGGAAGTTTACAGTTTTCTTGCCTTTACCTTCGCTTTCTAGTTTCGCTGCGATTGCATCAAATGCCGCTTGGAAATCTAGACCATCAAACTCACCAGAGTTAAATAGTTTGCCTTTTTCAGTGTGCGCCGCTTCTGATACGTCAGGTTGGTTACCTTCTTCATCAAGAATTACCGCTTCAATGTTTAGGCCGTATTTAGTTGCGAATTCGAAGTCACGTTGATCGTGTGCAGGAACCGCCATTACAGCGCCTGTGCCGTAATCCATCAATACGAAGTTTGCCACATAAACTGGTACTTCTTTACCGTTTAATGGATGAATGGCTTTCAGACCAGTGTCCATGCCTTTCTTTTCCATTGTTGCTAATTCAGCTTCAGCAACCTTGGTGTTTTTACATTCGTCGATGAAAGTCGCTAGCTCAGGATTGTTCTGTGCAGCGATAGCCGCAAGAGGGTGACCTGCTGCGATACCCACATAAGTTACACCCATTAGAGTGTCAGGACGAGTGGTGTACACTTCAAGATCTTGTTGACCGTTTACTTTAAATGTTAGTTCAACACCTTCAGAACGACCGATCCAGTTGCGCTGCATGGTTTTCACCATTTCAGGCCAACCGTCCATGTTGTCTAATTCATCCAATAGTTCTTGCGCGTATTCAGTGATTTTGATGAACCATTGTGGAATTTCTTTTTGTTCCACTGGAGTATCACAACGCCAACAGCAACCATCTTCTACTTGCTCGTTCGCTAGAACTGTCATGTCGTTTGGACACCAGTTCACAGAAGAAGTCTTCTTATAAACTAAGCCTTTTTCATAAAGTTTAGTGAAGAACTCTTGTTCCCAACGGTAGTATTCAGGCGTACAAGTTGCAAATTCACGTTTCCAGTCGTAACCAAAACCTAAAAGTTTAAGTTGGTTTTTCATGTACTCGATGTTTTCGTAAGTCCAAGGTGCTGGAGCTGTGTTGTTTTTTACCGCTGCGTTTTCAGCTGGAAGACCAAAAGCATCCCAACCGATTGGTTGCATCACGTTTTTGCCTTGTAGGCGTTGGTAGCGTGAAACCACATCACCGATAGTGTAATTGCGAACGTGACCCATGTGCAGTCGGCCACTTGGGTATGGGAACATTGATAAGCAATAGAATTTTTCTTTGCTTGGATCTTCGGTTACTTCAAAAGTTTTGTTGTTATCCCAGTGTTGTTGAACCTTCGGCTCAATATCTTGCGGATGATATTGTTCTGCTAATTTCACTTTATGCTCTTGCATTGATGATGTCCGGTTATCTTTGATTTGTGAGATCGGTAAAAACCGATAATACTTGATCAGCATAGAATACCTTAAAGGGGTTGCGCTCAACAACAGGTAATGTGACCCTGAGCTTAAGTTGATGTAAAGGAGAGCAATATGGCTAAACGGAATCAAGATTATAAGCAGTTACTTGAACAAGTCATTGAGAGTTTAAAACATGCGCCAGAGGAGATAGATAAAGCGTTCGAGACCCCAAGGCAGATGTGGAAAGCCACCAAAGATATGACAAAGGATGAGTATGCTTTGCTATCTCGGTATGTGAAAGCAGATTTAAAAGAGTTCTCTGAAAGCTATAAAAAAGACAAAGAAGCGATAGAAAACGATCCATTTCTGGATGTGGTTTCAGAATCCATTTGGGAAGGCTTGCTAGATATAACGGATAAAACTCAGTTGGAATGGAGAGAAGCATTCCATGATATTGAACATAAAGGCTTATATGAAGTCGGTGATGTGATTGGATTGGGCGCACTAATTTGCGAAAAATGCGGTCATAGGCAAGAATATAGTCATCCAAGTGAAATCAAACCTTGTGTTCAATGTGGTAACGGGGCATTTACACGAGTGCCGTTAAGACCATAGTTAACATAATGATTTAAATGATAAAGTGAATTTGAATTGCTAAAGGTTTGATTAATTATTTGGCTAATTGTTTAAGTTTGAAGCACCTAAAGTTGGGGCGACAACCCGAAACATTGACGGAGATTAATATTTTGTCGTTAAGTATTTGATACTTTTCTGACACAACAAAATTCACGAAAGCAGGAAGCGCAGTGATTCGATAGATGAGATCCATCTTCGATTCTGCGCTTTTTCTTTGTATAAACAAAAGCAAACAATCAAGGCAGCAACTATGTTAGAACTATTTATTGGTCTGGTCGTGACCATTGCGGTGGGGTATTTCATCGTTAAAGGCTACAAACCGACTGGTGTTTTATTGGCAGCAGGTACAATTTTATTATTGTTGGCGAATCCATTAGGTCATTCTGTGTTACCTGAAGGTATGGATTCAACAGGCAATTTCTTCACAGATTCATTGTTCTTCTTGACCAAAACTATGCAAAGCTACAACGGTGGTTTAGGTCTACAAATTATGTTGTTGTGTGGTTTTGCTTCATACATGACTCACATTGGCGCAAACAATGTGGTTGTTAAACAATTCTCTAAACCACTTGCTTTCATCAAATCACCATACATTTTATTGGTTGCTGCTTATGTTGTAGCTTGCCTTATGTCTCTTGCGGTGAGTTCAGCAACTGGTCTTGGTGTGCTATTAATGGCGACGCTTTTCCCTATGATGACAGCAATGGGGATTTCTCGCCCAGCAGCGGTTGCAGTGTGTGCTTCACCAGCAGCGATCATCCTTTCGCCAACTTCTGGTGACGTTGTGATTGCAGCGCAAAAATCGGGTATTCCTCTGCATGTATTTGCTGTTGAAACCATGCTTCCTGTTTCAATCTCTGCAATTGCAGTTATGGCAGTTGCGGCTTTCTTCTGGAATAAATACCTAGATAAGAAAGACCAAACTCCAATGGAAAAAGTGGATGTTTCTCATATTGATGCATCTGCTCCAGCTTATTACTCAATTTTGCCTTTCTTACCAATCGTAGGTGTATTTGTATTTAACGGTGAAACTATCCCTGGTCTGACTTTAGATATCTACACTATCGTTATCTTGTCTATTTTCATTGGTGCTATGGTGCATTACTTCTCAAACCGTTGTGATGGTAAACGCGCACTTGAAGATCTAGAAGTATGTTACGGCGGTATGGCTGATGCATTCAAAGGCGTGGTAATGCTTTTAGTTGCAGCAGGTCTATTTGCACAAGGTTTGATGTCTATCGGTGCAATCGACGCATTACTTGGTCTTGCTGATAATGCCGGCGCAGGTGCTGTTACGCTAATGTTGTTATTGACTGCAATCACGGTAGCTGCTTCTATCGCAACGGGTTCTGGTAATGCACCTTTCTACGCATTCGTTGAATTAGCGCCATCGCTAGCAGCGAAAATGGGTATCAACCCAGCGTTCCTAATCATCCCAATGCTACAGTCATCGAACTTAGGTCGTACGCTTTCTCCAGTATCTGGCGTTATCGTAGCAACAGCTGGTATGGGACACGTTAACCCGTTTGAAGTGGTTAAGCGTACTTCAGTTCCAGTGCTATGTGGTCTAGCAACTGTGATTATTGGAACCGTGTTTATTGTTCCTATGATGGCTTCTTAATCATCACTGAATTAACAAAAGCTCACCTTACCAGTGAGCTTTTTTCTTTTATAGCTTTTTAATTTTTAGCTTTTGAATTTTTTGAGGAAAGTTTTATGTCTCAACAATTTGATCTTCAAACTTATATCAAGCAACTTGAAACTCTAGTTAATGTGGATTGCGGAACTCGCACCATTGCAGGTATTGCAAAAATTGCCGACATCCTAACGCCAATGTTTGAGCAAATCGGTTTTACGGTTGTACGTCATCATGTGGATGATAAAGCAGGTCCTTGTTTAGAAATTACTAACAAGCCAAATGCAGAACAATACGATGTGATGTTAAGTGGTCACATGGATACGGTTTTCCCAGAAGGTACAGTGGCAAACCGCCCAATGACTTTTGATGAAGAAAAGATCTATGGCCCTGGCACATCGGATATGAAATCAGGCATTTTAAGTGCTTGTTATGCGCTGCAGCAGTTAACGGAAGAAGAAAAAGAAAAACTAGCGATTGTGATTGCTCTAAACTGTGATGAAGAAATCGGTTCAATTTATTCTCGTTCTTGGATAGAAAACATGGCGAGAAAAAGTAAGCGCGTATTGGTGTGTGAAGCATCTCGTGTCAGTGGCAATCTAATTCGTTCTCGTAAAGGTAACGCTAAGTATGAATTAGTGTTCAAAGGTGTGGCATCTCATGCTGGTTCAGCTCTGCAAGACGGCGTATCAGCAATTTACGAAATGTGTCACTGGTCATTAGCGATTAAAGACCTAGTCAACCTTGAAACGGGCACTACGATGAATGTGGGTGTGGTTGAAGGTGGTTTAGCGGTAAACGTTGTACCAGATTATGCTAAAGCGATTGTCGATTTACGTTTCTGGAGTAACGAAGAAGCACAAGCGATCGATGATAAGCTGCGTGAAATGGCGAAAACTCCATTTGAAGCAGGCGCATCGGTTGAAGTAAATCGTTTAGGTTTTAAACCATCAATGCAACCAACAGAAGAAACTCACAAGATGATTGAGTTAGTGAACGCAGAAGCGGATAACTTAGGCATTACATACGATTGGGAAGACGCTGGTGGCGGTTCAGATGGTAACTTCACTGCTAACGTTGGCACTCCAACATTAGATGGTTTTGGTCCAATGGGGGCAGGTTTCCACTCTGATAAAGAATACTTGCTGATTGATTCGATTAAACCTCGCATTGATTTACTAGCGAATGTTTTGAAGCGTTTTGTTGCTTAATTCGGTCGCATAATTTTGGGGCTTGACTTAATCAGCTTCTAAAAATAGAAACCCCGATATATTTTGTTATATATCGGGGTTTTATTTATATATTTTAACCAAAGCTGTGGCTTCAAATACGACGGTTAAATTACCAGAACCCTAGCATCTTCCACCATAAACTACCAACAACACTCCAGATGAATAGGTTGGAAATACTCATAATGAAGCCAGCTTTCCACCAGTTACCTAAAGTCACATAACCTGAACCAAAGATGATTGGCGCAGTACCGGTTGCGTAGTGAGTGATAGACATCATTAACGATGAAGCTCCTGCTAGCGCCAAACCTAGGAACATAGGAGGAACACCTAGACCCAAACCTGCGGCAAAGAACGCACCGAACATGGCGGTAATATGTGCCGTGGTACTGGCAAAGAAGTAGTGAGCGTAGAAATACACGCAGCAGAGCAGAATCGTCACGCCCCACCAAGGTAAACCTAGAACGCTAACATTGCTTTGGATTAAGGTTGCAAACCAAGAAATTAAACCGAGTTTACTCAAGAAGCTTGCCATCATTACCAGTGCAGCAAACCACACAACGGTATCCCAAGCGGCTTTTTCTTTAAGTACATCATCCCAACTTAAAATGCCTGTCACTAGTAATACAGATAACCCCAAGAAAGAAACTGCAGTAGCATCCACTTTAAATGCAGGACCTAAGATCCAAGCTGGAATACCCGCCCATAGAACAAGTAGCATAACGAATACGCCCAACATGATTTTCTCATGCAAAGAGAGTGGGCCTTGTTCGGCAAGTTTCTCTTTAGCGAATTGAGAGGCATTTGGTGTTGATTTGATTTCAGGCGTGAAGAAGTAATACAAAATTAATGGCATCACAACTAATGCAACTAATCCCGGTACTAATGCGGCCAATGCCCATTGACCCCAAGTGATATGGATATCCATTCCTGTGCCTTTTGCGATTAAATCAACCACCAATGGGTTAGGTGCAGTTGCAGTAATGAACATCGCTGAAGTAATTGGGTTGGCGTTGTAGTTTACAAGGGAAAGGTATTCACCAATTTTTTTTGAGGAAGGATCGTTGCCTTTAGAAGAAAAACTTTCTGCAATTGAGCGCATGATAGGGTGAATAATACCACCACCACGAGCTGTGTTACTTGGCGTGATTGGTGCAATAGTGAGTTCTGCAAAGCTGAGTGCGTAACCAATACCAAGGGTTTTTTTACCAAAAAGAGAAATAAACCAGTAACCAATTCGATTACCTAAGCCAGTTTTAATCAAGCCACGAGAAATAATAATTGAAGAACCAATCAACCAGATTAAGCTGTTCGAAAATCCACTTAAAGCATCAGCCATTGCTTGTTTTTGTGGGCTAGCCACGGAAGGATCAACGGTAACACCTGTTATTGCAACGAGAGTAATGGCAATAATAGATAACGCACCAATTGGCATGGCTTTACCAATAATGGCGGCAATGGTACCAATAAATAAGGCTAGTAACTGCCAAGCATGAGGGGCAACACCCTCCGGTGGCGGAATAAACCAAATAATGAGGCCGACTATTACGGCTATCAACATGGGGATAGGCTTAAATGACTGCATAAATTTCTCTTCCTGAAAAAAGGGGTAAATTGCGAATGGGGTACCGGAAAATTATAAATCAATGAATATAGAAGACGTGAGTGTATCAAGATAAGACTTTGAACTGCTTTCAAAATTTTCATTTTCATAACACTAAAGTAGTAATTGTTAATTGAGATCAAAGTTTTGTAGATGATTAGATGGTTACCGAAATGTAAAAAAAGCGCATAAACTTCATTAAATTTATGCGCTTGATAATGGTGTGCTTATCGAGATTTGTAGTGGATTTGTTTAGCTAATGTCTGATGAAGACTTTTTTGATAAGAAGTAGCAGACACACAATCCCACAACACACCATAAATAAAGCAACCAAGAACCTAATGTACGGTATGGGGTACTACCGCTGGTGGAAGTGACTTCTGCTTTCAATACTGCGGTTTCAAACTGTGGTACCTGTTTGATGATCTTGCCTTGGTAATCGGTCACCGCAGTCACACCGTTATTGGTGGCACGAATTAATGGCTTACCAAGTTCCAATGCACGCATGCGAGCGATTTCCATATGCTGTATTGGTCCGATCGAATGGCCAAACCAAGCGTCATTAGAAAGGGTTAAAATAAAGTCGGTATTATCGGTTGTGTTCTGGCGAACCTGCTCACTGAAAATGATTTCATAACAAAGTGCTACCACGAGTTTACGACCATGTGCGGTGATGTTGGGTTGAACAAAATCACCACGTTGGAAAGATGACATCGGTAAATTGAAGAAAGGTGCAATAGGGCGCAGCAAGTCACCAAATGGTACAAATTCACCAAAAGGTAATAAGTGATGCTTGCTATAACGTTTGGCTGTGTTGTAGTTGTATCCATCTTGGCCGTCATCTTTACCAATGGTGAGTACATTATTGTAAAACTGACCCATTTCATTTTGCATGAGCACGCCAGTGATTAACGCAGAATCTTGCTCTCTCGCTTCTTTATCCATCGCAGTTAAGAAAGCAGGTAATGCGGATTCAAGCGCTGGGATAGCAGCTTCTGGCCAGATAATGATATCCGTTCCCCAGTTGTCACGAGTTAAATCTGAATATTTCATCAAGGTAGGCAGACGATGGCTTGGCAACCATTTAAGCTTCTGAGAAATATTGCCCTGAATGAGCGCAAATGAAGTGGTTGTGCTTGGGTCGAGTTTTACCCATTGCACTTTATTTAACCCAAAAGCGGCAGCAAAAATCACCACAGGCAAAGCGATAAATTGCCATTTGCGTTGTAATACGATTAACGCTGCGCTACCAGCAATAAGCCAAATAATTAAGGTGATCGATTCAACACCTGAAATAGGAGCAAAGGCATTTAATGGGCTGTCAATTTGGCTGTAACCGAGCCATAACCAAGGGAAACCCGTCATTACCCAACCACGTAACCAATCGGTGAGTAACCAAATAATCGGCGCAGCAATTAATATTCGACGAGCATTGGTTTGCTTGAAGAAACGGTTGAGTAAGCCACCAAATAGAGCAGGATAAAGTGCCAAATAAGCCACCAGTAATGACATTAACGTTACACTGGCAATTTTTGGCATGCCACCAAAGGTATCAATGCTTACGTGAACCCAATTAATACCAGTGCCAAATTGACCTAAACCCCAAGCGAAAGCAATCCAAAAACCGGCTTTGGTTGATTGATTATTGAGTAAAAGAAGTAAAATAAAAGGGCTTAAAATAGCAATAGGCCAATATGCAAATGGAGCAAAAGCGAGAGTGGTAGCCGCTCCAATAAATGCCGCCAAAAGAGGGCGACTAAAGCTCGAAATCCAATTTGTTTTCATGGTGTCCTAACGAATCTGGGTCCTAGTGAATCATATTCTCAATACGGCAGGATTTAAGAAAGAGTCAGCCATATTTGAGCGTATCTTACAAAAATACGAAGAAAGAGAATATCAGCTAACTCTTTCTTCGTATTTGATTTTTTATGTTCAGACAGTTCTAAACTATGAAGCTAGTTTGAAATTTCGTCTAAATTTGTTTCAGCATCCGTTGGAATGGTGACTTGTAATGAAATGATTTTGCGATTGTCCGCTGACATAACTTTAAAGCTATAACCATCAATCTCAACTGCTTCACCACGTTCTGGTAAATGACCAAAGGCTAATGTCACTAAGCCACCAACGGTATCGACTTCTTCATCACTATATTGAGTGCCAAAGGCATCGTTGAAATCATCAATATCGGTTAAAGCACGAACTGAAAATGTGTGCTTACTTAATTGACGGATGTCAGCTGCATCTTCATCGTCAAATTCATCTTCAATCTCGCCAACGATTTCTTCTAAAATATCTTCAATCGTGACCAGACCCGACACCCCACCAAATTCATCGACTACGATTGCCATGTGATAGCGTTCTTCACGGAATTCTTTTAATAAACGGTCAACACGTTTACTTTCTGGAACAACAACCGCAGGACGAACCACAGCAGAAAGATCAAATTCAGTGCAATCAGAGACAAGATAACGGAGTAAATCTTTAGCATGCAAGATGCCTTCGATATGATCTTTATCCTCATTAATAACTGGGTAACGTGAGTGAGTTGCATCAATGATCAATTCTGCTAAAGAGCCAAGATCATAATCTTCTCGGTTGATCGTTACCATTTGCGAGCGTGGGATCATAATGTCGCGCACTCGCATTTCGGAAATTTCCATCACTCCTTCGAGCATATCTCGTGTGTCAGGATCAATCAGATCGTTTTCTTCTGAATCACGAAAAACTTCGACTAGCTCTTGCTTATCTTTTGGATCACCTTGGAAAAGATGAGCTATTCGTTCGAAGAAGGACTTTCTACTGGGACCTTCCGATTTATCGTTACTGCTTTCAGTCCTTGAATTTGAGGTGCTATCGTTCATGTTTTCTCTTTTGTCTGTGCTATATAAAGCGGGCTATTTAAAGCTGGTTATCTACAGCGTGCTACCAAAACAAATAGCACGCTTGTGTTTTACTAAATCTATTCTTTTTCAGAGATGTAGGGATCTTCGAAACCGAGTTTTTGCATGATTTCAGTTTCAATGCCTTCCATTTCTTCGGCTTCTTCATCTTCAATATGGTCATAACCTAACAGATGAAGTGAGCCATGTACAACCATGTGCGCCCAATGTGCTACCAAAGGTTTATTTTGCTCTTTTGCTTCATCTTCAACTACTTGTTTGCAGATGATTAAATCGCCCAATAAATCAATTTCGATGCCCGGTGGTGCTTCAAATGGAAAAGATAGCACGTTAGTTGGCTTATCTTTGCCACGATAATCACGGTTTAACTGTTGGCTTTCTTCAGGCTCAACGATGCGAATTGTTACTTCGGCTTGAGGCTGGAACAGGGTAATTGCCGATTCTAACCATTGGCTAAATTGCTCACTGCTTGGTAGTGATTCTGTATTTTCGACTGCAATTTGAAGATCGAGTTCAATGCTCATACTTGCTTGCTCATTTTATTCGGTTGGAGTTTGCGGCGTTTGCTGTGCTGCGTTAAAGAGTGCAGCAGCTTGCGCTTCACGTTGCTCTCGTTCTTCACGACGACGCTTCTCGATTTCTTTTTTCTCTTTCTGATCTTGCGCTTCCCACTTCTCGTAAGCATTAACGATACGAGCAACAACAGGGTGGCGCACAACGTCATCAGCAAGGAAGAAGTTAAAGCTGATGTCATCAACGTCTGAAAGCACTTCAATCGCATGACGCAAGCCTGAACGTGCACCACGAGGTAAGTCGATTTGGGTTACGTCACCCGTAATCACAGCTCGAGAGTTAAAACCAATACGGGTTAAGAACATTTTCATTTGTTCTACCGTGGTATTTTGGCTTTCATCGAGAATGATAAAGGCATCGTTCAAAGTACGGCCACGCATGTAAGCAAGCGGTGCAACTTCAATTACGTTACGTTCAATCAGCTTTTCAACACGTTCAAAGCCAAGCATTTCAAACAAGGCATCATAAAGAGGGCGCAAGTAAGGATCGACTTTTTGGCTTAAATCACCCGGTAAGAAACCCAGTTTTTCACCCGCTTCAACCGCAGGACGAGTCAGCAAGATACGACGAATTTCTTGACGCTCAAGTGCATCAACCGCTGCTGCAACCGCAAGGTATGTTTTACCTGTACCAGCAGGGCCAATACCGAAGCTGATGTCGTGCGTTACCATGTTCACCAAGTATTGACCTTGGTTTGGTGTACGCGGCTTAATCACGCCTTTCTTGGTTTTGATAAAGACTTCTTTACCGTATTCCATCGCTTGTTCTTGGTGTTGTTCAAGAATGCCAGATTCTTTGATCGCAAGATGGATTTGTTCTGGTTCAAGATCAGGGATCGTGCCACGTACAGGCGCAGTTTCGACGTATAAGTGTTTTAGAATTTCTAAAGCCGCAGCAGTTGTATGAGGTTTACCGGTAATAGTAAAGAAGTTGCTACGGTGATTGATCTCAACCCCTAAACGGCGTTCAAGATGCTTAATATTGTCATCAAATGGGCCACATAAACTGGACAGTCTGTGGTTGTCGGAAGGTTCTAGGTTTATTTCAAGCGTTACAATTTTATTGCTCACAGTTTCCCTCACAATAAGCGGTTTGTTCTTTATGATTTAAGTAACAAACCGCTTTGTTTAACTTATCTTAGTTATAAGATGGTGCTAGGGCGTGAAAGTAACAACCCCTAAAGCATCTTCTTTTTTGGTTTTTTTCATCATTTCCGATGGAGAAACTTCTGAACGTAAGCCCATTTCAGCTTCAGTACGGATTAATTCACCACGTAAAGAGTTCGTGAATACGTCAGTGATCTTCACATCAACGAATTGACCAATTAAGTCAGCAGAGCCTTCAAAGTTAACGACACGGTTATTTTCAGTACGACCACGCAGTTCCATTAGGTTTTTCTTAGAAGGACCTTCAACCAAAATACGCTGCTCTGTGTCTAGCATCAAGCGAGAATAACGCATCGCTTGCGCATTGATTTGCTGTTGCAGTTCGTATAAACGTGCTTTCTTTTCTTCTTCAGGCACATCACAAGGGTAATCTGCCGCAGGTGTTCCTGGACGAGGAGAGAAGATAAAGCTAAAGCTCATATCGAAATCAACGTCTTTAATTAGCTTCATTGTGTCTTGGAAATCTTGGTTAGATTCACCAGGGAAACCCACGATAAAGTCAGAACTGATATGAATATCAGGACGTGCTTTGCGTAGCTTACGAATGATAGATTTGTACTCAATCGCAGTGTGAGGACGTTTCATCATAGTCAAAATGTGGTCTGAACCACTCTGTACTGGCAAGTGGAGGAAGCTAACCAATTCAGGGGTGTCTTCGTAAACTGCGATGATGTCGTCACCAAACTCAAGCGGGTGGCTCGTTGTGAAACGAATGCGGTCGATACCATCAATTGAAGCCACTAAACGCAGTAATTCAGCGAAAGAACAAATGTCACCATCGTGCATTGGACCACGGTAAGCATTTACGTTTTGACCCAGTAGGTTTACTTCACGTACGCCTTGCTCTGCCAATTGTGCGATTTCAAATAGAACGTCATCCATTGGGCGGCTAACTTCTTCACCACGAGTATAAGGTACAACGCAGTAAGTACAGTATTTAGAACAGCCTTCCATGATAGAAACAAACGCAGTCGCACCTTCAGCACGAGGCTCTGGCAAGCTGTCGAATTTTTCAATCTCAGGGAAAGAAATATCCATAACAGGGCCAGTGTTTGATTGAGATTGTTTGATCATCTCTGGCAAACGGTGCAAAGTTTGTGGGCCGAAAATTACATCAACATACGGTGCACGTTGACGGATGTGATCGCCTTCTTGAGTCGCTACACAGCCACCCACACCAATCACAACGCCTTCTTTTTTGTCTTTCAGTGTTTTCCAACGACCTAGCTGGTGGAACACTTTCTCTTGTGCTTTTTCACGAATCGAACAGGTGTTTAGCAATAAAACGTCTGCTTCCGCTGGATCTTCAGTTAGCTCATATCCATTTGCGGCATTAAGTAGGTCGGCCATTTTTGATGAATCGTATTCGTTCATCTGACAGCCCCAAGTTTTAATTAGCAGTTTTTTACTCATTTCAACATTCGCTCGTATTCATTCAAATTCGGTTGAGCATTGGCTCATTGGGTTCTCGCTCAGGTGTGACCTTTTTTGCGAGCGGCGTATTGTACTGCTTTAAATCCATGCTGACTACACCTTGGACGTAATCTAATGAATGAATTATAGACACATATTTTATACGGAATAGGGCGACACCATTCATATTTTCTTCGTTTAGTATGGCTGAAAAGCGCGAGGAATGGCGTAGAATGAGGGCATAAAAAATATAAGGATGGATTATGACCAAGTTTGATGTAGTCATCATTGGCGGTGGCATGGTCGGTGCAGCACTGGCTGTTGGACTCGCAAAACAAAAAAAACAAGTCGCTTTAATTGAAGGAAAAACACCAGAAGCTTTTAATGAAACTCAACCGATGGATTTGCGTGTGTCGGCAATTTCAAAAGCTTCGGTTGATTTATTAACGTCTCTCGGTGCTTGGAGCGAAATAGAAGCCATGCGAGTGTGCCCGTATCTTGGATTGGAAACTTGGGAACATCCAGAGTGTCGTACTCGTTTTCATGCCCACGATTTGAAGTTGGATAAACTTGGCTACATGGTCGAAAATCGCTTATTGCAATTAGGTTTATGGATGCAATTTTCGCAATATCCTAATTTGTCTTTGTTCTGCCCGAATCAACTTTCTCAGTTGGAATTTAAAGATGATGGTGTTTCAGTTGAATTGGATTCAGGCGAAAAGCTAGAAGCACTTTGGGTTGTGGGCGCGGATGGTGCAAACTCGAAAGTACGTCAGCAAGCGAATATCGGCATTACGGCTTGGGATTATCGTCAACGCTGCATGCTAATTAATGTAGCTTTGCCTGAGCAAGCCTCTTTACCAGAAAAAGAAAGGGGTGCGATACGAAAAACATCTAGGCGAGATACCACATGGCAATGGTTTACACCGACTGGCCCGCGTTCATTTTTACCTCTTGCTCCAACGGCAGACGGCACGCAACAAGGATCGCTAGTTTGGTATGACAGCCCGAAACGCATAAAACAATTGCAAGCAATGCAGCCCAATGCGTTACGCCAAGAAGTATTAAGTCATTTCCCTAAAGAGTTGGGCGATATTCAGGTATTGCAAGCGGGTTCGTTTCCATTAACTCGTCGTCATGCTCAAACGTATTTTGCTAATCGTTGTGTTTTGGTTGGCGATTCAGCCCACACGATCAATCCATTAGCAGGACAAGGTGTGAATTTAGGCTTTAAAGATGTCGCAGTGCTGCTCGATACGATTGCAGACAAAGGTTTAGATTCAGATGCAGCATTCGTGGATTATGAGAAACAGCGTCGCAAAGATAATTTATTGATGCAAAGCGGAATGGATTTTTTCTATAAAACTTTCAGTAATGAGATTTTGCCATTGAAGCTGTTGCGTAATGCGGCATTAAAAGTAGCGGAACATTCTGGGGAAGTGAAAAACCAAGTGCTGAAATATGCGTTAGGGTTGTGATTTATACTTATTCCAATATTCTTCCAATTAACTTTGGCTTCAGGTGATTAGCCTTCGGCGACCTACTTTTTGCTACAGTCCCAAAAGTAGGCAAAAAGGCCGCTGCTGGAAATTTTGTTATCTGTGTTACACTTGGTATTTTTGTTAACGGCTTCAAGAGGACATCCCTGTCCTCGAGAAGCCTAACCATCATCCATGATGGTTTACACTAAAATACTGGCGTTTCACAAAGCAAAATTTAGGCAGAAAGTAAGCTTCTCAACCACCGATACACAATATCTAGTCCAATAAACATCCGTTCATATTCATCAGATCTCAAATAGCTCTAAAAAGTTATTGGTATTTGTTTTGATTGTGTTGTTTTTGGGGTGAGGGGGTGCGGAAATAGATATATTTACAAAGGCTAGATAAAACAAAACCCACAATTAAGTGGGTTCAGTTATTCATGGTGCGGTCGGAGAGACTTGAACTCTCACACCTTGCGGCGCCAGAACCTAAATCTGGTGCGTCTACCAATTCCGCCACGACCGCAGCAAATTTTGTAGTTAGTAAAGTCAATTGGTGGAGCTTACTAACGTTGTCGAAGTTATGCACTTCAAGCAATAAGTTGTTGGACTTTTATTTCAACTTAATTTAGTGGCTGGGCTACCTGGATTCGAACCAGGGAATGCCGGCATCAAAAGCCGGTGCCTTACCGCTTGGCGATAGCCCAACTAAATTATGGTGCGGTCGGAGAGACTTGAACTCTCACACCTTGCGGCGCCAGAACCTAAATCTGGTGCGTCTACCAATTCCGCCACGACCGCTTAATCGTGTCCCAACAAATCTTTAATCAAAAATTTTGTCGGATAAAAAAAGCAAGCTAATAGCAAAGCTTGCTTTGTCGTTCGTTAGAACTAAATAGTGGCTGGGCTACCTGAAAATCGACAGGGGATGTTCAAGGTATATGAATCAAAAGCCTCGGCTTATGTGATTCACTTCCAACTCAAAATAGTGGCTGGGCTACCTGGATTCGAACCAGGGAATGCCGGCATCAAAAGCCGGTGCCTTACCGCTTGGCGATAGCCCAACTAAATAATGGTGCGGACGGAGAGACTTGAACTCTCACACCTTGCGGCGCCAGAACCTAAATCTGGTGCGTCTACCAATTCCGCCACGTCCGCAGCAAATCTGTAGTAACAAAGTCGATTGGTGAAACCAAGTTACGTTGTCGAAGTTATGCACTTCAAGCAATAATGTGGCTGGGCTACCTGGATTCGAACCAGGGAATGCCGGCATCAAAAGCCGGTGCCTTACCGCTTGGCGATAGCCCAACTAAATCATGGTGCGGTCGGAGAGACTTGAACTCTCACACCTTG
>JBKEDP010000035.1:0-22378 GCA_047975485.1 Vibrio sp. | reverse complement strand
AAGACTTGAGAACAAGGCAAAAAATTTCGATAAGTAGTTATTCTACAATCAAATTTTTTAACGCAGTTATCGAGGATTTTAACAAGCAAGGATGAGCAGATAATTAGTACGATTGGTATTAGACCTCTGCGGCATTTTTTTGATTTCAAGATCGGCAGGATTATTGATTAGAAACGTGGCAACAATAATTAATGATCACTTGGTTGCCATCGATCTGAACATTTTGAATATCCCCATCGATCACCACGCGGTTTTGCAAATAAACCACAGCATTTTCAGGCATCATTCGATATTTCAATGAAGGTAAAACCGTTTGAGGTTCAATATCCAATTGCTGAAAAAAACGATTCACAAAGGCATTTGAAAGTTCAGTTTTTCCTCTCA
The DNA here is from genome assembly GCA_047975485.1 of Vibrio sp. Taxonomy (GTDB): domain Bacteria; phylum Pseudomonadota; class Gammaproteobacteria; order Enterobacterales; family Vibrionaceae; genus Vibrio. The sequence continues at coordinate 21,994 of JBKEDP010000035.1, read as the reverse complement.
TCACGTTCGCAAAATCGCTGATCGACATTTCTAATCTTTTTGCCATTTCCATTTGAGTGAGTCGACGTTTGGCTTTCTGTGACATCCATAAGTTATATAATGCGTCACGATCTTCTTGTGTGTATTCCATTTTATTTTCCATTGTTAACTCAAGTCGTCACACATCAAAGTGTTGCATCCAAATTGCGAGCGACAACAAATAATTCGAACAACAAAATGACAAAATCACGTGCTAGTCATGTCATCAAAACGTCATGTTTTGTTCAGGGAATTTAAGAAGATTTTTAAACGCTGAAATTCTCACCTCATTAGCTCAATTTACGCACAAATCCTTACCTTTATTAGGTTTATAGAAATATTGGACTTATAAAAAACTCTGTAATTTTTGTTCTCCGATAATATGTTCCGGTTGTAAAAAGATTTGATGCTTCAAAACCGGAATATCTCGGTCAATTTCAGCTAACACTTCTTGTTGAAGTTGATATCGTTGTAACCAGAATGGATGATCACATAACGCTTGATCGATAACCTGATTAACGATCACGCCTGCACAGCTTAGTTCCACCTTTTTAAATTGCTCTAGGGTTCGTACAGTTTCATACAAAGGCAATTTTTCAGGGATCATCACAAGCACAATGGCGGTAAAGTTTTGATCGTGGATGCGATCCCGTGCGTGCTTGAATAAGTGCTTACGTTTTTCAAGTAACTGTAAAGCTTGTTGCCACGGGGCTTGTTTATCTTGATTGAATGGATTCGCCGTTTGATTTTCAGCTCGCTGCCAAAAGCTTTGTGCTGCTTCTTTATGCTTTTGTTGCTTTTTCTGTTGTGCGATTAAACCATCGGTCCAAGCCGACATCATTTCTGGTAAAACCAGCAACCTCAATGTGTGACCAGTTGGTGCGGTATCGAAGATCAGCTTGTCAAAACCCATCTCTTCAAAACGCATTAAGTAATCACACATGGTTTCCAGCAGTGCAGCTTCTTGCCCTCCCGGTGCATCTTTGGCTAGTTCAAGCTGTTGCTGCATCCTTGGGCGCATGTCGGGCTTGGTATAATGCGAAACTTGATGAGCAATGCGGTTAAAATGCTTTTCACTAATGGCTTCAATATCCAATTCTAACGCAGACAAATTGGGCGCAACCAAATGGATTTCACCACTTAACTTGCGCCCTAAAGCATCCCCTAAGCTATGAGCGGGATCGGTCGAAATCACCAAGACTTTTTGTCCATCAAGCGCAAACTTATGGGCTAAACTGGCAGCGGTCGTGGTTTTGCCAACTCCCCCTTTTCCACCAACAAAGATCACTTTCTTATTCGACAGTTGTTGCAACATCAGGCGGTTTCTCCTTTAACAACACCCAAAATGATCGATGGGAGATTTTTCCATTCCCATACGAATATGCCATTCATGAAAGGCTTCTAAGAAAAAGGGTTGGAGTTCCAGAGTATAAAAACTCACAGGGTTATCCATCCCTAAACTTTCGGCAAAAATGAGCAACATGAAAAAGTCTTCTTCGTCCTTGTATGCTCTCGTTAGGCTTCTTCGATAAGGGGCATGGTAAAACTCGTCCAGCCCCTTTGAAAAAGCGTCAAATCGCTCTTTCCAGTCCATATTACGACTCTTCTTTCACGGCCTTATCTTTGTCAACTTGAGTGCCCCAGTTATCTTTCAGTGCTTTAAAGCATTCCAAACAAACTAGAATGGTGGCAATTAAGATCACGACATCGAGCCCTAGAAGTAAGTAATCCCCTTTCAAGTAAAACGCTTTTAAGTTCACAAGCAAAGCTATCAGAGTCATAGACAATAAGAACACCATAGGAATCAAGGTATAGCGTACTGCACGACCTTTTTTCAGCAGCATCACAGAAATGATCAGCAAGGTTAAGCCTGCCATTAACTGGTTGGTTGTACCGAATAATGGCCAAATCAATAAGCCACCTGAGCCGTCAGAACCTTGTCCGAAGGTAAGCAACAAACAAGCTGCAACGGCAAATGTGGTCGCTAAGAATCCTTTCTTCAATGGTTCGATGTTATACATTTCGCCCCATTCTTGGAAAATGTAGCGCAATAGACGCACGCCGGTATCCATTGTTGTACCAGCAAATAGCGCTACCATTACCGCAAGAGTAGTTTGAGAAATAACGGGAGATATACCCACACCAAGATTCAGTATAGTCGCACCACCTGTCACGAATGCACCTGCGCCACCTTGGCCGTAACTTTGGTAGATTTCTTTCCAAGCATCGAGAGAAGAGAACCCCGCACACACCGCAATAATGGTCGCTAGCGCCAACATGCCCTCGCCTAATGCACCAAGGTAGCCAACAAAACGCACGTCTTTTTCTTTATCAATTTGCTTAGAAGTCGTACCCGATGACACTAGCCCGTGGAAACCTGAAATCGCACCACAAGCAATGGTCACAAATAACAGTGGAATGATCGACGGTGTATCTGCCGGAACGTCTTCATTCATCATTGGCGCAACCATTGTCGGTTGAAGTAGCAGAACAGAAACATATAAGATGGCTAAACCGATAAAGAGTTGTAAACCATTAATGTAGTCACGCGGCTGTAGCAACACCCAAACCGGCAGCATGGAAGCAATAAATGCATAAACGTATAGGATTAAAATCCACGTTGTTTTCGCTGGCAGTCCGAAGAATGCGCCATCAGGGATCACGATTGGGGTCAGGGTTCCGATATAAATCAAACTATAAAGTGCCACGACGCCAACGATGGAAACCCACACTAACGACATTTTGTAGCGATAGATACATTGACCAATCACGGCAGCAACCACTAACGCCCCCCAAACAGGTACAACAGCGGTCGGGTTAGAAATCATCAAATTAGCAATGACCACACCAAATGCCGTATTCACCATCATTAACAATAAGAAAACCACTATCATCAATACGGATTTCGCACGCTTGCCCACCACGGCACCAGCAACCGCGCCCATTGATTGACCTCGATTGCGCACACTTGCCCAAATAGCGGCCATGTCGTGCACACCAGCTAAAAATACTGTTCCTAATACCACCCAAATAAATGCAGGTAGCCAACCCCAAATAACCGCAATCGCTGGACCAACAATGGGTGCAGCTCCAGCTACGGAAGTGAAATGGTGTCCCCATAAGACGTATTTGTTAGTGGGAACATAGTCAACACCATCTTGATATTCATGGGCGGGAGTTTTGAAATCGTCAGATAGTTTTAAGATGTGTTTAGCAATGTATAGGGAGTAGAACCTATATCCTGTAAACATCGCTGCTAACCCTATTATCATTAATATGAGGGCGTTCATAGATAGCTCCTTCTATTCTCGTCACGTTTTTTCAGCACGTTATGGCGTGGTAATAGAAGGCAAAAGAAATGAAATACATGCCGACATCACCACAAATGTTATGGCTCAATACAGCAATACTTGAGTTTTTTGGTTGAATACTTTGAGATTAGTTAAAACAAACTGTCATGCCTGTTTTTTTGTTGTGATAGTGACCTAGGTAGCAAAAATATTTGAGGTATAAAAAAACGCTGAGCAAAAAACTCAGCGTTTCTATTTTTACTTTATTGTATAGCTAAAGTAATTGAAGTTGCAGTCAACAAAGCTGCAGATTCAATTACGAAGGGTATTAATCTTCTAATTCAGCGTTGTGGTATACCTGTTGAACGTCATCGCAATCGTCAAGCATATCCATGAATTTTTGGAATTTCTCTGCATCTTCACCAGTTACTGGTGTGTGAGTTTGCGGTACGAAAGTAATTTCTTCCACATCGATTGTTAGATCTGGGTACTCTTCGTTCAGTGCAGTTTTTGCTTTGAAGAATTCAGTATGTGGAGCAAATACAGTGATCACACCATCTTCAAGTTCGATGTCAGTTACATCAACGTCTTGCATCATTAGTGCTTCTAATACTGCTTCTTCGTCTTCACCTTTAAACTGGAATACAGCTTGGTGATCGAACATGTGAGATACAGTACCTGGGTTACCAATTTTTGCGCCAGTTTTTACGAAGCATTGACGAACGTCTTGGAAAGTACGGTTGCCGTTATCTGTCAAACAGTCAACGATTACGCTTGCGCCACCCGGAGCAAAACCTTCGTAACGAGCAGGTTGGAAATCTTCACCGCCACCACCAGAAGCTTTGTCTAAAGCATTTTTAATAACGTGAGCAGGTACGTTATCTTTTTTCGCTTTAGTAATAAGGTGTTTTAGTGACAAGTTCATGTCTGGGTCTACGCCACCATTTTTCGCAGCAACGTAAAGCTCTTTACCATATTTTGAATAAACTTTAATTTTTGCGCCAGCCGTTTTAGCCATCGAGGCTTTGCGCACTTCAAAACTTCTTCCCATGGGAATCTACTCTCTAATTTTTCAATTTAACGCAGGATATTGACGATAAGAGGTTGCGTGATCTCTTATGTATTAATTTTTGGATAATAAATGCAATTAAGCAATAAACTAATTAAGCAACACCCATTATCCGTTTGTACTTCTGAACCGCTTGTTCATAAAAAGCGCGTTCTTCATCTTTTCGAATTTTCTTAGCTTCGTTGATTAACAGATCAGGACCAGCCTTTGCTTGCTTGATCTGCCAAACCGCATATGAGGCTTGTTTATCTAATTCGATTTTGTTTTTCTCATCAGGAGGCAACAAAGATAAATTGACAGCCATCAATAGACCTCTATTCAAAAGTCATAATTGGCAGGAAATATACCATAGCAGAAGAAAAATGATAAAAGATATTGCTCAGTTTACAGTGTAAATCGAGATATGAAGTTAAATAGATAAGATCTGTTTAGATGGACCGGTAACATAAAGGTGTTTTTTTGAAAAAGATAAACGAACAAAGTACTCCTCATACAGGATGCAAAAACACCCTGTATAAATGAACAAAAGCTATTAAAGTCAATGTAAGACAACAAATACTAAGTAATAAAACCAAACGGTAAATCACCAACAAATTCGGTAACTTCAACAGCCAATATATACATACTCAGATATATCTTAGTGAAGTAATCCTAACTCTCTTGCCTCTTCGAGCGTTAAGCCACTTTCACGGATTTCTCTTAACATTTCAATTCGACGACGAGCTTCAGCACTTTTCATTTGTTTCGGTGTTGCTTGAGCTGAATCATCTTTTCTATCCCAAGATGTTGCGATTCCAGTCATGTCGTCATGATCAATAGAATTAATCGACATAAATACCTCCAGAAAACCATGTGGAAACAAGGTGAATATAAGCAGAGAACGATTACCTTGTTAAGTACATAAAATTCAGATTGTGACTAAACTCAGAGTTCAGAAACAAGTTACATTTATACACGATTGTTTGCTTTCGTTTTCACAGAGCCAAGTGTAGTTTAGAAAAGTTCGCATTAAAAAGGCTCAACGAAACTCCCCCCTCCTTTCTATTCAATTTTTGCTCCTTATCTAATAAGAAATAGTCGATCATAAGCATTTCGCTAACTGTTTTTTTTGAAATATCACAATTAAGACTTTGAAGCGGGCTATTTCAAGAAAAAGAGCGAGGAGCAAGATAAATTTTTGCGGAATATAAATAAATCTGGGGAATTTTCCAAGCAGGAAAAGATAAGAAATGTCAGATAATTGTAAATGTATTCCATGATCATCGTTTCGGAACAATGATCATGAATGCTATGGAAGAAGGTTAGTTATGAATCACCTTGATCATGCTTTCAGAAACTTGATCAACAATGTGCAAAGATCGAGTAACCTGAATCTGGAAAATTTAAGCGCTATTGGCCATTTCATCTAATGCTCGCATGACGGTTTCATCTAAATGCCCTTCAAATACTTGCTTGCAAACTTTGCGACGAACCGCCAGACCACCAATCAAACGCTCAATTGATAAATGTTTAGCTCGAGTTTCTTGATTAAAAAGTTCGATGGTTTTACTTAAGGTTTCATAAGGTAAGATACTCTCCCCTACTCTTAGCCAGTCTAGCTTCCCAATCAGCTCTTCACACTCATCCTTAATTGAGTTGTACGGATGCCCTGTCATAGCTGATAAAGCCACTATACTGCGTTCTAGAGCCTCTGGAGAGGTATATTTGGATAAGGTTATTGTTAATTCATCGGCATTGATTTCAACGAGATGTTTTTTCTGTTTCACACGACGTCCTAAACGACCTCTCGCTGCTGGTTCTTTACGCTGAATAGGTTCAAATTCGCCATCAATAATTTCAGCTAATTCTTGCAGTTTTTCTTTAGGGAAGAGCTCGTGACGTAATGGGTTTGGCAAGGTTGGCGCCATATTTCGTTTACCCGCATTTGTGGTACGAGCACGAGAGAATCGCAATACTTCTTCCGCATCACATCGAATATCGATCTGATAGTCTTGGATCTTATCTTTATTTTTGATCGTAGTGATCGTTAAGTGATAACCCCATAAATTGACTGCAAAAAGATCTTCTGTTGTTTTACCTTCTGACAGTTTTTTCAATTCACGGATCAGATCCATTGAAAAACGTCGCCATTCAATATTGCGCGCAAGTTTTTGATTTATTTCACTTAAAAGCATCGATTCCGTTAAGCGACGAACTAAACGGCTACGGAAGAAAGTGTATAGCTGGAACACTAAAGTATGCTGCTTTAGGATTTCAGGTGGGAATAGGAAAAAGTAATCTTTGGTTAGTAACTCTTCAAAAAACGAAGGTTCCCAAACCAAAATATATAAGTTTGGCTTAATTCGGATCTCGCCTGTTGCGCTTTCAGTTGGCGCTTCATCGGAAGCGGTGATCGTACGAGCAATAAAACGGAAACGATCACTTTTAAAGCCTTCAGGCATATTTTCACTTAACCAACGCCCAGTAAGCTCATGTAATTGGAAGTCAGTAAATTCAATACGATCAATGCTGTCACGAATCGAATCACGAGCAGGACCACTGTCTTTTTTACCACGCAAAGAGAGAATATCCGTAATATATAACGGCGTTTTATTAGGCATTTGCTTGGCATCAATATGATAATTATCTTGATGGTGATCGTGGTATTGAACGGTCAAGGTAAACAGAGCGAATAGCGTCATCAGATCATCGACTGTCATAATATTTTTTGAAGATCGAGTTTCAATGATCGCTCGTGTACCAGAGATCGACACCATGGATTTTTGATAATTTTTACGCGTTCGAGGTGGTGCTAAAGCTTGATCAATGATCCCTGCCCAGTTCGTTGGTGATACAACGAATTGATCGGCTTCATCACGCATAGCTGGTGGCGTATACAAGCCATGTTCGTTCAGTAATTGGCGGTTAACTTGTGTTTGTGCCAACGCTTTTGAACGTTTTTGTTTTTCGCTTTGACGAGTAGATTCAGTTTTTAAGCTGGTGGATCCAAGCACGGATATTAATTGATTTGGATTCACAAAAGTATGTAGCATGGTTTTACCCGCTAAACCTTCTTCAAATCGTACTGGAATTTGACTAAATAACCCAATTGATACCGCAGCTCTAAGGCGTTGTTGGATAGCGGCTCGAGTAAGTTGTCCATCTGTCGCATCAATCAGTTCCGTGGTAGAAACTAACCCATCTTTGCTAGATAAACCTTTTAATGAAATGAGGTTAAGTAATTCAATAATACTTTTTGTTACGCCTTTGAAATGCTGATATTGATCGATCCAATCAATGGTATTTTCCGAAATTGCAAATAAATGCCCATCTTTATGATTTCTAGGCAGTTTGATCAGGATCTTTTCTTTGTTCGGCATAACAATTCCGTTTTGCATTGAATGTAATTCTCACATAGTTCCAAGAGAATAATGAAAACAGATCAAAAAATAAAGAAAAAAATGCTCTTTTCTTATAAAACTGATCTTTATGTTTATTTGATCTTAAATGGTTATATGATCTATTGATCTGGCTGTGGGTTTGCTTGTAACTTAATGATTTTATGAGTTAATTTTTTTTAACGTTGGAAAGCATGATCATCGAACATTCAGAACGATGATCAATGTTAATCTGAAAGCATGATCAATTTCTTCCTGAAGCATGATCATTAAAAGATTGAAGCATGATCAATGCTTTCCCGAAACAATGATCATTATAAATTGACAAGTTATTCACAGGCTGGGGTTTTTAGCGCTGTTTCGAAACGATGATCAAGGATTTTTCATTTATTTTTATGTGTTTCAGTAGGCTTAAACTGGTTTTGATGGTCACGAAAGAATGATCAAGCATTTTAAGAGTTTGTTTTTATCTTCAAAAGACACTTTTATGTCATTTCTAGCATTTGAAATTACACTCAATGTAATCTATACAAGGCTTTTCATGCTTCCGGTTTTTTTTATTCCTTGATCATTGATCCGAAAAAGATCTTCTCTGTTTTATCTTTATTCATCATTTCCTGCCTTGATCATGCTTCAGAAAAGTAGCTTTTACTCTGTAAATCAGAACATTTCCTAATTTATGATCAATCTTCTATTTGAATTTTAACTTCGAAACTATGATCAAGGTGAAAGCATGATCAAGGGAATTCTCTATCTTTAACTAGCTGTAGACTCTATTTCTGACCGCTAGCTGTCCCTCTTAGTACACTTTTATTTGATTTCAACATGATTTTAATTTTTCAACGGGGTGGAATTCTATCCCCTTTCCATATATTAGTTCCGTGCTTTTTTTGAGGCATTATTTCCCTAGCTTTTGCGTTTTCATTTTGTTGCAGCCTAGTCAAAATTCTATCGTTTTAAAAATATCTGTTTATTTGGATTGAAACCAAGTTATTCATGTGGCGAGACTTCTGTTTTAACTTTTGCTTTTAAAAATTTGTGAACTCTAGGATTGATCTAACACTGACCGTAATTTATACCTATTAATTAATCGTTCCGCATTATTTAGCATTTACATTGTAAATAGGTGACATTGTAACACTTTAAATGTGGTGGTAATTCTGGATAAAGTTACACATAAAAAATGTGATAAAAATAGCAAAATAGTTTGTAATTGCACTTTAATGACAATTAAGCATAAATTTACTCATTATATTAAATGTGCAGCTAATCATTGTTTTAGGTGTTTTTTGTTGTACAATAATGACAATTCAAGTTAAGTGGACGAACTAATGAAAAGAGAACAGACGATAAAAAATCTTGAGCGTCTTGCTGAACAAACAAAACAAGTTCAAGCCGACCGTATCGAGATTGTATTAGAAGAACGTAAAGATGAGCATTTTCCACCAATGTCAAAAGCACTGATGGAAACACGTTCTGGTTTAACGCGTAGAAAATTGGATGAAGCTATCGCCAAAATGGAAGCGGAAGGTCATCAATTTACGAAGAACAATGCCAATCACTATTCCATTACTTTAAGCGAAGCTCACCAATTAATGGATGCAGCTGGCGTTGATATGTTCTATCAACGTAAGAAAAATAACGGTAATAAACCTTGGATTGTGAACGTACAAAACCAAAAGGGTGGTACAGGCAAATCCATGTCTGCCGTGCATTTAGCAGCATGTTTAGCGTTGAATTTAGATAAACGTTACCGTATTTGCTTAATCGACTTAGACCCACAAGGCTCTTTGCGTTTGTTCTTGAATCCACAAATTAGTATCGATGATCATCAAGATATTTATTCTGCTGTTGATGTGATGTTAGATAACGTGCCTGATGATGTGGAAGTCGATTCTGAATTCTTGCGTAAAAATGTCTTACTTCCAACGCAATATCCGAACTTAAAAACCATCTCAGCGTTTCCTGAAGATGCGATGTTTAACGCTGAAGCTTGGCAGCATTTATCGCAAAACCAATCTTTAGATATCGTTAAACTATTAAAAGAAAAACTGATTGATAAGATTTCCGATGATTTCGATATCATTATGATGGATACAGGCCCACACGTTGATCCACTTGTTTGGAATGCGATGTACGCATCAAATGCATTATTAATTCCATGTGCAGCAAAACGTTTGGACTGGGCTTCAACAGTTAACTTTTTCCAACATCTACCAACCGTTTATGAAATGTTCCCAGACGATTGGAAAGGTTTGGAATTCATCCGTTTAATGCCAACCATGTTTGAAGACGACAACAAAAAGCAACGTTCAGTATTAACTGAAATGAACTATTTGTTGGCAGAACAAGTGATGATGGCGACGATTCCACGTAGTCGTGCTTTTGAAACTTGTGCCGATACTTACAGCACGGTATTCGATTTAACCACGAGTGATTTTGAAGGTGGTAAGAAAACACTGGCTACAGCACAAGATGCAGTGCAAAAGAGCGCATTGGAACTAGAACGAGTGATGCACAGCCATTGGGCAGCATTAAATCAAGGAGATAACTAATGGCCATCAAAACTTCTGATCTGAATGCGAAATTATTTGGTAAAGCGAATAAGCGTCGCGCTACTACACCGGTTGAAGCTCAAGCCGCAGCAAAAGATAAAGCACAAACCATTGAATTAGCAATTGCTGGCCAAGAAATGGTGTCTTTTGAATTAATCACCATTCCTGCTAATGAAATTGAAAGTAAAACCGTCGTTTTTGCTGAAAATTCACGTGAGCAATCTTTCCTAAATGAACATGCGCTTTCTGATATTTTGGCGACGTTAAAGGAAAGAGGGCAGCAATATCCAGCGGTTGGTCGTCGCACAGCTAATGGAAAAATTGAAGTATTAGACGGTAGTCGTCGTCGCATGTCATGTATCTTGGCACAAAAAGACTTCTTAATTTACGTTGCTGACAACATCGAAACAGAACATGCTAAGTTTTTGTCTGATGTTGCTAATGCTCATAAACCACTTTCTCTTTATGAACGTGGTCGTGAAATGCAGCTTAAATTAGATAATGGTGAAGTGAGTGATCAAAAAGCTCTTGCTGAAATGTTCCAATGCAGTGAATCTCTAGTAAGTGGTGCACTAAAAGCGGCGGCTTTGCCATTAGAATTATTGCAAGCTTATCCAAATGTTGGTGATGTTGGTCGTCCAACCATAGTTAAACTGCACAAGTTGTATCAGTCATTACCTGAAAAATCACAGCAAGAACTGTTGAAAAAGTGCAAAAGTGAAAAAGGTAATATTTGGAAGGCATCTCAATCACAAGGTGTTGCTCGTGTGACAAAAGATGTTTCAGGCCAACTAGAAGCTTGGATTGAAGAATTAGCACCATCTAAAAAGGTGGCATCAGCAGATAAAGTTGAATTAGTAAAAGGCCGAGTGAGTTATACCCGCAAAGGCAATAACGTTTCTCTTTCTTTGAAAAAAATGGATGATGAAGCGTTAAAAGAGATCCTTGCTTTTATTGAACAGAAATTGAAATAAACAAGCTTTCAAAATTTAAAATAAGAGATAATTTTATTTATTCTTAAACTAAGCCGCTAATTTGTGCGGCTTTTTTTTGCCTATGATATGCTAGCAAACATGTTTTCTTAACCTATGTTTAAAGCTATGTCATTCACGTCTGCGGTTGATTATTTGGTTTCACTTTCTGATTCCTTAACCTTATCTCGCCACCGTTCAGCAATTCAATTATCACTTTCAGAGCAAGATATCTATCAACTGCTAACGGATTTTCTCACCACTTCAAATATTGTTGATCAGAATACTAGTTCAACAAATGTTGCTTGGCTTGGTGGTACACATAGCTGTATCGAGGTTCCTCATTTCACTTATAAACAAGGTCAACGTTTATTAGGTCGTGAACTGAGTTTTCTAATTGTCGATTTTTCACAAGGTTTTGATGCTAACAGCTTTAACGCAGCATTAGGGGCTTTAAAAGGTGGTGGCATTGTCTTTCTCGTTCATTTTGATTTGTTAGCCAATACCAATAGCAAAACATGGCTACAGTCGCAGTTATCCTCTTGGTCTGTGATTGATAAGCTCAATAGCAGTCTTGAGTTACCTAATTTTTCTTCTGGTACAAACCAAATCAATTCGGTTGCTGAGCAGCAAACAACCGCAATTCAAGCGATTGAAAAAGTACTAACCGGCCACAGAAAACGTCCATTAGTTTTAACCGCAAACCGGGGTAGGGGAAAAACTTCAAGTCTTGGCATGGCTGCAGCACAATTGATGCAGCAGCGAACTTTGACGATTATTGTCACGGCTCCTTCAATTCAATCCTTATCACCATTGTTTCAACATCTTGAAAATATAATTGCTCAAATTGGTAATGCTGATAAAGATATTGCATGGGTTAGGCAGGCTCGAACTTGTTGGCAGCTATCTAATGGTTCTCAACTTCTATTTATAGCCCCGGATGACTTGTTGTTAAATGTCCATCAAGCGGATTTGGTTTTTATTGATGAAGCGGCAGCTTTACCTTTACCTATGTTGAAGCAATTTACTGAAAAATTTCACCGCTTAGTGATGAGTTCAACTATTCATGGTTATGAAGGTTGTGGTCGCGGATTTTCATTAAAATTCTTACCTTGGCTGCAGAAGTATCGACCTGGTTTTAAACACATCCATCTTACTCAACCTATTAGATGGAATGAAGGAGATCCACTTGAGCAATGGTGTTTTGAATCTTTTCTGCTTAATGCTGAATTAGATGAGACAGAAGCTCAGTCTATTAGCGAACTGGTACAAGCAGAAACAACAGAAACTATTCAAAATCATCTTTGTTTAGAACTTATAGAAAAAGATATATTACTTAGTAACTCAGCTTTGTTTCGTTCAGTTTTTTCTTTATTGGTTGCAGCTCATTATCAAACCTCACCCAATGATATGACTCAATTGCTCGATTCAGATTCAATTCAGGTTTATCAAATCCGCATCTCTAAACATTTAGTCGGGTGTATTCTGCTTTGCCATGAGGGTGGTTTAGATGCTGAGCTTATCCATGCCATTCAAACTGGATTACGTCGTCCAAAAGGACACTTAGTTGCTTGTCATCTTGCTAATCATCTAGGTGTGTCTGAATCCGCATCGCAAACATCTGCACGAGTAATGCGAATAGCGATTCATCCTGCCTGTCAACGTTTTGGGTTAGGTCGTTTGGCACTACAACAATTAACTAACCAGTTAGAGTCACGAGTTGATTTTTTATCGGTTAGTTTCGGTGCAACGCCAGATTTATTGAGATTTTGGAGTCAAGATTTTGAACTGATTTCTCTAGGGACGAAACGTGATCAAGCCAGTGGGAGTTATTCTGCTTTTATGGTTAAGTCCGTATCTTGTGAATCGAATCCTTGGATTACAGCTGCACAGCAAAACTTTCGTCACCAATTGCTTATGCGTTTACCTTTGCAATATCAGCAAATGGAAGCTTCTATTGTTCCTGATTTACTTTTTCAGTCACAGCAGAAGACGAATCTCGTTTTAAACCCTTTACCGACCTTGTTACATAACTATGCTCAAGGTGGTTGTGCTTTTGAATCGGTTTTGCCAAGTTTTATTGAATTTGTTTATTCCAGCCTGACTTCACACCAGCCTTATGTGGATGTTTCAACTTTCATTGTGATTGATAAAGTCTTACTTCATAAATCTTGGGAACAAGTGAGTAAAACTTATAACTTGGCGGGCAGAAAAGCGGTGGAGTCTAAACTACGAGATTGGTTGCTTCAATTTACAGTGTAAATCGGTAAATATGATTAAAATTTTCAGTCACGATTTACACTGTAAATTCGCTAGAGGCTACATGCTTATTGACTTCAAATTTATTAAACCAGACCTTGTTATTAAAATTTGAAGGGCGCAGAATATGGCAAAACAAATCAGGGAAATGAATAAGAAATGAAACTGTCAGATATACGCCGTGAATATTCAATGAATGCTCTAAAACGTTCTGAATTAGCGAGCAACCCCATTGAACAATTTAACTTATGGTTAGAACAAGCCGTTAAAGCTGAGTTGACTGATCCAACCGCAATGACGGTGGCAACTGTTGATGAAACCGGGCAACCATTTCAGCGCATTGTTTTGCTAAAAGATGTCGATAATTCAGGTTTTGTTTTTTACACCAATTTAGGTAGCCGTAAAGCTGAACACTTGCAACACAATAATAAAATCAGTTTGCATTTCCCTTGGCACTCTATGGAACGACAAGTACATATTACTGGTGTAGTGGAAAAACTGTCTGCGATGGAAAATATGAAGTACTTCACTTCGCGTCCAAAAGAAAGCCAACTCGCAGCTTGGGCTAGCAAACAAAGTAGCCGTATTTCTGCCCGCAGTGTGTTAGAAGGCAAATACATGGAACTTAAAGCCAAGTTTGCGGAAGGTAAAATTCCTGTTCCAACGTTTTGGGGTGGCTACCGAGTAAAACCAGAAACCATCGAATTTTGGCAAGGTGGCGAACACCGATTGCATGACCGCTTTGTATACACTAAGCCAAGTGACGAATCTACAATGTGGGACATTTCACGTTTAGCGCCATAATTCACTTTTTGTTATCCATCAAAGTGTGTTTTTTTGATATAACGAATACCGTAATTTAGATGCTCTTGATCATTGTTCCGGATCTATGATCAAGAGTATCAATATCACATTTTCTTAGCTTCATTTGTATTAATCTTTAAAACGAATTTGAAAATCTAAGGTGCACCATATGAATGCGATCTTTGAACCAAACCAAACTGATTTGCTTAAACCTGCAGAAATTATGGTTCTACCAAGTTACATGGATCGCCACCAGCACCAATATGCTCAAATTGTTATTGCCATAACAGGGCGCGCAGAATTTGATGTTGCAGGGGAAATCAATTTAATCGGGCCAGGGCAAGGCTGTATTGTTCGAAGCAATCACGACCATCGCTTTGGTGGTATTGGCACTTGCGAGATATTAGTACTTAACTTCTTTGACCCAGAATTAATGCCGAAACAAATGACGGATATTCTCAACCGCCATTCTTCCGAATATGTCTATTTCCAGCTTGATTTCAAAATTCAGCAATTGATCCAAATGTTCGTTGAGGAGATTAAATCACATCCGGATGATGAACTGCTGAGCCAAGCTTGCCGAAAAACCGTGATAGCCCTATTGGATAAACACATCAAAGGGTTTGAAATGTATAAGAAAGGGCATAGATTAAATATGGAACTGATCGACCGCTATATTGAGCAATCTATGGCGAATAAGATTTCTGTGTCTGATCTTGCCGCTTGTGTGTTTTTAGGAGAGAGCCAGTTCCATTTATTGTTTAAATCACAAGTTGGCATGACACCCCATCAATACGTGCTGAGCAAACGAATTGATAAAGCTAAGCAGCTCATTAAAGAAGGGCAATACAGCTTTGCTCATATCGCAGAAGTGGCTGGATTTTCTGGTCAAAGTGCATTTACCCACAGCTTTACTCGTCTTGTTGGCTTGTCTCCCTCGCTTTACCGTAAACAGGGATAATCCAGAAATATTCGTAATTTCTTATTTTTAAGATACTTTCTTTTTCTTTGTATTCAGCATAACTCTCTATTTATGTTGCTAAATTGTTCTCGCTAATATATCGAATGTGTGATCTTGTTGGTTTTTTGTTTTATAGCGTTGCTTTAGACAAATAAAACGGAATATTTAGCAATTTAAGTAAAGGCATTCATTTTACACTCGTACTTTATTCCCTAATTTCCTTCATCTGTTTCTGCGCTCGTGTTTCTACGCTGATTGGCAGATAGAGTTCTCATGGATGGAAGCTGTTTTTGGTAATCGACACTTGTTCGATTTGTATGAGGAAGATGTATGTTTACTGCCACTGACGTGTTAAAACCAGAATTTAATCAGCAATCACTAAATGATTTGTGGTCGTTAATTTCCCCTTTATATATGGTTGATGAGTCACATTGGTTAGAGCAATTACTGCCGCTCGCCACACCAAATGATGAAGAAAAACAACAAATTCAAATTCAAACCACAGAATTAATTAAAGCCATTCGTGCAGATAAAAAATCGGTACAAATGATTGATGCACTTTTGCTGGAATACAGCCTAGATACCCACGAAGGCATTTTATTAATGTGTCTTGCTGAAGCCTTAATGCGTATCCCAGATTCTGCAACTGCTGATGCTTTGATCAGAGATAAACTCAGCGTGGCGGATTGGAAATCCCATTTAAAAAGTTCCGACTCCGTTTTTGTGAATGCTTCCACTTGGGGCTTACTGTTGACAGGTAAAGTGATTGGCTTGAAAGAATCTCAAGCGCAAAGCCCGACTCAAGGTCTGAATCGCCTCGTTAATAAAATGTCTGAGCCTGTGATCCGCAAAGCCATGCACCAAGCGATGAAAATTATGGGGCATCAATTTGTTTTAGGCCGAGATATGGCTGAAGCGCAAAAAAATGGCAAGCCAATGCGTGACAAAGGCTATACCTATTCGTATGACATGTTAGGTGAAGCGGCTTTAACAACGATAGATGCCAAGAAATATTTCGATGATTACCTCATGGCAATTAAAGCGGTTGGCAATGATAAATTCGATCATTCAGTTAGCCCTGCGCCATCGGTTTCTATCAAACTTTCAGCTTTGCATCCTCGTTATGAAGTGGCGAACAAAGATCGTGTAATGACAGAGTTGTATAGCACGGTTGAAAAGTTGATTGTGCAAGCAAGAGAACTTGGCGTCGCTTTGACCATTGATGCTGAAGAAGCAGATCGTTTAGAACTGTCGCTAGAACTATTTGAAAAGCTTTACCGAAGTGAAGCGGCGAAAGGTTGGGGCAAGTTTGGGCTAGTGATCCAAGCCTACTCAAAACGTGCTCTGCCGGTTCTTGTTTGGTTGAATGCACTAGCTAAAGAACAAGGTGATTTAATTCCATTACGTTTAGTAAAAGGCGCGTATTGGGATAGTGAAATCAAACTTTCTCAACAAGCAGGCTATGCAAACTATCCTGTTTATACTCGTAAAGAATCGACCGATGTTGCTTATTTAGCTTGTGCTCGTTTCCTATTAAGTGAACATGTGCGGGGCAATATCTTCCCTCAATTTGCTAGTCACAATGCCCACACGGTTACAGCCATCGCTAACATGGCAACGCATAAGGATTTTGAATTCCAACGCCTGCACGGTATGGGAGATTCATTATACGACCATGCAATGAAGAAGTTTGGTCAGTCGGTACGTATTTATGCGCCAGTGGGAAGTCATAAAGATCTCTTGCCATACTTGGTGCGTCGTTTATTAGAAAACGGTGCTAACAGCTCATTTGTACACCGTTTAGTTGATGCCCGTTGTCCAATTGAAACCTTAAATCAGCACCCTGTTGATACCTTGTTAGCCAACGATACTTTTAACAATGCTGCTATCCCACTTCCACCAGCGATTTTCCCGAATCGTAAAAATTCTCGTGGTGTGAATATTGATATTCAAAGTGAATTAGAACCTTTTGAAGCGCAAGTTGAACACTGGTTAGAACAAACTTGGCAAGGCGGTTCGATCATCAATGGTGAACGCCATTACGAAAGCATGATCAAGGATGATGACGCGCAGCATGTATTGATCCATTCCGTCACTGCACCTTATGACAGAAAGATCAAAGTCGGAT
This sequence comes from Vibrio sp., assembly GCA_047975485.1. GTDB lineage: Bacteria > Pseudomonadota > Gammaproteobacteria > Enterobacterales > Vibrionaceae > Vibrio. The sequence goes on along the minus strand of JBKEDP010000035.1, from coordinate 4,562 downwards.
CCGTTGCCTTTGCAACCCTTGATCAGGTTTCCGGTGCAATTGAGGTTGCACAATCATGCTTCCATGACTGGAACAAGTCTGGTTTCGAAGAGCGAGCCAGTAAAATTGACCGTTTAGCGGATCTTTTGGAAGATCATTTGCCTGAATTGGTTGCGCTTTGCCACAAAGAAGCCGGTAAGACCATCCATGACAGCATTGATGAAGTGCGTGAAGCGATCGATTTCTGCCGCTTCTATGCTAAGCAAGAGACAACTTTTAAACCTAAGGCTTACAACAGCTTTGATGGCAGCATTCGTATTGTGGGTCGAGAAGGTTGTGGCGTGTTTGTTTGTATCAGCCCGTGGAACTTCCCACTCGCTATTTTCCTAGGTCAAATCACTGCGGCTCTTGTAAGTGGTAATACTGTGATTGCAAAACCGGCTGAACAAACCAGTTTAATTGCCACTCGAGCGATTGAATTGATGCTTGAAGCCGGTGTTCCAGCTGGCGCCATTCAATTATTGACCGGCGATGGTGGTCAAATTGGTTCAGCATTAACGTCACATCCTGCGATTGCTGGCGTGGCTTTTACCGGTTCAACACCAACCGCACAACGCATCAATATGTCACTTGCAGAACGAGACGCAAAACCCGTCCCATTTATCGCTGAAACAGGCGGTCAAAATGCCATGATTGTCGACAGTACTGCGCTGCCAGAACAAGTTGTGCGTGATGTTATGCGCTCGGCGTTTGCCTCTGCTGGTCAACGTTGTTCAGCCTTGCGTGTGCTTTATGTTCAAGAAGACATTGCAGAACGCATCATCGAACTTATCAAAGGTGGCATGCAAGAACTCGAGGTAGGTTTGCCATATTTGCATCAAACCGATGTCGGGCCAGTGATTGATAAAAAAGCCCGGGAGAAACTGCAAGCACATATTCAGCACATGAAACAAACTCAGCAATTAGTTGCTGAACTACCGCTAGATGAAAGTTGCCAAGAGGGGGATTTTGTTGCTCCGACGGCGTTTGAAATCAAAGATATTAGTGTATTAGATGAAGAAAAATTTGGGCCGATTCTGCATATTATTCGTTTTAAAGCTGACCAATTAGCTCAAGTGGTGAAAGGCATTAATCAAACAGGCTTTGGCTTAACTATGGGGATACATAGCCGTAATGAAACCACTTTCCAATGGATAGAAAAACAAGCTCGCGTCGGTAACTGCTATATCAACCGTGATCAAGTCGGTGCAGTGGTCGGTGTTCAGCCATTTGGTGGACAAGGATTATCAGGCACAGGGCCAAAAGCGGGTGGTCCGCATTATTTGTATCGTTTCTCAAAAGTGACGATGAATGATTCATTTGCTGATACCGCTTCGGTTTAACGCATCGATTAAGGAGAAATAGTTATGCAACCAATCACTCGATTTTCAGAAGTCACTATTTTCGATGCTAAAACAGCCTGGGAGCAATGGAACCTCACTGATTATAGGTTTAAACATGAATGCTTGGTTTCTGTGGCTCGTAACTTGGAACAAAAGCAGCCGAATCTTGCCGCAGTGGTGAATTACCATCTGCAACACATTCAATCTTTACTGTCTGAACCAAAGCTCATGCCAGGCCCAACAGGGGAGACTAACGAGTTATATTCCTCTGGCAGAGGTCTGGCTGCTGTAGTTGTAGAGCCTCATCTGGAAGCTAAAGATGCGTGGCCGGCGGTGATGGCACAATTGGTTTGTGCGTTAATGGCCGGAAATGGTGTCATATTATGTTGTGATGATATTGAATTAAATCAACAGCTTGAAGCTGCAATTTCAGGTGTTTTACCGGCTCATTTAGTTCATATCGTCGCTTACGATTCTTACCAACAAGTGTTGAATTCTGATGTGCGAATTGTTGCTAGTGTTGGAAGTGAGCAAACCGTAGCCAAGATTAACCGCTTGTTGGCCAATAAACTTGGAGTGATAGTTCCTTTGGTTTCGGAAGTGATAGAACCTGATTCAATCACTAATACATTGATTGCAGCACATGATCCATCGCTTGTATTGCGCTTTATTACCGAGCGTACAAGAACCATCAATATTACTGCCATTGGGGGAAATGCCACCTTGTTAGAATTAGGAAATCAACATTGAATAAAATTTCGTAATAAATATATTTAAATGCAAAGCGTTGCGGTGTTATAACTGTAACGCTTTTGCTTAAAATCTAGCCCCTCAGGATTAGAGGGACGATAAAACTAAAAGGGTATAACTATGTTTGGAACAAGTTTTGCTATTACAGGTACGTTTATAGCGTATTTGATCGTGATGCTTGCAATTGGCTATTACGCATATAAACGCACATCAAACTCTTCTGATTACTTTCTAGGGGGAAGATCATTAGGGCCATGGCCGGCGGCACTTTCAGCGGGTGCATCGGATATGAGTGGCTGGTTGTTGCTTGGCGTACCTGGGTATGCTTACGCTTCAGGCGTTGAGGCTATTTGGATTTGTGCGGGGTTACTATTTGGCTCCTGGCTGAACTGGTTAATCAGTGCAAAACGTCTTCGCACTTATAGTATTACAACCGATGCGATCACCATTCCTGAGTTTTTATCTCGCAGATTCAATGATAATTCGAAACTCATTCAAACCATTTCCGCTTTCTTTATTTTGCTTTTCTTTTTGTTCTATACCAGTTCTGGCTTAGTAGCGAGCGGTAAATTATTTGAAACAGTATTTGGTTTAGATTACAAAATCGCCGTGGTTGTGGGTACGGTTTGTGTTATTTCATACACCTTATTTGGCGGGTTCCTTGCGGTTGCATGGACGGATTTAGTGCAGGGGCTATTAATGGCAGCTGCGCTATTAATTGTGCCAATTGCAGCCATGAATGGTGGTTTTTCACAAGTCAGTGTTGATTTGCAAAACATTAACCCAGAATTATTGGACCTTTGGACCTCTTCAAAAGGTGAACCATTAACTGCGATTGCGATCATTTCCTTGGTAGCTTGGGGCTTAGGTTATTTTGGTCAGCCGCATATTCTGGCTCGTTTCCAAGCAACACGCAGCAATAAAGACTTAACCACGGCTCGTCGTATTGCCGTTGGTTGGACTGCGCTTTCAATGGCGGGTGCGATTCTGGTTGGTCTGGTTGGCTTGATTTATGTTACAGGCAACCCAAGCATTGAAGTCGATGATGGCGAAAAAATCTTTATGATCCTTGTTAATGCAATCTTCCATCCTGTAATGGCTGGTGTGTTATTAGCGGCTATCTTAGCGGCGATCATGAGTACTGCGGATTCACAGCTTTTGGTTTCTTCATCCGCATTGGCAGAAGATTTCTATAAGCAAGTATTCAAAAAAGATGCAACTACAGAGCAAGTCGTGGCCGTTGGTCGTTATGGCGTGATTGGCGTTTCGGTATTTGCTTTGATTCTAGCCTTTAACCCAGATAGCTCTGTATTAAGCCTTGTATCGTACGCATGGGCAGGCTTTGGTGCTGCATTTGGTCCAGCTCTAGTGTTGAGCCTTTACTGGTCGAATATGAACCGCAACGGCGCTTTAGCAGGCATTCTTGTTGGTGGTATCACCATCGTAGTTTGGAAGCAATTAAGCGGCGGTTGGTTTGATGTGTATGAAATCGTACCTGGAGTGATCTTCTCTACCATTGCGATTATCGTGGTTAGCTTGGTGAGCGGTGGCGCAAATGAAGATGTTTCTCGCCAATTTAAAGAGTTCGAACGTCAACTGGAAGAACTAGAATAATTTTGTAACTTAAATTGTTCTTAAAGTGTTATCAAAGACCTTTATCCCAACAGCTTGTTTTTATGGATAAAGGTCTTTTTGTTTTTTTATCGATTTTGGATCAGAAAAAAGAGGGGAATGGTTAACTACTTAATTTCCAAAAGTTTCTTGATTTGAGATGAAACCACCAATAAAAGTTAAAATTAACCAACCTAGATCAAGTTTTTTAAAATATATCTATACATCTCAGTAAAACAGGCGTATCTTTGAACTCGGCCTGAAACGGACCTATTTATTTGAAATCTGCTTTAGAAGTCTTCGCAACACCTGCTTTACCAGTCTGTGTATGAAGTGTTTCCTTTAGAAGTACCCTCACTTAAGTAACTCTATTCCCGGCTATAACACGCATACAGCGTAATTGATTAGTAAAAATTTTTATAGGATTTACCCATGTCTAAGACAACTGGTACAGTTAAGTGGTTTAACGAAGAAAAAGGTTTCGGCTTCATCACTCAAGAAAACGGCGGCGCTGACGTATTCGTTCACTTCCGTGCTATCACTGGTGAAGGTTTCCGCACTCTAGCTGAAGGCCAAAAAGTAGCATTTGAAGTTGAGCAAGGTCAAAAAGGCCCTCAAGCTGCAAAAGTTGAAGTAATCTAATTTTAGATTTACTCAAAGAATTAAAAAAAGCCGCACCTGTTGCGGCTTTTTTGTATCTGTAGAATCTCACCAACCTTTAATACCAATCGTACTAATTATCTGCTCATCCTTGCTTGTTAAAATCCTCGATAACTGCGTTAAAAAATTTGATTGTAGAATAACTACTTATCGAAATTTTTTGCCTTGTTCTCAAGTCTT
>JBKEDP010000026.1:0-51821 GCA_047975485.1 Vibrio sp. | reverse complement strand
TATGCTTACCTAAATCGATTCCTAAGATATGAATAGAAGACATATGGTTCACCTCATTTCTGAATGCCTACTCTAAGCGTAGAGCCTGAGAGTGAGGCGGACCATATAATTAATACTGGCGCTTCACAAAGCAAAATTTAGGCAGGATTAAACACTTCAACTCTTGAGAATATTTAAAATTTTTGGAGTTAATTTAATTTTATAGTTAAGCATGTGTCACAAATTGACGCACCTACCTTTAATCTTGTCAGCAAGTAAAGAGTGACTGATTCTTCAGGGCAACAACACTTGATGAGTAAAACATTCTCTATTTATTCCTAATCTTAATCCGTAATCCATACCAACCCACTTATTTTTTATTTGAAACTAAGAGGGTTGGTATTCATCTCAAATTAATTCTAAAGGAAATACCATGCAGTATTATTTGTTAGCGCTTAAAAACTACGCGAACTTTAAAGGTAGAACGACACGAAAAGAGTTTTGGATGTTTGCATTATTTTCAATGTTAGCTGTCATCATCATGGTATTTCTTGATGCAATGCTTGGCACAGTTAATCCAGAATCCGGTGTTGGCATTTTAACCAGCATTTATAGCTTACTAACGCTTATTCCTAATATTTCCATAACAGTGCGCCGTTTACATGACACAAACCGCTCTGGCTGGTTTTACCTTTTGATTATTATCCCTCTGATTGGCGCACTTGCTTTACTTATTTTCACGGTGTTGCCATCGAAAGATGAAGGTAATCGTTTTAACAGTTAATTCCACGGTATTTTTATTCTCTTTACATTGCTGAAATCAAAGACTCAGCAAATAAACCATTAAAATTCAAGGCTCTTTCCAGTAAGATGGCAGAGCCTTTTTTGTTGATAAAACGATGATAAGTAAAAATTATGTCTACTCGTAAAAGTGATGCGGAAGTTGCCAAGTTAAATGTCGAAATTTTAAAGCGCATTCCTGAAAAAAGAAAAGTAACGGCGAAGGAAATTTTTCAACAGTTAGAAAGCCACGGTATTCAGTGTAGTTACCGTACAGTTCAACGCCGTTTAGAAGAACTTGGCCGAGAAAATTATATCGAGATAGACGATACCAATAAGCCTTATGGTTATCGTATGGTAAGTAAGCATCCTTTACTTTCTGCTACCACCTTATCCCCACAAGAGGCGTTATTGCTTAACTTGGCTCACGATTACCTTTCAAACTTACTTCCTCCATCTATCCTAAAGTCGCTTGATGGATTCTTTGCTGAAGCTAAATATCAACTGAATCCAAGCACCAATAATGCGAAAGAACGTGAATGGTTGAAAAAGGTCAAAGTGGTGAGCGAGGGCGTACCCATGTTGCCGCCCGAAATTGATCAAGGTGTGTTTGAAAAAATCAGTGAAGCCTTGTATCACAATCGCTTGCTGAATATTGATTATTACAACTCACTGCAACAGCAAAAATCTGCTCAAGTCATGCCATTAGGATTAGCGCAACAAGGCCAACGCTTGTATTTAGTGTGTAGATTTGATGGTTATACCAATGAGCGAAATATTGCTGTCCACCGTGTAAAGAAAGCCACTGTTTCAACCTTTGGTTTTGAGCGTCCGGCTGAATTCCGCCTTAATCAATATGATGAATCTGGGCATTTCGGTTTTGCAGGCTTTAACAAATGCAAAATTGATTTCTGCATCTCTAAATATCAAGGCTTACACATCTTGGAGACTCCACTTTCTGCTGATCAAAAAGTCATCGAGCATGGGGATCATTATCAAATCCAAGCGACAGTGATTGATTCTCTACGGTTTGAACAATGGCTACGCGGTTTCGGTAAGCATGTGTGGGACATTAAAAAGCAAAGAATAGAACAAGATAAATAGACGTCCAGAACGCTAATGTCACAAATTGACGCATCTCTTTTTAATATGACTTTATTAAGTTAAGTATTCATAAAGAGATGCCGGTATGACTAAATTTATGCAACGTACACAAGAACCAAAAGCAAATTACATTCTTATATTAATTAATCAAATATTGTGTGAAAGAGATCCACTTGGTCTTACTCAAACGAAAGACAATATAAAAGATGAATATATGGATATTGCCAAACATATTGCAATATTACTGGATATAAAATCCAAGCAAGAGATTACGGATAGTGAAATCAAAGCCATCATGGATTGTTGGTTTTGTGAAACTGCCCCTCATAAAATAGATGTATTTATGCAAGTTGTTCGTGATCTTCAAAGTCAATTTAAAGACCATTTACCTTTTAGTGACCAGAAAAAAATACAAATTTTCTATCTAAATGGATGGGGAAGTTGCTTTGATGATACAAGCGCAAAGATCCAATGTCTTAATCAAATAGGAAATGTTTCGGGTAACACGATTGATTACACAAAACCAGAAAGTGAAATCATTGCCGAGATTGCACCTATTTTAAAATTGATTGGAACTGAGGTGATTATCGGAACAAGCATGGGAGGGTATCTAGCCTCGAAACTATCTGAACATTGCAACATTCCATTTATTGCTATTAATCCTGCTATTGAACCACGTAAAACACTACAAAAATATCTCGGCCATGGGAAAACCTATCAAGGTGATGACTATTATCTTGATCAAGCAACGCTAGATTCATATTCAACGTTTTCAACAGAAGCAGAAGGATTGATCTTATTAGATGAAGGTGATGAATTAATCGATGCTCATCACACGAAATCTGCTTTAGAAAATACTTACTTTATACAAATGTTCAAAGGTGGGAATCATCGTTTTGACCATATGCAAGAAAGTTTAGCTCTTATTAAATTATATGTTCATCCATTTCAATTATAGAATTGGGAGATTAGCTTATGGGGAAAAACTTGTTAACAGGAGCTAAAATTATGAGAAAATCCCTTTCAACACATTAACCTCTTTCAAGGCATTAATTTCTTTCAACAAATTTAAGCTGCTTAACAGGAAAATCAAATGAGCAAAAAACTATTTATTGGTGACATTCATGGACAGGTCGAAAAGCTCGATGCCTTGTTGTCTCATTTCGACCTTGAACAAAACCAAGCGCAATTAGTGTTTGTGGGTGATTTGATTGATAACGGAAAAGATGCAACGGTCGATCATTTAGCCTTGCTTAACAAAGTGAAAGATCTTGTCGATGCAGGAAAAGCGCATTGCGTAATGGGGAATCACGAATTTAATGCAGTGGGTTGGGTATTGAAAAAGCCCGATGGAAGCTACTGCCGTGACCGCAATAAACCAAGCAATATCAAACAGCACCAAGTTTTTCTAGCAGAAGTAAAAGAAGATTCTGCTGAACATAAAAAATGGATCGAATGGTTTAAATCACGCCCTGTGTTTTTAGATTTTGGTGACGTTAGAACCATTCACGCGTGTTGGCACCAAGAAAGTATTGAAAAAATTCGCCCTTATTTGAATGACGACAACACATTAAAAGAAGCGCATTGGTTTGATGCTTTTGATAAAAATCACGAGTTATACCAATTAATTGAAAATCTGCTTAAAGGCCCTGAAGTCGAACTTCCAACAGGTTGTAGCTTTAAAGATAAAACTGGCACAGAACGTTTTGCAATTCGTACCGCTTGGTGGAAAGAGGCGAGCACGATTGAAACTTATCAAGATTTGGCGGTAGTTCCTAAAGCACAAAGCAATAACATCCCAGACGTTACAGCTGAACGAACTGCATTAGCTTTTAATAAAGAAATGGAAACGCCGGTTGTGATTGGTCATTACACCCTTGACCAAACTAGCCAACCGCAACTTTTAAGCCAGAAAGTCATTTGTGTTGATTTCAATGCAGCCAAAGCCGACAACCCATTAGTTGGTTATTATTTTGATCCTGAAAAAGCTATTTCAGCTGAGAATTTTATTCAGATTGATTAAGTGCGAGTGAGATAAAAGTTCGAATAAAGAAGTAGAGATTTGAAGCGTTTGGCTTTGAAACATCTTGAGCAATGTCAAAAATAAAACATCTCACGAGCGTATGATGGAAAGGTTATTTTTGACATTCCATTCTGTATCTCAAGAGCCAATCAACAAGGAGCAGTTATGCTTAATTTCGAGAAGTTAAAACAACGTCACCGTATGGAAAGAGGTGAGTTTTCTCAATCACTTTCAATTCGAGTTCATCGTGCTTTAAGTTGGTTGAATAAAGCTGAAATGTGTGAAGATGATGATTCAAAGTTCACCTTTTTATGGATCGCTTTTAACTCGGCTTATGCTCAAGATTTTGATTACAAACCTACGTTCGGTGAGCAAGGTTTATACCAAGAATTTTTGAGTAAATTGGTTTCAATTGATACAGAAAATAAGCTTTATAAAGTAGTGTGGGAAAACTACTCAAGCTCGATTCGTTTGATTTTAGAGAGTGAATTTACGTTAGCTGCGTATTGGAATTTCCACGCAGGTCGAATCACGGAAGATGAGTGGAAAGATCAAAAATCTAAAGCGAAAGCCACTGCCAATACTGCTTTAGCACACAATAATACGGCATTATTGTTATCAACGGTTTTTGCTCGCTTGTACACTTTGCGTAATCAAATCATCCACGGCGGCGCAACCTTCAACAGCTCCGCTAACCGTAAACAATTACGAGATTGCACCCAAGTTTTAGAAAGCATTGTGCCGATCATTATTTCTCTAATGATGGATGGTAAAAACGAAATCTGGGGCGAGCCTGTTTATCCGCTGATTAAAGGGTAGCAAATAAATCGTCAGCTCAATAACGCAGTTATAACACCTTAAAAACTAGGGCGAATAAGCATATAATCACGATCCATTTATTTGTATGAAGATCTGCCCGTGAAATCTGTGCTTTTTTCTCGTTCTCGTTGTGTTTATTTGATTGGTTTATTGCTGATTGCGGTTAGCTTGTATGTAAGTGTGATATACAGCAAACAGCACTTTCGGGTGGATTCTGATCTCAACCACTTAGTTAAACAAGATGCGCCTTGGCGAGAGAATTTAGATAAAACCACCAAAGCATTTGGAGACTCTGAAAGTTCGCTGGTGGTGGTGATTTCTGGGGACGATCGTTTAGCGGTTCAGCAAATAACGCAAAAACTGGCGGAAGAATTTTCGCAGCAATCTCTATTCAAAGATGTATTCGCACCGTCAACCTTGCCTTGGTTTAAAAATCAGGCGTTATGGTTTTTGCCTGATGCCGAATTCAATCAATTCAAAGATAACGTCTCCAACTTGCTGCCAAAATTACAGGCATCGAAAGTTAGCGCAGCCACGCAACCTGCAAATCCACTAGCTCCATCAATGCAATTTGTTGCACAAGTTCATCATGCTGTTGAAAATCAAGAGGCTTCTGCACCTTTATTTATTGAAGTTCTAAATCAACTGGCGGCAGACAAAACTCAAGCGGTGAATTGGTTTTCGGTTTTATTGCCACAAAATTTGTCGAAAGATCAAGGCAAGCTGTATCAAAGTAAGCAATATCAAATCATTACCTTAAATGCTGAGCCGCAACGTGATCAAAAAGAGCCGAATAAACTTATCATGCAAACGGCTCAGAACATCATTGCAAAACATGCGGATCAAGCTGATGTTCAAATTCGTCTTACAGGGCAAACTGCGCTGGATTATGACGAAATTCAAGATGCAAACAGCAGCGTAAAACTAGCCGGTACTATGTCGCTAATTGGTTTAATTGTAGTGTTGGGCTTTGGTATTCGTTCTTTGCGCATCATTCTTGCCAGTTACGCTGCAGTGATTGTTGGCTTAGTTTGGACGCTTGCACTTGGCTTGTGGTTAGTCGGCAGTTACAACACCATTTCGATTGTTTTCTTAGTCATGTTCATTGGTTTAGGTGTCGATTTCTCGATTCACTTCTGTTTGCGAATTCGGGAAGAACAACTTCTGCATTCTGATAATCAAACCAGTTTAATTAAAGCTTTCCGAGGCACTTGGCTAGCGTTGAGTTTATGTGCCTTAACTTCAGCGATTGGCTTTTTAGGCTTTTATCCAACGGATTACACGGGCTTGGCGGAATTAGGCATTATTTCAGCAGCGGGTATGTTAATGGGTTTGCTGGCGACTTTTGTTGTTATTCCCGTGTTCTTCTTTTTGTTCGGTTATCCCAAAGCGACAGCAAAAGATATTGAGAAAGAACATGAAGCAGATGAACCGCTAGAGCATTTACTGGAATCGGATCATTACTGGTTGGTAAAACATCATAAATTGGTGATTGGTATTGCAGCGGTTTTGCTGGTTGTGATGGGATGGGGTGCAAGTCAAATGCGTTTCGATTTCTCGACGTTAGTGCTCAAATCACCACAGTCAGAATCGGTGCAAACCTTGGAAGAAATTCAAAAACAAGGCTTAACTTCCAGTTATCAGATGATGATGTTGGCAGACTCCACTCAGCAAGCGCAGCAGTGGCAACAACAATTAGTTGATTTACCTGAAGTCAGCAATGCGATTTCGATTCATTCTTTTTTGCCAAAAAATCAGCAACAAAAAATGGCGCAATTAGGTCAAGCGATGCAGCAAGCACCAGCAGCGCAAGCAAATCCTATTGGTGTTCAACAGTTAGTCAGTGTATTAGAAGCGTCGGATTATCGAGATCAAATTCAGCCTCAAACTTGGCAATGGTTAAAGCAATCGAGCGAGCAAGAAATTTACATCAGTATTGCTCAACGTGCTTTACAACCTGTAGAGCAAATGCAGCAACAGTTTGGTCAAATGATGCAAAGCAAACCTGCCACAATCAAGGATATTCCAGCCGAGTTGGCCAAGCGTTACCACAATAAACAATATTCGTTGGTGGTGGCGTATCCGTCTGGTGATATGCGAGATGTAAAGCAACTTGATCAATTCATTCAAGCGGTACAGAAAGTTGCACCAAATGCGACAGGGCGTCCGGTTGCCGAGCAACAAGTGGGTAAGATTATTACTCGTTCATTTATTGAAGCGACTTGTTATTCACTGAGTTTAATTGCCTTGGTGTTGCTGTTTGCGTTGAAATACAAACGAGATGTGGTGCTGAGTTTTATTCCGTTATTGCTGACTACGCTTTCCACTATGGCGATTGCACACTGGACAGGTTTTGCGCTCAACATGGCAAACATTATCGTGATCCCGCTGATTTTTGGCTTGGGTGTTGATAACGGAATTCATATTGTCGAACGTTTCCGTGAAGTAAATTCTGTAGAAGCGTTTTATCAATCATCTACACCGAAAGCGGCCATTTTAAGTTCATTAACCACGATTGTGACGTTCGGCTCTCTGCTGTTTGCGGATCACCGAGGCATGTTCAGCATTGGCTTCTTGCTCACGATTGCGATTGGTTTCTTGTTGTTATATAGCCTAACCGTATTGCCAGCTTTTCTTTTTAAAACCCAAAAGAAGCAGGACTAAGGGAAGTAAAACTAAAGATGATAATTAATTAAAATTCATAAGAAATAGTGACTTAAAGAACATATTCTAAATTTCAGCTTACAAGTGTTTCTCTTTTTGGTTTTTTTTAGTAGAATCCCGAAAAACAGAAACACTTGTACGCTTAAATCGGAAATTTATATGTCTCTTGATGCTTATCATCTTATTGATTTATTAAAACAACAGTCTTTAAAACGTGCTAATGAAGTGGCGTTAGAAGGCTTTGAAACCTTAGCTCCTTGGAATCAAGTCACTTGGCAACAATTTGATCAATATTCCGATAAATTAGCGCAAGTGCTTATCCAACTAGGTTTATCTGAGCAGGGTAAGTGCGCCATTCTTTCTCACAACTGCCCACAGTGGACGATTGCTGATACCGCAACGTTAAAAGCTCGTGGTGTGATTGTGCCTATCTATCCAACCAGCACATTAGAGCAAGCGGAATTCATTCTAAATGATGCGCAAGTTTCTGTGCTGTTTGTGTATTCGCAAGCCCAATATGAAACGGCTTGTGAGCTACAAAAGCTTGTTGAATCTATCCAAACCATCGTTGTGTTTGATTCTGGTGTGAGTCTGAAAGCAGAAGCTTCTCACTTCTACCTAGACGATTTGTTAAGCAAGGAATTTGTTGTAAAAGCCGATGCAAAACAAACATTAGAACAGCGTCTGAATGATGCGAATCTTGATGATTTAGTCACCTTGATTTATACATCAGGCACAACGGGTGATCCAAAAGGCGTGATGTTGGATTACCGTAACTTTGCTTCAACGGTTGATCAGCACGATAAAGTAATCGACTTTGCAGCAGGCGATACCTCTTTAGCATTCTTGCCACTAAGCCATGTGTTTGAACGCAGCTGGACATTCTATGTGTTGTGTCGTGGCGGTAAAAACGTTTACTTGCAAGATACCAACCGAGTAAAACAAGCGATCCATGCAAGCAAGCCACATACCTTGTGTGTTGTGCCTCGTTTCCTTGAGAAAGTGTACAGCGCAATTCAAGACAAAGTGAGCAAAGGCAGCAAGGTTAAACAAGCTATCTTCAACTGGGCGATGGGTATCGGAACGCAGCGTTTTGACGTTTCTCAAGGTCGTGCGAAATCATCACTTTGGTTAGAGCTTCAACACAAATTGGCATCGAAACTGGTTTTTGCAAGCATCCAAAAAGCCTTAGGTGGACGCTTGAAATTTATGCCTTGTGGTGGCGCAGCATTAAATGGCGATGTGGCTGGATTCTTCCATGCGATTAACGTTCCTGTTTTATGTGGCTACGGTATGACAGAAACGACTGCGACCGTAACTTGTAACACCATCGATAACCGCGTGACTGGTTCAAACGGTAAAGCCTTGCCAAGTACCGAAATCAAACTCGGTAAAGATAACGAAATCTTGATCCGTAGTGCAAGCGTGATGAAAGGGTATTACAACCGCCCTGAAGATACCGAAGCAGCGTTTGAAGATGGTTGGCTAAGAACCGGTGATGCAGGTGAATTTGATGAAAACGGTAACCTATACATTACCGACCGCATCAAAGAATTAATGAAAACTTCAAACGGTAAATACATTGCGCCACAACGTGTGGAAGGCAAAGTCAGCACCTGTCCATATATCGAACAAGTGGCGATTGTGGCAGAAGCCCGTAACTATGTAACTGCTTTGATTGTACCTGCGTTTGAAGCCTTGGAATCATGGGCGAAAGAAAAGGGCATTCGTTATGAATCGCCAATGGAATTGATTCGTCATAGCCATGTGCTTGAGCATTTCGAGCAAAGATTGAAAACCATGCAAGTTGAATTAGCTGGGTTCGAGAAAATCAAGAAATTCACCTTATTGTCGAAAGAGTTTTCGATCGAAGAAGGTTTGATTACGCCAACCTTGAAGTTAAAACGTAAGAAAATCTATCAAGCTTACGAGAAAGAAATTCAAGATATGTACGATGGGAAGAAGGGTTAACAGCGAGTTAATCAGCAGTATTCCTTAATGCTCAATGCCTTACGAGATGTTCAATCGTAACAAGGTGTTGAGCATTTTTTTATGTTGAAAGATAGGTAATACCAATCGTACTAATTATCTGATCATCCTTGCTTGTTAAAAGTCTCGATAACTGCGTTAAAAAATTTGATTGTAGAATAACTACTTATCGAAATTTTTCGCCTTGTTCTCAAGCCTTTTTCCTACGCAATTTCTGACCATCTAATTAGTGTGATTGGTATAAACTGGCAACTTAAAAATACAGGAAAATATTTTCATTTCAGATACTAAAATTGATTGCGTCGAAAATCCTTTTTATGCTATTTTCCGCCTCAATCTCAAGGTTATCTAAATACGTTTGAAATTTAGAAATGTTGTTGCCTTAGGGGGATACGCGTAAGGACATTCAGGCTGATTGTGCCATTACGTATGAGTAGGTACTGTTAACATCGTGTTATCAGTAGACGGGGAACCAGTGCGAATACCACGCATGGCAATAGGAAGCCCAACGTTGAATACATTAATCCAGATTTTAAAAATCAGCTTTACACATCTTAACCGTTCGATTGTGGCATTTTTGCGTGCAATGGAATGGGCCAATCTTTCGAGCCTCGCATTTTACAGCAGTGCTCCGCTTAATTGCCGAACGTCAAATATCACGGAACCTTGAGTTACCGTTCGCTAATATTTTGATTTGCTTTGCATTTCTACCTGTTTACTTTTGCCTATGAAAATGGAATGGCAAGAGCAACGGGGCGTAAAGAGTTGTCTTTGATTCCATCTTTTTGTGCTTAACCTCATCTTGTCTCACCGATAGGGTTATGTTTTTGATGGGCATTAAAGTCAGTTTGGCTTGTGCTGCCAGTTCCGATAAATAGGAAGTTGGCAAACACAGCTCTAAGAATATTTTTAAGGGTTTCATTCAATGACCACTGCTTTTGATATTGAGCTAAATGCAGCTCAAACACCATTCACTACCAACATTCCTTATGTTGACGGTGTATATGATCTTGCCCTTGACCAAGTTCTGCTTGATCAAGAACAACATGAATCAGCAGTTCGATCTTATCCTCGTCGTATCCCGATTGCGATCAAACGTGCGTACGGTGCGTTGGTTGAAGATACACGTGGCCAACTCTTTTTAGATTGCCTTGCAGGTGCGGGCACTTTGGTATTGGGCTATAACCACCCTGAAATTAATCAGGCATTAAAAGAACAACTCGACAGTGGTTTGCCATACCAAACGCTAGATATCACAACGCCTGCGAAAGACCGTTTTATCAAGCAAGTGAAATCATTCTTGCCAGCAGATTTTGCGCAAGATTCTGTGATCCAATTCTGTGGCCCATCAGGTGCAGATGCGGTTGAAGCAGCAATCAAGCTAGCAAAACAAACCACTGGCCGTAACACCATGATCGCTTTCCGTGGCGCATATCATGGCATGACCAACGGCACTATGGGCATGATGGGTAACTTGAATACCAAAGAACGCCGCACAGGTTTGATGTCTGACGTTCACTTTATGCCGTTCCCATACAGCCTACGTTGTCCGTTTGGCATTGGTGGTGATGAAGGTGCGAAACAAAACATTCGTTACATCGAGCGCATGTTAAACGATGATGAAAGCGGTATTCAAAAACCAGCTGCAATCATTGTTGAACCAGTTCAAGGTGAGGGCGGTGTTATTCCTGCGCCAGCATTTTGGCTGCGTGAATTACGTCGTATTACCGAAGAACACGGCATCTTGCTGATCTTTGATGAAATCCAATGTGGCGTAGGTAAAACTGGCTATAACTTTGCGTTTGAAGAATCAGGTATTTCTCCTGATATTCTTTGCCTATCAAAAGCAATTGGTGGCGGTATGCCAATGTCGATCTTGGTATTCAACAAGAAGATTGATACTTGGAAACCGGGCGAGCACACAGGCACATTCCGTGGCAACCAATTGGCAATGGTTTCAGGTGCAAAAGCATTAGAAATCATTCAGCGTGACAACCTTGTAGCGCATGCGAAAAAAGCAGGCCAATACTTGCGTGAAGGCTTAGAAAAGCTACAAAAAGAAGTCGGCTGCATTGCTGAAGTGCGTGGCAAAGGTTTGATGCTTGGTTTAGAAATCGTTCAACCAAATGGTGAATTGAATAAGTTTGGCGAGCCTCAATCGGCTTCTGAATTAACGCTAAAAATTCAACGTGCTGCGCTAGAGCGTGGTTTGATGATCGAAAAAGGCGGCCGTGATGGTTCTGTCTTGCGTTTCTTGCCACCTGTGATCATCACATTTGAACAATTGGACTTTGCTCTGAAAACCCTAAAAGAAGCGATAATCGCAGTGGGTGGCGGCATCGACCCTGATAAAGCAGGCGAACCTGTTCAAAATGAATGGCAACAGCACTTTATTCAAACTGGCACAAATGGTGCGAATAGTTTTGAAAAAGCAATGAATCACACAACGGCTGCAATGAAAGCGGTATTTGAAGCTGTGGACAAACCATATTCAGGTATGGATCCACAACTTCTGAAAGCGCAAATTGAAGCGGTGAATTTAGATGCAAGCAACAGCGATCTGCAACAGGTAATCAACAGCACCACTAACTTGGTCGCTAAGAATTCGATCTTTGTTCAGCATCCAAACTGCATTGCGCATTTACATACACCGCCACTTGTTCCTGCCATTGCGGCAGAGGCAATGATTGCGTCTTTGAATCAATCAATGGATTCATGGGATCAAGCATCAGCGGCAACTTATGTTGAGCAACGTGTGGTGGATTGGTTGTGCGACCGTTACAACATGGGCGATAACGCAGATGGCGTATTCACCAGTGGCGGCACGCAAAGTAACCAAATGGGCTTGTTGTTGGCTCGTGATTGGATTGCAGACAAACTGAGTCAGCATTCAATTCAAAAACTAGGTTTGCCAGATTACGCAGACAAACTTCGCATTGTGTGTTCGAAAAAATCACACTTTACCGTACAGAAAACTGCGTCACTAATGGGCTTAGGTGAAGCAGCAGTGGTGTGTGTTGATACGCATATTGACGGCACAATTAACATTGATTCAATGGCAAGTGCATTAGCAGGCTTGAAAGCAGAGGGGTTAATCCCGTTTGCTATGGTGGGTACAGCAGGTACAACCGATCACGGTGCAATTGATGATTTGAATGCTTTGGCTGATTTAGCGCAAGAGCATGATGTTTGGTTCCACGTTGATGGTGCTTACGGTGGCGCATTAATTCTAAGCAGCCACAAAGAGCGCTTAACGGGTATTGAACGTGCTTCGTCGATCAGTGTGGATTTCCACAAATTGTTCTATCAACCAATCAGCTGTGGCGCGGTGTTAGTCAAAGATAAAGCGAACTTCAAATACTTGCTTCATCACGCAGACTACTTAAACCGTGAAACCGATGAATTGCCAAACTTGGTTGATAAATCAATGGCAACCACTCGTCGTTTCGATGCGCTAAAAGTCTTTATGACGATGCAAAGTGTGGGTACAGAAGCGTTAGGCGCAATGTACGATCACCTAATTGCTCAAACTCAAGAAGTGGCGCAATTAGTGGCAAATAACGCAGCGTTTGAATTGTTAGCTCCGCCAGCACTATCAACTGTGCTGATGCGTTACAGCAATGCAAATTTAAGCGAAGAAGCGTTAAACGATTTAAACCGTAAGATCCGTATTGAAGCTTTAGTACGTGGTGTAGCGGTGTTGGGCGAAACAACGGTTGATGGTAAAGCAGCATTGAAATTTACCATTTTGAACCCTTGTTTAACTTTGGCTGATTTCGAATCGCTACTAGCGGAAATCAACGAATTGGCACAAGTGCTAACAACAGAAATTTAATTTATTTATATACAACAGATTTTAATGGTTTAGCTCTCTGTTTGTTGTTGAGCAATTCGAAAAGTCTAAAAGTGCAAGGACGCACTTTTCGAAGCGTCTAGGATAGGACAGCGGCTTTTCGCTTTGTTCAATAACTTTCAGAGTGGTTGTTGAAATTATCCTTAATTTAAGAAAGGAAGGTGGCAAGAAGATGTCTATTTTACAAATTGGTGCAGGTGGCGTTGGTTGGGTTGTAGCTCATAAAGCAGCTCAAAATAACGAAGTATTGGGCGATATTACGATTGCATCTCGCACCATTGCGAAATGTGAAAAAATCATTGAATCAATCAAAGGTAAAAACAACCTTAAAGATCCATCTAAAAAACTAGAAGCACGATTTGTAGATGCTGATGATGTTGCCTCTCTTGTTGCTTTAATCAACGAAGTGAAGCCGGATCTTGTGATCAACGCTGGTCCTCCTTGGGTTAACGTGACCATCATGGAAGCGTGTTACCAAGCAAAAGTGTCTTACCTTGATACTTCTGTAGCGGTAGACCTATGCAGCGAAGGCCAACAAGTGCCAGAAGCGTACGATCCACAATGGGCGTTCCGTGAAAAATTTGCTGAAGCAGGCATCACAGGTATTCTTGGCGCAGGTTTTGATCCGGGCGTAGTAAGCGTATTCGCAGCTTATGCGGTTAAACACTTATTCGATGAAATCGACACCATCGACGTAATGGACGTTAACGCAGGCGACCACGGTAAAAAGTTCGCAACTAACTTTGACCCAGAGACCAACATGCTTGAAATCCAAGGCGATTCTTTCTATTGGGAAAACGGCAGCTGGAAACAAGTACCTTGTCACACTCGTATGTTGGAATTTGATTTCCCTAACTGTGGCAGCCACAAAGTTTACTCAATGGCACACGACGAAGTTCGCTCAATGCAAGAGTTCATTCCTGCAAAACGCATCGAATTCTGGATGGGCTTTGGCGACCGTTACCTAAACTACTTTAACTGTATGCGCGACATCGGCCTATTAAGCCCAGATCCAATTACACTACAAGACGGCACAGTAGTTGAGCCATTAAAAGTATTGAAAGCACTATTGCCAGATCCAACATCTCTAGCACCGGGTTACACAGGTAAAACTTGTATCGGGACTTGGGTTCAAGGTACGAAAAGCGGTGAACCACGCAGCGTATTCATTTACAACAATGCGGATCACGAAGTGGCTTACCACGATGTTGAGCACCAAGCGATTGCTTACACAACAGGTGTTCCAGCGATTACAGCTGCGCTTCAATACTTCAAGGGTAACTGGAACGAAGCGGGTGTGTTCAACATGGAACAACTTGACCCAGATGGTTTCCTAGAAACAATGCCAAGCATCGGTCTTGATTGGCATGTTCAAGAGCTACAACCAGGTCAACCGATCATCCATACTTTGAAGTAATAAATAGATCGAAATAACGGTTAGCGAACCAATCAATAAATTAAAATGCTGAGTGTTTAGTGCTCAGCATTTTTCGTATCTTTATAGGTATTATTTTTTATGAGCAATCAGCTTTCTACGCCATATTTTATGATCAACGAAGACAAGTTGATCCATAACCTTGAAATTGCCAAACAACTGAAAGAATTGAGTGGTGTTAAACTCGTTCTGGCATTGAAATGTTTCTCGACTTGGGGCGTGTTCGACATCATCAAACCGTACCTCGACGGCACAACCAGCAGCGGCCCTTACGAAGTCAAACTGGGCTATGAAACCTTTGGTGGTGAGACGCATGCGTACAGTGTGGGCTACAGTGAGCAAGACGTTAAAGAAGTAGCCGACATTTGCGACAAAATGATCTTCAACTCATTAAGCCAACTAAAAGCTTACCGTCACTTGGTTGAAGGCAAAGCATCCATTGGTGTGCGTTTGAATCCGGGTGTAAGCCGAGCAGGGCAAGACCTAGCCGATCCAGCACGCAAATTCTCTCGTTTAGGTGTTCAAGAAGCGCAACTGTCAGCTGAAATCTTTGATGAGCTTGATGGCGTGATGTTCCACATGAACTGCGAGAACAAATCCGCTGATGATTTCATCGCATTGTTAGACAGCATTTCTGAGCGTTTTGGCGACTACCTAAACAAGTTAGATTGGGTAAGTTTAGGCGGTGGCGTATTCTTCACATGGCAAGGCTACGAAGTTGAAAAACTGGCGCAAGCGTTGAAAAATTTCAGCGAAAAACATGGCGTGCAACTTTACCTAGAACCGGGTGAAGCCATTATCACTAAAACTACAGATCTTGTTGTTACCGTGGTCGATATTGTTGAAAACGGTATGAAAACTGCGATTGTCGATTCAGCAACCGAAGCACACCGTCTAGATACGCTAATCTACAACGAACCAGCATCAATTGGTGAAGCAAGCGAAAATGGCGCACACGAATATGTGATCGGTTCATGTTCTTGCTTAGCGGGCGATCAGTTCTGTGTGGCAAAATTCGATCAACCATTAGAAATCGGTCAACGTCTGCATATCCTTGATAGCGCAGGCTACACAATGGTAAAACTCAACTGGTTCAACGGCTTGAAAATGCCAACCGTATATTGCGAGCGCAGCAACGGCGACATTCAAAAACTGAACGAATTTGATTATCAAGATTTCAAACGCTCTTTGTCTCGCTGGTCGGTTAAGTAGAACAGGTCTGCTAAGTAACTTATTTTAGAACATTGAAAGTGTGATTGAGACACTTGAATTAGAAAGCGATCAGAGCGAAAGTTTTGGTCGCTTTATTTGTTCTGTATAACGGTTATTTAATGGGTAGTCAGTTAAGAAAGGAATCGAGATGAAATTTATATCACAATCTGAACGTAGTCACGGAATTGAATTTGCACAAGAGCTAAAGGTGTTTTTAGATGAACACCAAGAAGAATACGGCAAAACCTTGATCCCAAATCTCGATCATCTGGATAATTTTGCTTTAAACGAGCACGGTATTGTAGTGAAAGAAGTCAATCATCTCACCGATAATCGTTATTCATTGGTTTACGATTATGATTGGTTTATTTTCAGCGGTTGTACCGACACCGACGAATCAGGCGTTGAAACCAATAAAGTCACCGTTACCATTCAAGATAACGGCGACATTGAATTTGACCGTTCTGCGTTAGGTCGAAATGATTGATAGTTTATAAATAACAGCCAAGTTGTAGAACTTAGGCCGTTTCAGTATTTTTATTTGGAAGTGAATCATCGGTAACCGGTTTACGAGACCAGTAACCAGCCAATAGCGATCCTGAAATATTGTGCCAAAGTGAAAATAGAGTTCCAGCCATAGCGGATGCAGGAGTAAAGAATTTCATCGCTAACGCTGTAGCAAGACCAGAGTTTTGCAAACCAACTTCAAATGAAATAGTACGAGAAATAGTTTCATTGAAACCGAGTAGACGGCAAACCCAATAGCCAGCAAGTAACCCTAAGCCGTTATGCAAAATAACAGCAAGCGCAATAATTGGTCCAATAGTTGCAAATTGTGAAGCGTTAAGAGCGATAACGATACCAATGATCATGACTATTGCAACCATCGAGATTACCGGCAGAATATTTTCAAGCTTTTTAGTAAAACTGTGGGCAAATTGATTGATTAAAATACCGATTGCAACAGGTAAAAGTACGATCTTAACCAAGCTTAGAAGCATTGCTGCAGCCGGTACATCGACCGTTTTTCCTGCTAACATTTCAGATAATAAAGGCGTTAATACTACTCCGAGCAAAGTTGAGATTGCTGTCATTGAAATAGAAAGGGCAACATCACCTTTTGCTAAATAACACATTACATTAGAGGAAGTTCCTCCTGCCACACTGCCAACTAAAACCATACCAATTGTTAATTCTGGTGAAAAACCGAGGATGAAACTAATTAACAAAGCAGCCAGTGGCATAACGGTAAATTGCAAAATGATACCAACCAGTACCGCTACTTTATGTTGGATAACATTTAAAAAATCTCGAGCAGTTAAGGTCAATCCCATTGCCATCATTATGATAACGAGTAATGGAACAATATCGTCTTTTAACGGTTGAAATAGAGAGGGTTGAAAGTAGGCTATAAATGAAATCAATATAGCCCATACAGGGAAAAGTTGAGTAAGCATCCTTAGCATATGTCGTCCTTTGTATTTTTTTGAACTTCTCTGTGTGTTTTTTGAACTCACAGTTACTTAGGATGCCATTATTAACAAAATTGTCACGTAATATTTACTTACATGTAGTGTCGGTGAGGTCGATAATTCTCACACCACAAGCAATAGCCTTTAACTCCGCAATTACATCATTAATGTTGGTTTGTTCTGGCAGAGTAATACTAAATCTAGAACTGAATAAGGTAGCGTTTACACCTTGAGTATCTGCTAAAAAGATCCTATCTGTATCAATACTCAAAATCTTCGCTTGTTCACGTTCTAAAATTAGGCTGATATCTTGAATAATGCCTGAGCGTTCTTGGCTATCGAAACGTAATTCATAGACATCATCTTCATCATGCTGAGTGATTTCAGACTGTGCGAATTGAACATGTAATTCTTCAATCTCATTAAAAGCACGTTGAATGACATCAACACTGTCTGTTGGGCATTGAAGTTTGATTAAGCCAGCGACTTGTTCGTCGAGATAATTGATTTTACTGGTGAGCCAAGTGCCTTCGTGTGAATGTGTAACTTGGGCGAGATGTTGGAGCCTTGCAGGTGAAGCCTGACCCGAAAAGTTAACAATGAATAATACCGTATCCTTCATAAACGAACTCCTGAATAAAGCCAATCAAGATAATAAGTCGAGATCTCTAATAATTATAGATAAGATAGACATCTAATCTGTGAGCCATCAAGAAAAAGGAAAGAAAATGGTAAAAGTTTCAATGCTTAGCACCGGAGAGGAAGTATTGCATGGTGACATCGTCGACACCAACGCATCTTGGCTTTCAGAACAGTTTTTCCAACAAGGATTTGCGTTGCATTATCGCAGCACAGTTGGCGATCAACTTGAAGTTTTGCAGCAAGAAATTATCGCACTAAGCCAAAAAAGTGATGTTGTGATCGTGAACGGTGGACTTGGTCCGACAACCGATGATTTAAGCGCACTTGCTGCCGCTAAAGCTCAAGGTGTTGAGTTAGAATTGAATGAAGATTGGGTAGAAACCATGACCCAATATTTCAAACGTGTTGGCCGTCCAATGCCTGAAAGTAACCTCAAGCAAGCCATGTTGCCAAAAGGCGCAGAAGTAATTGATAACCCAGTTGGAACAGCTTGCGGATTCTGCATTCGCCTAAATGATGCGCTGGTATTTTTCACACCGGGTGTACCGTATGAATTTAAACGCATGGCAACGGAAGAAATTCTGCCTCGTTTGAAAGAAGCTTTTCCAGAAGTTCAGCGTTTAGAATGCAATAAACTTTATACTTTCGGGCAAGGGGAGTCAGGGCTTGCAGATTTGCTCGATCCAATCCCATTACCAGAAGGCTTCAGCTTAGGCTATCGCTCTTACATGCCTTTGATTGAAGTGAAAGTTTTTAGCCCATATCAGCATCCAGAGTTAGAACGCATTCTTGATGAAATTCATACTCAAATTAAAGAGTGGACTCTTGGCATCAATCAATCCCTAACAACCGTTGTAGCGAATGCATTGGTAGAAAAAGATTGGCAGTTATCAACGCTAGAGCAAGCAACTGGCGGCCAATTAGCAAGAGATTTCATTCTGCAATCGCAAGCAAATTCGCATTTTGTGCAAAGCATGATTGATAACCAAGCTGCGCCAATTTCAGAATTGCATGATGCTTTGGTGCTAGCAGATGAATACCGACAAGACACCATGTCGGATATCGTGTTAGCCAACTTTAATATGGAAGATGGCAGTACCGCATTAGTGCTGATTTCGCAAGATGATCACTTTGCTCAACAAGTAAGATTAAAGCGTGAATACCCATTAAAAGCGCAACAAATCCTACTCGCCACCGTAATGCAAGACATGCTGCGCCGCTACGCGAACCAAGAAAATCCAATTGCTGAATACGGGCAGTTTGAACGCTTGGCGTTTGTAGGAAATTAATCTTTGTTTATCATAACTTCTATTCAATGGCTTAAATCTAAGGTTTAAGCCATTTTTGTTTGTAGATATAAAAATACAGATTTAATCATACTTATTGGGCCCTATAGAAAATCAATTTCTCGTTATCCTTCTTATAAATTAATTGATGATTTATGTAGGAAGAAAATATGAGTTTGAAAGTAATAGACGATAGCTTAGTTATTGATATTAAAAACGTGATTGAACAAGCGAGAAGGCAGGTTAAGCAAACCGTCAACTCAACAATGGTTCAAGCCTATTGGAATATTGGACGTTTGATTGTTGAGCAAGAACAGCAGGGGCAAGTTCGTGCGGAATATGGAAAAGCTCAACTTAAACAGCTTTCAGAGCATTTAACGCAAGAGTTCGGAAAGGGATTTGACGTTACAAATCTACGCAATATGAGGCGTTTTTATCATGCGTTTGAAAAACAGGAGACAGTGTCTCTCGAATTGAGTTGGACACATTACAATGTAATGAACTGAGCTATTTTTTATTTAAAAAATACACCTTGCGACTCTATTTGTCGCGCACTCACTTATTCTATTTCTATCAAATCAAAAAGCATGAGCCAGAATCGGTATAACCTTGTTCTATCGTTCTACATGATTTGTTGCGACAAGATATGGCGCATTGCTGGATAAACTCTATGTATATTCACTACAAAAGAGAAAATATAGAATGAAAAAATGCTTCTTAACATTATGTTTTATCGGCGTATTATCAGGCTGCCAGGCAGATAAGCCATCTTCATGTTCTGATCCTGAAACCTTGTCTACTTTAACCCGCTTATTATATGAAAACGGTGTTTATTTTGGCGGTCGACCAGATAATGATGCAGACACATTAGCAAGCCTCATTAAGTTTGAAGCCCCAAGAGCGATTCGTTTTGATAAAGAAGTGAATTTGTACCAGTGCCAAACAAAAGCCATTGTAGGTAATGAAATCACTGTTGATATGGAATATGAATCACAACTGTTGGAAGATGGGCAAAGTTATATTTCTATCACCACAGAATTATTACCGGGTGACTTAACCACGATTGGCGGAGCATTGATGCGCTCGTACTCAAAACTGCAATATGAGTGGGGCGCAACCAAGGCCGACACTTACGAAGAAGATCAAGAATAAAAAACAGGATAAGCTGATGTCTGAACAAAATAACTCTTCTTTAGTCCGAACCTTGACACTGTTTCGCAAGGTCCCGTCTGAAAATAGTGTAGGGGAAAGCACCAAAGTTCTGTACGAATCTATGGTAACGGCAGGTTTTAAAGTAACGAAAAGAACAATCGAGAGAGATTTAATTAAATTAGAAGGACTCGGTTTTATCATTTCAACCGAAGAAAATAACGGTAACTATTGGCGTAAACTTGGCAAGCAAGGTGCGAATAATTTATTACTTGAACCAGAGCAAGCTATGGCACTCATCGCCAGTCAAGATGTGTTAAAAAAAGTTTTACCATATTCCACATATTCATTGCTTGATTTGCCTTACACTAAAGCGACAAACACTTTAAAAGGCAACCCAAGCTACAGCAAATGGGAAGACAAAGTATTTTTGATACAAGGTGAACTTACACCGAGTGGCATTAATTACGATCAAGATATTTATCAAGCCATGCATGAAGCAGTTTTTACTGAAAATAAAGTTCGTCTGATGTATCAAAAACAGGGGGCAGAACAACCCGAAGAATATATTCTGAGCCCATTTGGTATCGTTGTACGTGATTATTATACTTATTTGATTGCTACCAAAGAACAAGAGCCAGACCAATATCGGTTGTTTTCAACTCACCGTATGCACAGTATCGAAAACCTTTATTTAGACCTTGATAAACAACCAGCTGAATCCTTATCAGACTTTCTGAAAAAGAATAGCGTATTCGGCTTACTTGATGATGAGCATAAAAAATACAAAATAAAATTATATATAAGAAGATACACTTATGAATGGGTCAAATTTAACAAACTTCATCCTGAGCAAGTTCTAAGTGAATTAGATGAAGATAATTGGGCAACAGTAGAGTTTAAAAGTTACATGACTTACGAACTAGTCGGTTGGATTTTAAAACAATCTGTAGATGTGATCGTAGACCAACCTTTGGTTTTGAAAGAGTGTATAATAAACAACCTTAAAGCAAGTTTAAATAATTATTAGCTATTTATAGGAAAAAACATGGAAATAAGTTCGTTAAGAATGGAAGAGTATCAATCTTTCGATGAATTGTTTGCAATAAAGGGGAAGGTTAGTTCCATTATTGTCGTTTCTGCATATGTCGATATCGAATCCATTAATGAAATTTTAGATTTGGTGGAAGAAAAATCTTATTCAACTATAAAGCCATCGGTTAAAATCTATATTGATTCATCATCAAGTAGATTTTATTCTAACCGAACTTTAAATGGTGAGTTTCTGGTTTGCCAACAACGAATAAAAAATATTTGTGGTAGTGAAGGGGATAGCGGAATATTTTTGGTTAATTTTGGGAAATTGTTTCATAGTAAAGCATATTTAATTCAAGGTAAAGATAATGCTAGGATTATTCTTGGTTCTATGAACTTAACTCAGAATGGGATAACTGATAATGAAGAGTTAGTTTTTATAGAAGATTTTAAAATAGCAAGTAATTCTTATGGTAGTCATTTAGCTAAACAGGTTGAGGAATATGTTGATGAGTTAATGGATTACTCTCAAGCGGTTGATTCTGATGATAATCGTAAAGCCAATTTTAAAGATTTAAGAAGCTTTTTATTGAACGGTTCTATTTATTATGAGGTGAAGGAGCAAGATCCATTTAGATTCTCGCTTAAATTACCTGATTCAGTAAAAAGACAGTCTACAAATATTGATGAGTTATTAGAATCTAATGTGACGGATTCAATTTCGTTAGAGCGCTTAATAATAGATTCATTTTCAGATTTTGAGTTTGAAGATTTAAGTTTAGATTCTAGTACTGAATCATGGAAAAAATATTGTGTGGAAACTTGTTATGGGTATTGGAATCCTGCAAGTTTAAATTCTAGTTTAAATGAGGTTTTAAGAAATAGGAAATCTATAAGAAGACCGTATTTTGAGACGCTAAAAAGCTTAATAATTAATGAGCAACAAAAAATAAAAGAAGCATTTTTAAATTTGTGTGACAGAATTAATGATAGTTTATTAAGGGAAAATATCAACGGGTGGACATACAGTGATTTACATAAAGCTGAAGAGGACTGGTGTCGTTGGTATGATAAGTTGAAAGAAAAAGTTGAGAATGAACAATTTTTTGATAAATTAATTCTAGGGATAAATACTGTTCCAGTACCTGATATTTGGAATGATCCTATATCTTCGCAAGAATTTGAAGAATCATTTTTTAATTCAATTTGTTATCAATGGTCAAAAGAAATCTCTAGACAAACTTCTAATAAAATTGCACAGTTAATTTCTTCTAATTTAGGGTATGATTCTTATAAAAGAAAAGAAATTGACAGTGATGAGCTAAGATCTGACATTGAGAGTTGGTTTGAAAATAATCCTGGTATAGATCTATTTTTAGATGAATAAATTGTTTAAAGCGGCTCACCATGAGTTGTTTTCATTTTAATTTTCTAAACCATCAAGCCCGTTTCTTGCGGGCTTGATAGCAAACTTCTTTTAAAATTACATCGGTTTTGTCTTTGTAGATGCAAGGAAGAATTTTATTCAAATGAGTGAGGGCTAAGTTAGTGTATTCGACTTCGCCTTGCTCTAATGTATGTTGGCATTCACATCATTTTAAGTGCCACATCAAACAGCTAAATATTCCCACTCGGTTTTAAGGGATAAATCGGTTATATTCCTTACATCAAAGGAACATTGAGCTAGGTCTATGGTTACGAACATTAATAAAACCAAACTGTCAGAAACCGACATCATTTCTAAATTCATTTTGCCTGCAGTTAAAAGTGCAGGGTGGGATGATATGACGCAAATCCGCCAAGAGGTGAAGTTGCGTGATGGAAAGGTCATTGTTCGTGGTCAAGCGGCTGCTCGTAAAAAAGTAAAGTCAGCCGATATTGTTCTTTACCATAAACCAAGTATGCCGCTCGCCGTTATTGAAGCGAAAGCCAATAAACATGAAGTAGGAAAAGGGATGCAGCAAGGTTTGGATTATGCCAACTTGCTTGAAGTTCCTTTTATTTTTGCTTCAAATGGTGATGGTTTTATCTTCCATGACAAAACCAATCCAAACCAGTTGGAAACAGAAATTCGCTTAGAAGATTTTCCAACGCCTCAACAGCTTTGGGACAAATACTGCATTTGGAAAGGTTATAAAGCCGAACACCTTCCTGTGATTACCCAAGATTATCATGATGATGGCAGTGGCAAATCACCACGTTATTATCAGCTCCAAGCCATTAATAAAACCGTAGAAGCGGTTGCTGCAGGTCAAGACCGAGTTTTGCTAGTGATGGCAACAGGTACGGGCAAAACCTATACCGCTTTTCAAATTATTTGGCGTCTATGGAAAGCTAAGGCTAAAAAGAGAATTTTGTTCCTTGCCGACCGCAATATTCTTGTCGATCAAACAAAAACCAACGACTTCCAACCTTTTGGCTCAGCAATGACTAAAGTGACAGGAAGAACTGTTGATCCTGCTTACGAAATTCATCTTGGCTTATATCAAGCTTTAACTGGTAATGAAGAACACCAAAAAGCCTACAAACAAGTAGATCCTGACTTCTTTGACCTCATTGTTATTGACGAATGTCACCGTGGTAGTGCCTCTGAAGATAGCGCATGGCGTGAAATTTTAGATTACTTTAGCTCAGCCACGCATATTGGTTTAACGGCCACACCAAAAGAAACCGATGAAGTCTCCAACATTGAGTATTTTGGCGAGCCTGTTTACACCTATTCGCTCAAACAAGGCATTGAAGACGGTTTCTTAGCGCCGTATAAGGTTGTGCGTGTCGATATTAACGTTGATGTGCAGGGTTGGCGTCCAACGAAAGGTCAGGCAGACAAAGACGGCAACCTAATTGAAGATCGAATCTACAATCAAAAAGACTTCGATCGAACAATGGTGATTGATGAACGTACCCAACTTGTTGCTCAAACCGTGACAAATTACTTAAAGCGTACCGATCCTATGGCGAAAACCATTGTGTTTTGCAACGACATCGATCACGCAGAGCGAATGCGACGAGCCTTGATCAATTGCAACCCTGAGCAAGTCGCTAAAAATGAAAAGTATGTAATGAAAATTACGGGCGATGATGAAATCGGTAAAGCTCAACTTGATAACTTCATCAACCCGAAAAAGGCCTATCCAGTAATTGCAACAACTTCAGAGTTAATGACGACAGGCGTGGATGCGAAAACTTGTAAATTAGTCGTTTTGGATCAAGGCATCCAATCAATGACTAAGTTTAAGCAAATCATTGGTCGTGGCACTCGTATTGATGACCGTTACGGAAAGCTTTGGTTTACGATTTTAGATTTCAAAAAAGCGACCGAGCTATTTGCAGATGAACGTTTTGATGGAGAAGCGGAACGAGTCAAAGTAGTTAAGCCTGAAGACTTTGAAGATGAAACTGATCTAGACGATATCGTTGACGGGATAGACCCAGAAGATATGCCAGATGACGGTGAAAGTGTCTTTGGTGATGATGTCGATCCTGATTCAATCAGCGAACCTGAGCCGCCTTACGCAAACGATTCTAGTAATACAACTGGTGGGGATGATTGGGATGATTGGACAGACGAAGAAAAAGTTCGTAAGTATCATGTCAATGGTGTCAAAGTCACTACATTAGCTGAACGTGTTCAATACTATGACGCTGATGGCAAACTGGTGACCGAATCCTTCAAAGATTACACCCGTAAGACAATGAAAAAGCAGTTTGCATCATTAGATGAATTTACTAAACGCTGGAACGATGCAGACCGCAAACAAGCCATTATTGATGAACTTGCAGAAGAAGGCATTATTTGGGAAGCATTAGAGCTTGAAGTCGGCAAAGAAATGGATCCTTTCGATATGATTTGCCATGTGGTTTATGACCAGCCAGCACTGACTCGTAAAGAACGTGCTGAAAACGTTAAAAAGCGTAATTACTTCACTAAATACGGCGAAACCGCTCAGCAAGTATTAAACACATTGCTAGACAAATATGCTGATGAAGGCGTTCAAGAAATCGAAAATATTCATGTTCTTAAAGTGAAACCATTCGATGAAATGGGTAGACCGCTTGAAATCATCAAAAATAGCTTTGGTGGTAAGAATGAATATTTAGAAGCGGTGAGTGAGTTGGAAAGTGAGATTTATGCTGTTAGTTAATTTAATTTTGAAAAAAAATAAGTAATTGTTTTAGTATGGAAATTATAAGAATGGATGAAAAACAAATTGGGAAGTATATCAAGGATGGTCAATTTTCAAAATTAGGTTTTCTATATGACAAAAAACAATTGCTAGAACATGAAAATTATTATGGTTTTCTTTACTTTTTGCTTGAAAGAAAAAATTCAAATAATATCCATGTGTTAAATGAAATTGAAAAAATAAAAGGTGGGCTAGGGTTAGCTTATTTTTATCTAGCAAAGGCTTCATCTATAATTTTCGATGATTTTCATGAGCGGCAGATTACAATATCATTTTTAACATTGGCATCAGAATTAGAACCCAAAATATCCGAAATTTGGTATTCTTTATTTGAATACACAAGTAAATCAAAATTTTTATTAAATGGTTTAACTATAGATTATAAAAATAAAAAGTTTTCTAACGTTAAATCCAAGTTAAAGTATTCTCATCAACCATTTTTTAAAGAAACCAACTTATCACAAATCGAGTGGCTTAAATTAAACTCCATAATTGAAGATGAAAATATTTTTGAATGTGATTTGGTTAATCCTATATTAGTTTGTTCATATTATCATATAGGTAAATATGAAAAAGGCATTCAATTGATAAAATCTATGGAGTATTTTGATAGAGATATATTATCTAAATACCATACAAATGGTTTTATCTCTGAAAAAGAATTAATTTCTAAATTACATGTTCGTCAATTAGATTCTTACTTTAAAAATGATCATGAAAGGATATATCAGGAATACCTTTTAAGAGATGGGAAAGATGAACTAAATATCACTAAGTTCGCTTTGATTAAAAAAGCATTTAGAGCAAGGAAATATTGTGATGTTGTTTTTCATAATAGTAAAGATTCGGATGATGATGTATTTTATAAATTTGATTTAGAACACAAATTATATGTTGCAATATCTCAAATGTGTTTAAATGAAAGTGTTTATGAGGATATTTTAAAATTCATTCAAAATAATGAATTTCGCATGAATGCTGATATTGAACCATTGTATAAAGTTTTTAAATTCAAACAATCAATGATGATGTTGTTAAATCGATTTAATGAAAGGAAAGATCCTATTTATCCTATAGCAATAGATGGTTTATATCAAGATCTTAAAAAGTTTCTAGATGATTCAGATTTAATTAATCATTACCTTTATGATGATATTTATAATGAGCTTGAACTTTTCGTTGACCGATGGAATGAAAAATATTTTGATGAAAAGATTATATCAATTAAAAAAGAAATGAAAAATGGTGATTTATCATATGATGATTTCATTGAGTTCTGTAATCTAGGAATTCATAAGAATAATTATACGGATGTTATTAAGCAAGTTAATGAATATCATCAAGTTTCTGAGCCAAGTATTTACACATATAATGTGTTAGGGGTTTGTTTTGAAAGGCAAGAATTATATATTGATTCCTATAAATATTACAAACTTGCAGTCGAGTTGATGGATAAATACCAAGAATATAATAACATTATAATATCAAATTACCTTCTATCAATTGAGAAAATAAAAAACCAAATTGATATTGATATTGATTATTATAATTTATGGCGTGAAAAATTTAATACCAGTCTTTTAGATACGTTTCAATGGAATAACTTTACTTCTAATATTGGACGCCGATTGTATAAATATTCTCCATTTAATCTTAATACATTAGATTCTCTTTTTAATAGGTACTTTTATTTTCCTGAAAAACCCCAATTGAATGATCCAATTGAAATGCCGTTATTGAAGAATGTTGGAGTTGATCAATTAATTGATCCTGACTATAGAATTTGTTCCTTTTCTAAAAATAAAAACTCTATGTTAATGTGGTCTCACTACACTCAAAATCATGAGGGTATTATGGTTGAATACAAATTTATAGGAGACCTTCCTCCTAATGTTGGAGTTGGTAGAGTTAAATATTCAAATGATGGAAAAAGGAATAAAGAACAGAATAAGTTTATTTTTAATCAATTTCTCTTAACTAAAAATAAAGAGTGGTCATATGAAGAAGAAGTGCGGCTTATCTCTTACAAAAAAGATAAAGTTTACTATGAAACTTATCAATACCCCAACCCTGATAAAAGGAAAATAAATACTGATATTGTTAGTATTACATTAGGTTGTAACTTTGATAAATCTAAAATTCCATTAATAGTTAATTTTATTGAAGGTGAAAATAAAAAAATACAGGAACGTGAACATAAAATTAAACTAAGGCAAGCAATCATATCTGAAGATAATATTTTTGGTTTGGAATATATTGAGATTTTCTAAAATTTATTTTACTTGTTATTTAGTCTGTCAATAGAGCAAAACCCAACATTCCTTACTGATTTACAGCCCTTAACGCGCTACAATCCTTGTCAATTTTTTGTAAGTTAGACAAGGGTTGTTATGTCAGTTAGTTCAGTGATCAAATCCATTCAAGATATTATGCGTAAAGATGCCGGTGTTGATGGTGATGCGCAGCGTTTAGGGCAAATGTCTTGGTTGTTATTCCTCAAGGTATTTGATGCACAGGAAGAAGAACTAGAGTTAGAGCTGGACGACTACAAAACGCCAATTCCTAAGAAGTTCTTATGGCGCAACTGGGCGGCAGATAGCCAAGGTATCACGGGTGATGAACTGCTGGATTTCGTGAATGATGAACTTTTCTACAGCCTCAAAAACTTAACTGCACCGATTGATCTAAACCCTCGTGGTCACGTTGTGCGTGAAGCATTTAGCGATGCATTCAACTACATGAAAAATGGTACGTTATTGCGCCAAGTGATCAACAAACTGAATGAAATCGACTTTACCGACTCAAAAGAACGCCACTTGTTTGGTGATATTTACGAGCAAATTTTGCGTGACTTACAAAGCGCAGGTAATGCAGGTGAATTCTATACGCCTCGTGCGGTAACTCGTTTTATTGTTAACCGTTTAGATCCTAAGCTTGGCGAAAGCATTATGGATCCTGCTTGTGGTACTGGTGGCTTCTTAGCTTGTTCATTTGACCATGTGAAAGACAACTACGTTAAAACCGCGGCTGATCACCAAACTCTACAAAAGCAAATTCATGGTGTAGAAAAGAAACAGCTTCCACATTTATTGTGTATCACCAACATGATGTTGCATGGCATTGAAGTGCCTGTACAAATCAAACACGGCAACACGCTTAATAAACCGCTTTCTAACTGGGATAGCAACATTAATGTGATTGCGACCAACCCGCCGTTTGGTGGTACGGAAGAAGACGGTATTGAGAAAAACTTCCCAGCAGAAATGCAAACTCGTGAAACCGCTGATTTATTCTTACAGTTGATCATTGAAGTGCTCGATAAAGATGGTCGTGCTGGTGTGGTTTTGCCAGACGGTACTTTGTTTGGTGAAGGTGTGAAAACCAAAATCAAAAAAATGCTGATGGAAGAATGTAACTTACACACTATCGTTCGTTTGCCAAATGGCGTATTTAACCCTTACACCGGTATTAAAACTAACATTCTGTTTTTCACTAAAGGTGAGCCAACTAAGCATGTTTGGTTCTATGAGCATCCGTATCCAGAAGGCGTTAAAAACTACAACAAAACCAAGCCAATGAAGTTTGAAGAATTCCAAACGGAAATCGATTGGTGGGGTAATGAAGAAGATGGTTTTGCCAGCCGTGTCGAAACCAACCAAGCGTGGAAAGTATCGATTGAAGAAATCATTGAGCGTAACTTTAACCTTGATATTAAAAACCCGTATCAAGGTGAAGTCATCAGCCATGATCCACAAGAATTGTTAGCTCAATATCAAACTCAGCAACAAGAAATCACTCAATTGCGCAGCCAACTGAAAGACATTTTAGGCGCAGCCTTACTATCAGGAGAGCAGCAATCAGGAGAGCAAAACTAATGAGTGATTCTTTAATTGGAAATAGCCTGATTACTGAACATATGGATATTTGGACATCGGCAATCAAACCCAAGTCTGCGTCTGGCCGTGGCACTTCAAAAAAGGTTGAATTGTACGGTATTAAAAAGCTGCGTGAGTTGATTTTAGAATTAGCCGTGCGTGGTAAGTTAGTACCACAAGATCCGAATGATGAACCTGCATCAGTATTGCTTGAGCGCATCGCTGCTGAAAAAGCGCAATTGGTGAAAGAGAAAAAGATCAAAAAGCCAAAAGCCTTGCCTGAGATTTCCGATGAAGAAAAGTCGTTTGATTTGCCTAGTGGATGGGAGTGGAGTCGTTTAGGGAATATTGTAAAAAAATTAACAGATGGTTCTCATAATCCAGCTAGAGATACGGGTAGTGGTTATCCAATGTTTAGTAGCCAAAATGTGCATTTCGGGAAGATTGATTTTTCTAATCCATCAAGATATGTAGATGAAAATAATTACCTGAAAGAACATTCTAGAACCCAAATTGAGACTGATGATGTTTTATTAACGATTGTCGGAACGTTAGGGAGAGCTGCTGTAGTTCCAAGTGATGCTCCCAAGTTCGTGTTACAGAGGAGTGTTGCAGTTATACGTGCTAACCTCAGTGCGAATTTTTTAGTTAATTATTTTGCATCATTAACTTGTATAAAATATTTTGATGAAAATGGTAAGGGCACAGCTCAAAAAGGAATATATTTAGGGAAGTTGTCATTAATGCCTATTGCAATTCCAACTCTTCAAGAACAACACCGCATTGTCGCTAAAGTTGATGAGCTAATGGCGTTGTGCGATCAATTGGAAAGCCAAACCGAAAACCAACTAGAAACACATCAGCAACTAGTACAAACCTTGTTAGACACGCTCACTAATTGTAAAAACCATGCTGAATTACAACAAAACTGGGCATTGTTGGCGGAGAATTTTGATGCCTTGTTTACCACTGAACAAAGCATTGATTTACTTAAACAAACTATTTTGCAATTAGCAGTAATGGGTAAACTTGTCCCACAAGATCCGAATGATGAACCCGCTAGTAAATTGTTAGAGCGCATCGCTGCAGAAAAAGATCAGTTGATTAAAGATAAGAAAATCAAAAAACAAAAAGCTTTGCCACCAATCAGTGAAGATGAAAAGCCGTTTAAACTGCCGAGTGGGTGGGAGTGGTGTCGTATTTTCGATGTGTCTATGTTTACTACTTCTGGTTCTCGCGATTGGGCAAAGTATTATTCTGAGTCTGGTGCATTATTTGTAACTATGGGAAATCTGTCTAGAGGGAGTTACCAGTTGCGTCTAGATAATAAAAGATATGTGCAGCCACCAAAAGACGGAGAAGGCTCAAGAACAAAACTTGAAGCTAATGACTTGTTAATTTCTATAACTGGTGACGTAGGTAACCTCGGTTTAATTCCTGAAAACTTTGGGGAGGCTTATATTAATCAGCACACTTGTTTACTACGATTTATGCCTGAAACACAAGGTCGTTTTTTCCCTGAATTTATGCGTTCTCCAATGGCTAAATTTCAGTTTGACGCACCACAACGAGGGATAAAAAATAGCTTTCGTTTAAGCGATGTTGCCGAAATAGTATTAGCTCTACCTCCTAAACAAGAGCAACACCGAATAGTTACCAAAGTCGATGAACTGATGGCAATTTGTGATGACCTTAAATCTAAGCTGGCTGAATCACAGCAAACCCAACTGCACCTAACGAATGCGATTGTGGAGCAAGTTGTTTAACAAGTGCTTTATATGACAAACACTGTTCCGTTAACATGAATGACTGTGCAGCAGAAGGGATGCTTGAACACTACTGAAGTAGCTGACTAAAAATAGCTGGGTAAAAAAATTGGTCAAATACGAGTGAGTAATTACGTATTTGACCAATGAGATGTACTAATTCAAATGAAATACCAAGAAACCATCAAGCCCGTTTCTTTCTCGCCTGATAGCGAACTTCTTTTAAAATCACATCGGTTTTGGCTTTGCAGATGCAGGGTAGAATTTCATTGTCGTTAACGTATGCCATAGCGAATCCCACGTATTCCACTTCGCCTTGAAGCAGTTCACACCGACACGCGCCACAATGACCATCACGACAGTTATATTCTGGCTCCAGACCTGACGTTTCCATTGCTTCAAGCAAGGTTTGTTCAAGGCTGACAGACAGTAATTTAGTGATCCCGTTGATCTGCAAAGATTTCATTAAAGTTCAAAATCTCCGAAATCGTCAGCACCAATTTCGTTGTCGATTTGACCAACAAGGTACGAGCTGATCTCTGCTTCTTGTGGTGCAACTTGAACGTTATCAGAAGACAACCAAGCGTTGATCCACGGAATAGGGTTGCTGGTGGCATTCGGGTAGGCAGCATCTAAACCAACGGCTTGCATACGGATGTTTGTAATGTACTCAACGTATTGGCACAGAATGTCTTTATTCAAACCGATCATAGAGCCATCTTTGAATAGGTATTCAGCCCATTCTTTTTCTTGCTCTGCTGCTGCTTTAAATAGGTCAAAACATTCTTGCTTAGCTTCTTCAGCAATTTGCATAAAGCTGAAATCGTCTTGGCCGTTACGCAAAATGTTCAGCATGTGCTGTGTGCCAGTTAGGTGCAAGGCTTCATCACGTGCAATCAGCTTGATGATTTTCGCATTACCTTCCATTAATTCACGTTCTGCAAAAGCAAATGAACATGCAAAACTCACGTAGAAACGGATTGCTTCTAGTGCGTTAACCGACATCAAACATAGGTATAGTTTTTTCTTCAGTTCTGGCAATTTAACTTCAATGGTTTCGCCATTTACTGTGTGCTTGCCTTCGCCTAAACGGTGGTAATCGTTAGTTAGCTTGATTAGGTCGTCGTAGTAACGAGCAATGTCGCCTGCACGTTTTACGATGTATTCGTTTTCTACGATGTCGTCAAATACAACACTTGGATCATTCACGATGTTACGGATGATGTGGGTGTAAGAGCGAGAGTGAATGGTTTCAGAGAACGACCATGTTTCAATCCAAGTTTCTAATTCTGGTAGAGAAACCAAAGGTAGAAGTGCCACGTTCGGGCTACGGCCTTGGATTGAATCCAATAGAGTTTGGTATTTTAAGTTACTGATGAAAATGTGTTTTTCGTGTTCAGGTAACTTGTTGTAGTCGATGCGGTCGCTTGAAACGTCTACTTCTTCAGGACGCCAGAAAAACGAAAGTTGCTTTTCGATCAGCTTTTCGAAGATCTCAAATTTTTGTTGGTCGTATCGTGCCACGTTTACCGATTGGCCGAAGAACATGGGTTCTTTTAATTGGTCGTTTTTGTTTTGATTAAAAATTGTGTAAGCCATGTTTACCTCTGTATGAATGAATATCCTGTCATTCATTGGAAATTTTAAATAGTCAACAAATTAGCCTGCGCTCAGGTGAGGGCAGGCTACAAAAGTATTCCGTTAGATCTTACAAGCGCCGCCTGCACAATCGTCTTCTTGCTCAACAACTGTGGTTGAATCGCCTTGGTCATCGCTCGCACCGTCACGGGTGTTGTGATAGTACAGAGTTTTCACACCAAATTTATAAGCGGTAAGCAGATCTTTTAACAACAACTTCATTGGCACTTTGCCGTTTGGCTGAACGCTTGGGTCGTAGTTGGTGTTAGCAGAAATCGACTGATCGATAAACTTCTGCATAATGCCCACAAGGTGCAAGTAACCATCGTTTGAAGGAATACGCCACAATAGTTCGTACTGGTTTTTCAGCGCTTGGTATTCTGGCACGACTTGTTTCAAGATCCCATCTTTAGATGCTTTAATCGAAACGAATCCACGAGGTGGTTCAATGCCGTTGGTTGCATTCGAAATTTGTGAAGACGTTTCCGAAGGCATCAATGCAGTTAGCGTTGAGTTACGCAAGCCGTGAGTAGTGATCTCTTTGCGTAGCGCTTCCCAATCTAAATGCAGTGGCTCTTTACAAATCAGATCGATGTCTTTCTTGTAAGAGTCAATCGGCAAAATACCTTGTGCGTAAGTCGTTTCATTAAACGCAGGGCAAGCGCCTTTTTCTTTCGCCAATTCAACCGATGCTTTTAGCAAGTAATATTGCATTGCTTCAAATGTGCGGTGAGTTAAGCCATTTGCGCTGCCGTCAGAATATTTCACGCCGTTTTTCGCAAGGTAGTAAGCGTAGTTGATCACGCCCACACCTAAAGTGCGACGGTTCATGGTTGCTTTACGCGCTGCTGGCAATGGGTAATCTTGGTAATCCAATAGGGCATCAAGCGCACGCACAACAAGGTTCGATAATTCTTCAAAATCGCTAAGATCTTTAATTTCACCCAAGTTGAACGCAGAAAGTGTACAAAGCGCGATTTCACCTTCTTCATCATCCACATTGTTTAGCGGCTTAGTTGGAAGCGCAATTTCTAAACATAAGTTAGATTGACGAACAGGCGCAACGCTTGGATCAAACGGGCTGTGCGTGTTGCAGTGGTCAACGTTTTGAATGTAGATGCGGCCAGTTGATGCACGCTCTTGCATTAGTAGCGAGAACAATTCGACTGCTTTCACTGTTTCACGTTTGATTGAAGAATCTGCTTCATATTGAGCATAAAGTGCTTCGAATTTTGCTTGGTCTTCAAAGAACGCGTCGTAAAGTCCCGGTACATCAGAAGGTGAGAACAAGCTGATGTTGCCGCCTTTAATTAAACGAGCATACATAAGCTTGTTTAACTGCACGCCGTAGTCCATGTGACGAACACGGTTTTCTTCAACGCCACGGTTGTTTTTCAATACTAATAGCGATTGAACTTCACGGTGCCAGAAAGGGTAGAATACGGTCGCTGCGCCGCCACGAACACCACCTTGAGAACAGCATTTAACAGCCGTTTGGAAGTATTTGTAGAAAGGAATACAACCTGTGTGGAATGCTTCACCGTTACGGATTTCAGAACCTAGCGCACGAATACGACCCGCATTGATGCCGATACCAGCACGTTGAGAAACATAACGCACAATCGAGCTTGCTGTTGCGTTGATTGAATTCAAGCTGTCGCCACATTCGATCAGAACACATGAGCTGAACTGACGAGTTGGAGTACGAACACCCGCCATGATTGGTGTTGGTAGAGAAATCTTGAATGTTGAAACCGCATCATAAAAACGCTTGATGTAGTCTAAACGTGTTTCTTGTGGGTATTTCGCAAATAAGCAAGCCGCTACAAGAATGTAAAGGAACTGCGCACTTTCATAAATTTCTTTTGTGACACGGTTTTGTACGAAGTATTTACCTTCCAACTGCTTAACCGCTGCATAAGAGAAGTTCATATCACGATTGTGATCAATATAGCTGTCTAAAAGATCAAATTCTTCTTGGGTGTAATCTTCTAATAAATGCTTGTCGTATTTACCCATGTCGACCAGTTTAGAAACATGGTTGAATAGTTTAGGCGGCTCAAACTCACCGTAAGCTTTTTTGCGTAGGTGGAATACGGCTAAACGAGCAGCAAGATATTGATAGTCTGGACTTTGTTCGGAAATTAGATCCGCAGCAGATTTGATGATGGTTTCGTGAATATCAGAAGTGGTGATGCCATCATAAAATTGGATGTGAGCTTTTAGTTCAACTTGAGAAACAGAAACGTTATCTAAACCTTCTGCTGCCCATGTGATCACTCGGTGGATCTTATCAAGATCGATTGATTCTTTAATTCCGCTGCGTTTTGTGACTGTCAATAATTGATCGTTCATTCGAAATGAGTTCCCTAGCGTTGTTATTTATTTAAAGAGCGAGTGTCAAAGCTGCATGGAGAATAGTTATGTTTATGACAGCTTTTTTGTGATGTCTTCCGTAAAAATATTTCACCTAGTCATATTGTAGAAACACAATATATAGGGTCTGTTTGTCGCTCGGGTTACAAGATAGTGCGAAATGGGTTGATTTTCAAGAATTGGATTTGCTCGAGGTTGTGGATAAGTTTGGGATAGAAATTTTTCAGTAAGTAGCTACTAACCTATGCAGTTAAGCAATGCGTATAGGGAGAATCTTCTCATCGGGAAAGAGGTGATTTTCTACTCAAAACAAAAAAAATTTATGCTTGATCTTTAACGAAAAGTGATCCCCAAATCGATTGTAAAAAATATGACCAATAATGAGAAAAAGCGCACATTTTCAGGATGTAACAGATGAAAAAAGCGCACGGATTTCCATACGCTTTTCAGGCAATCAGTCTGTCAGTAAATCAGAAGTTTAGCCGATATAAGTGGTGTGAATAATGTAATTTATATCGACATTTTTGCCTAATGAATAAGTATCCATCAAAGGGTTATAGTGCAAGCCTGTAATTGCTTGTTCGCGCAATGGAGTTGCATCTACCATTTTTAATAGCTCAGAAGGGCGGATGAATTTGCTGTGATCGTGCGTGCCTTTAGGAACAATTTTCATAATGTGTTCTGCACCGACAATCGCAAATAAATATGACTTGATGTTGCGGTTTAATGTTGAGAAGAAAACATGACCGCCCGGTTTAACCAATTTGGCGCAAGCTTTTACCACAGAAAGTGGATCAGGAACGTGCTCTAACATTTCCATGCAGGTCACAACATCGTAGCTGTGTGGGTTTTGTTCGGCATGATCTTCAATCGTGCTTTGAATGTAATTAAGCTTGGTGCCAGTTTCTAAAGCATGTAGACGAGCGACTTCTAATGGTTCTTTACCCATGTCTAAGCCCGTTACATTTGCGCCTTCTTTTGCCATGCTTTCCGCTAAAATGCCGCCACCGCAGCCCACATCTAATACATCTTTGCCAAACAGTCCTTCGGCACGATCTAAGACAAAATTTAAGCGAAGTGGGTTAATTTGATGCAAAGGCTTAAATTCACCATTTAAATCCCACCAACGTGAGGCCATATCTTCAAATTTTTTGATTTCTGCTGGGTCTACATTTTGAGTCGTCGTCATGTGCGTCCATTCTCAAGTTAAAAACGAATGAGCACTATAACAGGAAAGGGCTGAGCAATAAATTGATGACTTTCAAGTTTATACCCAAGTGACCTTAAAATGTAGAATTCAGAGCTTTCATCCAAGTCTTTAGACAAGACAGATTTATGCAGGAATGTGTCAACCTTTCAAATAAATCTACCGCAGTATAAAGGCTTGGATGAAGCTCCCGAAGGGCAAGTTAAAACAAGCTTTATGCTGCGTTAAATTGAATAGATATAGGTGGCTATGATCGTATCCAATTTGCCTTGCCTAAAACTTGTTTTATTCTTGCTGAAACTTACATTTCAAGGTTACTTGGGTATTTAAGATAAAACTCACTGATTAAAGGCATAAAACTGAATCTAGTTCACTTTTTCGACAGCTAAAGCGTGAACTTGCTATCAAGTGACTAAAAGCACCATGAAATTAATGCCGAAGTGAGTATTTTTGTGATATATTTTTACACCTTGTGCGTATCGCTATTTCTACTGAATATGCGATCAAAAAAATAGAGGGATAATGGCTCTATGAGCGATTTAGCTAAACAAATTACGCCAGTAAATATTGAAGACGAGCTGCGAGGTTCGTATCTTGATTATGCGATGTCTGTCATCGTTGGTCGTGCGCTACCAGATGTGCGTGACGGCCTAAAACCTGTTCACCGTCGTGTTCTTTTTGCAATGAATGTGCTTGGTAACGACTGGAACAAGCCTTACAAAAAATCCGCTCGTGTGGTTGGTGATGTAATCGGTAAATATCACCCACATGGCGATAGCGCGGTTTACGACACGATCGTACGTATGGCGCAACCATTCTCACTTCGCTATATGCTTGTTGATGGCCAAGGTAACTTTGGTTCAATCGATGGCGACTCTGCTGCGGCAATGCGTTATACCGAAGTTCGTATGGCAAAAATGGCTCACGAGCTACTTGCTGACCTAGATAAAGAAACCGTGGATTACGTCGACAACTACGACGGCACAGAAAAAATTCCAGCGGTTCTGCCAACCAAAATTCCTAACCTATTAGTGAACGGTTCTTCTGGTATCGCAGTAGGTATGGCAACCAACATTCCACCACACAACTTAGGTGAAGTGTTAGATGGTTGCTTGGCGTTTATTGATAATGAAGACATCACTATTGATGAGTTGATGGAATTCATTCCTGGCCCAGACTTCCCAACGGCAGCATTAATCAGCGGTCGTAAAGGCATTATCGATGCTTACAAAACTGGCCGCGGTAAAGTTTACATGCGTTCAAAAGCGAACATTGAAGAAAACAATGGCCGCGAAACGATCATCGTTACTGAAATTCCTTATCAAGTGAACAAAGCGCGTGTAATCGAGAAGATTGCTGAGCTAGTAAAAGATAAGAAAGTTGAAGGCATTAGCGCACTACGTGACGAATCTGATAAAGATGGTATGCGTATCGTTATCGAATGTAAGCGTGATGCAGTAGGTGAAGTGGTTCTAAACAACCTTTATTCACAAACTCAACTTCAAACGACTTTCGGCATCAACATGGTTGCGCTAGACAACGGCCAGCCTAAGCTATTCAACCTAAAAGAAATGTTGAAGTGCTTCGTTGACCACCGTCGTGAAGTAGTAACTCGTCGTACTATTTACGAATTACGCAAAGCGCGTGACCGTGCTCATATCCTTGAAGCATTGGCACTGGCACTTGCAAATATTGATGACATCATCGAATTAATCCGTAACGCGCCAACTCCAGCAGAAGCAAAAGCGGGCTTAATCGCACGTGGTTGGGATCTTGGTAACGTTGCAGCAATGCTTGAACGTGCAGGTTCAGATGCAGCTCGCCCAGATTGGTTAGAGCCTGAATTCGGTATCCGTGACGGTCAATACTTCCTAACAGAGCAACAAGCACAAGCGATCCTTGAATTGCGTCTACACCGTTTAACTGGTTTAGAGCACGAGAAGATCCTTGATGAATACAAAGCGCTATTAGATGAAATCGCAGAATTAATTCACATTCTTTCAAGCACAGAGCGTTTGATGGAAGTGATCCGTGAAGAACTAGAAGCGGTTCGTGTTGGTTTTGCTGATGCTCGTCGTACTGAAATTACAGCAGCAAGTCACGATATCGACATGGAAGAGCTAATCGCACAAGAAGATGTTGTGGTTACGCTTTCTCACGAAGGTTATGTGAAGTACCAATTGTTGAGCGATTACGAAGCTCAACGTCGTGGTGGTAAAGGTAAGAGTGCAACTAAGATGAAAGATGAAGATTTCATCGAACGTCTATTGGTTGCGAACACGCACGACAACATCTTATTGTTCTCAACTCGTGGTAAAACTTACCGCTTGAAGACTTACCAGCTACCTCAAGCAACTCGTACTGCTCGTGGTAAGCCAATCGTGAACATTCTTCCTCTTGAAGAAAACGAACGTATTACTGCAATCTTGCGTGTTGATGAGTTCTCTGAAGACAAATTCATCTTCATGGCAACAGGTGACGGTACAGTTAAGAAAACAGCACTTTCAAGCTTTGCTAACGTTCGTGCGAATGGTCTGATTGCTGTGAACCTACGTGATGAAGATGCACTAATTGGTGTAGACATCACTTCTGGTAACGATGAAATCATGCTGTTCTCGAAAGAGGGTAAAGTGGTTCGCTTTAGTGAAGAGCACGTTCGTGGCATGGGTCGTACAGCGGCTGGTGTTCGTGGTATTCGCTTAGCAGAAGGTGACCAAGTGGTATCGCTAATCGTTCCAACTAACGATGGCGGTGACGTACTAACAGTAACTGAAAACGGTTACGGTAAACGTACGGTGATCACTGAGTACCCAACGAAAGGTCGTGGCACGAAAGGTGTTGTATCTATCAAGGTTTCTGAGCGTAACGGTCAAGTTGTTGGCGCAGTTCAAGCACTAGAAGCTGATGAGTTTATGATGATCACTAACGCTGGCACACTGGTTCGTACTCGCGTATCAGAAGTAAGCCAAGTGGGTCGTAATACTCAAGGTGTAACGCTAATCCGTACTTCTGAAGACGAACAAGTAGTTGGTCTACAGCGTATCGAAGAAGTGGAAGAAGAGGAATTAGCAGAAGGTTCAGTTGATGCAGAAAATGCAGAAGTGAACGCTGAGAATACTGATTCAGCACCAACTCAAGATGCCGAAGCACAAGATACAGACGCACAAGATACAGATAACGACAGCGGCGATGATGAATAATCATTAAGCTAAGTTGTTGGAATCAAAAGCCGGAGATTTCGATCTCCGGTTTTTTTTATTTCCGCATTCTAAGAATTGATATCCCAAACAGAATCTTTATAACCTTAATTAAGTGTCTATAACTCTAAATAGCCAAAAAGCGGGTTATTCGATGCAGAATAGATGGATGATGTTATTTTCATCAAAGCTTGGGAAATATGAGTGATTATGATGATTTTCGCTTGATCCAGAAATTCAACGTAATAATATAACAACATTATTTTTACCAAATCCTGTCACTGTTTGCGTTGGTTCATTTCCCAAAAGAAAGCAGTGGTGAACATGCCGAAAGTTAGGCATAGAAACAAGAGAGAACAAG
Organism: Vibrio sp.; assembly: GCA_047975485.1. Lineage (GTDB taxonomy): Bacteria > Pseudomonadota > Gammaproteobacteria > Enterobacterales > Vibrionaceae > Vibrio. Next base: position 11,772 of record JBKEDP010000026.1, on the reverse strand, counting down.
ATGGCCGAAGTTCGAGCCAGAGTCGATTTTAAAGTTGGCTCTAATAGTGATATTGAAGCAGAGATTTTATCTTTCCGTGGTTTAAAAACCGATAAAGAACACGTTGCCATTATTTTCAAATCTGCCGACAAATCTGATCAAACGCCTTTAGTGCGTATGCATTCTGAATGTTTAACCGGTGATGTTTTCCATTCTTCACGTTGTGATTGTGGCGAGCAATTAGATGAAACCGTGAACCGCATGGGCAAAGAAGGCGGCATTTTATTGTATTTGCGCCAAGAAGGCCGTGGCATCGGTTTATATAACAAGATTGATGCTTATCGCTTACAAAGCCAAGGCATGAATACCTATGAAGCCAATAATCACTTGGGCTTTGGCGATGATCTGCGTGATTTCTCTGAAGCAGCTGAAATGCTAAAAGCGCTTGGTGTTGAGAAGATCAAACTGATCACCAATAACCCTAAGAAGATGAAAGAGCTGCAAGAGTTTGGTATTGAACTTGAAGAAGTGATTCCAACTCATGTGCATCTAAAGCAGGGCAACGAAAGTTACTTAAAAGCGAAAGCTTCACACGGTAAGCATCGCTTTAAGTTCGACTGATATTTCGGTTATACACATTTTTTCTATTTCTTCAAATGGCTGCTTCAAATCGAGGCGGCCATTTTTCATTAGAGTTGGTGACATTGTCACTGAATGGGATTTTCAATTCCAAATACTAAACACACAATACGCCAAGCCATTAGGACAATCATAGCAATGCTGTTTCTTGAATAAATAAAGTAGTGCTAAACTTAGCGAATTGTTAAAAGTTAAAAATACAAGAGAGCCAACATGAGCCTGCAATATCAATCCGTTCCTGTAACACCGTTTGCGCAAAATTGTTCTATCGTTTGGTGTGATAAAACCATGAAAGGCGTGATTGTCGATCCGGGTGGTGAAGTTAAGCACCTGATCACCATCATTAATACGCTGGGCGTTCAACTTGAGAAAATCGTCTTAACTCATGGGCATTTAGATCACGTTGGCGGCACGCCTGAATTACGTGATGCGTTAAATGTGCCTGTGATTGGTCCACATGAAGATGACGCATTTTGGTTGCAAGGTTTGATGAATCAAAGCCAAATGTTTGGTTTTCCACCGATTGACCCGTTTGAACCAACACAATGGTTAAACGATGGCGACACTATTGAGTTTGGTGAAGAAACACTGCAAGTTATCCATACACCAGGACACACACCGGGTCATGTGGTTTTGTTTAGCGAGTCGGCAAATATTGCATTTGTGGGTGACGTGCTATTCAACGGTGGCATTGGTCGTACCGACTTCCCGAAAGGTAATCATCAAGACTTGATCAACAGCATTAAAACTAAGTTATGGCCGTTAGGTAATGATGTGCGTTTTATCTCTGGTCATGGTCCTGAATCAACCTTTGGTCACGAACGTAAAACCAACCCGTTTGTAGCGGATGAAATGCCGATTTACTAAGTTGAAAGGTTAGACCGTCACTTTGTGATCGTTACTTATTAACGCCAAGTATTTCGTGCTTGGCGTTTTTATTATTGGCTTTTTTATTAATAGGGGCTGTATTTCTTCTTAACTATGACTTGCCGCCAGATATCTTCTCGCTAATCCGACGAAATCGCTTTTCTTACCGACAATATCACCTTCAGAAATAAACAAATCATATCCCCACAATTGTTTTTGAACCGCCATTCGATTAGCAAACATAGCTTGTAAACCTTTCACTTGAGTCCCATCTGGAAAGTAAAAAGGGGTATCTTTGATCAGCAGATCTTCAAATTCCGCTTGTCTACCATGTTGCTTTAAACCTAAATACAAAAGATTGCGCTGGTGGAGCAGCATTTGCGTCATCACTTTAGGGCTGATCTGCTGTAAAAAGGCTTGGTAATCTTTAATTGCAATACCAACCCAAGGGATCGAGGTTTGCCAGCCGTGGAAGTCATATTCCAAAGTATTTATTGAACGAATATTGTGCCACTGCAACACCCAACCCCCTTTATACAAATGCTGCTGAAAATGCGTAGCCGTTAAGGTGAATCCTAGGTTTTGCCCGTAGACATAATGTTTGATGGCATAAGCGATAATGACAACACAGACAAAAAACAACAGCGCAACCTTAGTATTGATTTGCTGATCGAGATAAAAGGTCGCCGCAAATAAAGCAACCCACAGGCCATAAACGAAAATACGGGGAAGTTCAGGTTGAGGATAATAAAGATAGGTTGATTGCATAAAACTCCGCTTAATCAGTTCATCAGTAGCAGTGCATCGGTCATTTTCTCAACACTTTATTTGAGTATAAACCCAATTTTAGCGATAGGGTTTCGGCTTGTTGCTTTTAGCGAAAAGAAACTAGTGAAAAGAAACGAAAAACTGTGATATTTCTGACAAAAGTCATTAATTGCTTAGATTGGTGGTGAACATTTAGCCGATTGCTACCAATCCAGTTTAGTTTCTGATATAACTCCGCAACTTAAATTTTGACGTTAAATTTACTCGGCTATTTCTCAGCACTCTTGCTCGAATAGTTTGAGTCTATAAATCGTGATTTGTGGAGAAAACACATGAGACTTGCACATAAGCGCAATGTACAACTTAAACTAAAAAAAACCATTAAAGCAACTGCGGCAAAAACTGTAAAAACAGCTCGCCCAACCGCTGAAAAAGTCGTAGTTAAAGCGAAATCTGTAGCAAAACCAGAAACTAGCGTAAAAGTTGAAAAAGTTGCCGCAGCAGTGAAAGCAGCAAAAGTTGAGCAAAACGTTAAATTGACGCCAAAGCAACAACAAGTATTTGATATCGTGACTGAAAATGCTGCTGGTATCAGCCCTAAAAACATTGGCTTAGAAGCTGGTCAAGAAGATGGCAAAGCAGCTGCATGGGCTACTGGTGGTTTGAAAAAATTACTTGAAGAAAACCTTGTAGTGAAAGAGCAAGCAGCAGGTAATAAAGTTATCTACAAGCTAGCTTAATTTTCCCTGCGTACTTGAAGCTGCAGTTTTGTTGACGGCGTTCATTCGCCCCAATCGAGTAGGCAAGCTACACTCATGGGGCCTCATGAACTTGTCGCCTCACTGCAACTCCAATTACTTTGGGAAAATATGATGTTCATTTAGCGAGCAGTTTGAATTTTCGATTTTGCGCTAAATGACACTCAGAAAATGAAACTATTGAAAGTAGAAGCTAAAAAAGCCGTCTTAGATGAAATCAACTAAGACGGCTTTTTTGTATTTGCAACAAGTCAGATCAAAGCTATTAATCTAGTCGCTATTAACCTAGTTATTATTAACCTTTGGTCGAATCAGGATTCACATGCTGATTAGGCTTGAATAAATCCGCTTCGTTACTCTTAATGTGTAAGTGGACATCACGTTGTGGGAACGGAATGTTAATGCCTTCTTCATCAAAGCGCATCTTCACTTCACGAGTACAATCCCAAAGAACATCAGTATAGTGTTCGGTTCTTACCCAAGGGCGCATGATAAGGTTTACAGAGTTATCACCCAAGCTTGCTACCTTAATGGTTGGAGCAGGAGTTCTTAGAACACGTTCATCTTTTTCTAAAATCTCATGCAGGATTTGCTCTGCTTTAGGAATAGAATCGCTGTAACCAATGCCAAAAGTCATATCGACACGGCGAACTTTTTCAAAAGTACGGTTGATGATCACATCCATCCAAATTTTTGAGTTTGGCACCAATAGCATTTCGTTATTAAAGGTACGAATCGTGGTGTTCACCAAGCTAACGTGACTTACTTTACCTTCAACGCCTGCAGCCATAATCCAGTCGCCTTCATCAAACGGACGGTAGAACAGCAACATCATGCCTGATGCAAAGTTGGATAGGGTATCTTGCAAAGCAAAACCGATCACGATACCGGCAACACCAAGACCTGCGATAACGGGTGTTAAGTCTAAACCCACTTGTGCTAATGCCACCAGCAAGGCAACGCAGAAGATGACCTTGGTAGACATAGACACAATGAAGTTTTGCATCAAGTTACTTAACTTCAAATGCGGCGCTTTAACCGTTTTCTGCAAAATGTTGTGCACGATTTGCGCTAAAATTCGAGCTAAGCCCATGATTAAAACAAACATGAAAATATTAAACAACATGCTTGGGCTATTAGTGACTACCCAAGAGCTCAATTGATTAAATCCGCTAGTTAAGGTCGATTTCAGAACCGCAAAACTTAATAAATCTTGTGTTACATTACCTGTTGCTACAAAGAGTTTGTGACGCAATTCAACCGTATCAACACCTAAAGATTCTGCTGTATCAACTAAACGATTTAACGCATTGCTGTAAGTGTCGATGTCACGTTGCAGGTATGAGATCTCAAGGTTAACTTGTTCGGTTTGAGAAGCTGGTAAACCCTCTAATTGATTCTCTAGCAAATTCTTATGGTTTAAAGAGTAGGTAAGGGCGGCAGAAGCGAAATTCGCACGCTCTTTAAGTTGCTCTGTAAAGTCTGCAAGCTTTTTCTCAACATCAACACCGAGTTCTTCTAACCACTTATAGTTTTGATATTGCTCTGAGTACAAAACCGCTTGCCCAATGCGCAATTCGTTAAGTGGAATTTGCATTAATAGGCGATCTTCTTTGCTGGCTTTCTCTATATCTGCTTGAGTAGAATCGAGCTTCTTCTCAATATAACTTAGATAAAACTTGTAATACTCGGTTTGCATTTGAATTTGATTGGCAAGGAATTTGTCGTCGCGATTCTCACTATCCATTGCGTCTTTTAGCACTTTACGCAGCTTTTCGTTCATGTTGTAAACTTCAAGCTGAATAATAGCCAAGCGTTCACCCTTCAAGGATCTCGCTTTATTCGTGAGATCTTTCATGTGATCACTGATCTCACTAATCTCAGCCTGAGTCATCACATGCTGTTCGGCGACTTCTTGGCTTTGGGCTTTGTCTTTAGATGACGAGGAATTTGACGCTGCATTAGCCGTAAAAGTGGCTGAGCACGTCAGTAAAATGAGTACGAATAAACGTAAATATTGGCGCATGGCGAAAGTTCTTCCCTTATGCCTAGATAAAAATTGTTAACAATTGTACTAAATAATTGCTCTGAAAAATATGATTTGATCCCTGTTTAAAGTGAGTTCTACGTCATATCCTATCTAGGTTTCTGCTCTATGTTTGTGCATAGCCTTTTGTTAAATATACAAACTCTATTCTGCGAAAAATCTTTTTCTTGATAACAAAAATTTCTAATTGGACTCAAATTGTTATTTGTATGTTAATGCCCGTGAATTGGATCACGCTTAGCATATAGGTAATGTGTTAACTTATTGATTCAATATGGAAATTTACTTTCTTTTTGATTGAAAAATAGACATTCAACAAAAGAAAATCGAATCGCGAGGAAATGATGTGGAAAATTCTGTGAACTTAGAAAAAATTCGAGCCAATTATAATGTTCGTCACTGGAGCCAAGGCTTTTATGGCATTAATGAACAGGGGGAAATGACAGTATCGCCAAGACAGGGCGAGGATCATTTACAAGTGCCGTTAAGTGCTATCGTGCAACAATTGGAAGCGAAAAATTTAACGCTACCAGCTTTGGTTCGTTTTCCACAAATTCTACATCAACGTGTTCATAACGTGTGCGATGCGTTTAATCAGGCGATTGAAGAATACCAATATTCCAACCGCTATTTGTTGGTGTATCCGATCAAAGTGAACCAACAAAAAGAAGTGGTCGATGAGATCCTTGCAAGCCAAGCAGAACTTGAAACTAAACAGCTCGGCCTTGAAGCGGGCAGTAAACCTGAACTTTTGGCGGTGTTAGCGTTGGCACAAAAAGCCAGTTCCGTGATTGTGTGTAACGGTTATAAAGATCGTGAATATATTCGTTTGGCCTTAATTGGTGAAAAGCTTGGGCATAAGGTTTTTATCGTTTTAGAAAAGCTATCTGAACTGGATTTAGTTTTGTCTGAAGCAAAAGCGCTGGGCGTAAAACCACGTATGGGCTTGCGTATTCGTTTAGCATCACAAGGTGCAGGCAAATGGCAATCGAGCGGTGGTGAAAAATCAAAGTTTGGTTTATCGGCAAGCCAAGTGCTGACCGTGATTAATCGCCTAAAAGCTGAAGATAAACTCGACACGCTGCAGTTAGTGCATTTCCACTTAGGTTCGCAAATGGCGAATATTCGTGATGTGCGCAATGGCGTGAGTGAAGCGGCTCGTTTTTATTGTGAGTTGCGTGATATTGGCGCTCAGTTGGAATATATGGACGTCGGTGGTGGTTTGGCGGTGGATTACGACGGTACGCGCAGTCAATCTCACAGTTCGATGAACTACGGTTTAGCGGAATATGCTCGCAATATTGTCTCGACCATTGGCGATATTTGTCAGCTTTATAAGCAACCTGAGCCAACGATTATTTCAGAATCAGGCCGTTCACTGACAGCGCATCATGCAGTGTTGATCACTAATGTTATTGGTACAGAAAGCTATAAACCTGAAGCGGTTACACAGCTAGATTCTGATGCACCAACCTTGCTACATAATATGTGGCGTAACTGGGAAATATTGTCGCAAGGCACTGATGATCGCGCTTTGATCGAAATTTATAACGACACGCAAAGTGATTTAGCCGAAGCGCATAGTCAATTTGCAACTGGTGTGATCAATCTTCAACACCGTGCTTGGGCGGAACAAGTGAGTTTAAGAATTTGCCATGAATTACGTAATCAACTGAACAACAAGAACCGTTTTCATCGTCCGATTATTGATGAATTGAATGAGCGTTTGGCGGATAAATTCTTCGTCAATTTCTCACTATTTCAGTCTTTGCCGGATGCATGGGGGATTGATCAAGTTTTCCCTGTGATGCCGCTTTCGAATCTAAACCAAGTCGAACAAACTCGAGCTGTGATGCTGGACATTACTTGTGATTCTGATGGAACGGTCGATCAATATGTGGATGGACAAGGTATTGAAACCACGTTACCTGTTCCTCGTTGGGACAAAGATACACCGTACTTAATGGGCTTTTTCCTTGTTGGCGCATATCAAGAAATTTTAGGAGATATGCATAACTTGTTTGGTGATACTCATTCCGTAGTGGTGAATGTGAATAAAGAAGGTCAATCTGAAATTGTTTCGGTTAATGAAGGCGATACGGTAGAAGACATGCTGCGCTATGTGCATATTGATGTTGATAACATTCGTCATAATTACCGTGATTTGGTCGAAAGCCGAGTGGCGCACAGTGAACAAGAAAGTGTATTAGCAGAGCTTGAGCAAGGTTTGTCGGGCTACACCTATTTGGAAGATATTTAATACCCTTCGTACTTGAAGCCACAGCTTTGTTGACTGCGTTCATTCGCCCCTCTCTTAGTGTAGGCAAGCTACACTCATGGGCCTCATGAACTTGTCGCCTCGCTGTAACTCCAATTACTTTGGGTATAAGCTGAAAGGATTTATGAAGTAATGACAAAAATAAACGACTTATTTACTAAACCAGATTACTCGCTGTATTCGAATTCGATGAGTTTTGTTCGTCGTCCAATGGTGCAAAACCCTGTTACAGCCGATGCCGATGTTGTCGTACTTGGAGTGCCGTTTGATATGGCAACGTCTGGGCGTTCCGGTGCGAGAATGGGGCCGGATGCGATTCGTCGAGCATCGGTGAATTTAGCGTGGGAAAGCAAAAAGTTTCCGTGGAATTTCAATTTATTCAAACACACCAATGTAGTTGATGCAGGGGATTTAGTCTTTGATTGTGGTGATGCTGAAGATCTCACACAACGTTTAGAAGCAGCAGCAACAGAGATTTTGGATTCAGGTAAAACGCTATTAAGCCTTGGTGGTGACCATTTTGTCACTTTGCCTTTATTGCGTGCTCACGCTAAAAAATATGGCGAAATGGCCTTGGTTCACTTTGACGCGCATACTGATACTTACAGCAATGGCAGTCGTTATGATCACGGCACCATGTTTTATCATGCGCCAAAAGAGGGCTTAATTTCTCGTGAACATTCGGTGCAAATTGGTATCCGTACTGAATATAAACAAGAAGGCCACGGCTTTAATGTGATTAATGCGATGGAAGCGAATGATTTATCTGCGCAAGAAATGGTAGAGAAAATCAAAGCGATTGTTGGTGATAAGCCTGTGTATCTGACTTTTGATATTGATTGTTTAGATCCTGCGTTTGCTCCGGGTACAGGAACGCCAGTTTGTGGTGGCATGACTTCGGACAAGGTGCTGAAAATCTTGCGTAATTTTCAAGGCATCAACTTAGTTGGAATGGATGTGGTAGAAGTGTCACCAGCTTATGATCAAAGTGACATTACTGCTTTAGCCGGTGCGACCATTGCCTTGGAATTGTTGTATCTTTGGACGCAGCAGCGCTTAGATTAATGCTCAATTAATTTGAAGCGAATTTGCGTAAGTAACGTTTTGCCATCGAAACATTACCTAACAAGCCGCCTTGGTGAATATACATCAGCGGCTTGTTTGGGTTTTTAGCTCGCCAGTCATTTAAGCATTGCCACATGTAAGGGTCGTACAGCAGTTCAAACTCGACCTTGGTTTGATCTTTCAAGCTTTGCCAAATTTCAAAATCTACTAGATACAACTTACCAAAGTGATGTTTAGGTTTCGCACTTGCTTGCAAGATGGTTGGATGAAATTCTGAAGAAGCCAGTTCGTTGAATTGTTGAATAAGATAATCTTCACCGCCGACACATGCACAAGTAAGCACATCAATATTGTGAGGCTTTAGATGTTTAGACAAGAAAACAGCTGTTGTGCCTGTTCCCGATGGAAGGGCAAGGGTTAACTTATTCGTTAAATCGTTCAGCTGTTGTGACTGTGCCCATTCAATGATTTCTTGAGCAAGTTGCTGCACACCAAATTCGGCAATAGGGCTACGTCCACCTTCAGGCACACTTAAACAGCTTTCGTCTGGTTGGCGGACTTGCTGAATGTAGTCGCTAGGATGAAGCTCAGAAACGTCACTAACTGGAATAATGTGAGCACCCAGATCAAGTGCCGCTCCGTAGTTTCCAACTGGGTTTTGTTTTAACCAAGTTGGAATATGCGCAACGTAAAACTCTAATTGCCAACCTTTCAATTTGGCTAACGCAGCCATGCTGTATAAAGAATTCGCTTGCGGAGAACCATAACCAATCAGTGTTTTCACTTTAGGAAAATCACCTTCCAACACCGCCATAAATTTGCGAGCTTTATTGCCCGAAAATTCAGGATGAAGTAGGTCATCACGCTTTAGGTAAAACGGATGACCATTGAATTCATGTTGGGTGACGGGTGTATCACAAAGCTTCATGCGTTAATCCATTAACGGCTGCGACTGCCCGGTGGTTTGCCTTTTGGTTTACCACGGAAGCTGTTGTTCTTAATTGAACCATTTTTTGCAGGCCTGTTATTGCTGTTTTGCGTTTTTCCGCCAGTATTCGATTTATCGCTAGCATTGGATCTTCCAGTCGCATTCGGCTTACCCTTGCCATTACCGTTACGATTATTTGAACGGTTTTGTGGACGCTCACCGCCTAAACCAGGTTGGCCTTTTGCTCCCGTGTGTTTGGTTGCAAAACGGTTCGCACCATGACGGCCAGACTTACGACGTTGCGCAGGCGTTAACGCATCAACCGCATCTTCAGCAGGCACTAGGCAACTTGGTTTATCACCAATCAAATGCTTTTTACCCATGTTGATTAAAGCTTCACGGATCAACGGCCAGTTAGCTGGATCATGATAACGCAACAAGGCTTTATGCAAGCGACGTTGACGCTCACCTTTAGCAACAGGCACATCTTCACGTTGCTTGTATTTCACTCGTTTCAGCGGGTTGGTTTCTGAATAATACATCGACGTTGCATTACACATTGGCGACGGATAGAAGTTCTGAACTTGGTCACACTCAAAGTTATTCGCTTTTAGCCATAGTGCCAAATTCAGCATGTCTTCATCTTCTGTACCCGGATGCGCAGAAATGAAATATGGGATCAAATATTGCTTTTTACCTGCTTCCGCACTGTATTTTTCAAACATTTGCTTGAAGGTGTCATAAGTGCCCATACCCGGCTTCATCATCTTATCTAATGGGCCTTTCTCGGTATGTTCTGGAGCAATTTTTAAATAACCGCCAACGTGGTGAGTCACTAATTCTTTTACGTATTCAGGAGACTCAATTGCCAAGTCATAACGAACACCAGATGCGATCATGACTTTCTTGATGCCTTTGACTTTACGCGCAGCACGGTACAAATCAATGGTGTGTCGATGATCCGTATCTAGCTTGTTACAGATACCTGGGAACACACAAGATGGGCGACGACAATTCGCTTCAGCTTTTGGATCAGAACAGCCAAGACGATACATGTTGGCAGTCGGGCCACCAAGATCAGAAATCGTGCCAGTAAAGCCCGGTACTTTGTCGCGGATTTCTTCTAACTCGTTCAAAATAGATTCTTGTGAACGGTTTTGAATAATACGGCCTTCATGCTCGGTAATCGAACAGAACGAACAACCACCAAAACAGCCACGCATAATGTTGACCGAGGTTTTGATCATGTCGTAAGCCGGAATTTTCGCTTTGCCATACATAGGGTGCGGAACACGTGCATAAGGCAAGCCGAACACAAAATCCATTTCTTCAGTCGAAAGTGGAATAGGTGGCTGATTGACCCACAGTTCACGGTCGCCATGTTTTTGAATCAAGGCACGGCCAGAATATGGGTTGGTTTCAAGGTGCATCACACGGCTAGCGTGAGCATACAGAATTCGGTCATTGTTCAGCTTTTCAAATGGCGGCAAACGCACCGCAGTGTGAGAAGCATCGTGACGAGTTTTGCGCTCAAACTTTTCAGCTGGTTGAATTTTAATGCTTTGAGATTCTTCGGCTGCCGCTTGCTCAGAGTTTGGCTTGCAGTTGGTTTCGACTTCATAAGGATTAGTCGCCACAAAAACCGCTTTGTTTGGTTTCTCAATACGAGAAGAATCAACAATGTCAAAACCTTCTGGTGCAGCAGGTAAGTTAACCGCAGTACCACGAATGTTAGTCATTTCACTGATTGATTCATTGTTGGCAAGGCGATGGGCTACCTCAACTAAAGCGCGTTCGGCATTACCAAACAATAAAATGTCGGCTTTGGCATCGAACAAAACAGAACGACGCACTTTGTCTGACCAATAATCGTAATGCGCAATACGACGCAAACTGGCTTCAATGCCACCTAAGACAATCAGAGCGTCTTTATAAGCTTCACGACAACGTTGCGAATACACCAAAGTCGCACGATCTGGACGTTTACCGCCTTCGTTATTGGGTGTGTAAGCATCGTCGTGACGCAGTTTTTTATCGGAAGTATAGCGGTTGATCATGGAATCCATGTTGCCAGAGGTAATACCAAAGAACAGATTCGGCTTACCTAGCTTCATAAAATCATTTTTATTGTCCCACTTTGGCTGCGCAATGATACCAACGCGGAAACCTTGTGATTCCAATAAACGACCAATGATCGCCATACCAAAACTTGGGTGATCGACATAAGCATCGCCTGTTACGATGATCACATCACAGCTATCCCAACCAAGTGCGTCCATTTCTTTACGACTGGTTGGTAAAAATGGCGCAGCGCCAAAACACTCCGCCCAGAATTTCGGATATTCGTTAATCTTATTTAAAATCAATGCGTTACCTTTTTATGTTTGCTTTTGGGGGCATATAGGGGACATTAGTTGTAAATTTGATTAAGAAGATCCACTTG